>NZ_JASNJE010000010.1 GCF_030164465.1 Sedimentitalea xiamensis
CCGCCAGATCGCCGACTGGATCATCGAGGTGGTGGACGGGCTGGCCGCGAACGGCGAGGACGGCAACGGCGCAGTCGAGGCCAAGGTCAAGGCCGAGGTCGAGGCCCTGTGCCAACGCTTCACCATCTATCCAGGCCTCTGACGCCACCACGAACGGTGACAACCGCAAGAAAGCGGGGTTTCGACCCCGCCTTATTTCAGCCCGCCCGGTGCTGTATGCGGCGACCGGACCAGAAAGGCCGGACAGTTCCAAAACGCAAACCCGCTGGCCCTTTGGGTATTCATCGACGTTGACCGTGCCCGCGACCCACCCACACCGCAGCGCCCCCCGGCCGGGCGGACAGGTTTCCGGCGCGGGATGTGATGGGGCCAAAACGAAACGCCCCCGCGAGCCGGACGGCTGCGGGGGGCGTTGTCCGGGTGACGGATCGGACCCGGAAGCGCCGCGCGGGTTGACAGGACCGGGAGGAGGGGTCCTTGCACCGCGCGCGGCACCGTTGCTCAGATGTCGAGCGTGTGCTCGCGCTCCCACTCGGTGAAGTGGGTGACGAAATCGCGCCATTCGGCGTGCTTCTTCTTCAGGAACGCCTTGGTGAATTCCTCGCCCATCGCGTCCGTCAGCACGGTGTCCGCCTCGTAGCGGCGCAGACCGTCCAGCATGTTATGTGGCAACGGCGGCGCGTTCTTGACCTTGTGGCCTTCGGCGAACATGTCGATCTCCTGCGCCTCGCCCGGGTCGGACTTGTTGCGGATGCCGTTCAGGCCGGCGGCCATGATCACCGCGGGCATCAGGTAGGGGTTGGCCGAGCCGTCGGGCAGGCGCAGTTCCATGCGGCCACCGCCCGGCACGCGCACCAGGTGGGTGCGGTTGTCGCCCGCCCAGGTGATCGAGGTCGGTGCCCAGCTGGAGCCGGAGACCGTCGCGGGGGCGCCGATACGCTTGTAGCTGTTGACCGAAGGGCAGCAGATCACGGTCAGGCCGCTGCCGTGGTCGATCAGGCCGCCAAGGAAATGCTTGCCGGTTTCGGACAGGCCGTAGCGCCCGGTGGGGGTGTCGTCATTGCCCGCGAACAGGTTGGTCCTCGCGTCGTCGCCCTTGGCATCCCAAGCCGAGATATGCACGTGCAACCCGTTGCCGGTCAGGTGCGGCAGCGGCTTCGGCATGAAGCTGGCGCGCATGCCGTGCTTCTCGGCGACATACTTGATCATGAACTTGAAGAAGCTGAGCTGGTCGGCCATCGTCAGAACGTCGTCGAAGTCCCAGTTCATCTCCCACTGGCCATTGGCGTCTTCGTGGTCGTTCTGGTAGTTGCCCCAGCCCAGTTCCAGCATGTATTCGCTGACTTCGCGAATGACATGGTAGTTGCGCATCATGGATTGCTGGTCGTAGCAGGGCTTGGCGCGGGTATCGAGCTCATCGGCCAGCGACCGGCCGTCCGGCGACAGAAGCGAGAATTCCGGCTCCACGCCGATCTTGAAATGCAGGCCGAGTTCGGCCGCATCTGCGATCTGCTTTTGCAGCACGTTGCGCGGTGCATGGGCCGACAATTCGCCCTTCATCACCGGGTTGCCGGGAACCCAGGCGATGTCCTTCTGCCACGGGATCTGGATCGCGGCGCTGGCATCGGGCATCACCAGCATGTCGGGATGCGCCGGAGTGTAGTCCATGCCGCCTGCGAAACCGGCGAAACCCGCACCGCCTTCCTGCATCTTCGCGATACCGCGCAGCGGCACCAGCTTGGTGCGCTGAGCGCCCAGCAGGTCGGTGAAATTCACCATGAAATATTTGATGCCGCGCTCATTTCCCCATTCTTCGAGGTTGGTCTGCGCGCCTTGCGTCTGAAGGTCTTTTGCCATTGACAAGCTCTCTCTCCCTGGTTGGTCGCGATCGATCCGATGGATAGGGTTTGCGCGACCGCTGTTCAATCGGGAAACGCGCAGCCATGAAGGCCGCGCGTTCCATTCCTTGGCTCAGAAGCCGGGCTTTCCGGGATACCAATCGGTTCCGGCCAGCGGCACCTTGGCCATCGCCGCCGCCTCCATCGTCAGGGCCACCAGATCTTCGGGCTCTAGATTATGCAGGTGGTTGTGGCCGCAGGCGCGGGCGATGGTCTGCGCCTCCAGCGTCATCACCTTGAGATAGTTGTTGAGCCGGCGGCCGCCTTCGATGGGATCGAACCGCGCCATCAGTTCCGGGTCCTGCGTGGTGATGCCCGCCGGGTCCTGGCCTTCGTGCCAGTCGTCATAGGCGCCGGTCGTGGTGCCCAGCTTCTGGTATTCGGATTCCCATTTCGGGTCGTTGTCCCCCAGCGCGATCAGCGCCGCGGTGCCGATGGCGACCGCATCGGCCCCAAGCGCCATCGCCTTGGCCACATCCGCGCCGTTGCGGATGCCGCCCGAGACGATCAGCTGCACCTCGCGGTGCATCCCGAGATCCTGAAGCGCGCGCACGGCTTCGCGGATACAGGCGAGGATCGGCTGGCCCACATGTTCGATGAACACGTCCTGGGTCGCCGCGGTGCCGCCCTGCATCCCGTCGAGCACGACCACGTCGGCCCCGGCCTTGACCGCCAGCGTGGTGTCGAAATAGGGCCGCGCGCCACCGATCTTGATGTAGATCGGCTTTTCCCAGGCGGTAATCTCGCGCAGTTCGAGGATCTTGATTTCCAGGTCGTCCGGCCCGGTCCAGTCCGGGTGGCGGCAGGCCGACCGCTGGTCGATGCCCTTGGGCAGGTTGCGCATCTCGGCGACGCGGTCGCTGATCTTCTGGCCCAGCAGCATGCCGCCGCCGCCCGGTTTCGCGCCCTGCCCCACGACGACCTCGATGGCGTCGCAGCGGCGCAGGTCGTCCGGGTTCATGCCATAGCGCGACGGTAGGTATTGATAGACCAGCTTGGTGGAATGGCCGCGCTCTTCTTCGGTCATGCCGCCATCGCCGGTGGTGGTCGAAGTGCCGGCCATGGAGGCCCCGCGCCCCAGCGCCTCTTTCGCCGGACCGGACAGCGCGCCAAAGGACATGCCCGCGATCGTCACCGGAATATCCAGTTCGATCGGCTTCTTGGCGAACCGCGTGCCGAGCGTCACCCGCGTGTCGCATCTTTCGCGGTAGCCTTCCAGCGGGTAGCGCGAGATCGACGCGCCGAGAAACAGCAGGTCCTCGAAATGCGGCACCCGCCGTTTCGCGCCGCCGCCCCGGATGTCATAGATCCCGGTCGCGGCCGCGCGGCGGATTTCCGCGTTGACCGAATTGGTGAAGGTCGCCGACTGGACCGGCGTGGTGCGCGGGATCGCCGCGAGTTTTCCGTCTTTCATGCTCATCTCCTAATACGCGCCGGCATTGTCGATCTTGAAATTGTACAGCTGGCGCGCCGACCCGTAACGCTTGAACTCTTCGGGTTTCGCATCGCAGCCGGCCTTTTCCAGAAGGTCGCGCAGGATCTCGATATGTTCGGGACGCATCTCTTTCTCGATGCAATCCGCGCCCAGCGACTTGACCGATCCGCGCACGAACAGCCGCGCCTCGTAGATCGAATCCCCCAGCGCGTCACCCGCGTCGCCGCAAACGACCAGGTTACCCGACTGCGCCATGAAGGCCGACATGTGGCCGATGTTGCCATGGACCACGATATCGATGCCTTTCATCGAAATCCCGCAACGCGAACTGGCGTTGCCCTTGATGACCAGCAGCCCGCCGCGGCCCGTGGCCCCGGCATACTGGCTGGCGTCGCCGTCGACGATGACGGTGCCCGACATCATGTTTTCGGCGACCCCCGGCCCGGCGGAGCCATTGATATGCACGGTCGCCTGCTTGTTCATCCCGGCGCAGTAATAGCCGGTCGATCCCTTGACGGTCACTTCGATCGGCGCGTCCAGCCCGACGGCAATCGCGTGACTGCCTTTCGGGTTGACGATTTCCCAACTGGTCTGGTTGGTGTCCGTGGACTGCCCCTGAAGGGCTGCGTTCATGCTGCGCAGGCCGTCAGCTTCAAGATTGATTGTCTGCATGTTATTGGTCTTTCCGGCGGCGGCGCCTTAGTGGTTCCAGAAATAGACGGTTGCGGGTTCGGGTTCCCAGACGCGGGCCGTTTCGATGCCCGGCAGGTTGACCAGCGCCCGGTATTCCGACCCGAAGGCGACGTATTGATCGGTCTCGGCCATCACCGCCGGCTTGCAGGCGATCGGGTCGCGGACCACGCCGAACCCGTCCTTGGTGCCGACGACGAAGGTGAAGAACCCGTCGAGATCGTCAAGGCTGCTTTCCAGCGCCTCGCCCAGCGTCGCGCCGTTCCGCATCTTCCAGGTCAGGTAGGCCGCGCCGACCTCGGTGTCGTTCTCGGTTTCGATACGCACGCCCTCGCGCTTCAGGCGGCGGCGCAGCGAATTGTGGTTGGACAGCGATCCGTTGTGCACGAGGCACTGGTCGGTTCCGGTGGAAAACGGGTGCGCGCCCAGGGTGGTCACGGCGGATTCCGTCGCCATGCGGGTGTGGCCGATGCCATGGGTGCCCGACATCTTGGACAGTTCGAACCGGGTGGCCACATCCTTGGGCAGACCGACTTCCTTGTAGATCTCGATCGTGTCGCCGGCGCTCATCACCCGGACGTCGGGTCGCAGCATGGACAGCGCCAGCCGCGCCGATTCGTCCAGTCCGCCGTTCATTTCCAGCACCGCATGGGTGTCCTTGCGGCGCAGAGTCACCGGACTGCCGATCTCGGCCGCCAAAGCGGTGTCGAGCCCGGCGAAATCCGCATCGGGATTGCCGGACTGCACCGTCAGCTTGGTCTTGTTCTCCGCATCGGTGCCATAGATCGCGATGCCGGCGCTATCCGGGCCGCGGTCTGTCATGGTGATCAGCATGTCGGTCAGCATTTCACCCAGCTTGGGCTCAAGCGACTTGTCCTTGAGAAAGAGTCCTACGATCCCGCACATCGGCGCAAATCCTTCTGATGGTTGATTGAGTCGGACGCTACCAGCAAATCCAGAAAGTATCAACTGTTAAGAAACTTATTTTCATTTCAGGCAAAACGCGCTCCCAAGAGATCCCAAAGGCGCGGCCACCCGCTGTTTGGCCCGGCAGGCCGACCGGGCGAACGATGCCCAAAGCCTGTCCGGCCATTGCAGTTCCGGCGGAAAGGGGCGGCCGCCATGCCGCCCCTTTCCATGACAGTTCGCCCGTCAGAGCTGGAAGATCATGTTCGAGACCACCACCACGGCGACGCCCGCCGCGAGCGTCAGGTATGGCAGGATGCCCGCCTTCCGCACGCCGTGATCCGGGTCCACGCCGCCGACGCTCAGATCTTCGAGCATCTCGTGCGGGAACTTGCCCTTGTCCTGAACCCAGTGCCGCCAGGCAAAGACCGGCAGGATCAGCGCGATCGCGAATATCGCCGACCGCAGCGTGCCCTCGCCCCATACGTTCGCCCCGGCTCCCAGCAGGACAGCGTTGACGAAGGCCAGGATGCCGCCAAGCCACAGCATGATGGTCGGCGCCTTCCAGGGACGTTCCACTTTTGCGTTGTCGATCCGGTGAATCCAGCCCGAATGCAGGTTCAGGAAGTTGAAGATCAGGTAGCAGCAGTTCGACACCGCCAGAACGAACAGGTAGTCCGACATCATCAGCAGGATGAGGTTGAAGCCAAGGTCGGTCCACATGCCGGCCGTCGGCGCACCGTGTTCGTTGGTGCGCGACAGGAACTTGGGCAGCCAGCCGTCGACCGATCCCTGATAGAGCGTCCGCGAGGAGCCGGCCATCGACGTCATGATCGCAAGCACCAGCGCCAGCAACAGCATGACCACCATGATCGACGCCAGGGCCGAGCCGCCGCCGACCATGCCGGCCATCGCGCCGCCCACGGCCGAGCCGTCGACGATGCCGTCCTGCAACATGCCGTCCACGCCGAGCACACCCTGGAAGCTGATCGGCACGACGATATAGATCACCATGCAGATCGCGCCTGCCGCCAGGATGGCCTTGACCGTGTCCCGCTTGGGATCGCGGAATTCGCTGGTGTAGCAGATCGCGGTTTCGAACGCATAGGCCGACCAGGCCGCGATGAAGAGACCGCCCAGGAACAGGGTCCAGCCTTCGGTGTTCCATTCGCCGGAAATCGGAACCAGCGGCACCAGGTTGGCCGCCAGAACGTCACCCGTCAGAATCGGCACGAAACCGACGATCAGAAGCGGAATCAGGACCGCGAGACCGATGAAGGTTTGCAGCTTGGCCGCTGCCGAGATGCCTTTGTGCTGGACCATGAAAACGCCAAGCAGGATGATCGTTCCGACGATGGAGGTCGCATCGATCCGCAGTGTCAGACCTTCGTTCAGGAAATCGAGCGACATCAAGGTGATTTCGAACTGGTTGATCGCCGCCTCCGCGCCAAAGAACGACGTCAGGATGTAACCGGCCGCAAGACCGCCGCCAATCGCCAGAACCGGCGTCCAGGCCAGCCAGTTGCACCAGACGGACAGTGGCGCGATGACCTTGGAATACCGCACCCAGGCCGCCGCCCCGTAGATCGACGCGCCCCCCGACTTGTTCGGAAAGAGCCCGGCGATCTCGGCATATGTGAATGCCTGGATGAAGCCGAAAGTCACCGACAGCGCCCAAACCACCCATGACGGATTGCCGATGGTCGCGGCGATGCCACCAATGGAAAATAGGACCAGCGCCGGCACGCCCGACGCCATCCAGAAGGCATCTTTCCATCCGATGGCGCGGTGCAGCTTGCTGCTGCCGGTCGCGCCGGAAATCGATTCTGTCACAGCCATTTTAGTCTCCCTTTGAATATGGCGACACTTGGTTCCCGCTGCATGACGCAACCGGAGCGTGTTTTGATTCTTTTTTTCTGCCGACAGGCCGCGCCACTGGCGTCCCCTGTTTCTTTTTTGGATTCTGGTGGTTACGGCCGATTTTGTTACCCTGTCTTTTGCACCGTAGGAAAATTATTTTCTTGAAGCTTGCTTTTTTCTGTATCTTTCTGTCAATTGACAAAGACGCTGACCGGCTCTTTGGGGGCCGTTGGAACCACAGAAAACAGGAACACGACATGACCGCATCTTGGAGATTCTCCGCCCTTTCGGATCGCCACCGGGCCTTGGGGTCGGCACTGGAGGACTGGTCCGGCATGGGCACCGCCTGGAGCTATGACAAGGACCAGGAAGAGGAATACCTCGCCATCCGCACAAAGGCCGGTTTCATGGACGTGTCGGGCCTCAAGAAGGTGCATGTGATCGGCCCGCACGCCTATCACGTGATCGACCGGGCGACGACGCGCAACGCCGACAAGATCAAACCGGGCCGCAGTTCCTATGCCTGCATGCTGAACGACGACGGCAAGTTCATCGACGATTGCGTGATCTACCGCACCGGGCCGAACGCCTACATGGTGGTGCACGGGTCGGGCCAGGGTCACGAACAGCTGACCATGGCCGCGACCGGCCGCGACGTGGACATCCGCTTTGACGACAACCTGCACGACATCTCGCTGCAAGGCCCGCTGGCGGTCGATTTCCTCGAAAAGCAGGACGTGCCCGGCGTCCGCGACCTGGCCTATTTCTCCCATATGCAGACGACGCTCTGGGGCAAGCCGGTGATGATCTCGCGCACCGGCTATACCGGCGAACGCGGCTATGAAATCTTCTGCCGCGGGCAGGATGCGCCGGCAATCTGGGACACGCTGGTGGAAAAGGGTGCGCCGATGGGCATCATCCCGACACGTTTCACCACGCTGGACTGGCTGCGGGCGGAAAGCTACCTGCTGTTCTTCCCCTTCGACAACTCCGACATGTATCCGTTCGAGAATGAAAAGCACGGCGACACGCTGTGGGAACTGGGGCTGGATTTCACCGTGTCCCCCGGCAAGACCGGCTTTCGCGGCGCGGAGGAACATTACCGGCTGGAAGGCAAGGAGCGTTTCAAGATCTACGGCGTCAAGCTGGAGGGCACCGAACCCGCCGAGGAAGGCGCGCCGCTCCTGAAGGACGGCGAGCAGGTCGGCGTCGTGACCATCGGCATGTATTCGTCGCTCAACAAGCACAACGTCGGCATCGCGCGGATGCCGGTTGACTGCGCCGTGGACGGCACCAAAATGACCGTCAGGAACAGCGGCGGGGAAATTCCCTGCGTGGCGCATTCGATGCCGTTCTACGACCCGGACAAGAAGCGCCGGACTGCCAAGGGCTGAGTTACGGAAACGGGGGGCGGCCTGTCTGCCCCCCGTCGCCTGTTTGACCGAACAAGGGAAGACAATGTCGACATTCAGATTTCCACCTTCCATCACCAGCCGTCCGGTCTACGGAACGCTCGCGCCCCGGCCCGGCAAGGCGCATCTGATGATCGCCGATGCCGAGGGGGCCGAGGCGCTGCTCGATCTGGCGGCGGCGGACCCCGAATTGTTCGCCAATGCGCATGTCATCTTCATCCCCAAGGGCACCGGCGACCGGTTCACCGAACCGCTGAAGGCCGCGAACCCGTCGATCCTGCATGTCGGCCCGTCCTACGCCGCATCCGTGCCGCGTATCCGCCGGGTGCTGAGCGACGCGCATATGGGGTTGCAGGTCTATCTCGCCGGCACCGAGGGGCTGATGGGCCAGGCAATGAACGAAGCCACCGCCGCCGGCATCCCGCATTCCGCGATCCAGACCGAACATCGCGGATCGGTCGCCCGGCGGATGCAATGCGTGCATTGCAAGGGCATCACCGAAGACGTCATGACCGACCCGTTCGTCTGTGCCCACTGCGGACTGACCCTGTTCGTGCGAGATCACTATTCCCGCCGTCATGCGGCGTTCCAGGGCGTCTGCATCGATGCCGAAGATCCCGGCAACATCCCGGACCCGGTGGAGTTGTATTCATGAGCGCAGGCACCGAAAAGATCGACGTCACCGTCACCGACATCGTCAAGCTGAACGATCTGGTCACACGGTTCAAATTCGAACGCAGCGACGGAGGGCAACTGCCGACGTTTTCCGGTGGCGCCCATACGGTCGTCGAGATGCAGGATGACGGCATCACCCGGCTGAACCCCTATTCGCTGATGTCCGACCCGATGGACCAGAGCGCCTATACCATCTCCGTCCGCCGCGACGACGAAGGGCGCGGCGGGTCGCTGTTCATGCACAACCGGGTCAAGACCGGCGACCGGATGGTCATCAGCTACCCGGTCAACCTGTTCTCGCTGGACCTGCGCGCGCGCAAGCACCTGATGATCGCGGGCGGCATCGGCATCACGCCGTTTCTTGCCCAGATCAAGCAGTTGGACCGGCTGAGCGGCCGTTTCGAACTCCACTACGCCTGCCGGTCGGCGGCGCTCGGTTCCTATGTGGACGAACTGACCGCCAATCATCCGAATGCGGTCCATGTCTATTATGACGACCAGAAACAGGCGATCGATCTGCAACGGCTGCTGACCGGGCAGCCCCTGGGCACCCATGTCTACGTCTGCGGCCCCAAGGGCATGATCGAATGGGTGCGCAAGACCTCCGCCGCCTTGGGCTGGCCGGAAGAGGCGGTGCATTACGAGGAGTTCCTCGCGCCGCAATCGGGCAAGCCGTTCCAGGTGCGGCTGGCGAAATCCGGGATCACCGTGGACGTGGGCGAACACGAAAGCCTGCTGGAAGCGATCGAACGCGCCGGGATCGACGCGCCCTATCTCTGCCGCGGCGGGGCCTGCGGCCAATGCGAAACCGACGTGATCGAGTCCGACGGCACCTTCGTGCATCGCGATCACTGGCTGGAAGACGAAGACCGCGCGAGCGGCTGCAAGATCATGCCCTGCGTCAGCCGGTTCGAAGGCAGGACGCTGGTTCTGGACCGCTAAGGAGGGCGAAAGAGATGACCATCCAATTCAACGACGAAACCTTCCGCGACGATTACACCTTCCACAACTCGGACTGGGCGATCAGGCGCTTTCCCTTCCCGTTCCACGAAGACAGCTACATGTATTCGGTCAACATGGAACAGCACCGGGGGGGACCCGCGGGTTCTGTCTATGAAAAGCGGTTCGACGTGGACGAACATTACGTGTCCGAGATGAAGGACCGCGCCATCGTTCTGGCCGAAGACCCGCTGCGCTGCCAGTCGCTGCCGCACATGACGCTGGCCGGCTGGGACCTGCTGGAACTGATCATGGTCAGCAAGTCGGAGGATTACCCCGACCTCTTCGAACTGCACCGCGACGGCAACGACTGGCGCTGGATCAACAGGCCGCTGGGGATCGACGACAGGTTCACCTTCCTTGACGAAGCCACCCTGCCCTATGGCCCGATGGAATACATCACCCGCCAGACCCAGGGCGATTTCGCCGTGCTCGACCAGCGCGACGAAAACCTGTGGATGGATGCCGGCATGGTCACCACCCAGGCCGACTGGAGTCTGGATTTCGACATCGGGATGAATTTCTTCGAATGGCACGCCCCGGTGCCGCTGGCGCACGAGATGGGCATCTTCAAACGGGCGCTGAAATTCCTTCTGAACGTGCAGCAGGGCAACCCGGCGCGGCGTCTGAACTGGACCATGACGGTGAACCCGCTGCTCGACACCAGCCCGGAAAACTATCACAAGTGGGGCATCCAGAAGACCACGCTGACACCGGAGAATATCGGCTCCAAACAGCATCTCAGGGTCGAGTTGCAGACCTTTTTCCGTCTGCCCCGCTCCAACGCGCTGGTGTTCCCGATCCGCTGCTACATGATCGCGCTTCAGGACGTGGTGACAGTGCCGAAATGGGGCCGCCGCCTGCACCGGGTGTTGCGCGACGTTCCGGTGGAACTGGCGACCTACAAGGGGTTCATCGGCAACCGGCCGCTGATCGTCGACTACCTGTCGCAGTTCGACGACGGGCTGCCGACATCGGATGGCATCTGGCCCGACCTCGACACCGAACCGCCGCTGCGGAAAGGCTGACCGGCGCCTCAGGTGTTCTGCGGATAGGCGATGATCGACAGATACCGGGCCGGAAGCTTCGTCAGGATTTCCGGTCCGTGCGGCGCGTCGGCGTCAAAGAACAGCGTGTCGCCGGGCTTCAGATGGTAGAGCGTGTCGGAATGGCGATACTGCAGCTCGCCCTCCAGCATGTAGATGGTTTCGATCCCGCCATGCTGGAAGGTCGGGAACACGTCGGACTCCTCGGACAGGGTGATCAGGTAGGGTTCCACCATCACCCCGCTGGCATTCGCCCCGATATGTCCGAGCAGGTTGTATTGATGCCCCGCGCGCGTGCCTTCGCGTTCGATTTCCACCCCCTGGCCCGCCTTGGTGTGCATCGCGCCGCGATGTTCCTCGAACCGCCGGAAGAACGATGTCAACGGTACGCTCAGCGCGTTCGCAAGGGTTTGCAGCGTCGTCAGCGACGGCGAGGTGTTGCCGTTCTCGATCTTGGACAGCATCCCGATCGACAGCCCGGTCAACCCGGCCAGGTCCGCGACCGTGATGCCAAGCTGACGCCGATAGGCGCGCACCTCGCGCCCGATCGCCACCTCGAGAACCTTTTCGCGCTCGTCGCGCAGCCTGTGCGGGTCCTGTTTCAGCTGTGCCACTTTTTCTTTCCGTGTCGAATTCTGCGCGGTCCGGTTCATGCTCTTGCCTCCGTTCAGAACAAATGGGACATGGTGTCAAGCGGTTCGCCAGATCCCGAAGTGATGGACAGCCCCGCCCTTGTTTCATAACAGTATAAATATGATGCCTGAAAATAAAATCATTCATTTGGGATTTCTGATTTTTCCGGGGTTCCCGATGGCCTGCCTGACGTCGATGATCGAACCCCTGCGGGCCGCGAACGAAATCTCCGAAACCCAGAGCTTTCACTGGACCCTGATCTCGGAAACCGGGGAACGGGTCGATGCCAGCGCCAAGGTCTGGTTCGATCCGTCGGTGTCCCTGAGCGAAGCGCCGGATGTCGATTTCCTGTTCCTTCTCAGCCCGCCGATGGGCCGGTTCGCCGATCCGAAACACGGCAACGGCGTGCTGCGGTCGATGGCGCGGCACGGCACGACGCTGGGCGGGGTGAGCGGCGGCGTCTTCCCGCTGGCCCGCTCCGGCGTCCTGGCCGGGCACACCTGTTCGGTGCACTGGTGCTATGATGCCGCCTTCGCCGACGAATTCCCCGAGATCGACAAGACCGACGAAGTCATCATGCTGGACCGGCGCTGCTATACCGTGTCCGGCGCGGCGGCGGCCTTCGACCTGGCGCTGATGCTGATCGAACGCGCGCTCGGCCCCGCCATCATGACCGAGGTCGCCTGCTGGTTCCAGCACCCCCTGGTGCGCGGTCAGGGGGTGCGCCAGCGCATTCCGACCGTCACCGCCACCAGCACCGACGACATG
Source organism: Sedimentitalea xiamensis (assembly GCF_030164465.1). Taxonomy (GTDB): domain Bacteria; phylum Pseudomonadota; class Alphaproteobacteria; order Rhodobacterales; family Rhodobacteraceae; genus Sedimentitalea; species Sedimentitalea xiamensis. Next base: position 12,323 of record NZ_JASNJE010000010.1, read on the forward strand.
TTGCCGGAACCGGTCGCCAGCGCCGTGGCCATGTTCGCCGAACATATCGAAACGCCCCTGTCGGTGCTGGATGTGGCCGACCGGATCAATGTCTCCGCGCGGCAGCTGGAGCGGCATTTCAAGAAAGCCACCGGCACCAGTCCGTCGCTCTATTTCCGCGGGATGCGCATGGCGGCGGCGCGCCAGCTGGTGATGTATTCCAACAAGACCATGGCCGACATCGCCCTGTCCTGCGGATATAGCAGCGTCGCGTCGCTGAATCAGTATTACCGCGCCGCCTATGGCCTGTCCCCCAGCGAAGACCGCCGCAAGATCAACATGTTCCGCGTGCGCGACAACAAGTCGGTTCCGTCGGTCTAGGCCCGTCCGCTCCGCGTCACAGCGCCGACCGCATCGCGGTCAGAAGCGCATGATGCAGCGACCCCGCCGACGACCGCGGCCCGATCACCGACAGCGACCGGCGGGCGGCGCGGCAGACCAGGAAACAGCCCAGGTGCTCGATCGACGCGCGGGTTGCGGCGCCGGAGTCCTGCGCCGCCACATCGACATTGCACAACCGTTCCAGAACGGCGACGACTCCGTCGCCCTCCATGTCGAAACGGCACCAGCCGTCGGTCTGTTCGGTCACGCTGGCCGCGTCGCCAAGCGCCGCCTTCAGCCGCGCGGCGAGATCTTCGTGGCTGGCGTGCGGGGCCTCGACCATCCATTGTTCCGGCCCGGTCCAGAAGGCCGACAGCGGATCGCCCGCGGCCAGCCGGCCCACGTCCGGCACGCCCTGCCCCAGCGCCGCCTTCAGACCGTCGCGGCAGTCCTGTTCCCGTCCCAGCCGGGAGGCGACAGAGGCCAGCGCCCAGTCGGGCCGTTCGCTCAACGTCACCGGGCCGACCCGGTCGACGCGCGGTTTGTCCCCCCCAAGCGGGGTGATTGCCACCAGATCATGCACGGAGCCGGTCTCCTTCAGGGTCTACGAAATGGGCGCTGACCACCTTGAGATCCACGTTCAGCCCGGTCAGCGGACTGACGGCGCGGACCACTTCGCCCTTGCGGTCCGCCCCGTTCTTCAGGAACCCGATGCCGATGGACGAGCCGAGATTGGGCGAATAGCAGGCCGAGGTGATATAGCCCTGGTCATTGGCCGCGTTGACTTCGGTCCCCATGGTCATCAGATGCGCGCCGGCCAGAACACGGTCCGCCGGATCGACCGGCTGAAAGCCGACCAGCGCCAGCGCGTCGGGTTCGTTCAGCCCCTCGCGTTCGGACAGTTTCGAGCCGATACTGTCCTTGGCCTTGGACACCATGCGCCCCATGCCAAGGTTCAAGGCGGTCGTCGTGCCATTGAGCTCGTTGCCCGCCGCGTGGCCCTTTTCGATCCGCATGACGCCAAGCGCCTCGGTGCCATAGGGCACCGCGCCGAATTCCTGCCCGGCTTCCATCAGCCGCCGGATCATCGCATCGCCATAGCGCGTCGGCACCGCGATTTCATAAGCCAGTTCGCCCGAGAACGAGATCCGGAACAGCCGCGCCCGCAGGCCGCCGCAGACGGTGATCTCGCCGCAGGCCATGAAGGGGAAGGCCTCGTTGGAAATGTCGAACTCCGGGTCCACGACCTTTTGCAGCAGCTTGCGCGCATTGGGGCCGGCGACCGCATATTGCGCCCAGGCTTCGGTGGTGGAAATCAGCTGCACGTCGAGATCGGGCCAGAGACACTGGCGGGCGAACTCCATGTGGCGGTAGACGGATACGGCGTTGGCCGTGGTGGTGGTGACGACGAAATGATCCTCCGCCAGCCGTCCGGCGGTGCCGTCGTCCATGGCGATCCCGTCCTCGCGCAGCATCAGCCCGTAACGCGTCCTGCCCACCGCCAGCTTGGCGAAACCGTTGCAGTAGATCCGGTTCAGGAACGTCGCCGCGTCGCGGCCCTGCACGTCGATCTTGCCCAGCGTGGTCACGTCGCAGACGCCGACGCTCTTGCGGGTGGCCAGCACCTCCCGGTCCACACTTTGCCGCCATTCGGTTTCGCCGGGTTTCGGGAACCATTGCGCCCGCAGCCACATGCCGACCTCGACAAAGACCGCGCCCTGTTCCTCGGCCCATTTGTGGCTGGGGGTCTTGCGCACCGGGCGGAAATCCTTGCCGCGCGACCGTCCCGCCAGCACCCCCAGCGACACCGGCGTATAGGGCGGGCGAAAGATCGTGGTGCCGGTCTGCGGAATCGTCTGGCCCGCCAGTTCCGCCATGATCGCGAGCCCGCCCATGTTCGACGTCTTGCCCTGGTCGGTCGCCATCCCGAGCGTCGTGTAGCGTTTCAGATGTTCGACCGAACGGAAATTTTCCTGGTGCGCCAGCTTCACGTCCTTGACGGTCACGTCGTTCTGCTGGTCGAGCCAGGCGCGGCCCTTGCCTTCGCCCACATGCCAGAACGGCGAGACGGTGACGGGGGCGTCCTCTGCCTCGGGCTGCGGCAGCGCGCGGGCGGTGATCCCGATGTCGCGCAGCGCGGCGGCCGCCTGTTTCGCGCCCGCCGACAGGGCGGCGGCGGTGCTGAAATCGCCCGCGGCGGCCCCGGCGACGGTCAGGCCGGCCGGACCCTCCGCGCCGGGCACGAACGCGGCGATATCCTCGCGCCACGCCGGACGGCCCCGCTGATGACAGGTCAGGCTGACGTTCGGGTTCCAGCCGCCCGATACCCCGAGCGCGCCGCATTCGATGGTGCGCTTTTCGCCCGACACCATCCGCACTTCGACAAAGGTCAGCCCCAGGCGTCCCTTGGTGTCGATCACCTGCGCCCCGGCCAGCAACTCGCAATCGGCGATGCGCGGCGCGTTCTCGCGCGGGTCGATGACGGCGGCCACCCTGACGCCCTTGGCCAGCAGATCGACCGCCGTGCGGTGGCCATCGTCGGTATTGGTGAACACCGCGACCTTCTGCGCCGGCGTCACCGCCCAGCGGTTGGCATAGGCGCGCATCGCGCCGGCCAGCATGATGCCGGGCCGGTCGTTGTTCTCGAACGCGATGGGCCGTTCGATCGCCCCGGCGCAGAGCAGCGCCCGGCGGGACGTGATCCGCCACAGGACCTGGCGCGGCTTGCCGGTCGCGGGGGTCGGCAGGTGATCGCTGACCCGTTCGACCGCGCCATAGATCCCGTGATCGAACGCCCCGATCACCGTGGTGCGCGTCATCAGCCGCACGTTCGGCAAATCCGCCAGTTCCGCGACAGAGGCCGCCGCCCAGTCCGACCCGGCCTGATCGCCGACCACCAGCGATTCGGCGTTGAGCCGTCCGCCCGGTGTGAAATCCTCGTCCGCGAGGATCACCCGCGCCCCCGCCCGGCCCGCCGTCAGGGCGGCGGACAGACCCGCCGGCCCGGCGCCGACGATCAGCAGGTCGCAGTGCAGGAACCCCTTGTCATAGCTGTCGGGATCGGGCTGAAACGACACCGACCCGAGCCCCGCCGCCTTGCGGATGACGGGCTCGTAGAGCTTTTCCCAGAAGGCCGCAGGCCACATGAAGGTCTTGTAGTAGAACCCGGCGGTCAGGAAATTGCTGAACCGGTCGTTGATCGCCATGGCGTCGAATTTCAGCGACGGCCAGCGGTTCTGGCTGTTGGCGCACAGCCCGTCGAACAGTTCCGCCGTCGTGGCGCGGGTGTTGGGTTCCTGCCAGGCGCCGCTGCGCAGTTCGACCAGCGCGTTCGGCTCTTCCGATCCCGCCGTCAGCACTCCGCGCGGACGGTGGTATTTGAACGACCGTCCCATCAGCCGCACGCCGTTGGCCAGCAGCGCCGAGGCGAGCGTATCGCCGGGGTGGCCCTGGTAGGCGGTGCCGTCGAATGTGAAATTCACACCCCTGCCGCGGTCGATCTGCCCGCCGGGAAGCCGGTTCACCTGTGTCATGCGCTGCGCCCCCTTGCACGGGCCACATCGCGGGCCAGTTCCACCTGCGTGATCTCATGCGTGACCGTGTTGCGCGTCACCACCAGCCAGCTCCGGTCGCCCTGTTCGTGAAACCACAGCTCACGGTGCAGGCCGGCCGGGTTGTCCCGCAGATAGGCGTATTCATAGAACTTCCGGTCGGCATCCTCGGCCTGCCAGTCCGGGCGGTCGATCAGCGACGCATCGCCCAGATAGGTGAATTCCTGCGCGTCGCGGGGGCCAAGCAGCGGGTGATTGATGATCATTGGTCTGACATCCTCAATGCAGGTTGGGCTGCGCGCCCATGCCCTTTTCGTCGATCATCCGGCCCTTTTCGAACCGGTCGAACCGATAGGCGGCAGCGACGGGGTGCGGTTCGTCCTTCGCCAGCAGATGGGCGAAACACCAGCCCGACGCCGGTGTCGCCTTGAAACCGCCATAGCACCAGCCGCCGTTGAAATAGAGCCCGCCGATATGCGTCCGGTCGATGATCGGCGATCCATCCATCGACATGTCCATGATGCCGCCCCACATCCGCAAGAGCCGCACCCGGCCCAGCATCGGGAACAGCGCCATGCCGCCCTCGGCCACATCCTCGACCACCGGCAGGTTGCCGCGTTGGGCATAGGAGTTGTAACCGTCGAGATCGCCGCCAAAGACCAGCCCGCCCTTGTCGGACTGGCTGCAATAGAAATGCCCGGCGCCAAAGGTGACGACCCCCGGCAGGATCGGTTTCAGCCCTTCGGACACGAAGGCCTGCAGGACATGGCTTTCGATCGGCAGCCGCATGTCGGCCTTGGCCATCAACCGGCCGGAGGAACCGGCCACCGCGCAGCCGACCTTGCCCGCGCCGATGAAGCCGCGGCTGGTTTCGACCCCCTTGCAGACCCCGTTCTCGATACGGAACCCGGTGACTTCGCAATTCTGGATGATGTCCACGCCCAGGCTGTCGGCGCCGCGCGCATAGCCCCAGGCGACGGCGTCATGGCGCACCGTGCCGCCGCGGTGCTGCGCCAGCCCGCCCTTGATCGGAAAGCGTGCGTCGTCGAAGTTCATGAACGGATAGCGCGCCCGGATCTGATCGACGCTCAACAGTTCCGCATCGGCCCCGTTCAGGATCATCGCGTTGCCGCGCCGGGTAAAGGCGTCGCGCTGCGCATCCGTATGGATCAGATTCAGGATGCCGCGCTGGCTGATCATCGCGTTGTAGTTCAGGTCCTGTTCCAGCCCTTCCCAGAGCTTGAGCGAGAATTCATAGAAGGGTTCGTTGCCGTCCAGCAGGTAGTTGGACCGGATGATCGTGGTGTTCCGGCCGACGTTGCCGCCGCCGATCCAGCCCTTTTCCAGCACCGCGATCCGCTTGCCGCCGAACTGCTTGGCCAGGTAATAGGCGGTCGCGAGCCCATGCCCGCCGCCGCCGATGATGACCACGTCATAGGACGGCTGGGGGTCGGGATCGCGCCATGCGGGCGTCCATCCCTTGTGGCCCGTCAGGGCCTCCTTGATCACCTTGAAGCCGGAATAGCGCATCGCTCGACACTCCCTTTCCGGCCTTTATTGCAGGAACCGCGCGGATCGCCCTGTCGAAATCGGACAGAGACGATCAGGAACGCGACATCCTGCATTTTTTCGCGAAATGCCGGCAGCAGGCGAACTTAAAGCAAAAATTTATATGTTTTATCATTGTGTTGCATCATATTTTTAATGCTTAACTTTAACATAGACGCCCCGGAGCAGCCGCCCCGACGCCCTGCGCGATGTCGCAAATCCCGTCAGGACCGGTCGATCAGCAGCAGGCAGGCGGACAGCACCTTGCGGGTATCGTCATGCACATTCGGCTTCTCGCCGCGCCAGCGCGCGAAATGCCGGTGCCCGGCCCCGGCCGGGGCGGTGAGGCGGCGCAGGGTCTGTTCGGTCTCCGCCGCGATCCTGCCGATCCGCAGGCGCAGGTTGTCGTGATAGGTGTCCCGGTGCAGGGCCTCCATCCGCAGGTGAAACAGCGAACTGCGGGCACGGGGCGCGATCCGCATCGCCGCGATCTGCGGGCCGGAGTCGCGCCAGATGGCCAGCGCCGCGCGCTGCTGGCGGGCGTCGCCGGTGGCGATGCACAGGTTCGCATGCCCCGCCGCGCGGCGCAGGTCCCGGCGCGGGAAACAGAGTCGCCCCAGCAGATGCGCTACCCGAAATCCGCGAACGGCACCTGTGCGGTTCCCGGCCTCCCAGTCGCGCAGGGCGGATTCCATCAGCCGTTCCCAGACGAGATCGGCGCGCGACCAGCCCGCCGCGCGGGCCAGTTTCATCTCGGCGTCGGACGCCCTAAATCCCCAGATACGCGGCGCGGACGTGTTCATTGTCGTGAAGCTCATGGGCCGGCCCCTCCAAGGCCATGTTTCCGGTTTCCAGCACATAGGCCTGATCGGCCAGGTCCAGCGCCAGTTCCGCGTTCTGTTCCACCAGCACGACCGACAGGCCGCGGGCGTTGATCTCCTCGATGATGACCGCGATCTCCTCGACGATCACCGGGGCCAGCCCCATGGACGGTTCGTCCATCATCAGGATCTTCGGGTCCGACATCAGCGCGCGGCCGATCGCCAGCATCTGCTGTTCGCCCCCCGACATGGTCTGCGCCCGCTGCCCGCGCCGTTCCCTGAGCCGGGGGAAGCGCGCGTAGACATCGGCCAGGTCCTTTTCGACCTTGTCATGGTCCCGGCGCAGGAAGGCCCCGGTGCGCAGGTTTTCCTCGACCGTCATGTCGGGAAAGATCCGCCGGCCTTCGGGCACATGGGCGATGCCATGCGCCACGATCCGGTCGGCGGGCAGCGTGTCGATCCGGGTGCCGCCCAGCCGGATTTCCCCGGACCGGATCGGCACCATGCCCGACAGAGCCCGCAGGGTCGTCGTCTTGCCCGCGCCATTGCCTCCGATGATGGTGACGATCTTGCCCTCGGGCACAGTGATCGAAATATCGCGGATCGCCGATACCTTGCCGTAGCTGACGGCGATGCCCCGTGCCTCAAGCAACATGGCGCGCGCCTCCGAGATAGGCTTCGATCACCGCCGGGTGATTGCGGATTTCCTTCGGTCCGCCCTCGGCCAGGAACTTGCCGAAGCTCATGCAGGTGATGGTGTCGCACAGGCCCATGATCGCCTGCATGTCGTGTTCCACCAGCAGGATGGTGATGCCGCTGTCGCGCAGGTTGCGCATCAGGCCCATCATCCGGCGGGTTTCTTCGGGGTTCATGCCGGTGAACGGTTCGTCCAGCAGCACAACGTCCGGATGCGAGGCATAGGCGACCGCCATCCCCAGCGCCCGCTGGTGCCCATGAGACAGATCGCCCGCGCGTTCCCCGGCGAGATGGTCGAGGCCAAAGAATTCCAGCGCCTCCCGCGCGCGCGCCTCGGCCCCGATCCGGTCTTCCTTGTCCCAGCCGACGATGGCGGCAAAGATGTTGGGGCGGAACGGCATATGCGTGCCGACCAGCGCGTTTTCCAGCACCGTCAATTCGGCGAACAGGGTCGAATGCTGGAAGGTGCGCACCACGCCGCGCCGGGCGACCTCGTGGGTCTTCAGCCCCGAAATGTCTTCGCCGCGCAGCAACACCTGCCCCGAAGTCGGTTTGTAAAAACCCGAGATCATGTTGAAGGTTGTGGTCTTGCCCGCGCCATTGGGACCGATCAGGCCGTGGATCTGGCCGTGTTCGACCGTAAAGCTCAGATGATCCACCGCCATCAGCCCGCCGAACCGCATGGTCAGATCCCTGATTTCCAGAAACGTGGTCATTCCGCGACCCTTTCCTTGGCTGGCGCCGCTTTGCGGCGGAGGAGTTTCTGCACCAGGCTTTCAAGACCGTCGGGCAGGAACAGGATCGACGCGATCAGGATCGCCCCGTAGATCAGCGGGCGCATCTGTTCGAACCCCAGTTCGCGCAGCACGATTTCATTGAGAACGGTCAACGCGATACAGCCCAGGATCGGCCCGTAGAAGGTCGCGGTGCCGCCGACGATGGCCCAGGTCAGCACGAAGACCATGACTTCGACATCGAAACTGTTCGGGTTGATCGTGCCGACATAATGCGCCAGCAACGCGCCGCTGATTCCCGCGAAGCCGCTGGCGATGGCGAAGGCCAGCGTGCGATAGGCCCGCAGGTTCACGCCGGACGCTTCGGCCAGCTTGTCCTGCCAGTGCACCGCGTGAAAGGTCAGCCCGACCGGGGATTTTTCGATCCGCCACAGAACCCAGAGACAGACCCCGACCACGATCCCCGCGAAATAGTAGTAGCTGACGGGTTCGAAGAAATCGAAACGGTAGAAACCGACGGAGAAATCCGGCATCGGGTCGATCCCCTTGATCCCCTTGGCGCCGCCAAAGGGCTCGCGGAACCGTTTCCAGAGCAGCCGGATGATCTCGCCCGCCGCGAAACTGCCGATCAGGAAATAGAAGCCTTTCATCCGGAACAGCGGAAAGCTGAGAACCACGGCCACCAGCGCCGCCGTCAGCCCGCCCAGCAGCATCGACAGAGGCACGGCGATGCCCAGTTCCTTGGTGTAGAGCGCCGAGGCATAGGCCCCGACCCCCATGATGACCACATGGCCCAGCGACCATTCGCCGGTCAGGGTCAGAAGCCGGTAGGATGCGACCAGAAGGATGTTGATGACGAGGAAAACCAGGATTTCCTGTTGCGAAAAGCTCAGGCCGTGCGGCAGCGCCAGAAAGGCCGCCAGGGCGAGTATCCAGATCCCGGCCCTAAGCACGTTCCCGGCTCCCGAACAGGCCCGTGGGCTTGACGATCAGCACCAGCAGCATCAGCGACAGCCCGGTGATGTCCGCGATCACCCCGTCAAAGAAGGTGGTGACGAAGGTATGCACCACCGCATAGACGACCGACGCGATCACCGCCCCTTCCAGCGACCCGACACCGCCGACGATGATGACGATGAAGGCGGTCACGATGACCGAATGGCCCATATGCGGGTTGACCGACACCAAAGGCGCTGTCAGCGCGCCGGCCACACCCGCGAGGGCCGCACCGATGAACATAGCGATCCGCGCGGTCTGGGTGATCGAGATGCCCTGGAGCGCCGCCGCTTCCGGGTCCTGGGCCGAGGCGCGCAAGGCCCAGCCGAACCGGGTGCGTTTCAGGAAATACCAGAGCGCGGTCAGCAGGACCACGGCGGCGACGATCACGTAGAGCCGCGCCACCGGCAGGCGCACCTTTTCCGAGAATTCGATGACCTGCTGCGTCACCGGCGGGATATGTTCCATCCGCACGCCGAACCCCATGACCGCCAGCGATTGCAGGATCATCAGGAACCCGATCGAGGCCACCAGCCCGCCGAGCGGATTGTCCTTCAAGGGGCGGAACAGCGCCCGCTCCATCAGCAGGCCCAGCAGCCCGACGAACACCAGCCCCGCCGCGACGGCGACGAAAAACGGCAGGTGCGCGTCGGCATAGAGCGCCACCACGGCATAGGCCCCGGCCATGAACAGTTCGCCATGGGCGAAGTTCAGCACGCCCATGACGCCGAAGATCAGGACCAGCCCGACCGCGACAAGGGAAATGTAGCTCGCAGCATATACGGCATTGAGGCCGGTCTGCGCCAATAGGTCCAGCATCGTCTTCTTCTCGTTGGGACACGGGGCGCGGCGCGGGGATGTCCCGCGCCGCCAGTCGCGCTAGCTGCGCTGGTTCCACATCTGGTCATAGGCGGTCATGTGCTTGACCAGCAGATCGCCGTGCCTGGCATACCAGTCGGGGATCGACTTGAACGCCTTGACCCTGGCCTTGCCGCCCTCGATCACCACCACCGGCCAGTCGCCGACCAGGGCGTTGTCGATGCCGAACAGCTCGCTGCCCCACCAGTCGGCCTGACCGAAGGCGTGATCGCCCTTGCCGCCGTCCTTCATCGCCGCCATCACCGCCTCGGGATCGGCGGAGCCGGCCTTTTCGGCGGCGGCCTTCCACAGGTCCATGATCGACGCGTATTCCCAGCTCACCGCGCCCCACTGGCCCGGATGGCGTTTGTTGTATTCAGCGTAAAAGCCGTTGGGATCGGCGAAATTGATGGTGTCCGCGTTCAGCGCCGGATCGTCGAAATCCGGGAACTGGAAGACGAAGCCTTCCATGAACTCTTCTGACGTCTTGGCGATCATCTGGTCGTAGAAATCGGCGGTGCAGGAAATGATCTGCCCCTTGTAGCCCTGCTGGAACAGCTGCTCGCAGATCGGATGCACATAGTCCGAATAGCAGGTGTCGAGACAGACGATATCCGGATCGTTGGCGATCAGCCGGGTGACGACCGGGGCGAAATCCGTGGTCGCCGGGTCAAACAGCAGCGGGTCGTCCAGCATCTCGATCCCCGCCGCCTCAAACGCAGCGAGATAGGTGGCGACCGACGGCAGACCCAGCGCGTCGTCCTGCGCGCACATCACCGCGGTCTTCAGGTCCGGCTTGTTCTCGGCCAGCCATTCGACCCCGGTCACATTGTAGATCGGGTGCACCTCGGCCGGCGCGATCAGCGTGGTGGTTTCGGGGCTGAGATCGCTGGGCAGCAGGGTGGAGAACAGCATGCCGGTCTTGTCGGCGACGGGCTGCACACCGGGCCAGGTGTCGCCACCCAGCATCATGATGAAACTGACGCCATCCTCGCGGATCAGCTTGGTCGCGCCGGTGCGGGCCTTGGCCGGGTCGTATTCGTTGTCATAGGACACGAATTCGACCTGATAATCCCCGTCCGCCAGCTTGATGCCGCCCGCGGCGTTGATCCGTTCGGCCCAGATCGCACAGCCATCCAGCCCCGGCTTGCCCCAGGCCGCGACGGCCCCGGTCAGCGGCGCGAGGAATCCGATCCGGATCACCTTGTCCTGTGCGGCGGCAAGTCGCGGCAGGCTCGCGGCGACGGTCGCCGCCGCCGTCGATTTCAGAAATGTCCTGCGTGAGAATCTGGAAAACATCTGTCACTCCCGTGTTGCGTCCGCCTGTTGTCCGGCGGTCCGTTTTCGAATACCAATTTCGGGCCAATTTTTCGCGCCGATCCCTCTCTCAATGGATCGCGCCCAATTTTGGACCGAAAGCCTGGTTTCGAGGTCAGGCTACCCGATTCAATGTTTCCCGCAAAGAAATTTTATTGCTTTTGGTTCCTTTTTTCGGACAGAAACGCGGGGCGACGGCGAAAGATGAGCGGAAAAGTCAAATTTTGCATAGGCTTAAACGCCTGCTAAAAATAGCCGCGACTGAACCGGTTTCGGACCAATTCCCGGACCGATCTTGCCTCTTGGGCCAGAATATGCGCAGACTCGTCCCTGGCGGACCCGACCGCCCGGCGGATTTGCTCCGTCCGCGAACCACCTTCAAGACGGGCTGACCGCCTTCCGAACCGACCACTGCATCGCAATGAACGCATCCAAATGACCGACGCCTTGACATCCCAGATCCTGACCGGCCATTCGGTCGGCGCCACGGTCCAGGTCGTGATCGACGCGCTGTTCGCCCGGATCAAGTCCGAAGAATACCCGGCGGACACGAGATTGCCGTCCGAACGCACCCTGGCCTCCGATCTGGGCGTGTCGCGCAACACGGTCCGGGAGGCCCTGGACGTTCTGGAATCGCGCAACATCATCCGCCGCCGCGCCGGCAGCGGCAGCTTCGTCACCTACCGGTCCGAACCCGAAATCCCGCGGGGCGACCGCTCCGTGGCGGAAAACACCAGCCCGCTGGATCACCTGGTGGTGCGCGGCATCCTGGAACCGGAAATGGTGCGTCTGGCCGTCATCAACATGACGCCCCGCGATCTCGAAGACCTGGGCGAAACCCTGACCCGGATCGAAGCCGTGCGCACCGATGCGGTGGAATTCGTGGCCTGCGAGGAAGAACTCTACCGCAAGATCGCGAAGGGCACCCGCAACCCGCTTCTCGCCTCCTGCTACGAGCTGGCGATCCAGGTCTGCCAGCAGAGTTTCCGCACCGCGCTCATGCGGCGGCACCTCACGCCCAGGCGGATTCAGGACTATCAGCAGCGCTACAACACCCTGTTCAACGCCATCGCGTCGCGCGACGTGGAAAGCGCGGTGGAATTCATCAAGCTGCACCTGGTGGAAGAACAGAAACTGCTGTTGCAGGAAGGCTAGCCCGGCACCGTCCGCGCATTCAGCGTCATTCCGGCCTGCGCGCCGACGCGCTGGTTCCACAGCTGGCCAAGCGCCGACATCTCGTCGCGCAGCAGGGCCTCGTGCCGCGACAGCCAGTCCGGGATCGACCCGAATTCGACGATCCGCGCCCTGCCCCCCTGCACCGTGACCACCGGCCAGTCGCCGACCAGCGCATTACCGATCCCGAACATGTCCTGCCCCCACCACTGCGCGTTTCCAAAGGCATGGGTGACCTGGCCCATCTGTTTCATCGCCGCCAGAACCGACACGGAATTGATGCTGCCGGCCTTTTCCACCGCCGCGTGCCATATATCGAGAATTGCCGCGTATTCCCAGCTGACCGCGCTCCAGGTTCCGGGAAAGCGGCGGTTGTATTCGGCAAAGAACATCTGCGGCTGATTGAAAAAGAACGCTTTCTTGCGCAGCATCGGATCGTCGAAATCGGGAAACTGAAAGGTCGCGCCTTCCATGAAACCGGCCGAGGTGCGCGCCACGAGCCGGTCGTAATTGTCCAGCGTGCAGGACAGGATCGTGCCGCGAAACCCCTGCGCATGGGCGTATTCGGTCATCGCGTGCACCATCGGCGTATGACTCGTGCACCAGCACAGGATGTCCGGGTCAGTGTCCAGCATCGGCTGCACCAGCGCCGCCGCACCCGTGCCGTCGGGATCATAACGGATCTCCTTGGCGACGGTCAGCCCCGCCGCCCTGAACGCGGCGCGATAGGTCGCCAGCGACGGCGTGCCAAGCGCATCGGTCTGGCTGCACATCGCCACCCGGCGCAGTTCCGGCCGGGTGCGGGCCAGCCAGTCCACCCCGGTCACGTTGTAGATCGGGTGCACTTCGCTGGGCGCGATCAGATAGGGCGTATCGGGCGACAGGTCGCTGGGCAGCAGCGTCGAGGTCAGCACCTTGCGCGCCATCAAATCGTCACGCACCGGGGTGAAACTGTCACCGCCCAGCATCATCATCAGCGCCACATCATAAGTCCGGGTCAGATACCGCGCCCCTTCGACGGCGCGGTCCGGGTCATAGCCGCAGTCAAACGCATGAATGCGGATCGGATACCGCCGCCCCCGGATCAGAAGCCCGCCGGACCGGTTCAGCCAGTCCTCCCAGATCTGACAGCCGTTCAGCCCCGGCCGCCCCCAGGATTCGACCGGACCGCTCAGCGGCGCGAGGAAACCGATGTTGACCGGCTCGCTCATGCCCACGCGCATCCGGGGCAAGGCGCTGGTGACGGCGAGCGAATGGGCGAAACTGGAACCTGACATGAGCCAGATCTAGCAGCAAATCCGGTCCGCGGCAGGGGGTTTTTTAGGAAATGGGCGGAAATTTTGTTTCGCAGGATGAAAATTGGTTGACAGATTGGTCCTCCGGATGGCTATTTGGACCAGACCAATAAAGAACCAGTGACTCATCTGGTTTCGCAACACGGGAGAACCACATGACACAGAAACGGGTTGCCGTCATCGGCGCGGGGCCGTCGGGCCTGGCACAGCTGCGCGCCTTCCAGTCCGCCGCCCAGAAGGGCGCCGAGATCCCCGAGATCGTCTGTTTCGAGAAGCAGGACAACTGGGGCGGGCTCTGGAACTACACCTGGCGCACCGGCCTGGACGAGAACGGCGAGCCCGTCCACTGTTCGATGTATCGCTATCTCTGGTCCAACGGCCCCAAGGAGGGCCTGGAATTCGCCGATTATTCCTTCGAGGAACATTTCGGCAAGCAGATCGCCTCCTACCCGCCGCGCGCCGTGCTGTTCGACTATATCGAAGGCCGGGTGCTCAAGGCGGATGTGCGCAAGTGGATCCGCTTCAACTCGGTCATCCGCTGGGTGCAGTATAACGAGGACGCGGGCAATTTCACCGTCACCGTGCACGACCATTCCAAGGACAGCACCTACAGCGAGGATTTCGACCACGTCATCGTCGCCTCGGGCCATTTCTCGACCCCGAACGTGCCCTTCTACGAAGGTTTCGACACGTTCAACGGCCGCGTCCTGCACGCCCATGATTTCCGCGACGCCCGCGAATTCAAGAACAAGGACATCCTGATCCTCGGCTCAAGCTATTCGGCCGAAGACATCGGGTCGCAATGCTGGAAATACGGCTGCAAGTCCGTCACCGTCGCCTATCGCAACGCGCCGATGGGCTTTGACTGGCCCGACAACTGGGCAGAAGTCCCGGCGCTGGTCAAGGTGGACGGCCGGACCGCCTATTTCAAGGACGGCAGCAGCCGCGAGGTCGATGCGATCATCCTCTGCACCGGCTACAAGCATTTCTTCAACTTCCTGCCGGACGACCTGCGCCTGAAGACCGCCAACCGGCTTGCCGCCGCTGATCTCTACAAGGGCGTGGCCTGGGTGCACAATCCCAAGCTGTTCTATCTCGGGATGCAGGACCAGTGGTTCACCTTCAACATGTTCGACGCCCAGGCCTGGTGGGTGCGCGACGCGATCATGGGCAAGCTCGATATTCCCGGTGAACAGGCGATGCTGGCCGATGTCAAGGAACGCGAAGCCCGCGAGGAAGCCAGCGACGACGCCAAATACGCGATCAAGTATCAGGGCGACTATGTGCAGGAACTGATCGACGAGACCGATTATCCCAGCTTCGACGTCGATGGCGCGTGCGAAGCCTTCTACCAGTGGAAAAAGCACAAGTCCGAAAACATCATGGGATTTCGCAACAACTGCTACAAATCCGTCATTACGGGCACGATGGCCCCTGTGCACCACACCCCGTGGAAGGACGCGCTGGACGACACGATGCCCGTCTACTTGCAGAACTGACCCCTCCCCGTCGGTCCCTGCAAGACCTGACCCCCGCAGCAATGCGGGGGTTTTTCGTTGCGCGGCGTCCGGTTTTTCAGATCCCCGACAGAAGCGCGTCCATGGCGCGCAGGATGTCGTCGCGCAACACCGCCAGCGACCCGATCCTTGTCCCCAGTTCGCCCAGGGTCAGGGTCGCGGCGAGCTGCGGCATCACCAGAAAAGATTCTTCGCCGATCACCGCGACCGGGTTCAGGCTGCGCAGCACGCGGTTCACCGAATGCGCCGGAACCAGCGGCGCCACCACGCGGGTGTTCAACTGGTCCAGCAGGTCGCTTTGCAGGATGACGACCATCGGGCCGCCGGCCATGCGATAGAGATCGAACTGCGCCGTCATCGGTCAGAACTTGCGAAATCCCGACAGCGGCGGCCCGTCGCGATCCAGGAAAGCGTTGTAATCGGCGATCGCCCCGGCGTTTTCCTGTTTCCAGATCCGCGCGCGTTCCGCCCGGATCGCCGCGACCAGCCCGGATTCGGCCGCCTGCGACAGGTTGATGCCCAGGGCGCGAGCCTCGTCCAGAACCTTTGCATCCAGCGTCATGCTGGTGGATTTCCGTGTCTGTTCGCGCATGTCCTGCCCCGTGATATACCGTCAAACATACCGCAAATTCTGCCGCCGGTCGAGTGGCATCAGATCTGCAATCCGCCCCGGCGCAATCCGATCCGACCGGAACTGAGCAGGACATGTCTTGCGTGGATCACTTCTATTTCCATGCTTATTGATTTTATGTATAGACATATTAGACAAAAATAACTACGAGAAAAGACGAATCTTTCAAGGACACCTGCTCATGGCCAACAGCGATCAATTGCTTTGCGACCTGCGCGCCGCGACTCTGACCGGGTCCGGAACGCCCTATGGGCTGATCGACGACGCCGCCATCGCGCTGTCGCAGAGGCGGATCGCGTGGGTCGGCCGCCGCGACGACCTGCCTGACGCCTTTCGCCGGTTCGAACCTCTGTCCCTGCGGGGACGGCTGGTGACGCCCGGCCTGATCGACTGCCACACTCACGCGGTGCATGGCGGCAACCGCGCCGCCGAATTCGAAATGCGGCTGAACGGCGCCAGCTACGAAGAGGTCGCGCGCGCCGGCGGCGGCATCGTGTCCACCGTCGCGGCGACCCGCGCCGCCAGCGAGGACGCATTGCTGCAAACCGCCCTGCGGCGCGTCGACGCCCTGATCGCCGAAGGCGTCACCACGATCGAGATCAAGTCCGGCTATGGCCTGGACATGGACACCGAACTGCGGATGCTGCGTGTCGCCCGCGCCATCGCGGCGCAGCGCCCGATCCGCGTCCGCACCTCCTTTCTCGGGGCGCATGCGACACCGCCCGAATACGCCGGGCGCGGCGACGCCTATATCGACGACATCTGCATCCCGGCCCTGCGCGCCGCCCATGCCGAAGGACTCGTGGACGCGGTGGACGGGTTCTGCGAAGGCATCGCCTTTTCCCCGGACCAGATCGCCCGCGTCTTCGTCGTGGCCCGCGCGCTGGACCTGCCGGTCAAGTTGCATGCGGAACAGCTCTCCAACCTCGGCGGCGCGAAACTGGCCGCCCGCCACGGCGCGTTGTCCGCCGACCACCTGGAATACCTCGACGAAGACGGGGTGCGGGCGATGGCCGGATCGGGCACGGTCGCGGTGATCCTGCCCGGCGCCTTCTACACGCTGCGCGAAACCCAGGCGCCGCCGATCGCGGCCTTGCGCCGGCACCGGGTGCCGATCGCCCTGGCCACCGACCTGAACCCCGGTTCCTCGCCGATGAATTCCCTGCTGCTGGCGATGAACATGGGCTGCACCCTGTTCCGCCTGACGCCCGAAGAGGCGCTGCGCGGCGTCACCGCCCATGCCGCCCGCGCGCTCGGCCTGGCGGACGCGGGCACGCTCGCCGCCGGCCAGCGCGCCGATCTTGCCATCTGGGATGTCGAGCACCCCGCCGAACTCAGCTACCGCATCGGTTTCAACCCCCTGCACGACCGCCTTTTCGGAGAATCGCCATGACCGGCCTGACACTGACACCGGGGGCCGTGACCCTCGCCGACCTGGAACGGGTGTTCCGCGACCAGGCCGCCGTGCGGCTCGACCCGTCCTGCCACGGGGCGATAATCGAGGCGCAGGAGCGGATCGACGCCGCCGCCAACGGGTCCGACGCCGTCTACGGGGTCAACACCGGGTTCGGCAAGCTGGCCAGCGTCAAGATCGCGGCGGCGGACACCGCCACCCTGCAACGCAACCTGATCCTGTCCCATTGCTGCGGCGTCGGCGACCCGATCCCCCGCGCCCATGCCCGCCTGATGATGGCGCTGAAGCTGCTCAGCCTCGGACGGGGCGCGTCGGGCGTGCGGCTCGAACTCGTGCATCTGATCGAAGCGATGCTGGACCGCGGCGTGACCCCGGTGATCCCGGCGCAGGGGTCGGTCGGGGCCTCCGGCGACCTTGCGCCGCTGGCGCATATGGCCGCCGTGATGATGGGCGAGGCCGAAGCCGAATTCGGCGGCGACATCCTGCCCGGCGCCGAGGCGCTGGCCCGCGCCGGCCTGTCCCCGGTGGTGCTGGGCGCGAAGGAAGGGTTGGCGCTGATCAACGGCACCCAGTTTTCCACCGCCTTCGCGCTGGCGGGGCTGTTCGGCGCATGGCGGGCGATGCAGTCGGCGCTCGTCACGTCGGCCCTGTCCACCGACGCTATCATGGGATCCACCGCGCCGCTGCAACCGGAAATCCACGCCCTGCGCGGCCACGCGGGCCAGATCGACGCCGCCGCCACGCTGCGCGCGCTGCTGGAGGGATCGGTCATCCGCGAAAGCCACCGCGACGGCGACAGCCGGGTGCAGGACCCCTATTGCATCCGCTGCCAGCCGCAGGTCACCGGCGCGGCGATGGACATGCTGCGCATGGCCGCGCGGACGCTGGAGATCGAATCCAACGCCGCCACCGACAATCCGCTGGTTCTGACCGGGGCCGGCCTGATCGTGTCCGGCGGCAATTTCCACGCCGAGCCGGTCGGGTTCGCCGCCGACATGATCGCGCTGGCCCTTGCCGAGATCGGCGCCATCGCGCAGCGCCGCATCGCGCTGATCGTGGACCCGGTCCTGTCCCATGACCTGCCGCCCTTCCTGACCCCCGATCCGGGGCTGAATTCCGGCTACATGATCGCCGAAGTCACCACCGCCGCCCTGATGAGCGAGAACAAGCACCTGGCCAATCCCTGCGTCACCGACAGCACCCCGACCAGCGCCAACCAGGAAGACCACGTGTCCATGGCCGCCCATGGCGCGGTGCGGCTGGGGCGGATGGTCGCCAATCTCGAACGCATCCTCGGGGTGGAACTGCTCTGCGCCGCGCAGGGCATCGAATTCCGCTCGCCGCTCGTGACCAGCCCGCCGCTGGGCCGCGTCGTGGCTGAACTGCGCGCCAGCGTGCCCGGCCTGACCGCCGACCGCTATCTCGCGCCCGACCTGGAAGCCGCGGCGGCGCTGATCCGGTCGGGCCGGACCGTCGCCAGCAGCGGCGTCGCCATGCCGGGGATCGCGCCGTGAGCGCCCCGGCGGCCCCGGTCGAGGTGACGCGCGGCGACAGCCCGGTCGTCCTGGGGCTGCCGCATACGGGCACCTTCGTTCCCGACGCCATCCGGGCGCGGCTGAACCCGCGCGGGCGGGGCTTGGACGACACGGACTGGCACATCGACCGGCTCTATCACGGGCTTCTGGACGGCGCGACAACGGTGCGGGCCACCTTTCACCGCTATGTCATCGACGCCAACCGCGACCCTTCGGGGGTCAGCCTCTACCCCGGCCGGAACACGACCGGGCTGGTGCCGCTGACGGATTTCGACGGGCGGCCCATCTGGGACATCCCGCCGGACGATGCGGAAACCGAAGACCGCCGCGCCGCCTTTCACGCGCCCTACCATGCGGCCCTGAAGGCGGAACTGGACCGGGTGAAGGCGCTGCACGGGATCGCGATCCTTTACGATTGCCATTCGATCCGGTCGCGGATTCCCTACCTGTTTGACGGCACGCTGCCGGATCTCAACATCGGCACGAACCACGGCACGACCTGTCACCGCGCCATCGAAACCGCGGTCTACGGGCTGTGCCGGGCCGAAGACCGCTATTCCACGGTGCTGAACGGCCGGTTCAAGGGCGGTTGGACCACGCGCCACTATGGCCGCCCCGACGACAACATCCACGCCATCCAGATGGAACTGGCCCAATCCACCTACCTGACCGGCGAGGCCGCGCCCTGGGACTATGACACCGGGGCGGCCGAACGCCTGCGCCCGGTTCTCAAGCGGATCCTGGGCCGGCTGGCGCATCTTGCCCTGAACGGAGACCTGACATGACCGACCCCCGCAAGAACATCCGCGACGTCTTTCCGGCAACCGGAACCGAGATCACCGCGAAAAGCTGGCTGACCGAGGCGCCGATGCGGATGCTGATGAACAACCTGCACCCGGACGTGGCCGAGAACCCGCACGAGCTCGTCGTCTATGGCGGTATCGGCCGCGCGGCCCGCACCTGGAAGGATTTCGACACCATCGTCGCCAGCCTGAAGGATCTGGAGGAAGACCAGACCCTTCTGGTGCAATCGGGAAAGCCGGTCGGCGTGTTCCAGACCCACAAGGACGCGCCCCGCGTGCTGATCGCCAACAGCAACCTGGTGCCGCATTGGGCGACCTGGGATCACTTCAACGAACTGGACCGGAAGGGGCTGGCCATGTACGGTCAGATGACCGCCGGATCCTGGATCTATATCGGCTCGCAAGGGATCGTGCAGGGCACCTACGAGACCTTCACCGAAGCTGGTCGGCAGCATTACGGCGGCGACCTGACCGGCAAGTGGATCCTGACCGGCGGGCTGGGCGGCATGGGCGGCGCGCAGCCGCTGGCGGCGGTGATGGCCGGGGCCTGCTGCCTGGCGGTGGAATGCAACCCCGACAGCATCGATTTCCGCCTGCGCACGAAATACGTCGATGAAAGGGCCGAGACGCTGGACGAAGCGCTGGAAATGATCGACCGCTGGACTGCGGCGGGCGAGGCGAAATCGGTGGGCCTGCTGGGCAATGCCGCCGACATCTTCCCCGAGATCCACAAACGCGGCATCCGCCCGGACATCGTGACCGACCAGACCAGCGCCCACGATCCGATCAACGGCTACCTGCCGCAGGGCTGGAGCGTGGCCGAGTGGCGCGAGAAGCGCGAAAGCGATCCGAAGGCGGTGGAAAGGGCCGCCCGCGCCAGCATGAAGGTGCATGTGGCCGCGATGGTCGATTTCTGGAACGACGGGGTGCCGACGCTGGACTACGGCAACAACATCCGCCAGGTGGCGCTGGAGGAAGGGCTGGAAAACGCCTTTGCCTTTCCGGGCTTCGTGCCCGCCTATATCCGCCCGCTGTTCTGCCGCGGCATCGGCCCGTTCCGCTGGTGCGCGCTGTCGGGCGATCCGGAGGACATCTACAAGACCGACGCCAAGGTGAAGGAACTGGTGGATGACGCGCACCTGCACCAGTGGCTCGACATGGCGCGGGACCGGATCAGTTTCCAGGGCCTGCCCGCGCGGATCTGCTGGGTTGGGCTGGGCGTGCGCCACAAGCTGGGTCTGGCCTTCAACGAGATGGTGCGCAACGGCGAGTTGCAGGCACCGGTGGTGATCGGACGCGACCACCTGGACAGCGGTTCGGTCGCCTCGCCCAACCGTGAGACCGAGGCGATGAAGGACGGCTCCGACGCGGTGTCGGACTGGCCGCTGCTGAACGCGCTGCTGAACACCGCGTCGGGCGCGACATGGGTGTCGCTGCACCATGGCGGCGGCGTCGGCATGGGGTTCTCGCAACACTCGGGCATGGTGATCTGCTGCGATGGCAGCGAAGACGCAGACCGCCGCATCGCCCGCGTGCTGTGGAACGACCCGGCGACCGGCGTCATGCGCCATGCCGACGCCGGATACGAGATCGCGAAGGACTGCGCCCGCGAAAACGGGCTGACCCTGCCGGGCATCCTCTGACTCGGCCGGCACGGGCGGGCGGCGGTCAGTATTGCGCGGTCATCCTGTGGCCGCGCCGGAAGGTCAGGCGGACGAAGGTGATCGCCTGGCCTTCCCACCAGGTCGACCGTTCGGTGCGGAACAGCGCATCGCCCGCCGCGCAGCCCAGATGGTCGGCGAGCGACGCATCCGCCTGCACCGCGAGAAAGCTGATTTCGGCATTCGAGAACGGCATCGCCGCGACCAGCCATTCGTTCGGCCCGGTGGCGGTGAAATCCGCCTCGGCGGCCTTGGGCAGCAGGTCGAGGCTGATCCAGCGGTCTTCGTGCTGGTAGGGCGCGCCATCGGCGTAATGCATGCAGACCAGGTGCAGGACCCGCCCGCCGTCCCGCAGGTTGAGCCGCGCCCGCAGCCAGTCCGGCGCGGCGCGGATGTCGCGCCGCACCAGCGCATAGCGGTAGGCCGCGCCCTGATCCTCGATCTCGGCGCGCACGATCGGAATCGCGAAACGGGCCTGCCGCACGGGCGCCATCCTGACCCGCGTTCCCGCCTTGCGGCGGCGTTCGATGATCCCGTCCTCGGCCAGTTCGCGCATCGCCCGGTTCACCGTGGCGCGGGCGCAGTCGTAGCTGCGAGCCAGATCCGTCTCGTTCGGCACGAGGCTGCCGGGCGGCCAGATCCCCTGGGTGATCTTGTCCAGAATATCCGCCTTCACGTCCCGATACGTGGCCGTCATGGCATCCCCCCTGCATGCGCCATCCGCCGGAACCATGGCACGCTCAGGGGCATTAAGTATAGACATATCTGCAACGGCAGAGACATTTGCCTAACGCGGCGGCTGATGCGGGACAGGTCCGGGCGCAAGTTCCGAAATCGCACGGCTTTTGAGCCAGATCAATTGGACCCGCGCGCAGCGCGGTAGAGTCGTCCCGGATTGCCAGAACCCCAACACCGACCGAACG
Organism: Sedimentitalea xiamensis; assembly: GCF_030164465.1. Taxonomy (GTDB): domain Bacteria; phylum Pseudomonadota; class Alphaproteobacteria; order Rhodobacterales; family Rhodobacteraceae; genus Sedimentitalea; species Sedimentitalea xiamensis. The sequence continues at coordinate 34,156 of NZ_JASNJE010000010.1, forward strand.
CCCATGTTGTCGAAATCCGTGAAAATCCTGTCATTGCTCGGGTTTGACGTGAAGCTCGACCCGAGCTGGATCCTGATCGTCGCGCTGATCACCTGGAGCCTGTCGAAAGGATATTTCCCGGACGCCCTGCCCGGCGTTTCGGACGCAGCCTACCTCGGCATGGCCATGGCCACGACGGTCCTGTTCTTCGCCTGCCTGGTGCTGCATGAACTGGCCCATTCGGTGGTGGCGCGCCGCTACGGGATACGGATCAACGGCATCACCCTCTTCGTCTTCGGCGGCATCGCCGAACTGGAACGGGAACCGGACACGGCCGGTTCCGAATTCTGGATGGCGCTGGCAGGGCCGGTGATGAGCTTTGCCCTGGCGGCGCTGTTCTGGGCGCTGACGGCGGCCGTCGCCCTGGCCGGGGCGTCCGGCCCGGTCGAAACCGTGCTGCGATACCTCGCGCAGATCAATCTCGTTCTGGCGCTGTTCAACCTGGTTCCCGCCTTTCCTCTGGACGGCGGCCGCATCCTGCGCGCCCTGCTCTGGAACCGCAGCGGCAACCTGCTGGACGCGACGCGCGTGGCGGCGCGGGCGGGCATGATCTTTGCCTATGTGCTGATCGCCACCGGCATCGTCCTGGTGTTCGCGGGCGGGCAGTTCGCCGGGCTCTGGCAGGTGGTTCTCGGGCTGTTCCTTCTGAACGCCGCCACCGGCGCCTACCAGCGGCAATTGATGGCCACGACGCTGAAAGGCCGGACCGTGGCCGACCTGATGACACACCGGGCGATCTTTGCCGCGCCGGACATGACCCTGTCCGAACTGGTGGACGACATCGTGCTGATGCGCCGTGTCAGTTTTGTCCCGGTCGTCGAGGACAAGGTCCTGCTGGGCTATGTCGATCTCGACATCCTGGCCCGGATCGAACGCGACAACTGGACGACGACGCGGATCGACGACGTGTTCATCGCCGCCGACGGCGACAACACGATCCCGCCGGAGATGCCGGCGGCGGACCTGATCGAACGGCTGACCCGCTCGGACCGGCGCAAATTCATGGTGGCGGAGGGCCGGCATCTGCTCGGGGTGGTATCCGCCTCCGACGTGATGCGGTTCATGGCGCTGGCCCGGCAGGTGCGGGGCTGACCGGCACCGGCCGGGCGGCGGGGATCGCGTCAGCCCGCTTCGGCGTCGGTTTCCTCGTCCCACTCCACCGAACAGGCCAGCAGGTATCCGACGCCCCGGACGGTCTTGATCAGCCGCGGGCTGTGCGGGTTCTTTTCGATCTTCTTGCGCAGCCGGGCGACCTGGTTGTCGATCGTGCGGTCGAGCGGCGTCCAGGTCTGGCCGCCGACCAGATCCATCAGCCGTTCCCGCGAGAGAATCCGCCTGGGATGGCGCAAAAAGGCGTTCAACAGCTTGAAATCCCCGGTGGTCAGGTCGCAGAGCTTTCCGTTCCGGTCGAAGAGTTCGAACTGGTCCGGTATCGCCGCCATGCCGTCAAACCGCAGGACCGTGCAGCCCGGCCCGTCCCGTGCCGCAGCCGGACCGGGCGCGGCGGAGGGTCGCTGCGCCCGCCGCAGGATGCAATGGACCCGCGCCATCAGTTCGCGCGTATGGAAGGGTTTCGTGATGTAGTCGTCGGCCCCCAGTTCCAGTCCCACGATCCGGTCGACGACATCGTCTCCGGCCGACACGATGATGATCGGCGCCGGGGTCAGACCGCGCAGCTTTCTGGCCATGTCAAAGCCGCTGCCGCCTTCCAGGTGGATGTCCAGGGTGATCAGCCCGAGATCGGAGTCCGCCGCAATGGCCAGGGCCTGTTCTTCGGTCTCCGCCTCCCGCACCCGGAACCCGTCTTCGGACAGGCACCTGCGCAACAGGGCGCGCGCGCCGGGGTCGTCATCCACGACAAGAACATCGTCACCCTTTCCCATGGTTCCTCCGGCAGGGACATCACATTCGATACACGATATATTTGATCATCCGAACATGTATTTAAAGTGCGGGTCCGGATCTGATCGCATCCGGACTTCGGTCGCCCCGATACATTTTATTACAAACACGATGATACCACCGCGACAGAGTTTGGCCATGGTTCAGGCGTTCCCGGCAACAGGAGGTCAAGATGTATGCCTGTCATCCTTCCGCGTACCGCGACGAATCGATCAGGATCGACGAATCCCGCAAGCCCTTTTCCAGCCTTCCCTTTCAGGTCATGGCAGAGGCGCATCTTTACTATGCGGGCGATGAGTCGCCGGGGCTTTTCGAAGTCCGCACCGGGCTGTTCCGACTCAGCCGGGTGACGCGCAACGGACGGCGCTATGTGGTCGGATTCGGCTATCCCGGCGATGTCATCGGCTTCTGCCCGGACGGGGTGCATCTTTCGGATTGCGAGGCGGTGGTCGATTCGGCGGTCATCCGTCATCCCACCGAAACCCTGACCAGTTGCCGCGCCGATCCCCGCGCCCATCAGGCCCTGGTCCGGGCGGCGCTGCGGGAAATTCAGGAAATGCAGGATCACTGCATGTTGCTGGGCCACAACCTGGCCCATGAACGGGTTGCGGCCTTTCTCACCCGGCTCGGCGAACGGATCGGCCAGCCCAAGGGCGACTCGGTCGCCTTCGATCTGCCGATGTCGCGCCTGGACATCGCGGATTTCCTTGGCCTGACCGTCGAAACCGTCAGCCGCAGCCTGACGATCCTGCGCAAGGCGGGGATCATCGAGATCCGGAACCTGCACCGGATCGTCGTGTTGCAGCCGGTCCGGATCGACGCGCTGGCAGAGCCGGACCCCAGGGTCGCGCCCCGACACACACCGGCCTGATTCCGTCGCGGCTATTGCCGATCCCGCATGGTCCAGATGTCCCGCAGGGCGGCGACGGTCTGCGCATCCGTCAGTTGCCGGAAATCCCGATAGAAGGCGCCAACCCCGAAGAACTGCCGCGCCGGGTGCAGGCACAGCACGTCGTCGGCCAGTTCCGCGATTTCCTTCAGCGACGACTCCGGCGCGACGGGCAGCGCGACGACGATCCGCGCCGCCCCCTGCCGCCGCAGCGCCCCGAGGGCCGCCTTCATCGTGGCCCCCGTCGCGAGGCCATCATCGACGACGATCGCCGTGCGCCCCGCCGGGTCCAGCCTCGGCCGGTCGCCGACATAGGCCGCCCGCCGGCGTGCCATCTCCCGCAGCTCGCGGCGGCGGGCGGTCTCGACAAACCGCTCATCCGCGCCCGACATACGGCGCACATCCTCGTTCAGCACCAGGTGCGGCGGGCTGCCTTCGACCACCGCGCCGAGCGCCACCTCGGGGTTTCCCGGCGCGCCGAGCTTGCGCACCAGAACGAGATCGAGCGGCGCGGACAGCCGGGCCGCGACCTCTGCCGCGACCGGCACCCCGCCGCGTGGCAGGGCATAGACAACCGGGGCGTCCAGGCACAGATCGGCCAGTTCCTGCGCCAGCCGGCGGCCCGCATCGGCCCGGTCCGCGAACTGGAAAAGAGAATCGTCCATATGGCCATGATAACCGCGCCGGCGGCATCGTCCTTGATCCATCTGAAACCGGCGGGATCTCGGACCGGCGGGGCGCGGGAAATCCGCAAGATCCCCGACGCGGCCTGATCCGGGCCGCCGCCCGGATCAATGGGCGAACAGCACCGTCAGATCGGTCTGGGTGATCATCGTCTGGGTGGTGCCGCCGAACATCATCTGGCGGAACCGCGAATGGCCATAGGCGCCCATCACCACCAGATCGGCGCCCATCTGCCCGGCCTGGGCGGTGATGCAGTCCGCCACCGGCTTTCCGCCGGTCGGCAGTTGCGCGACCTCCACGGCGACGCCGCGCCGGCTGAGCCAGGCCGCGACCTCCGCACCGGGGGTTTCACCGGCCCGCTGGTCGGTTTCGACCGGATCGAACAGCGCGACCGTCACCGACCCGGCCGCCTTCAGGATCGGCAGCGCCTGATGCACGGCGCGGGCGCTGGACACGCTGCCATCCCAGGCCACGAGAACACGCCGCGCCGCCAGCGTCGCCGCCATGTCGCGGCTGTTGCAGATGCAGCCGATGGGAGAGTCAAACAGGATCGCGTGCACCGCGCTGCGCTGCACCGCCTTCGATTGCACCAGGTTCGGGCAGAGAAAGGCGATGTCCGACACGGCGGCATGTGCCGCGAGATCGAATTCCAGCGTCGGGGCATCCCGGAACACGGTCGCGACTTCGCCGGACAAGCCCATGTCCTGCAACACCTTTTCAAGGCCGTTGGCGATTTCGGCGATGGACTGGCTTTCCTGTTTGAAACGGTCCTGCCAATCCTCGGGGAAGACCACCGCGCCATAGGTGGCTTCGGCATAGGTCATCGCGGGGATCGTCGGCGTCAGGCTGGCGACCACCAGCGAAACATGCAGGCCGTCCGGACCCAGCCCGGACAGCAACGACCGGATTTTCTGTTCCGAACAATCCGCGTCAACGACGACAAGGGCGGTCTTGGTATCCATCTGTCAGCACCTTCTGTTTGTTCCATTTGCAGCCTAGCACAATTCCGGCCTGTCCGGTTGCGCGCCGATCAAGGCGCGCCGGACGCCACGCCGTCACATGTCGTCCTGCGGCGCGCGCAGAACGATCACCGGGCACCGGGCGACGTCCAGCAACCGGCGCAGCAGCGACATCGACTGCGCCGGATCGGCCGCGAGGTCGATCAGCACCGCGCTGCAATTGCAGCGGTCGATCGCGGCGATGGCCGCCTGTTCCGTGGGATAGGTGGCCTCGGCACCCGGTTCCGGCGCGGTCCCGACGCTGCGCACCGACAAGCCGGTCCCCAGATGCTCTGCCAGCGCCCGCGCCAGACGGTCCGCGTCGGGCGACGCCCCGCCCTGCCGGCGCAACAGCAGAACCCGCCCCGCCACCGGGTGCACATAGCGATGCCCGAAGACGAGAATGTCGGACCGCGTCGCCGATTGCGACAGGCTGGCCACCAGCTCTCCCGCCTGCCGTTCAAAGGTCCAGCTGGCGGCAACCGGGCCGGCGACGTCATGCAGAAGCTGTCGGAAGGACTGCGCATCCGCGTCCAGCATCCGCCGGAGCCGGGCCAGCGACGGGGCCAGACCCAGCGCGCCGCCGGGGGACACAAGGCGCCGGTTGGGCAATGCGCAGGCGGCCAGCACCGCCTGTTCCTGGACCAGCACGCCGCCAAGTGCTGCGCTGGTTTCCCGCGCCAGGCGCGCGGCCATGCGGATCGCCGCCCGGGCATCCGCGAAAGAATTCGCCCCGATCAGGATCCGGCGCGGCGGCGTGTTGTCCATCACGCCCCTCCCCCGTCCGGCGATTCGCCCCGCGCGGCAAAGCGCCGGCGGTCCTCGGCAAAGCGGCGCAGGCGCGATTCGACCCGCCCGTTGACGCTGTTTTCCGGGAAGGTGCCGTCCGGGCCGCGTTCCCCCGCCGCTGTGCCGGTCAGGATCGCGATGCCCTGATCGATGGTTTTTACCGGATAGACATGGAACCGCCCGGCGGCGGCGGCCTCGACCACCTCGGCGCGCAGCATCAGGTTCTGGCTGTTGGCCGCCGGGATCAGCACGCCCTGGGTTCCGCTCAGACCGCGGGCGTTGCAAAGGTCGAAGAACCCTTCGATCTTTTCGTTGACCCCGCCGATGGCCTGCACGAGGCCGGTCTGGCTGACCGATCCCGTCACCGCCAGATCCTGCCGGAGCGGCAGCCCGGACAGGGCCGACAGCAGGGCGTAAAGTTCCGCCGAGGACGCGCTGTCTCCATCGACGCCGCCGTAGCTCTGTTCGAACACCAGGCTGGCCTGCAACGACATCGGCACGTCCCGCGCGAAGCGCGACGCCAGAAAACCCGACAGGATCAGAACGCCCTTGGAATGGAGCGGACCGCCCAGTTCGACCTCCCGTTCGATGTCGATGAACTTGCCGCTGCCCATGCGCACGGTGGCGCTGATCCGGGCCGGGCGGCCGAAGCTGTATTTGCCGATGCCGAGCACCGAAAGCCCGTTGATCTGCCCGACGGCGCTGCCCACGGTGTCGATCATGATGGTGTCGCGCATCGTCGCTTCGTGGATCCGGTCCCGGATCCGGGAGGCGCGGCGGTCCGCCTGGGCGATGGCGCGGGCGATCTCTGCCTCGGTGACGGTGTCCCGCCCGGCCTGGCGGGCGTATTGGTCGGCTTCGCTCATCATGTCGGCCAGGGCGCTGATCCGGAGCGTGAACTTGCTGGCATCGTCGGCGAGACGCACCGCATGGTCCAGAACCGCCGCCACCGCGCCGGCGGTCAGCGGCAGCAGGCCGAGCCGGTCGGCATGGCCGGCGATGACCCGCGCATAGCGGCCGGTGCTGTCGTCGTCGCGCGGCAGGTCGTCCTCGAAATCCGCCTGCAGCTTGAACAGGTCGTCAAAGTCCGGATCCAGCAGTTGCAGCAGCATGTGCAGCTTGCGGTCCCCGATCAGCACCACCCGCACATCCAGCGGAATCGGGTCCGGTTCCAGCGAGATGGTCGAACTCAGCCCCAGCCGGTCGGCCATCGAGGTGATGGTGATCGCGCGCGTCTGAAGGCAGCGTTTCAGGGCGTCCCAGGCATAGGGTTCGGACAAGACCTGCCGGGCGTCCAGCACCAGGAAGCCCTGGTTGGCGCGATGCAGCGCCCCCGGCTTGATCAGCGTGAAATTCGTGACCAGCGTGCCCATCTGCGACAGGTATTCGATCCGCCCGTTCAGATGCCCGATCGTCGGCAGGTCTTCGGTCACGACCGAGGCGCCGGCAGAATCCTCTTCGGCGTGCGACACCATCACGTTCACCGCGTAGCGGTCGAACTGGGATTCGCTGTGATACTTGCGGATCGCCTGCGGGAACGGGCCATCGGATTCGTTTTCCGGGCGTATCAGGAACACCTCGGCATTGGAAATCATGTCGTTGCGGGTGTTTTCAAGGTAGTCCGCCACCTTGGGAATCCCGGCGAATTCCGTCAGCACCTCCTTCATCCGCGTCGAAACCGCCTTTTCGGCCATCGACGCGTGCAGCTTTTCCATCCGCTGGCGGTGTTCCTTTTCCAGGTTGGGGCCGAGCTTCAGGATCTCGGCCAGCCGTTCTTCCAGCGCATGCACCTTTGCGTCGATCTCTTCGCGCTTTTCGGGGTCGAGCTTGTTGTAGACTTCGGGCGTGATCGGCTTTCCGTCCACGATCGCCGCCAGCATGAACCCGACCGGGGTGCGCAGCAGCGCCACCTCCTGTTTCAGCGCCTCTTCGGCGAATTCGGAGATCGGCGTTTCATGGCGTTCGCCGAACTCTTCGTTGATGGCGCGGGCCTGCGCCTGGTATTCCTCGGATTCGAACATCGCCGGGATCTCGTGCGCCAGATCGTCCACCAGATCCTGCATCGCGGACTTGAAGCGCGGCGCGCTGCCCGGCGGCATCTCGATGGCGTGCGGTCTGTGCGGCGCATCGAAATTGTTCACGTAGATCCAGTCGCTGGGAACCGGGCGCTTGCGGGCCGCCTCGCCAAGCAGGGTCATCACCGCGTGATGGCGGCCGGAGCCTTCCGGACCGAGCACGAACAGGTTGAATTCCTTGCGCGCAATAGCGGCGGACAGGTTGATCGCCTCCATTGCCCGGTCCTGCCCCAGCAGCGCGGGGTCTGATGTCAGCCCGTCCGTGGTGTCGAACCCCAGCCGGGCCGGGTCGCAAGTCCTGCGCAACGCTTCGGGTTTCAGCGCGGCGGGGTCGCCATCGGATTGGTCTGGGGCATGGGTCATTCGCACATGATCCTGTTCACATGTCCCAGCCTAGCCGCGCCGCGCCGTTCGGGTATTGACGCAAATCAATCCGCCGCCTCCGTTCCCGGAACGCCGCGGGCGATTTTTTCCTTGGCCATCGGGCGGATCGCGGGGCAAGGTCGGTCCGGCGGCATTGGGGGAACAGCGGCATGGCAGGTCATATCGTCGTGATCGGCGCGGGCATCGTCGGCGTATCGACCGGCATCTGGCTGCGCCGGTTCGGGGCAGAGGTCACCATCATCGACCGGGGCGCGCCCGGACAGGGCACATCCTATGGCAACGCCGGGGTGCTGGCCGCCTGTTCCATGGTCCCCGTCACCGCGCCGGGGCTGGTCCGCAAGGGGCCGGGATACCTGATGAATCCCGATTTCCCGCTGTTCCTGCGCTGGAGTTACCTGCCGAAACTGGCGCCCTGGCTGGCGCGATACCTCGGCCATGCCAACGACGCGGACACCCGCCGGATCGCGCGCGGCCTGTCGCCCATCGTCGGAGACAGCGTCGCGCAGCACAAGGCCCTGACCCACGGCACCGGCGCCGAAGACTGGATCAGCGACAGCGACTATCATTTCGCCTATGCCGACCGCGCCGCCTTTCAGGCGGACGCCTATACCTGGGCGCTGCGGCGCGAAAACGGGTTCGAACCGGTGCTGCGCGAAGGCCGCGCGGTGCAGGAACTGGAACCCGGCCTGTCGCCGGCGATCGCCTGTCTCGCCACTGTCGGCGCGCACGGGTTCATCCGCGACCCCGGCGGCTATGTGGCGGCGCTCGCCAAGGCGTTCACGGCCATGGGCGGCAGGATCCGCCAGGCCGAGGTGACGGATTTCGACCTCTCCGGCGGGCGCATCCGCGCGGTGCAGACCCCGGAGGGGCCGATCGCCTGCGATGCCGCGATCATCGCCACCGGGGTCTGGTCGAAACCGCTGATGCGCAAGCTCGGCATCGCGGTGCCGCTGGAAACCGAACGCGGCTATCACATCGTGTTCAAGGGCGCGGAAAACGGCCCGCGCGCCCCGACCATGATCGCCAGCGGCAAGTTCGTCGCGACACCGATGGCCGAAGGGCTGCGCTGCGCCGGCGTCGTCGAATTCGGCGGCCTGACGGCGGGTCCGTCGCCCGCGCCGCTGGCCTTGCTGCGCAAACAGGCGCGGGCCGCCTACCCCGGTCTGACATTCCTGCGCGAAGAGGAATGGATGGGCCATCGCCCCGCCCCCGCCGACAGCCTGCCGCTGATCGGACAGATCCGGGACACCGGCGTCTTCACCGGCTTCGGGCATCACCACATCGGGTTGACAGGCGGGCCAAAGACGGGCCGTCTGATCGCGGAGATGCTGACCGGCCGGACACCGAACGCGGACATGGCCCCCTATTCGCCGAACCGGTTCGCATCCGGACAAGAATAAGACAACGACAAGAAACAGACCCCAACAAGGAGACTTCCGATGACAAAGACACTGATCGCGCCCGCCGCCCTGGCGCTGGCCCTGGCCGCCGCGGCCCCGCTTTCGGCCGAGAACTGGGACATGCCGATGGCCTATGCCGGGTCCAACTACCATTCCGCCACCGGCGAGGAGTTCGCCAGATGCGTGACCACCGGCACCGGCGGCGAGATCACGATCACCACCCATCCGGGCGGTTCGCTGTTCGCCGGCGCCGACATCAAGCGGGCGATCCAGACCGGCCAGGTGCCGATCGGCGAACGGCTGATGTCGGGCCACCAGAACGAGAACCCGATCTTCGGGTTTGATTCCATCCCTTTCCTGTCGCCCTCCTTCGAGGATCACGACAAGCTGTGGAAAGCCGCCAAACCGACGATGGAGGAAATCCTCGCCGAACAGAACCTGACCCTGCTCTATTCGGTGCCATGGCCGCCGCAGGGGCTGTATTTCAACAAGGAGGTCAATTCCGTCGCCGACATGGCAGGCGTCAAGTTCCGGTCCTACAACAACGCCACCAGCCGCCTTGCGGAATTGACCGGGATGCTGCCCGTCACGATCGAGGCGGCAGAGATCAGCCAGGCCTTCGCCACCGGCGTCGCGTCGTCGATGATCTCGTCGGGCGCAACGGGCTATGACCGCAAGGTCTGGGAAAGCCTCAGCCATTTCTACGAGGTCGACGCCTGGCTGCCGCGCAACTACGTGATGGTCAATTCCGACACCTGGTCGGGCCTGTCGGAGGCCAACCGCAACGTCGTGCTGGGCTGCGCGGAACTGGCGGAATACGCCGGCACCTGGCGGGCCAAGGAATACACCGGCTTCACCGTGCAGGGCCTGCGCGACGGCGGCATGATGGTGCAACCCGCCGGCGAAGCGCTGATGGGCGAGCTGCGCGCCATCGGGGAAACCATGACCGCCGAATGGCTGGAATCGGCCGGTGAGCAGGGCGCGGCCATCGTCGAAGCCTATCGCAACATGCAATAGACCCCGTCCGGCGGCCTGGCGCGGGCCGGGCCGCCGGCTTCGGCCGAACCGACAGGGGGCGACATTGGGGGCGACCATGAAAGCAGCGCGCGGGCTTCGGTCCATTCTCGATTTCCTCTATCTCGCGGCGGGCGTTCTCGCGGCGCTGTGCCTCGTCGCCATCCTGCTTCTGATCATCGCCCAGATGGTGGCGCGCTGGACCGGCGAGATCTTTCCGGGTGCTGCGAGCTATGCCGGGTATTTCATGGCGGCGGCGAGCTTTCTGGCCTTTGCCGACGCGCTCAATCGCGGCGCGCATATCCGGGTGTCGATCCTGCTCAACGCGGTCTCGGGGCGGATGCGGCGGCTCTTGGAAATCTGGTGCTTCGGCCTTGGCGCGGCGATCGCCTGGTATTTCACCTGGTACGCCTACTGGTTCGTCTACTGGTCGTGGAAGTTCAACGAGCTCAGCCAGGCGCAGGACGCCACCCCGCTGTGGATTCCGCAGTCGGTCATGGTGATCGGCAGCGGCCTTCTGGCCGTCAGCCTGACCGACCATCTGGTGCATGTCCTGGTCACCGGAAGCCACCGCATCCGGCGCGAGATCGTCGATCAGGGTTTCGGAGAGTGACGCCATGACCGAGCTTTACGCGATCCTGCTGTTCCTCTTCGTGCTGTTCCTGCTGCTGGGCACCGGCCTTTGGGTCGGGCTGGCTTTGATGGGTGTGGCCTGGGTCGGGATGGAACTGTTCACCACGCGCCCGGTCGGGGACGTGATGGTGACGACGATCTGGGCCACCACATCGAGCTGGACCCTGACCGCGTTGCCGCTGTTCGTCTGGATGGGCGAAATCCTCTACCGCACGCGCCTGTCCGAAGACATGTTCCGCGGGTTGTCGCCCTGGCTCGGCCGGCTGCCCGGCGGGCTGGTGCACACCAATATCGTCGGCTGCACCGTCTTCGCCGCCGTCTCGGGGTCGTCGGCCGCCACGCTGACCACCGTCGGCAAGATGTCGATCCCGGAACTGCGCGCCCGCAACTATCCCGAAACCATCGTCATCGGCACGCTGGCGGGGGCGGCGACGCTGGGGCTGATGATCCCGCCGTCGCTGGCGCTGATCGTCTACGGCGTCACGGTGAACGAAAGCATCACCCAGCTGTTCTTTGCCGGTGTCTTTCCGGGGCTGGTGCTGGCCCTGATGTTCATGGGCTATGTCGCCGCCTATTCGGCGCTGTCCAGAAACTGGAACCCGGTGCAGGACATGGCGATGACCTTCGCGGAGAAGCTGCGCAATTCCCGGTTCCTGCTGCCGGTGATCTGCCTGATCCTGGTGGTGATCGGCTCGATGTATCTGGGCGTCGCCACCGCGACCGAGGCGGCGGCCTTCGGCGTCGTCGGCGCACTGGTGCTGGCCGCGGGCCAGCGGTCGCTGACCTGGGACACCTTCCGCGCCAGCCTGATGGGCGCGACCCGCACCAGCGCGATGATCATGCTGATCCTCGCCGGCGCCGCGTTCCTCAAGCTGTCGATGGGGTTCACCGGCCTGCCCCGCGCCCTGGCCGACGGGATCGCGGCGATGGAACTGTCGCGGTTCCAGCTTCTGATGGCGCTGCTGGTCTTCTACATCGTGCTGGGCATGTTCCTGGACGGGATTTCATCGGTGGTGCTGACCATGGCGGTGGTCGAACCGATGGTGCGCGAGGCCGGGATCGACCTGATCTGGTTCGGCATCTTCGTCGTCGTGGTGGTGGAGATGGCGCAGATCACCCCGCCGATCGGCTTCAACCTCTTCGTGTTGCAGGGCATGACCGATCACGAGATGGGCTATATCGCCAGGGCGGCGCTGCCGATGTTCCTGATCATGGTGCTCATGTGTTTTGTGCTGATCTGGTTCCCGGACCTCGCCCTCTGGCTGCCGGAGAACCTGCGAAAAGGGCCGTGATCGCCGCGTTTCTCGGCCAGGTCGCGCACCATGGCCGGTTTGGGCTGGTGGCGGGGCTTGCCGCCGGTCTGGCGCTGCCGGATGCGGCCCTTGCGCTACGTCCCTGGCTGCCGGAACTGATCGGCCTGCTGCTCGCGGTGACGGCGCTGCGCATCGGGCCGCGCGCCGCCTTCGGATCGCTGGCCGAATTCCGCGGCACGCTGCGGGCGGTCGCGGTGTTCCAGATGCTGCTGCCCTGCTTGGCCCTGCTGCTGTTCCGTCTGGCGGGACATGCCGATACGGCCATCGCCCTGATTGCGGTGCTCTGGCTCGCCGCGCCGTCGGTCACGGGCAGCCCCAATTTCGCGATCCTGCTCGGGCAGCCGCCGGCCCCGGCCTTGCGGTTGCTGGTTCTGGGCACGGCGCTGTTTCCGCTGACGGCGCTGCCGGTGTTCTGGCTGTTGCCGGCCCTGGGCGGCGCGGCGGCGGCCTTCGGGGCGGCGGGGTGGCTGATGACGGTGATCGCGCTTTCCGTCGGCGCCGGGTTCCTGCTCCGGCGATGGGTCCTGCCCGCCCCGGACGCCGAAACCGTCGCGGCGCTGGACGGGATCGCGGTGATCCTTCTGGCGGTGGTCGTGGTCGGGCTGATGTCGGCGCTCGGCCCGGCGCTGGCGCAGTCCCCGGTGCAGGTCGCGGGCTGGCTGGTGCTGGCCTGCGTGCTGAACTGGGGCGCGCAGGCGCTGACGCTGCTGGTTCTGAAGACCCGCCCTGAGCGCGGCCCGTTCGGCGTCGTCGCGGGCAACCGCAACATCGCGCTGTTCCTGATCGCCCTGCCGCCCGAGATCACCGACCCGCTGCTGATCTTCATCGGCTGCTACCAGATCCCGATGTATCTGACGCCGATCGTGATGCAGCGGCTCTACCGCCGCGCCTCGGCCGCCGATTAGCGCCCTGGCGACAACCGGCATCGGGGCGTTCTCTCGGGTTGCGCGGCGGTCATCCGTCCTGCTCCATGCGGAAGAACGCCGTATCGAGCCGGTCCGCTGCGGCGTCCATCTCGTCGCGCAGCGCGTCGAACCGGGTGGTCAGGTGATCGCGCATCGCGGTGCGAGCGCTGTCGGGATGGCGGGCGGCGATGGATTCGATGATCATCACATGTTCGGAATGCGTCACCCGCAGGGAGGCGCCATCGCGGGCCCTGGCCCGGATCGACACCCATTGCGGGTTCGCCCGGATCTTGTCGAGCAGCGAAAACGCGGTCAAGAGCGGCTTGTTGCGGGCGCAGTTCGCGATCAGCCGGTGAAACGATCCGTCCCAGAGTTCGACCGCCTGCGGGTCCGCCGATTCGAACTGGCGCTGCGCCAGCGTCCGCAGGCGGTCCACCTCGTCCGGCAGCATCCGCTTGGCGCAGAGCGCGGCCAGTTCCGGTTCGATGCAGAGCCGCGCTTCCATCACCTCCAGCGCGTTGGTGTCGCCGATGATCCGGTCAGCCAGGTCGCCGGTGGGATCGGTGGGCTGACCGGCGAAGGTGCCCTTGCCCTGGCGGCGCCAGACCAGACCGTCCTGTTCCAGTTCGTTCAGCGCCATGCGGATGTGCCGCCGCCCGACGTCGAACCTGTCGGCCAGTTCGCGTTCCGTCGGCAGCTTGCCGTCCGGGCGCAGCGTCCCGGACCTGATCAGGCTCATCAGCTTGTCCTTGACCGCGCCGGGCGGCGCCTGCCGGTTCATCCGTCCACCGCATGCGACCGGCTGGGCCGCCCTTCGGCGATGCGCCGGGCTTCGGCGGCGGCGATGTCGGCGTCGATGCCGTCCCGCGTCGGAGAGCCGGAAAACCGCGCCGCCGTGGGCATGCCGCGCGCGAAATGCACATAGCGTTCCTGCGCCACCTCCCAGAGCCGCGCCAGTTCGCCCAGCGGGTCGGAATGATCATCGGCCCGCAGGTCGAGCCAGGCATGGTCCTCGCCCCGGTGGATGACCAGCCCCGCCGCCTGCTTGCCGCGCTTGTCGCCGCCCACCGCCTCGCCGGCCTGCATCGCGGAAATCAGCCGCTCGGGAAACGGTTTGCCGGCACCCGCGGCATAGGCGGCAGAGGTCGCCTCGATCACCTGCGGTCCCGCCAGCATGTTGCCCGCGACCGAATGATCCGTGGCGATCCGGTGCCCGGCCCAGTCGATGCAATCGGCCCCGGTATGGGCGGCGAACCGCCCGTCCGCACCCATCATGTGCGCCTGCCGGATCGCGCGGCCTTCGTCGCGGGCGGCGAGGTCGGCCAGCACCGCCTGCGCCGCCTCTCCCGCCGCCAGCCGCGCCCGGCCTTCGGTGCCCCAGACCGGGTTGCAGAAGGCCTGGCTGGCGACCGCCACCCGCGCGCCGACGTAAGGAACGACCGCGCCACAGGCGAAGAACCGGCTGGACACGATCAGCCCGATCGCATCCCCGTCCCGCGCGATCAGCGACCAGGTCATCGGCCCACCGCATAGGCCTGCATGAGACGCGGGGTCGCGGCGGCGCGCAGGCCGCCGTCCGCTTCGCGCATGGCGGCGGTCAGCCGCCCGACGGTCCAGGGTTCGGCCACGGTCACGATATGGCCGCGGGCGCGCAGATCGTCGATCACCGCCGGGCCGAAAGCCGGTTCGATCATCATTTCGCCCGGCTTGGTCTCGCGCGGATAGAACGAGCCCTGGAAATGCATGGAATGGAACAGCGGCGCATCCATGCATTCCTGAAGCCCCATGCCGAAATGCACGAAGCGCAGGAACCAGATCAGCTGCCACTGGTCCTGCTGATCGCCGCCCGGCGTGCCGAACACCAGCCGCGCGCCGTCCTTTTCGGCGAGGCTCGGCGTCAGCGTCGTGCGCGGACGCCGCCCCGGTTCCAGCGAAGTCGGCAAGCCATGTTCGAGCCAGAACATCTGGGCGCGGGAATTCAGCGGGAAGCCCAGCCCCGGAATCACCGGCGAACTTTGCAGCCAGCCGCCGGACGGGGTCGAGGCGACCATGTTGCCCCAGCGGTCGATGATATCCAGATGCACCGTGTCGCCGCGCCGTTCCGTCAGGTGCGACATGGTCGGTTCCTGCGCCACCACATGCCCCACGTCGAAGTCGCGGGCGGCGCGTTCGACATAGGCATCGGCCTGGGCTTCGAACCCCGGCACCCGGCCGGGGCGCTGCTCCATCGAGGCGGCGACCCCGATCAGCGCCCGCCGTTCGGCGTTGTAGGCCTCGCTCAGCAGGTGCTCCATCGGGATCTCGCTGAAATCCGGATCGCCGTAATAGGCTTCCCGGTCGGCATAGGCCAGCTTCATCGCCTCGATCACCACATGCACGAATTCGGCCCCGAACGGGTCCATCGCGGCGATGTCGATGCCCTTCAGGATCGCCAGCGCCTGCAACAGCACCGGACCCTGCGACCAGGCCTGCGTCTTGTGCACGGTCCAGCCGTGATAGTCGTAGCTCAGCGGGGTTTCGTAGGTGGCCCGCCAGTTCGCCATGTCGGGCGCGGCCAGAACCGCGGAATGCCTGCTGTCGGACACGTCCATCACGCAGGCGTCTTCAAGATAGCCGAATATCGCCTCAGCCACGAAACCCTCGCGCCATTCGCGCCGCGCGGCGTCGATCTGCGCCACCCGGTCGCCGCCGGCGGCTTCGCCCAGGGTCGCCAGCCGGTCATAGGTCGCCGCCAGGTCCGGGTTCCGGAACAGCGCATGCGGTTCCGGCGCCTTGCCGCCGGGCGTCCAGACCGCGGCGGAGGTCGGCCATTCGCGGGCGAAGAAATCGGCCAGGTCGGCAATGGTGGCGGCAACGCGGGGCAACACCGGATGGCCGTCGCGGGCATAGTCGATGG
The DNA here is from genome assembly GCF_030164465.1 of Sedimentitalea xiamensis. GTDB lineage: Bacteria > Pseudomonadota > Alphaproteobacteria > Rhodobacterales > Rhodobacteraceae > Sedimentitalea > Sedimentitalea xiamensis. The sequence goes on from NZ_JASNJE010000010.1 coordinate 50,077, forward strand.
CGGGCTGCATCACCTCGCGCAGGCCCATGGTGCCATGGTCGCGCAGCATCAGCATCCAGCCGTCGAAGGCGCCGGGCACCACGGTCGCCAGCAGCCCGGACCCCGGCACCAGCGTCAGGCCCTGCGCCCGGTAATGTTCGACGGTCGCGGCCGCCGGGGCGACGCCCTGCGCGCAGAGAACCTCTGTCCGCCCGGTCGTGGCCGAATGGAAGATCGCCGGCATGTCCCCGGCGGGACCGTTCAGATGCGGTTCGACCACCTGCAAGGTCAGCGCCGTCGCGACCGCCGCGTCAAAGGCGTTACCGCCCTTTTCCAGAATACCCATCCCGACCGCCGAGGCGATCCAGTGGGTCGAGGTGGCGACCCCGAAAGTGCCGCGGATTTCCGGGCGGGTTGTGAAATCGGACATCTGTTCGCTCCGTTCAGGTCAGTGTTCGCGCGGGTCCAGCGCATCGCGCAGCCCGTCGCCCAGAAGGTTGAAGCCCAGCACCACGAGAAAGATCGAGATGCCCGGCCACATCGCCATCCAGGGCGCCTGGCTGAGAAAGTTCTTGGCGGTGTTCAGCATCGACCCCCAGCTTGGCGCGGGCGGCTGCTGGCCGAGGCCGAGAAAGGACAGGGACGCCTCGGCGATGATCGCGGTGGCGATGGTCAGGGTCGCCTGCACGAGGATCGGCGGCATCACGTTGGGCAGGATGTAGCGCGACAGGATCTTGCGCGTCGGCAGGCCGATGGCGCGGGCGCTGTCCACGTAGTCTTCGGATTTCACGTTCAGCACCTGCCCGCGCGTCAGCCGGATGAAGATCGGCGTCGCGGAAATGCCGATGGCGATCATCGCGTTGGTCAGGCTCGGCCCCAGGAACGCCGCCAGCGCGATGGCCAGGATCAGGAAGGGCGCGGCCAGCAGCGCCTCGGTGCAGCGCGAGATCACGGCGTCGGGCCAGCCGCCGAAATAGCCGGCGACGAGCCCCAGCGGCACCCCCGCCAGCACCGCGATGCCGACCGACACCACCCCGGCCAGGAGCGACGCCTGCGCACCCCAGATCATCCGGGACAGCACGTCGCGGCCAATCTCGTCGGTGCCCATCCAGTGCGTCCAGGACGGGGCCTTGCGCACCGCGCCCCAGTCGGTCGCCGCCGGGTCGGGGATCGGCAGGATCGGCGCGGCCAGCGCAATCAGGATGAAGAACGCCACCAGCCCGCCGCCCAGCATGGCGCTGCGATGGCTGCGGAATTTCTTCCAGACCCGGTTTTCCGGGCGGCTGGCGAGAACCGGATCGGTTGCGGTCGCGTCGGTCATGTCATTGCTCCCGCAGCCGCGGATTGAGCACCACGTAAAGCGCATCCGCCAGAAGGTTCATGAAGATGAAGCCGACCGCCGTAACCAGGACGATGCCCTGCACCACCGCATAGTCGCGGTTGAACACCGCATCGACCACCAGCTTGCCGAAACCGGGAATGGTGAAGATCTGTTCGGTCAGCACCGCCCCCGCGATCAGTTCGCCGAACAGCAAAGCGGTCAGCGTCACGATCGGGGTCAGCGCGTTGCGCAGCGCGTGTTTCAGGATCACCACCCGTTCCGAAAGCCCCTTGGCCCGCGCCGTGCGCACGTAATCGGCGCTCAGCACGCCCAGCATGGCGGACCGCGTGTGCCGCATCAGGGTGGCGGCCAGCGCCGTGCCCAGCACGAAGGCGGGCATCAGCATGGTCTTGATGGATTGCCAGAAATCCTCGGACAGGGGCACATAGCCCGACGCCGGCAAGAGCTGCCATTTCACCGACACCAGAAGGATCAGCATGATCCCGAGCCAGAAATTCGGGATCGACAGGCCCGACAGCGCCACCACATTGGCGATGTAATCGGTGACGGTGCCCTTCCTCACCGCCGACAGGATGCCGGCGGGTATCCCGATCACCAGCGCGAAGATCAGCGACATGACCGCAAGCTGGATCGTCACCGGCAGCTTCTGCGCGATCAGTTCCGTGACCGGCTGGTTGGTGCGCAGCGACACGCCCAGATCGCCCTGAAGCGCATTGCCGATCCAGGCCAGGTATTGCACCGGGATCGGATCGTTCAGCCGGTATTTCTCGCGCAGGAATTCCAGCACCTCGGGGTCGCGTTCCTCTCCGGCCAGCACCAGCAGCGGGTCGCCGGGCAGCAGCTTCTGCAATGCGAAGACGAAGACCGAGATCAGGATGATCGTCGGGATCGCAATCAGCACGCGACGGGCGAGGAAAGCCAGCATCAGGGAAAACTCCGGTCAAGCAGGATGGGACCGCGCCACCGGGCGCGGCCCCGGTTCAGGTCATTCCGCCCAGGTCACGCCTTCCAGCCGGATCATCCCGTCGGGATAGGCGGTGAAGCCCTGGAGCTTGGAATTCAGCGCCCAGAGCAACTTCTGGTGATAGAGGTACACGATGGGCTGCGCTTCGTTCAGAATGTCGCGCGACGCGTCATAGCTGGCCTTGCGCACCGCCTGATCGGTCGACACCCGCGCCGCGTTCAGCAGTTCATCGACCTTGGGATCGGAAAACTTGCTGTCGTTGATCCCGCCGTTCGTGGTCATGAACTGGTGGATGTTGCCGTCCGGATCGACGCGGCCCGACCAGCCGACCTGGCTCGCCTGGTAGTCGCCCGCCGACTGGTCCGCCAGCAGGGTGGCGAATTCCTTGGCGGTCAGCTTGATGTTGATCCCCGCTTCGGCGGCCATCGACTGCACCACCTGCATCAGCTGCTGGGGCTGGTTGGCATTGGCCACCTGCACTTCGAGGTCGATACCGTCCGGGAACCCGGCCTCGGCCAAAAGCGCCCTGGCCTGTTCGACGTCACGCGCCGGCACCGGATGGTTGGTGTTGTACCACGGGGAATTCGGCGGGAACGGCTGGTTGCCCGGCGCAAAGGCGTTTTCGAACACCACCTGGTTGATGACGTCCCGGTCCACCGCGAGGCTCAGCGCCCGACGCAGGCGGGAATCGTTGCCCCAGGGGGTGTCGCCTCGTTCGCCGTTGTTCACGTTGAAGGTGATCCCCTGATATCCCAGCGAGATCTCGCTGGCGACCGTCACGTTGGGGTCGGATTCCGCCTGCGGAATGTCCGACGGGGCGAGACGTTCCAGCATGTCGATATCGCCCGACTGCAGGTTCGCCAGCCGCACGGTCGTGTCCGGGATCGGCACGAAGGTCACGCTGTCGAACGCGATCGCGTCGGCGTTCCAGTAATCCGCGAAACGGTTCAGCACGATCTTGTCCTGCGCCACCCGCTCGCCAAAGCTGAACGGCCCGGAACAGACCGGGTTCGCGCCGAAATCGGCCCCCGCGGCGGCGGCGGCGGTCGGCGACATCATCATGCCGGCCCGGTCGGCGAATTGCGCCAGCAGGGTCGCGTCGGGCGCGGCCAGGTTGAACCTGATTTCATACGGCCCGAGAACCTCGACCCCGGTGATCGACTTCAGTTCCGACTTGCGGCGGGATTCGTCCAGGGTCTGCGACCGGTCGATATTGGCGGCGACCGCCTCGGCGTCAAACGGCGTTCCGTCGTGAAAGACCACGCCTTCGCGCAGTTTCATGGTCATCGACATGCCGTCTTCGGAATATTCCCATTCGGTCGCCAGTTGCGGGATGATTTCCAGGCCGGGCGTGATGTCCACCAGCTTGTCGCAGAGCGACGCGTAGACAATCCGCCCGACGAAGGTGCGCGACTGGTCCGGGTCGAGCACATCCGGGTCTTCCTGCAAGGCGATCCGCAGATCCTTGGCGGCCGCCGCGCCGGCGTTCAGGCCGAACGCCGCGGCGCCGATCAGGGCCGTGGTCAATAGGGTTTTCACCTGGGTCATTTTCTTTGGTCCTCTCTCTGTCGGTTTTTCAGGTTTCTTGATTCTCGGGATGCAGATGCGTGACGGCGCCGCCTTCGGTCGCCGCGCGGTAGAGCGCGAAGCGCGCCTGCGCGGCCTCCGACTGCGCCGTGGCGGCGGCGGGGCGCGCCTCTGCCGCAAGGCTGTCGTGGAAATGGCAGGCCACCGCGTGATCGGCCTCCGGGCGGGCGCTCAACGGCGGCGCGTCGGTCCGGCAAACCGCCTGCGCATGCGGGCAGCGGGTGTGGAACCGGCATCCCGGCGGCGGCGCCGAGGGGCTTGGCATTTCGCCCAGAACCATGGCCTTACGCCCGGACAGGCGCGCCTCCGGACTCGGGATCGACGCCAGCAGCGCCTGGGTATAGGGATGGCGCGGATCGGAAAACACCGCATCCGCCGTGCCGGTTTCCACGATCCGCCCCAGATACATCACCGCGACCCGGTCGCTCATGTGGCGGATCACCCCCAGGTCATGGGCGATGATCACCAGCGTCAGCCCCAGGTCGCGGCTGAGATCGCCCAGAAGGTTGATGACCTGCGCCTGCACCGACACGTCCAGCGCGGACACCGGTTCGTCGCCGATGATCACCTTCGGCCCGCAGGCCAGCGCCCGCGCGATGCCGATCCTCTGGCGCTGACCGCCGGAAAATTCATGCGGATAGCGCCCGGCATGTTCCGCCCGCAGCCCGACCTGGCGCAGAAGCGCCGCCACCCGGTCGCGCCGCTCGGCGCGGGACAGCTCCGGCGCATGCACTTCCAGCGGTTCCCCGACCAGCTTGCCCACCGTCATCCGCGGGTTCAGCGACGAAAACGGGTCCTGAAAGATGAACTGCATGTCCCGGCGCAGGGCTTCCAGATCGCGCCCCGTCGCATCGGTCACGTCGCGCCCGTCAAACCGGATCGCGCCCGCCGTCGGCGTCAAGAGCCGCATCAGCAGCCGCGCCAGGGTGGATTTGCCGCAGCCGCTTTCACCGACGATGGCAAAGGTTTCGCCCCGCCGGACCGACAGGGTGACGCCGTCCACCGCCTGCACCACGCGCCGCTTGCCCCGCAGCCCGCCGCCGCTGCCGAAATGCTTCACCAGCCCCTCGGCCGACAGGATCACGTCATCGCTCATGCCCGCACCGAGACATTGGTTTCCAGCGGCGCATGATGGCAGGCGACGAGATGGCCGCCGCCCAGGTCGGCCAGCGCCGGGCGGCGCGCGCAACCGGGTGTCGCAAAGGCGCAGCGGGTGCGGAACCGGCAGCCTTCGGGCATGGCGTCGATCGTCGGCACCGTTCCCGGCACGATGGCGAGCCGCCCGCCGGGGCTGTCCAGCCGGGGCACCGCGCTCATCAGCCCGATGGTATAGGGATGCTGCGGGTTGTCGAACACGTCGGCGACGGGACCCTGTTCGACCACCTGCCCGCCATACATGACGGCGACGCTGTCGGCGATTTCCCCGACCACGCCCAGATCGTGGGTGATCATGATCGTGCCCATCCCGGTCTCGCGCCGCAAGCCGCGGATCAGGTCGAGGATCTGCGCCTGGATCGTCACGTCCAGCGCCGTCGTCGGTTCATCGGCAATCAGGATCTGCGGATCGTTGGCCAGCGCCATGGCGATCATCACCCTCTGGCGCATACCACCGGACAATTGGTGCGGGTATTCCCGAAGCCGCTGCCGCGGGCTGGGAATGCCGACTTTCTCCAGCATCTCGCAGGCCCGGTCCAGCGCCTCGGCGCGGGACCCGCCCCGGTGGCGCAGAACGGTTTCGGCGATCTGGTCGCCGATCGTGAAGGCGGGGTTGAGCGAAGTCATCGGTTCCTGGAAGATCATCGCGATCCGGTTGCCCCGCAGATGCGCCGGCAGCCGCGCCCGACGCAGATCGACGGTTTCCCCGTCGAAATGCAGGGTTCCGGACGAGATTTGCGTCGCGTTTTCCGGCAGGAGCCCCATCACCGCCATCGCCGTGACGCTCTTGCCGCAGCCCGATTCACCGACGATGCAGAGGATTTCGCCCGCCGAGACCCGCAGGCTCACGTCGCTGACCACATCCGCGCGCTGACCGCGAAACCGCAGCGATAGCCGGTCGAGACGCAGGATTTCCGCCGCTTGGCCGCTGCCCGGAACGCCGGATGCGGCCGCCTCTGCCTGAAGTTCGGATCGGGTCACGCGGCCTCCTGATTGCGCACCAATTCAGGATTGGTTCATTCGAATCGAAAGTCAACCGCCAAAGCCGCGAAAACCGCTCCCGGCGACGCCCTGCACAGTTTTCGGTCAGTCGCCGGTCTCGTCCCGGCGGTCCCCGGCGCGGCGCAGCGCGGTGATCTGGGCCAGGACCGACAGGGCGATTTCCTGCGGCGTGATCGCGTTGATATGCAGACCCGCCGGCGCGTGGACCCTGTCCAGACGCAGCCCCAGCGCCGGGTCTTCCGCCCGCAGCCGCGCCGACAGGGTGGCGAATTTCCGGGCGCTGCCGACAAAGGCCACGTAATCCGCGCCGCTGGTCACGGCGGTGCGCAGGGCGTCGGTATCGCCGCTGCCCTGGGTCGCCACCACCGCGAATCGCGGCGGCGGATCGAGCGTATCGCCGGCGGCCACCACCCGGTCGGCGGTGCCCGGCGCAATGTCCTCCGGGGCCGGCACGATCATCAGGCGGTCGAGATCGAACCGGTCCGCCAGGTCGGCCAGCGCATGGGCCACCAGCCCCTGCCCGAAGATCGCCAGCCGGGGCAGCGGCAGGATCGGTTCCACGAAAATGTCCATCGTGCCCTTGCTCGGGCATCCGTTGCGGGCGATGCGCACGCCGTCGCGCAGCTCGCCCGCGGCCAGCCCCTCGGTCTCCAGAACTTCCTGCGGGCGCAGGGAAATCAGCTGCGGGCGGCCCGACCGGATGGTTTCGCGCGCCGCGCGCCCCACCGCCGCGCGGGCACAGCCGCCGCCGACCCAGCCCATCAGGATCGTGCCGTCCCGGTCCACCAGCGCCTTGTCGCCGGGTTTCGCGGAGGTCGCGTCGACCGTGCGCACCACCGTGGCCACCGCGAAGGGCACGCCCCGGTCCTTCAGCCACTGCATCTCGGCGTCGAGCCGGGCGAGATCGTGGCGCGACAGGGTCACAGCCGCGCCAGCGCCTGTTCCAGCGCCGCCAGGTCGTTCAGCGTCGCGGCGGCGGCGAAATGGTCCAGATGCGGCAGGGCGGCGGCCATCCCCCGCGCCACGGGTTCATAGCCGGACCAGCCCTTCAGCGGGTTCAGCCAGACGATCCGGCAGCCGCGCTTGCGCAGCCGGGCCAGCGCCGCGTCCAGCACCATGGGCGGATCGCTGTCATAGCCGTCGGACAGGATGACGACGACGCTGCGGCCATTCACGAACCGGCGCGCATGGCCCTGCGCGAAAGCCGCGAGATTGCCGCCGATCCTCGACCCGCCCCCGAATCCGTCCGCCAGCAGCGTGATCCGGTTCAGGGCGCGCAACGGGTCCGGGTCGCGCAGCGCCTCGGCGATCCGCACCAGCCGGGTGTGAAACAGATAGGCGTCGCTGTCCGCATCCGCCCGCATCAGCCCGGCCAGAAACGCCAGGAACGGGCGGGCATAGAGCGTCATCGACCCGGACACGTCGCAGAGCGCCACGATCTTCACCGGCCGGTCCGGTCGCCGGCGCCGCGCCAGCCGCAGCGGTTCGCCGCCGGTCGCCAGCGACGCCCGGAGAGTGCGGCGGAAGTCGACCGCGCTTCCCTTGCGCGCGGCCTTGCGGCGGTGCGACCGGCGGTCCCGCAGCGCCCGGCCCAACTGCCGCGCCACCTGTTCGGCGGCGCGGATGTCTTCGGGGGACACCAGTTCCCGCAGGTCTTTCCGCATCAGGTTGTGCAGCCGCGACGCCACCAGCCTGCCCGGTCCGCCGGAGTCGCCCTGGCCATCGCCGCCGGCGTCGTCGGGCGCATGGGCGCGGCCCCGCCCCGCCGATTGCAGGCCATCGTCCGCGCGGCTGTTGCGCGTATGCGCGGGCGGGGCGGCGCGGTCACGCGGCACGATCTTCTGGCGCACCCGCCCGTCGGCCATCCAGTAGGCGTCAAACAGCGTGTCGAACCGCGCCGCGTCCTCGGCACAGCCGGTGCAGACCGCCTTGAGCGCCAGCCGCGCCTCTGCCGGATCGGTGGGATCGACACGGCAGAGCGCCGCCAGCGCGGTGCCGGTTTCCCCGACCCCGAGCCGAAAGCCGTTGTCGCGCAGATGGCCGATGAACCCCGCCACCCGCGCCGCCGGGCCGGGATCGGCGGCGGCAAAGCGGGTCACGCGGCTCATGCGGCCCTGCCCGCGATGCGCGCCGCGACCTCGACCGGCACGGCGGCGCGGTCGGACTGGGTTTTCAGCAGCGTCGCCAGCGCCGCCTGCAAGGCCGCCGGATCGTCGGTCAGGTCCTTGATGCCGAGCCCGGCGAGGGCGGCGGCGAAATCCAGGGTTTCGGCGATGCCCGGCACTTTTTCCAGGTCTTCCTCGCGCAGTTTCTGCACGAAAGCGACGATCTGCGCCGCCAGCTTCGTCTCGGTCTGCGGGGCGCGGGCGGCGAGGATCGCCAGTTCCGTACGCCGGTCGGGATAGTCCACATGCGCATAGATGCAGCGCCGCCGCAGGGCGTCCGACAGGTCGCGCGTGCCGTTCGCCGTCAGGATCACCATCGGGCGGCTGGCCGCCGCGATCGTGCCCAGTTCCGGCACGGTGATCTGGAAATCCGACAGCACTTCGAGCAGGTAGGCTTCGAATTCCTCGTCCGCGCGGTCGATCTCGTCGATCAGCAGCACCGGCGGCTCCGGCTGCCGGATCGCCCGCAGCAAGGGCCGTTCCAGCAGGTAGTCCTCGGAAAAGATCCGCGCCTCGACCGCGCGGCCGGTTTCGCCGTCTTCCGCCGCGGCGCGGATCGCCAGCAATTGCCGCTGATAGTTCCATTCGTAGATCGCCTGCGACGCGTCCAGCCCCTCGTAGCATTGCAGGCGGATCAACTCGCACCCCTTCACCGCCGCGAGCGAGCGGGCGATGTCGGTCTTTCCGACCCCTGCCGCCCCTTCCAGCAGCAGGGGCCGGCCCAGCGACACGGCGATGTGCAGCGCCATCGACAGGTCGTCGGACGCGATGTAGCCGGTGTCGGCCAGTCGGGATCTGAGGTCGGTCCATGTGTCCATCGGCGGCTTCGGCGCGCCCCGCGGGACACGCCGCCCTTTCCCTGATTTCCCGTCAGCCGTGCAGGCCCAGCCCGTTGGCGGTCTTCCAGATGCGCCAGTGGTCATGCGGCATGTTGCTGTGGCGCAGCCCGAACGGGCGGAACGCATCGTGCACCGCGTTGGAAAAGCACGGAACGCCGCCCACATGCGGGCTTTCGCCGACGCCCTTGGCCCCGATCGGGTGGTGCGGGCTGGGGGTGACGGTGTGATCGGTTTCGTAGGTCGGCACCTCCCAGGCGGTGGGCAGGAAGAAATCCATCAGCGTGCCGGTCTTGACGTTGCCCATGTCGTCATAGGCGATTTCCTGTCCCAGCACGACCGCCAGCGCCTCGGTCAGCCCGCCGTGGATCTGGCCTTCGATCACCATCGGGTTGATCCGGGTGCCGCAATCGTCCAGCGCATAGAAGCGGCGGATGTCGGTAACGCCGGTGTCCACGTCGATATCCATGATGCAGACATAGGCCCCGAAGGGATAGGTCATGTTCGGCGGGTCGTAGTAGCTGACCGCCTCCAGGCCGGGTTCGACGCCGGGAATCGCCTGATTGTAGGCGGCATAGGCGATGTCGGCCATGGTCTTGAAGCGTTCCGGCGCGCCCTTGACGACGAACCGGTCGACATCGAATTCCACATCGTCGTCATGCACTTCGAGAAGGTAGGCCGCGATCATCTGCGCCTTGGCGCGGATCTTGCGCCCGGCCATCGCCGTCGCCGCCCCCGCCACCGGGGTCGACCGGCTGCCATAGGTGCCGAGGCCATAGGGCGCGGTGTCGGTGTCGCCTTCCTCGATGGTGATGCTGTCCGCCGGGATGCCGATTTCCGTCGCCAGGATCTGTGCGAAGGTGGTCGCGTGCCCCTGCCCCTGGCTGATCGTGCCCAGCCGCGCGATGGCGCTGCCGGTGGGGTGGATGCGGACCTCGCAACTGTCGAACATCCCCATGCCGAGGATATCGCAGTTCTTGACCGGCCCCGCGCCGACGATCTCGGTGAAGAAGCTGAGGCCGATCCCCATCAGCGTCCGGGTTTCGCCGCGCCGGAACGCCGCGACCCGGTCCGCCTGTTCGCGCCGCAGGCCTTCGTAATCGACCGCCTTCAGTGCCTTGTCCCAGGCGGTGTGATAATCGCCGCTGTCATATTCCCAGCCCAGGGCGGATTGATAGGGGAACTGGTCCTTCCGGATGAAGTTGATGCGCCGCAGCTCCGCCGCGTCCATGTTCAGCTCGATCGCCAGAACCTCGATCATCCGTTCGATGAAATAGACCGCTTCGGTCACGCGGAAGGAACAGCGGTAGGACACGCCGCCCGGCGCCTTGTTGGTATAGACCCCGTCCACCGCCAGATAGGCGGTCGGAATGTCATAGGAGCCGGTGCAGATGTTCATGAACCCGGCGGGAAATTTCGTCGGGTCGGCGCAGGCATCGAACGCACCGTGATCGGCGGTCACATGGCAATGCAGACCGGTGATCTTGCCGTCTTTCGTCGCCGAGATCCGTCCCTTCATCCAGTAATCGCGCGCAAAGGCAGTGGACATCAGGTTCTCCATCCGGTCCTCGATCCACTTGACCGGCTTGCCGGTGACGATGGAGGCGACGATGGAACAGACGTAGCCGGGATAGACCCCGACCTTGTTGCCGAACCCGCCGCCGATATCGGGGCTGATGACGCGGATGTTGTGTTCCTCGATCCCCGACAGCAGCGAGGCCACGGTGCGCACCACGTGCGGCGCCTGGAAAGTGCCGTGGATCGTCAGCTTGCCGTTGACCTTGTCCATGCTCGCCACCGCGCCGCAGGGCTCCAGCGGGCAGGGATGGGTGCGGTGGTAATACATGGATTCCTCGGCCACGACCTCGGCATCGTCGATCACCGCCTCGGTCGTGTCCTTGTCGCCCACTTCCCAGGTGAAGATGTGGTTGTGATGCTTGCGCGGTCCATGCGCGCCGCTGGTCTGCCCGGCCAGGTCCTCGCGCAGCACGATGTCGGATTTCAGCGATTCAAACGGGTCCACGATCACCGGCAGGTCTTCGTATTCGACCTCGACCAGTTCGACCGCGTCGGCGGCCACATAGCGGTCGGTGGCGACGACAAAGGCGACCTCCTGGCCCTGGAACAGCACCTTGCCGTCGGCCAGCACCATCTGCTTGTCGCCCGCCAACGTCGGCATCCAGTGCAGGTTCAGCGGTTCCAGGTCCTTCGCCGTCAGCACCGCGATCACGCCGGGCAGCGCCAGCGCCGCCTCGGTGTCGATCGACAGCACGCGCGCATGGGCATAGGGCGAGCGCACGAAATCGCCATGCAGCATCCCCGGCAGTTTCAGGTCGTCGATGTAGTTGCCCTTGCCCTGGGTGAACCGGGCGTCCTCGACCCGCTTGCGCGCACAGCCCATCCCCTTGAGGTTGGCGACGCGATCCTCGCGTTCCGGTGTCATGTCGTTCATTGCGCCGCCTCCCTGGCTGCGTTGAGTTCGGCCGCCGCCGCCAGGATCGATTTCACGATGTTCTGGTATCCGGTGCAGCGGCAGATGTTGCCAGCCATGCCGAACCGCACCTCTTCCTCGGTCGGGTTCGGGTTTTCCTGCAGCAGGCGATGCGCCCGCGTGATCATGCCCGGTGTGCAGAATCCGCACTGCAAGCCGTGGTGTTCCTTGAACATCTCCTGCAGCACATGCAGGTTGTCGGGCGTTCCCAACCCTTCGACGGTGGTGATCTCTGCCCCGTCAGCCTGTGCCGCGAAGACGGTGCAGGATTTCACCGACCTGCCGTTCATGTCCACGGTGCAGGCTCCGCAATGGCTGGTTTCGCAACCCACATGCGGCCCGGTGATGTTCAGTTTCTCGCGCAGAACATGGATCAGCAGTTCGCGCGGTTCCGCCAGCAGTTCATGTTCTTCGCCGTTGACAGTCAGTTTGACGATCTGTTTTCCCATGTCTTCCCCCCTCAGGCGCGCGACAGGGCGCGCGCGATGGCGCGGGAAATGATGATCCCGGCCACGTGTTTCTTGAATTCCACCGGGCCGCGGTTGTCGCCGGTCGGGTCGATATCGGCCAGCGCCGCGTCGGTGGCGGCCTTGATGGCGGCGGCGTCGCCGGTGCTGCCCACCAGCGCGTCGCCGGCGGCCTGCGACCAGACCGGCACATCGCTGAGATTGGTCATCGCGACCGAGGCGCTGCCGATGCGGTCCCCATCGCGCGAGATCAGCGCCGCACAGGCAGCCGTGGCGTAGTCGCCGATCTTGCGCTTCTGCTTTTCATAGGCGTATCCCGCGCCCGTCGCCGTGAACCGGATGCGGGTCAGGAGTTCCTCGTCATCGCGCGCGGTCATATAGGCGGCTTCGTAGAAATCGCGCGCCGCGACCTCGCGGGTGCCGTCCGCGCCGACCAGTTCGAACCGTGCGTCCAGGCATTGCATCAGCCCCGGCATGTCGTTGCCCGGATCGCCGTTGGCGACGTTGCCGCCGACCGTGCCCATGTAGCGCACCTGCGGATCGGCGATCTGCAGCGCCGCCTCGCGCAGGATCGGGGCGGCGTCGGCCAGCCCTGCGTGGGCGATCAGATCGTGCTGGGTGGTCATCGCGCCGATGCTGATTTCAGCCCCGTCGATGGCGATCCCGCGCAGTTCCGCGATCCCCTGAAGGTCGATCAGATGCGGCACCTCGGCCATCCGCAGCTTCATCATCGGGATCAGGCTGTGCCCGCCCGCCATCACGCGGGCGTCGTCCCCGTGTTCGTTCAGGACGGCCAGCGCCCCCCGGATGTCGTCCGGGCGGTAATATTCGAATCTCGATGGTATCATGCGGCGACCCTCCCCTGCTGTCGTGGCCGCATCAGACACCGGCGGGCCATAGGCGCTGACCACGAAGGCATGGCGGGCCTGACCCGATGCACGAAATGCGCATGGGCTGCACGAGTTGCGTATGCAGGTGCAGAAACGGCGGCGTCAGACGCCGAGGCTCTTGCGGATATCCGCCAGGTGGGACCGGCTGACCGGCGCCTTGTCCAGCGACGTGACCCCGTCGAAATAGAGCACGCCGGTGTCCTTCTTGCGCTCGAAACTGCTGACGAAATCGGCGTTCACCACATAGCTGCGGTGACAGCGGTGAAAGCCCTGCCCTTCCAGCCGCCGGTCCGCTTCCGAGATCGACCAGGGCGAAAACATCCGTCCGCTCCGGCAGTAGAGATAGGTATACCGCCCCTCGGCCCGGATCGCGGCGATGTCGGTGGTGGCGGCGAAATGGATGCGCCCGTCCTTTTCATAGGGCACCCGGATCGCGGCGCTGTCCCCCGGCGCGCGGGACGGTGTTTCCGGTTCCGGCGGCGCGGATACCGGCACCGGGTCAGCCGCCGGCGCATCGGCCCGGAACGTGACTCCGGTCAGCAGGAAGGCCCCGGCAATGACGAAGGACGCCAGCGTCACGCCAAAGGCGAGCACCTCGTTGCTCATCCCCAGCGGGCTCGGCACATCCCCCGGCACCGGCGCGAAACGGGTGCCGCCCATGGCGATGAAATGCACCGAAAACACCGCCAGCCCGAATCCCAGCGTGCCAAGGATGATGTTGCGCGCCCGCCGCTGCCCGTAGCAGAGCCGGAACGACACGATGCAGAGCGCCAGCGAACAGGCCAGCGCCAGCGCGACCCCCGCCGCCGAATAGACCGGGCGGCACATCTGCATCCCGGACATGCCGATGTAATGCATCGCCGGAACTCCCAGCCCGAGAATGCCGCCCGCCAGGGTGATCCGCAGCGGCGTGCGGTCCCCGAAATGCACGATCAGCAGGGCGCAGCCGGTCATCAGCACCGCCACCAGCGCCGAGATCAGCGTCGTCAGCGCGTCATAGTAAAAGAGGATCGGCAGGCGCAGCCCCAGCATGGCGACGAAATGCATCGACCAGATGCCGCCACCCAACGCCACGGCAGACATCGCCACCACCAGCTTGCGCCGGGCGAGGCCCAGCCGCGACGCCCCCTGGGTCAGCGACAAGCCGGTAAACCCCGACATCAGCACGATCGCCAGGGACGCCAGGACCAGGGCCGGATTGTAGCTGTAGTCCAACATGGATCTACTATTGAAACGCGGCGCGGCGTTTTGCAACGCTGGCTATCGGGTGCCGTCCCAGTAGGGCGCGCGCAGTTCCCGTTTCAGGATCTTGCCGATGGAACTGCGGGGCAGGCTGTCGCGCAGTTCCACCGCGCTCAGCCGCTGGCTCTTGCCCAGCTTCTCGTTGGCCGCGTCACGGATCTCCGCGGCGCCGCGGGCCGCACCGGGGCGCAGCACCACCAGCCCCAGCGGCGTTTCCCCCCAGGCGTCGGACGGCACGCCGATCACCGCGGCGTCTGTGACATCCGGGTCCGCCAGCAGCACCAGTTCCAGGTCGTTGGCATAGATGTTCAGCCCGCCGGAAATGATCATGTCCTTCTTGCGGTCCGACAGGACGAGAAACCCGTCCGCGTCAAACGACCCCATGTCGCCCGACCGGAAAAAGGCAAGCCCCTCGGGGCTCTGCCAGATATAGTCGCGCGTCAGGTCGTCCCGGCCGTAGTATCCCGCCATCATCGCCGGGCCGCGCCCGCAGATCTCCCCGACCTCGCCCGGCGCGACCTCGCGCCCCCCGGCGTCAATCAGGCGGATGTCGGTGTTCGGCGCGGGCTTGCCCACCGTGTGCAGCTTGGTCGGGTTCTCGTCCGCCACCAGCACCGTGACCCCGCCGCCTTCGGTCAGCCCGTAATATTCGATCAGCTTGCCGGGGAACCGGGCCAGCACATCGGCCTTCACATCCGCCCGCAGCGGTGCGGAGGTCGAGAATTTCATCCGCATCGACGAAAGGTCGAAACTGTCGAAATCCGGCAGGTCCATGATCCGCTTGTATTGCACCGGCACCAGCATCGTGTGGGTGATCCTTTCGCGCTCGACGATCTGCAGATAGGCGCGGGCGTCGAATTTCGCCATAAGATGGACGGTGGAGCCGCCGAACAGCGTCGGCAGGAAGGACACGATGGTGGTGTTGGAATAGAGCGGCGTCGACAGCAGCGTGCGCGCGTGGTCGTCATAGCCGTTGGGCGTCACCCGGTCCATCTGCGCCGCCCGCATCCAGTGATTGTGCAGGATGCCCTTGGGGGTGCCGGTGGTGCCCGAGGAATAGATCAGGTTGAACGGATCGGCCATGCCGACCGGGATCATCGGGTCGGTCTCGGCGGCGCCCCGCACCGCCGCCCGGAAACCGGCAAAGGCCGGATGATCGAAATCCAGCGCGAAACGGGCGATGTCCATGTCGCCGGCGAACCCGTCCACGAGATCGAGATATTGCGCCGCGACAAAGATCGCCCGCGCCGAACAGTCGGTGAGCATCTTCGCCAGCGCCTCGGGCGAGGCCATGGTCGACAGCGGCGTGACGCCGGCGCCGGCGCGCAGGATGCCCATGAACAGGGTCGCGTAATCGGCGGAATTCGGCGACAGGACGGCGATGTTGTCGCCCTTGCCGACCCCCAGTCCCAGCAGCAGGTTGGCGACGCGGTTGATCCCGCGGTCGAAGTCGGCCCAGGTCAGGCGTGTCGTCCCGCAGACCACGGCGAGCCGGTCCGGATGCGCCTTCGCATTGTCGCGGACCCGCTGCACGATGGTGCAGTCCGGTTCGGTGTCGGGCGATGGCGGCTGAATCTCGATCAAGTCCCCGGTTCCTTTTCCTAGGCCGCGCCGCCCTGCGCTTCTTCCGCCTGCCGCGCCCGCCAGGCCAGGACCATCGGCAGCGCGCAAAGCGCGGCCCCGAGCAGGAACGAGGTGCCCCCGCTCATGTCCAGCAACGGTGTCTTCGGCTTGGCGATCAGCAGCCCGCCCAGGAACAGCAGCACCCGCAGGGGCATGGACGCCGCACCGCGCACCGGACCCACCAGGCTGATGTATCCCTGAAGCGCCGCCGAGATCATCGCCACCCCGACCAGCGCGCTGACGAGCGCAAAGGCGACCTCCATCGGCGGCGCCTGCCCGACCAGCGCCGGGTTCAGCACGAAGAAGAACGGCGCGATGTAGATGACGCCGCCCAGCCGCATCGCTTCCAGCCCGGTGGCCATGGCGTTGCTGCCCGCCATCGTCGAGGCCGCGAAGGCGCCAAGCGCCACCGGCGGCGTGATGTAGCTGACCATGCCCCAGTAGAGGATGAACAGATGCACCGCGAGCTGGTTCAGCCCGCCCGCTTCCAGCGCCGGCGCCAGCACCACGGCGAGAAAGATGTAACAGGCCGTGACCGTCATCCCCATGCCGAAGATGAAGGCCGTGACCGCCCCCATCAGGAGAAGCACCAGCGTGTTGTCCCCGGCGAGGAACACCAGTTCGTTGACCAGCGTGCCGGCGAGCCCGGTGGCCGAGAACGACCCGACGATCAGCCCGACGCCCAGAAGGATCGCGGTCAGTTCCGCAAGCCCCATGCCGACGCCCACGATCATGTTGCCAAGGCGCTTCAGGTCGAGCCGGTGGCTGGCGCGGAACTGGTTGACGATCAGCAGAAGCACCGTGGCATAGAACGGTGCGGAGGTTTCGCGCCGCAGCCCGATCATCATGAACAGCAGGAGCGCGAAGACGAAGATATAGGGCCAGCCGTCCTTCATCACCTGCCGCAGCACCGGCAGGTCGGGCCTGGGCAGGCCGCGCAGCCCGCGCCGGGCGGAATAGGCGTCGATCTGGGTGAAGAGACCCCAGTAGAACAGCAGGCTCGGGATCGCGGCGGCGAGCGCGATGTCCACATAGGGCCGCGACAGGAAGGACGCCATGACGAAGGCAGTCGCCCCCATGATCGGCGGCATCAGCACGCCCCCGGTGGAGGCGCAGGCCTCGGTCGCCGCCGCGGTGCGGGCGGAAAACCCGGTCTTGCGCATCGCCGGGATCGACACCGCGCCGGTGGTCAGCACGTTGGAAATGACGCTGCCCGACATCGACCCCATGAAGCCGCTGGCAAAGATCGACACCTTGGCCGCGCCGCCGCGATAGCCGCCCACCAGCCCCAGCGCGAGATCGTTGAAGAACTGCCCGCCGCCGGTGCGCTGGAGCACCGCGCCAAACAGGATGAAGCCGATGACGACGCCGCCAAAGGCCTTCATCGGGATGCCGAAACTGCTTTCGGCGGAATAGATGTGATAGGGCACGGTTTGCAGGAAGGTGCTCTGGAAGCCCGAGAACGGGTCCGGCACATGGCCCGCGAAGGTCGGGTAGAAGGCAAAGAAGGTGACGATGGCGAACAGGACCAGCCCGCCGGCCCGCCGCGTCGCTTCGAGGATCAGGAAAAAGAACACCACCGCGACCCATTGCGCCACCTCGGGCGGGGCGTATTCCCAGCCCTGGCTCAGGTTCGTCTGCGCCGTCTGCCCGAGATATACGGTGCAGCCCAGCGAAACCGCGAACAGCGCCCAGTCCAGCAGCGACGGCGGACCGCCCTTGCCGCCCCGGCGCTGGAAGATCAGGAAACTCAGCGCCAGGAACAGCCCGCCGAGGAAATAGAGATAGCGCCCGTCGATCAGCACGATCCCGAAAAGCTGGAGGTTGAACAGCTGGTTCACCACCAGCACCAGCGACAGCAAAGTGCCGCCGATCACCGCCCAACGCGCCGGTCCCGACAGCCGTTCGGCCGGGGTCGCGCCGTCGATGGCGGTCGTTTCAATCCCGGCTTTCTTCAGCGCCGCGTCTGTCTTGTCTTCCGAAGTCATGCTGGGGTCCGTCCGGTTTGGCGTCCTTCACGGCAACGGGCCGGCCACGCAAGCGGCCGACCCGTCCGTCGATATCTGCGGGGTTCAGAAAACCACCTCGAACCCGCCCGCTTCCAGCGCCTTGCGGCGGGCGTCGGCCCAGCCAGCTTCCCAATCGGCGGGCGCGTCGGCCTTCAGGGCCTCCCATGCGGCCATCAGCGCCTTCTGCCGTTCGATCAGCCTGTCGTTGTGGGCCTGCGCCGCATCGTTCCAGAGACCGCGTTCATTGAAATAGAGGATCGCGCCCTCGTGATAGGGCACCACCCATTCCATGTTCTGCTTGTCCAGCGCCCAGCCGCCGATGCCCGGCGCCTTGCCGTCATAGGCCGGGAACAGTTCGACCATCGCCTTGGTCATGTTGTAGACCAGATCGGTTTCGGTTGCGGCGATGGCGGTCAGCACCGGATAGGGATAGCCCGCGCCCTGATAGCCGTCGGTGCCGTCGATATTGGCCCCGACCGTCGCCAGGTTGGGCTGGAAGAACGGCGCGATCCCCTTCATCGCGGCGATGCCCTCGGCATTGTCCGGGTCGATCGGCGGCCAGAACAGCCCGCGCGGACCCGATGCCGCCTCATAGGCCTTGCCCGAGTTGGTCGAGGCGAAGGCCGCGTCCACCTGGTCTTCGATCAGCCCAGTCCAGCTGGCGCCGAAGCCGCCGAAATCGACCCGCTCCACATCGTCCCAGGTCAGCCCGCCATAGGCGAGATAGGCTTCGGTGTTCACGTTCAGCGCCGGGGCGCCGACGATGAAGGCCACCCGCTTGCCCCTGAGGTCGGCAAAGGTCTCGATCCCCTCGTCCCCGGCGACGCCGACCGCCAGGTTGATCGCGCCGCCGTTGTTGGCCAGCAGCACCCGGATCGGCTGCGGCCCCCAGTTCTCGGCCCCGAAGTCGAACACGCCTTCCTGCGCCATGAAGCTGCCGCCGACGCCGGTTGCGGAAAACTGCACCCGGCCCTGGCGCAGCGGTTCGGTGCGCGACACGTCGTTCTTGCCGGGCAGGACCCGCAGGTTGACGCCCGCCGCGTCCTGCAGGGCCGCGCCGATGGCGACGGCCTGGTTGTAACCGGCCGACCCGGTGTCATATGCTGTCCAGGACAATTGCGCCGGCAGCGCGAAATCCGCGGCACCCGCGACAGCGGCCGACATGCCAAACGCCGCGACCGCGGCAACGAAAGTCTTCATCTGGATCCTCCCTGATCTGAAATCGTCGGCCCGCGCCCGAAGGCGGGCACGACACCGGGCGCCACGCATCCGTCTGATCTGCGGAATTTCGTTTCGCTCTGCGGCATGATATGAATCGATCCGTCACGGTGTCAAGCCGACTGGACCGGCGGGCGCAGGTTTGCATTGCGCCCGCCGCGCCGGGCTGACACCAAGGCAGGCAAAGACAGCAACCGCACGGAAGACCCACATGACACAGACCACCACGGAACCGGGCCTGATCCCCTTCGAAAGCATCCCGATCGGACAGGTCCGCAGCTTTGGCGCCTACGAGGTCACAAAGGAAGAGATCATCGAATTCGCCAGCAAATATGACGCGCAGTTCTTTCACCTCGACGAAGAGGCGGCGAAGGACTCGCTGTTCGGCGGGCTTTGCGCCAGCGGCTGGCACACCTGCGCCATGACCATGGCGATGCTGGTGGAGGACATGAAGAGCCGCGGCAAGTCGCTCGGCTCGCCCGGCATCGACCAGCTGCGCTGGAAACACCCGGTGTTTCCCGGCGACATCCTGTCGGTGCGGATGGAGGTGATCGACAAGATCGAACCGAAATCGCGCTCCGACATCGGATTCGTCGTCAGCAAGACCACGGTCAGCACCCAGACCGGCACCGAGGTGATGGAATTCATCAGCAAGGGGATCTTTCCGAAGACCGGCGGCGCGTCCTAGACCATCACGCGGTGTTCCGCCTGCCCCGCCACCGGCGCGACGGACAGGCGGAACGTCTGACCCTCCGCCGGGCCGGCGAGACCCGTGGCGGCGCTGGTGACGAACAGCTCGTCCAGATTCGCACCGCCAAAGGCCGGGCAGCTCGATTGCCGCGCCGGCACCGCGACCCGCGCGATTTCCCGGCCCGATGCGTCGTATCGCACCACCCGTGCCCCGCCCCATTGCGCGTTCCACAAGCATCCCTCTGCATCCACGACCGCGCCATCGGGGAAGACGCCGTCGCCGGTGATCGTCACCAGGTCCGACGGGTCTCCCTTCGGCCAGCCCGACGCGTCCAGCGCCTGCCGCCGGATGCGCCGCGTCGGCGTATCGCAGAAATAGGCGCACCGCCCGTCCGGCGAAAAACAGATGGCGTTGGGGATGGTGAGCCCGGCGAACAGGCGGCGCAGCTCGCCCCTGTAATAGCGATAGATCGCCCCTGCCCCGCGCTCCGCTGCCTTGCCCATGGTGCCGATCCAGAACCCGCCCCGCGGGTCCGCCCGCCCGTCGTTGGACCGGGTTTCGGGCCGGTCCGCTTCCAGATCGCAGACCGTCGTCGCGGCCCCGCTCACCAGATCGAAGCGGAACAGACGGGTTTCCGACGCGATCAGCAGGCTGTCCCGGTCGATCCATCCGGCGGCGGAGACCATTTCGTCGAATGTCCATTGCGCCGGGCCGCGCGCGGTACGGGTCAGCAGCCGCCGGCCCAGAATGTCGAACCAGAACAGCTGGCCCCGTTCCGGATGCCAGAGCGGCCCTTCGCCAAGCGCGCAGGCGCGGGCGTCGAACAGCACCGCCCCGGCGGTCATGCCTCTTCGGAGGTCCGCGCCCCCAGCGCCAGCACCGCCGGCCAGTCGGCCCGCCCGCCCGCGCCCAGGCAGACGATGCCGTCGGGGGCGGAGACCGGCCCCGGCGCCGGGGTGCAGGCGGCGCGCCGCCCGACCACCTGGATCAGGAACCGCGCGCCCGCGCGGTCGGTCACGAACCCCTTGGCCCGGATCAGGCCCAGCCGGTCCTGCGCCAGCGCCCCGGCCAGCGCCGCGGGATCGTCCACCGGCCCGTCCAGGCGCAGATGGCGGCTCTGCACCGGGTTCTCGGGGGTCCGGGCGGAGACCGGCGCGCCGTCGAAGCCGCCCAGCACCACCGCCGGATCGACCGCCGCCTGCCGGGCCTCCACCTGGCGCAGCCCCGCGTGCCGATCCTGAAGCCAGCCGCGCAGCGCCGACAGCTCCGCCCCGGTCACGAGGTCGCATTTGTTCAGGACCACCAGGTCGGCGTCTTCCAACTGCCGGGTCACGGTGTCGCCCATGTAGCGGTCCGCCGCGGTGGCGCGCAGGGTTTCCGCATCCGCCAGCACCACGATCCCGTCGAGCCGGTATCCCTGCAACAG
Organism: Sedimentitalea xiamensis; assembly: GCF_030164465.1. GTDB lineage: Bacteria > Pseudomonadota > Alphaproteobacteria > Rhodobacterales > Rhodobacteraceae > Sedimentitalea > Sedimentitalea xiamensis. The sequence goes on from NZ_JASNJE010000010.1 coordinate 71,164, forward strand.
ACCGACCGTGGCGGCGATGGCGCCGGGGATCGCGACGCCGGAGGATTCCAGCAGCACGTGATCGGGGCGCGGCTCCATCCGCGCCAGATCCATCAGCGCCGCGGTCAGGTCGCTGCCATAGCTGCAACAGACGCAGCCGCCCGAGATCGAGATCAGGTCGTCGCCCTCGGCCTCGATCAGATCCTCGTCGATGGGCAGTTCGCCGAATTCGTTCACCAGCACCGCCAGCCGCCGCCCCTCCGCGTGGCGCAGCAGGTGGTTGACCAGCGTGGTCTTGCCGGCGCCGAGAAACCCGCCGAGAATGGTCAGGGGCAGCGGGGCGGTCATGTCTGGTCGGCGGCGGCGAAGACGCGCCCGCCCTGCACCGTGCCCCAGACCCGCACGTCCTTCAGGTTGCCGCCGCCGATTTCCGTCGGGTCGTCCTCCAGAACCGCGAAATCCGCCTTCTTGCCAACCTCGATGGAGCCGATTTCCCCGTCGAGTTTCAGCGTATAGGCCGCGCCCATGGTGATCGCGTAGAGCGCCTCGGCAACGCCGATCTTCTCCGCCTCGCCCTGAGTGCGGCCCGAGGCGGTGATCCGGTTGACCGCGCACCAGGCGGTGAACAGCGGCCCGAGCGGCGTGATCGGCGCATCCGAATGGATCGCCATCGGCACCCCCCTGGCCAGCGCCGTGGCGCAGGCGTTCATCCGTTCGGCGCGTTCCGGGCCGACGGTCAGCCGGTAATGTTCGTCGCCCCAGTAGAAATGGTGGTTGGCAAACAGGTTCACGCACATGCCAAGCTTGCCCATGCGGTGAAACTGGGCGCTGTCGGCCAGCTGGCAGTGCTGGATGGTGAAACGGTGGTCGGGGCTGGGCTGGCCGCGCAGCGCCGCCTCCATCGTGTCGAGCACCAGGTCCGTCGCCTCGTCGCCATTGGTATGGGTGTGGATCTGCACATCCTCGGCCAGCGCCAGGTCCATCACCTCGCGCAACTGCTGCGGGGAGACATACCACAGCCCGTTCGGCGCGCCGTTGAAATAGCCGGGCCAGCGCAGCCGGGCCGAAAAGCCCTGGATGGAGCCGTCCGTCACCACCTTGATCCGCCCCAGCCGCAGCCGGTCGGTGGAGCGCGCCCTGAGCGCGATCACCCGGTCGACCAGTTCGCGCGGGGTCATCCCCATGAAATAGCGCAACGCCACCACGCGGGCCGGGTAATCGGCTTCGCCGGTGACCTTCAGCATCATGTCGACCGTGTCGTCTTCCAGCCGCGCCGCCAGATCGGTGGTCGTCGTCACCCCCGCGCGGACGCACAGACGGCCGAAATTGCGCAGCCCGTCGTCGTCGCAATCCAGCATGCTGCGGTCGAAACCCACATGCACGCCGATCGGGGTCATCACGTCCGGTCCCTTCAACTCGCCGGTCGGCAGCCCGTCCTCCCCCAGCGGCACGCCCGGATGGTTGATGCCCGTCCGCAGCATCCCGCCCAGTTCCAGCGCCTTGCTGTTGACGTTCATGATATGGCCGGAAGCGTGCAGCACGCCGATGGGCCGGGTGGTCGAGACCTTGTCGAGATCGTGGCGCGTCATGCGCCTGTTGTCCATGTAGATCGGGTCGAACTGCCAGCCGGGCAGCGGCGCGTCCGGGTCGGCGATCAGCGCGTCCGCCTCTTTCAGCCGGTTCAGCACGCCGTCCAGGGTCTTGATGCCCTCCCAGTCGCGGCCGACCGGGTCGGTCCGGTCGAAATAGCCGCAATAGGCGTATTTCCAGAGCGTGCCCTCCATCGTGTGGGCATGGCCCTCGATCAGGCCGGGCATCAGCACCTTGTCGGCGAAACGCTCGTCCAGGGTGTAATCGCCCCAGCCGGTCAGGCTGTCCAGCGGCCCGACGCCGAGGATTCGGCCATCGCGCACCGCCACATGGCTGGCGGTCGGCTGGCTGGCGCACATGGTGATGATCTTTCTGGCGGAATAGATGGTGGTCATATGGCTTTCCTTCTGTCCCCGGTGGCGTCTGCACGGTCGCATCCGGCCTCGGTCCGGTCAAAGCCTAGGCAGCTTTCCAATATCGGCAAAATAGTTTTATCTGGTCAAGATGGTTGGCTTTTTGGGGGAATGGCCGTGCTGAATTTCACCTTCAAGCAATTGCGCTATGTTCAGGCCGCGGGACGGTTCGGGTCAATCGCGGCGGCGGCGGCGGATCAGAACATCTCGCAATCCTCGATCACCGCCGCCATCGACGCGATGGAAAGCCAGCTTGGCTACGATCTCTTCGTGCGCACCCCGGCGCGGGGCATCCAGCCGACGCCGGCGGGGCGCGACACGCTGGCGCTGATCCGGCGGTTTCTCGACACGTCGCGGCATTTCGAAAGCGAAATGGGGGCCATCGGCGGGCGCACCACCGGGTCGATCCGGGTCGGTTGCTACGCCACCGCCGCGCCATCCTTCCTGCCGCCGATCCTGACAAGCTGGCGCGAAAAATACCCCGGCGTGTCGGTGACGCTGCTGGAAACCGACATGTCCGCCATGGTCGGGCTGCTGGACAAGGGCGAGATCGACTTCGCCTTCACCTACGAACAGACCGTCGAGACCCGGCACCGGTTCCAGCCGCTGTTCGCCGCGCCGCCCTATGCCGTGATCGCCGCCGACAACCCGTTGGCGGAACGGGACTCCGTGACCCTCGCGGATCTCAGCGCCCTACCGATGGTCATGCTCGACCTGCCGCTGGCGCGCGCCTATTTCACCAGCCTGTTCAAGGCGCGCAACGTGACCGCCAACATCGGCCATTCCAGCCGGTCCTCGGAAATGGTGCGGGCGCTGGTGGCCTGCGGCTACGGCTTCTCGATCCTCAACATCCGCCCGGCCGACTACCGGCCCGGCATCTCGCCCTACAGCCTGGTTCCGATCGTGGACGACCTGCCCGCGCCGGTCTTCGGGATCGCCTCGCAGGCGGTGAGCCGGCTGCCCGGCATGGTGCAGGCGATCCTGACCCATTGCATGGATCTGCGCGACGCCGGCGCCTTCGATCCGGTGGTCGTGAAGCCGCGGTCATTCCCCGGAAAAATGTAGGAAGAGCGCGCAATAAATCTCTTTTGTGCTGAAATGAACCTGCGCTACGCTGCCCCGACAAGAAAAACAGACCCTATCCAACAGAAGGACCCTGCCCGTGAACAAACTGGCCAAGACAGTCGCCGCCGCGACCGCCCTCGCCGCGCTGCTGGCGACCACGGCGGTCGCCCAGGACACCCCGAAACAGGGCGGCACGCTCATCACCATGCTGGGCACCAACGTGCGCAACCTGAACTCCGCGGTGCAGTCGGGCATCGTGACCGGCTTTCCCGGCGCGCAGCTTTTCGCGTCGCCCCTGCGCTATGACGAGGACTGGACGCCGCAGCCCTACCTGGCCGAAAGCTGGGAAGTCTCCGAAGACGGGCTGAAGGTGACCCTGAACCTGGTGAAGAACGCGGTGTTCCACGACGGCACCCCGATCACCTCGAAGGACGTGGCCTTCTCGGTCGACGTGATCAAGGCGCATCACCCGTTCAAGGCGATGTTTGCACCGGTGGAATCGGTTGATACGCCGGACGATCACACTGCGATCCTGAACCTGTCAAAGCCGCACCCGGCGCTGATGCTGGCCATGTCGGGGCAGCTGATGTCGATCATCCCCCAGCATATCTACGGCGACGGTCAGGACCCGAAGACCCACCCGCGCAACAACGAAAACGTGGTCGGATCGGGCCCGTTCAAGCTGGTGGAATACAAGTCCGGCGAACATGTCATCCTGGAACGGCACGAGGATTTCTTCATCGAAGGCCGGCCCTATCTGGACAAGATCGTGATGCGGATCATCCCCGACCCGTCGGCACGCGCCATCGCGCTGGAAAACGGCGAGGTGCACATGTCCGCCTTCGAACTGTCGCCGCGCATCATCAACCGGCTGAAAGAGGTCGAGGGGCTGAACGTCACCGACGAGGGCTATGGCGGCGTCGGCCCTCTGGACTGGCTGGCGATGAACACGACGCGCGGCCCCTTGCAGGACGTGCGGGTGCGCCAGGCGATCGCTTATGCCGTAGACCGGAATTTCGTCATCAAGGCACTGATGCTGGGCACCGCGAAAGAGGCCAGGACCGGCATCCACCCGGACAGCCCGTTCTACAACGACGCCGTCGAAGCCTATGATCTGGATCTGGACAAGGCCAACGCCCTGCTGGACGAGGCGGGTTTCCCGATGCAGGACGGCAAGCGGTTCGACCTGACCATCGACTACGGCTGGGCCGACGTGAAACCGCAGGTGGAATATGTCAAGGCGGCGCTGAAAAAGGTCGGGATCGAGGTCACGGTGCGCGCCAGCGCCGATTTCCCGACCTGGGCCACGCGCATGGGCGAGATGGATTTCGACCTGAGCTGGGACTCTGTCTATAACTGGGGCGACCCGGTGATCGGGGTGCACCGGACCTATTCCTCGGACAATATCGGCAAGGGCGTCTGGTCCAACACGCAGGGCTATTCCAACGCGCGGGTCGATGAATTGATGGAACTCGCGGGCCGGGAAAACGACCCGGAAAAGCGCAAGGCGCTCTATAACGAATTCCAGGAGATCATCGCCAACGAGGTGCCGCTCTACCCGGTCAACGCCCTGCCCTATCACACGATCTATTCGGACAAGGTCGGCAACCCGCCAATGGGGATCTGGGCCACCAGCGCGCCCATCGACCGCACCTACCTGAAAGAGTGACGCCAACCGGCGCGGCGGACCCTTCGCCGCGCCCCTGCCCGATTGGATCCTGCCCGTGACGTTCCTTCAGACCCTGGCCACGCGGACCTTCTATGCGCTGATCCTGCTGCTGGCGGTGCTGGTGCTCAATTTCTCGATGATGCACCTGGCGCCCGGCGACGTGGCCGACACCATCGCCCAGTCGATGGGCGGTGCCGATGCCGAAGTCCTCGCCCAGATCCGCACCGATTACGGGCTGGACCAGCCGTTTCTGGTGCAGCTTGGCCGCTATATCGGCAACGTGCTGCAGTTCGACCTCGGCTATTCCTTCTTCTACAACCAGCCGGTGACGGACCTGATCCTGTCCCGCCTGCCCGCCACCCTGCTGCTGGCCATCACCGCACAGCTTCTGGCGCTGGTCGTGGGGGTGATCCTCGGCGTCTATTCGGCGCGCCACCCCAAGGGGATCGCATCCTATTTCGTCACCTTCCTGGCGCTCTTCGGCTATTCCGCCCCGGTGTTCTGGACCGGCATCCTGCTCCTGATCGCCTTCTCGCTGAAAATCCCGCTGTTCCCGGTCGCCGGGATGACGGATGTCACCGTCGAAGGCGGGTTCTGGGCGCATGCGGCCGACGTGGCCCGGCACATGGTGCTGCCGGTCGTCACCCTGTCGTCGATCTTCCTGGCGCTCTATTCGCGGCTCAGCCGAGCGACGATGATGGAAACGCTGGGGTCCGACTACGTGCGCACCGCCAAGGCCAAGGGCCTGTCGGAGCGGGAAATCGTCTACAAGCACGCGCTGAAGAATTCGCTGTCTCCGGTCATCACCCTGGCGGGCCTGCAATTTTCCGCCGTCATCTCCGGCGCGGTGCTGGTGGAAACCGTGTTCAGCTGGCCGGGTCTCGGCACGCTGGCCTTCCAGTCGATCATCGCGCGGGATACTCCGACCATCCTCGGCATCCTGTTCTTTTCGGCGCTCGTGGTGATCGTGGGCAATATCCTGACCGACCTGGCGCTGCGCCTCGTCGATCCACGCGTGGGGAGATAGACCATGACCGACGCCCCGATCCTTCCCGAGCGGGAAATCGAAAAGGCCCGCCACCCGCTGGCCGAAGCCTGGGAGATGTTCCGCCGCAATCACGCCGCCGTCGCCGCGCTGATCGTGCTGGCGCTGATCGTGCTGGCGGCGATCTTCGGCCCGTGGATCTATCCCACCGACCCGTTCGAAATGGTCTGGGCGCCCTTCTCGCCGCCGGGTGCGGACGGTTTCCTGCTGGGCACCGACTACTTGGGGCGCGACCTGATGGCGGCGCTGATCCACGGGGCGCGGGTGTCGATCGTGATCGGGGTCGCCGCGGCGCTGATGTCGGTGCTGATCGGTGTCACCATCGGCGCGCTGGCCGGGTTCTACCGCGGCTGGGTCGAAGAACTGCTGATGCGGGTGACGGAATTCTTCCAGGTGCTGCCGACGCTGCTGTTTTCCATGGTGATCGTGGCCCTGTTCGGGGCCTCGCTGCCGATGATCACCTTCGCCATCGGCATCGTCAGCTGGACCGCCGTCGCGCGGATCACCCGGTCGGAATTCCTGCGCATCCGCCAGCTCGAATACGTCATGGCGTCGCGCGCCTCGGGCACCGGCAACCGAAAGCTGATGTTCTCGGTGATCCTGCCCAACGCCCTGCCCCCGATCATCGTGCAGGCGGCGCTGATGGTCGGCTCCGCCATCCTGTTCGAGGCCGGCCTGTCCTTTCTCGGCCTGACCGATCCCAACGTGGTCAGCTGGGGCCAGGTCATCGGGTCGAACCGGCAGTATATCCTGGACGCGAGCTTCACCGTCACCATTCCGGGCGTCGCGATCTTCGTCACCGTGCTGGCGATCTCGCTGGTCGGAGACGGGTTGAACGACGCCCTCAACCCGAAACTGAGGCAGCGCTGATGGCCCCGCTCCTGAAGGTCGAGAACCTGCGAATCGAACTGACCACGCGCAAGGGCGTCGCCCCGGTGATCGACGACCTCTCGTTCGAACTGGGCGCGGGCGAGAGCATCAGCTTCGTCGGCGAAAGCGGCTGCGGCAAGTCGATGACGGCGCTGGGGATCATGGGGCTGCTGCCGGAAAAGATCGGCCGCATCGCGTCGGGCTCCATCACCTTCAACGGCGAGGAGCTGACCACCGCCAGCGACAAGCGGATGCGCGACCTGCGCGGCAACGAGATCTCGATGATCTTCCAGGAGCCGATGACCTCGCTCAACCCGGTCTATACGGTCGGCGAACAGATCGCCGAGGTGCTGCGCGCCCACCAGGGACTGGGGCGCAAGGCGGCCTGGGAACAGGCGACCGAACTCCTGGACGCGGTGCGCATCCCCAATGCGCGCGGCCGGGTCGGGGATTATCCGTTCCAGATGTCGGGCGGTCAGCGGCAGCGGGTGATGATCGCCATCGCGCTCGCCTGCAAGCCCCGGATCCTGATCGCGGACGAACCCACCACGGCGCTGGACGTGACCGTGCAGGCGCAGATCTTCGATCTGCTGAACGACCTGCGGCGGCAGACCGGCACCGCCATCATCATGATCACCCATGACATGGGTGCGGTGGCCGAAATGGCCGAACGGATGATCGTCATGTACGCCGGGCGCAACGCCGAACAGGGGCCGGTGGAGCAGATCATCGACCACCCGCGCCACCCCTACACCAGGGGCCTGATTTCCTGCGTGCCGCACCTGATGAAGGTGCTCACCGAAGAACGCCACACCCTGACCGAGGTGCCGGGCATCGTGCCCAGCCTGTCCGAATTCGGGCGCGACCAGTGCCTGTTCGCGTCCCGCTGCCCGCAGGTGACGCAACAGTGCCTCGACAAGCGCCCGCCGGAGATGGCCTTTGCCGATGACCAACGGTCGGCCTGCTGGCATGCGGAGGACATATGATGCGCGATTCCACGGTCGATTCCCCCTTGGTCGAAGTGCTCAACCTCAGCGTCCGTTTTCCGGTGAAACGTGGCGGCGCATTCGGCCGCACCTCCTATCTCTACGCGGTGGATGATGTCAGTTTCGACATCCGGCGCGGCGAAACGCTCGCCATCGTCGGCGAAAGCGGCTCCGGCAAGACCACCACCGCGCTCGCCGTGGCGCGGCTGGTGGCGGCCTGTGACGGCGAGGTGAAGGTCGCCGGGCAGGACTTCCTGAAACTGGACGATCAGGCGCTGCGCAAGGCCCGCGCCCGGCTGCAGTTCATCTTCCAGGACCCCTATTCCAGCCTCAATCCCCGCCTGCGCGCCGAAAAGATCGTGCGCGAGCCGCTGGACAGCATGGAGACCGTGCCCGCCGCCGACCGGCAGGGAATCGTCGACAAGCTGTTCAAGGCGGTCGGGCTGCACCCGGAACAGCAGCGCCTGTTCCCGCACCAGTTCTCCGGCGGGCAGCGCCAGCGGATCGGCATCGCCCGCGCGCTGGCGACGCAGCCGGAACTGGTGATCTGCGACGAGGCGGTATCGGCGCTGGACGTGGCGGTGCAGGCGCAGATCCTGAACCTGCTGAAGGCGCTCCAGGCGGAATTCGACCTGACCTACCTGTTCATCAGCCACGATCTGGGCGTGGTGCAGCACATGTGCGACACGATCGCGGTCATGTACATGGGCCGCATCGTCGAATATGCCGACCGGCTGAGCCTGTTCAACAGCCCCAAGCATCCCTACACGGTGGCGCTGCTCTCCGCCGTGCCCTCGGTCGACAAGGAACGGCGGGCCGAAACCCGGCGCATCCTGATCCCCGGCGATCCGCCCGACCCGGTGAACCTGCCGCCGGGCTGCCGCTTCGCCAACCGCTGCCCGGTGGCGCAGGACATCTGCCGTCAGACCGACCCGGCGCTGCGCAGCCTGCCGTCGGGCCACCGCGTCGCCTGTCATCTCGTCTCCGAGGACGGCACGCCGCCTCTGACCCCCTGACGCGCCGCCCTAGGCGATGATCGCGACCGTCGCCACGTCGCCGTCCACGGCCCTGCAGGCGGTCAGGATACGGTCCTGGAGATGGGTCTGCACATAGGCCGCGTGAAACCGGCTGGGGGCGCGCAGGACCAGCCGCCCCCCTGCCCTGTCGGCCCGTTCCAGCGCCCGCAGCCACGACCCGTATGTCGCGCCGTCCTCGCGGTGCAGCACCGCCTGCGCCAGCGCCCATTCGGTGCCCGCCGACACGTCCGGCGGCGGCACCCCCGCACCCGCCGCCGCGCGGAACGGCACCACCGAATCCGCCACCGCAGGACCGTCCAGCCGGATCACGAAATCCGGGCCGACGGCGGGCCAGTTGTCGCGCGTGTCCGCCAGCATCCGGTCCCGGTCCATGGCATATTCCGTCACCCGCCCCCGCGCGCCCTGCCGGCGCACCACCAGCCAGCCCATCGCCCGCAGCCGCGCCATCTCGCGTTTCACCGTGCGTTCATCGCAGGACCACAGCCGCGCAATCTCGCGCTGGCCCACCGCCAGTTCGTCGCGCGCCCAGTTGTAGCGCGCCGTGACCAGGGTGATCAGCCGCAGCACCCGGCGCTGATCGGTCTTGCCCAGCGACAGCGCATGGGCGCCAAGAGCCGTGATCAGGTCGTATTTCATCGCCGACGCATTGCGCCCGACGGGTTTCATGTTGAGCATCCGCTCTGCTTTCTGCGCCAATCCGGTTGGCTGCCTCGGGGTCGGGATCTGGCGTCCCTTCTGGGTGAATGCGATGAACACCGGATAAACTCAGCGTTCTTCACCATCTGTCAACGATTAGCGTCCGGAAGCGCGATTCTGTCAAGACTTAATCCGGCCGTGGCAATTGCGGCCCCAATCCGGATTCAAAAAAACTGGTATTAATGGTATTGGGGGACAGTCAGGATGTCCCCTATTGGGCCTCGTTTGTCCCCCAATCGGTAGCGGGTTTCAAAAGACTGTCCCCCAATCCGTTGTGGCTCTGCACAGAGCACCGTGGGCGTTTCCGAATCGCCCGGCCTCTGCCGCGCCCCTTGTTTTCAACGGGTTTCGCGGAAAATCGGAAATCCCTCTTTCCATGATATTCCGGTTTGCCAAAATTCGCAAATCAACGTAAATAGGAAGACAATCCGAATTAGCGTCCCGGCGTTTCGGGCAAATCAGAAAAACGGGAAAACAACCAGAGCGGAACAAGTGTCCCCGCGGGGACAGGAGGCAAGATGTTCACACACCAGGACCTGTCGCAGCTTCAGACCCAGTCGCTGAAGATGCAGGGATTCATTCGTCAGCAGACCTATTCCCCCGAACTGGAAAAGACCCTGCGGCGGTTTTCCAGCTGGGAGGTGGCGGAGCTGATCTTTCGCGTCAACCAGTCCACCATGCGCGGCCGGATGGCGGCGGACCCGTCGCTGCCGCAGGGCGCGGTCGAAGAGGACGGACGCCAGCGCTGGTATACGCTGCAGGAGGTGAACGAGCTGCGCCGCCGTCTCAAGGTCAACCGCAAGTCGCTGATGCCGCCCCGCCCCGCCGGGCGCCGGGCGATCCGCGCCGCCATCGCCAATTTCAAGGGCGGGTCGGGCAAGTCCACGGTGGCGCTGCATTTCGCCCATGCGGCGGCGCTCGACGGCTACCGGGTGCTCTGCGTCGATTTCGACCCGCAGGCGACGCTCAGCCATTCCATGGGCCTGTCGGACGTGTCCGAGGAGTTCACCGTCTGGGGCATCATGGCGCGCGACCTGATCCACGAGACCGAACGGATGAACAGCGCCGCCCAGGGGGCCGAAAGCGGCGCCGCCCTGCCCCGCCGCCGCCTGCCCGCGTCGATCACCGACATGGGCCTGGCCGATCTGCGCATCGCCGATTTCATCAAGCCGACAAGCTGGCCGACCATCGACATCATCCCCAGTTGCGCCAACGCCGCCTTTGTCGAATTCGCCAGCGCGCAGTATCGCCATCTCAACCCGGAATGGTCGTTCTTCGCCGCCGTGTCGCGCTATCTCGACGCCCTGCCCGACGATGCCTATGACATGATCATCTTCGACTGCCCGCCCGCCATCGGGTATCAGTCGATGAACGCGGTCTTCGCCGCCGACGTGCTTTATGTGCCCTCCGGTCCCGGCTACTGGGAATACGACAGCACCACTTCCTTCGTCGGCCAGCTGGCCGAGGCGCTGGAGGACCTGGGCCGGTTCGGCGCCTCTGTCCCCGCGGGGACATTGCGACTGCCGAAGGAATTCGCCGACATCCGGTTCCTGCTGACCCGTTACGAGCCCAATAACGAACTGCACCGCGCGATGCAGTCGGCCTTTGTCAAGGTTTTCGGCGATAGGGTCGTGCAGCATCCGATCGAGATGACCCGCGCGGTGGAACAGTCCGGGCGGTTTCTCAGCTCGATCTATGAAATCGACTATCGCGACATGACACGCGAGACATGGCGGCGCGCACGGGCGTCTTTCGATCAGGCCTATGACGAATTCAAGGGCCACCTGATTGCCGCCTGGGACCATATCGAGGAGGTTGAGGCATGACCAAGAAACGACGCGTGTTCGACATCGAATTCGACGAATCCGCCGCCGCTGTCCCTGCAGGGACAGCCGAAACCCGGCGCGGGCCGATGGCCACCGCGATTACCGAAAACGCCGAGGCGCTGACTGCAAGGCAGGCGGCGGAAACCGCGATCCGGGCGGAAAACGATGCGCTGGCACATGAACATGTGCGGCTGAAAAAGGCCGGGCTGATCACCGACCTGATCCCGCTTGACGCGATCCGCACCGGCAAGCTGACCCGCGATCGCGCGCCGGGCCGCGATCCGGAAATCGACGAACTCAAGACTTCGATCCGCAGCATCGGACTGTCCAATCCGATCCGGGTGGAAAAGCTGGCCGACGGTTACGAACTGATCCAGGGATACCGCCGCCTGACCGCGTTCCGCGAACTTTTCGAGGAAACCGGCGACGCGCAATTCGCGAAGATCCCGTCGGGGCTGAACGCGGGCGGCGAGGAACTGCAAAAGCTCTACCGGCGCATGGTCGATGAAAACCTCGTGCGGCGCGGGGTCAGTTTCGGCGAAATGGCGCGGCTGGCGATGGCCTATCGCGCCGAGGATCCCAACGTGGAAAGCTATGACCGGGCGGTGGAACTGCTGTTCGCGTCTTCCGGGCGGCAGCGGCGCAGCTATATCAAGCTGTTCGTGCGGCTGATCGGCCAGATCGGGGACCATCTGAAATATCCCGAAGCCTTGCCGCGGGCGCTGGGGCTGAACCTGCTCAAGCGGATCGACGAACAGCCGGCGCAGATCCGGCAACTGGCGGCGGTGCTGGCAAGCGAACCGGACCGGAGCGCCGAAGACGAGCTGCGGCTGCTGAACGGGTTCCTGTCCGCCAAGGCGGCGCGGCCGAAGACGGTGGCGCAGAAATCCGCCAAGACGACGTTCCGGCTGTCGCGCCCCGAAGGCATCGCCAAGTGCACCGCCGCCGATGGGCGGGTGGAATTGCGGCTGGAACGGGATTTCAGCGGCTTGGAACGCCAGCGGCTCGAAGCGGCGGTGCAGGCGTTTTTCGACAGTCTGGACGCGGCGGATCGCGGCTAGGGCAGGGGGCGGGACCGGATCTGTCCCCGCGGGGACAGATCAGCCCAGAAGGTCCGCGGCCGGGTTTTCGGCGATATCCACGTCATCGTAATATTTCTGCGCCTGCGCCATCGACCGGTGCAGGGACAGGCGCATCGCCGCCTGGATCGGCGCGCCGTCCAGCGCCGCCTGGGTCAGGAACCCGCTGCGCAGCCCGTGCGGGGTGGCGAAATCCGGCGGGTAGCCGGCCAGCGCCAGCCGGTGCCGGACAATCTGGTAAATCGCATCGGGCGACAGCGCCCGTTTCAACACCCGGTCGGCGCGTGACACCGGACGGAACAGCGGGCCGTCGGAAATCCCGCCGACCTCGATCCAGTGCACCAGCGCCTGCGCCGCGCGGCCTTTCAGCACCAGCCGCGGTGTCGCGCCGCGCGCGGTGGTCTTGGTGCCGGTCAGGGCGATCCAGACCAGCCCCTTGGCGGCAAACTCCTTCAGGCCGACGTCGGCGCGCATCAGCGACACGATCTCGCTGCGCCGGCGTCCGCCACTGGCCCAGCCCAGCATCAGCGCCGCCCGGTCGCGGCAATCGCGCCGGGTTCCATGGCAGGTGGCGAGCAGGGTTTCCAGCACCTCGCGGGTGATCGGATGCGCCGATTTGGGGGCAGGGGCGCGGCCATTGGCGCGGCGTCCCTTGGCGCGGGCCTGGCGGATCAGCGGGCTTTCGAAGGGGCTGGGCAGGTTCTTCATCCGGTGGAAGGCCCGCCAGCTGGCGATGCGCCGGTCCAGCGTCGCCGGGGCAGGGCAGGCCAGCCCCCGGCGCAGACCCCGCGCGACAAGGGCCTGTGCTGCGGCGCGGGCCGGGTCGTCTTCGGGGCCGCCGGACAGGTCACGGCTGTGATCCAGCACGAAGGCCAGCGCCACCTTGTCGGCCTCCGGCCAGCCGGGGGCGGCGCCGAACCGGGCGGCTTTCCAGGCGGTGATGTAGATCATGTCGCGCTCATAGGCGCGCAGCGTGTTCTCGGGCGTGCCGCGCACATAGAGATCGTGCAGCGCCGCATGATCCGCCCTGGACAGAGTCGGCACGTGCGAAGGAAGGAGCGGCGCAGGGGCTGTCATGCCGGTCAATCTGCGCCGGATCGGCTTCAAAGTCCAGAAACATGATAACAGTATCTTATCGTGTATAATTACGACCAAAGAAAATTACTCTAGTAGCGAGCATAATCATCGAATAATGATCGTTACATGGCCAAGCGTACGGATGACATTTACGAAGACGGGATCGGCCGGACGTCGATCTTCGACGCGGAACCGCCGGCGGAGGCGGATCTGTGGTTTCTCGCGCCGCCGCCGGAAGACAGCGCGCCGACCGACATGCCCTGGCCGATGGCGGCGCGGCAGGCGAGCCTTGACCCGGATCTCTGGCGCGATGCGGAGGCGCGCTGTTATCGCGGCCTGCTCGACGCCGCGCAGGCGGTGGCGCGGTTCGGAGAGCGGTTGCGCCGCTGTCCCGAGGGGGCCGTCCGGCGCATCGCGCTGCGGTCGGTGGCGGCGGCCTTGCATGGCGAAGGCACCTGGCTGCCGCCGGAACAGATCGCGCTCTACCAGGTGCTGCGGATCGGGGCCGATGACAGCGCCCGCGACCTGGCCCGCGCCGGCTGGGCGGTGCGGCGGCTCTGCGGCGGTGCCGGGGCACCCGGTCCGCTGGACGGGCTGCACGGGTTTCTTGGCCGCGACACGGTGCAGAACCCGCAGGCGCCGCCGGGCGAGGACCGGCCCGTGGGCGCGGAACTCGACCTGTTGGGCGACCGCTGGGCCGCTGCGGTCGCGGCACTGGCGGACCTGCACCCGCTGACCCGCGCGGCCTACGGGTTCGCGGTCTGGCGCGGCGAAGCGCTGACCCCCTGGGACGACCTGCTGGAACCCGCCGTGGCGGCGATGCTGGTGGGGGCGGGTGGCCTTGCGCCATTCCTGCCGCTGGCGGTCGGGCACCGGCTGGACCGGGGCGCGCTGGCGCCGGGGCCGGAGGCGGTGCAGGCGCGTCTGGCGCAATTCCTCGCGGCGGCGGAGGCAGGGGCGCTGGCCGCCCTGCGGGACCTGGCCCGGCTCATCGACTGGGCCGCGCGGGCCGGTGCTGCGACCGCCGACCTGTCCGGAAAGACCCCGCCGGCGCTGATCGACGCGCTGACCCGGTTTCCGGTGGTGTCGGCGGAACTGGTGGCCGAAACCGCGGGCTGTTCGCGCCCCGCCGCGCGGCGCAACCTGGCCCTGTTCACCCGGTGCGGGCTGATCCGGGAAATCACCGGGCAGGACCGTTACCGGTTCTGGACCGTCGCGGCGTGACGGGCGGTCACGGCGCAACCGGTTCCACCGTCCATTTCTGCCGCGCCGCGGGATGTCGCGCCGGGGCGCAGGGGTAGGGCTGCAACGGCCATCAGCGCCGCCGTGAGGCAGGCCAGATCGGGATCGTCCACCGGCTGCTTTTCACCGGCGCGCAGGCGGAACGGTTCAGGCACCGCGTTCAGCCCGTAGGCCCGGCCAAGCGCATCGCACAACGCGGCTTCGCCCGGCGCAAAGACCATGCCCAGCCCGTCAAAGGCCGCCGGGTCGTCCGGATCGCCGCCGTCCGCGTCGAGGATCGCCAGCCCCGGCCCTTGGGTCACGCGCGCGGTCTGTGTCGGGCCCGCCGCGTCCCAGTCCAGCCGCAGGGTGCGAAAGGGTTCGGCCCATGTCTCGGGCCGGACGGCGGCGTAGTCCCGCGCGGCCTCGGCGAAGGCGTCGATCAGCGCGTCGTCGCGCACCTCTGCGAAAGCGCCGGGCAGGGCGATGTCGAGCGCAATGCCGCCCAGCAGGCTGCGGGTGGCACCGTCGAGCGGCGCGACGGCGAGGCCGAGCGCGGTCGCGTCCTCCTTGAGTGCCGGTTCGGCCAGGATGTCCGCAGGATCCACCCCGGCGAGAAACCGTGGCAGCACCTCGGCGAGGCCGTTGCCGAAGATCGACGGCTGCTCCGGCAGGCCGGGAAACAGGAAATAGGCGATCCGGCCGCGCGCCGCGTCGGTGCCGTTCAGCGGGCCGATGGCGAAAAGGCGATGGGTCACGGGTTGACCCCCGCCGCCCGGTCGAACCGGTCAAACAGTTGCAGGATTTCTCGGCGCAGGCCGGCGGTGTCGCTGAAGTCCATCATGCGGACTGCCTGATACACCAGTTCGACGGTGCGCAACAGGTCGGCGCGGCTGCGGTTGGCGATGGCGGTGCCTTCGCGGAAGCTGCGCCCGTCGATGATCCGCGCGTCGGTGCGCCGCCCCGCAGGAGCTGCGCCCATGGCGGAGGCCGGATAGATGCCGCCGCCCGGCGATTGCAGGCCGCGCCGGGTGCGGCGCTGCGGGTCCAGCATGTCGGGGCCGAACATGTCCCCCCGGACGCGCCCGCCCGCCGGATCGCCGAACAGCCGGGCCGTGGGCGTGGTCTGCATCGCCATCAGCGCCAGCGGCGAGGTGGCCGCCGCAATCGGTCGCCGCCCCGGTTCGGCGCCGAACATGACGCCGATCAGGTTCTGGATCACCGGCGGGCCGCTGCCGGTGCGCAGCGCCTGGGTGACGGCGGCGGTGACGCCGGGGCCGGAAAAGCCGGCCTGCGCCAGCGACTGGGTGATCTGCGGATAGCGGCCAAGGGCCGGGACGATGATGTTGCCGACCGAGTCCGGCGATGACACCCGGCCGCCGCCCTGTTGCCCGATGATCGGGGTGTTGCCGACCTGCATCGGCGCGTCGCCGCGAAACTGCAGGCGCTGGCTGTTGCCGGGCTGTGTCGCCACCTGCCCCGGCCCCCGGTCGCGCAGCGCCGCCCCCAGTTGGCTCGGGTCGTCGCCGGGCTGGATGTTGGGCTGCGCGCCGGGCGCGTTGCGGCCACGGGCGCGGGCGAACCGGGCGCGGCCGATGTCATGCACCATGCGGTAGACGCCTTCCTCGTTGCCCGAGATTACCCGCCGCACGGTCTCTGGCGGGCTGTTGGCGGCGACCACGCGGGCGCTGCTGCCGCGCCCCTGCAGCGCCAGCACCCGGATCCGGTAGCGAATGCGCCAGATCGCCAGTTGCGCGCGCAGGCGGATGCGGCTGACGCCCCGCGCCAGCAGGCTGCCGATGCGCGGACGCAGCGCGGCGACGGCGCGGCGCAGCCGTTCGGCGCGGCGGCGCTCCTGTTCGCGCTGACGGCGACGGCGGCGGTCGGCGGCGCTTTCGCGGCGCTGGCCCCGGTTGTCGCGGCCCCGCCTGCGGTCGCGGTCGGCCCTGCGGCGGCGGTTGCTGCGCCGGTCCGCCCTGGCCCGCGACCGCGCCCGGTTGCGGGCATTGCCGCCGCGCCCTCCGTCGCGCCGCCGCCGGCCCGGCGCGCGGCGGCGTCTGCGCCGCCTCAGCCGGTCCATCAGGGCACGGAACCGGCTGGCGATGCGCTGGATGATCCGCCCGAACGGCCGGGCGATGGCCCCGACGACGCGCCGGATCAGCCGGTCGACCCCGAGAAAGGTCAGCACCGCGTCCAGCGCCGCCACGATGCCAAAGGCCAGCGCCCGCGCGAAGGCCACCGCGCCATTGCCCCGGTTGGCGACCTGCATGACGAATTCGAAGAACGCCGAGGCGGCGGAAAACAGGGACTGCACAAGCGCATAGGCCCCCCGGATGCCGTCGATCACCACCATGATCGCCCCGGCTCCGGGGATCAGCTTGGTCGCCAGGGTGGTGGCCAGCCAGATCATCGCCGCCGCGCCGATGCCGGGCAGCAGCGCCGGCAGGTTGTCGGTGAACAGGCCGATCATGTTCATCGCCAGCCCGGTCAGCATTTCGTACCAGTTGGGCGGCAGCGCCAGCAGTACCTGCAGCACCGGCAGTTTCATGAAGATCCATTGCCGGAACGCGCCCTGGAGCTGGTCCCACAGGTTGTTGCGGATGCCGTCACCGGCCTGGGACAGCCCCGCCGACAGGAAGGCGCCGATGCCCATGCGGGTGACGCGGGTCATCAGCCGCATGAACTGGCCGAGCGCGGCGGCCAGCGCCGCGATGGCGCTGGCGAGCTTGTCCACCAGCCCGGCGTTCTCGGCCCGGATGCGGTCCAGTTCCGCGTCCATTTCCGTGATCGCGCGGTCCCGTTCGGCGGCCAGCGCCTGCTTGGCGGCCTCGCCGGCGGCGGTGATCCGCTGTTCCATCTCGGCAAAGCCCTGGGTGGCGCGGGCCAGCGCGGCCTGGGCGGTTTCGTCCATGCCGGTCGCATTGTCGGCGACAAGCTGGTCGATGGTTTCGCGCGCCGTGCGCAGCGTCGCGCGACAATCGGTGATGGTCTGGTCGATATCGGCGGTGATCTGCGCGATCAGCCCGTCGATATCGGCGATATACTGGTCCCGGTGCCGCTGGTAGAGCCGCTGCACCTCGGGCACCGAATTGATCGACAGGATGGCGTCGCGCAGCCAGCGCGCCGCGCCCCGCAGCCCGGAATACCGCCGCCGCTTCAGATCGGCGAGGTCGCTGCGCACGCCGCTGGCGAAGGCGGTCAGCCGCGCCGCCTGGCGTTCGCGGAAACTGGCGACCGCGTCGGTGGTCAGGCTCGACAGGCGGGTGTTCACCTCGGTCTGGGCGGTCTGGTAGGTCGATGTGATCTGGTCGGCCAGCGTCTGTTCGGCGGCTTCGTCGGCGGTGCGGGTGCCGGTCTGTTCGCCGCTGACCGTCGCCTGCCCGGCGGTGCGGCCCGCGTCCATGTCGGCCTGCGCGCCGGTCTGGGCGTTGGCGAGGCTGGCGCCGGCGGCGTCGCGGGCGCGGGTTTCGGTGCCGCGGGCGCGGTCCGCCGCCTGGTCCACCTTGTCGTCAAGCCGGGTCTTGTCGTTGCCGATCTCGCGCAGCGGGCCTTCGTCGGCCTTTTGCAGGGTCTCGTCGCCGGCGTCGTGCTCGGCCAGCGCGGCGTCGGCCTGGGCGCGGAATTCGGTGGCGTCCAGCGCCTCTTCGTTGACCGGCGGCGGCACCGCCTGGGTCAAGGCCGGGTCGGCCGACGCCGGGGCGGGCAGGGGGTCGGGCTGCGGCACGGCGGGGGCGGGGGGCGCGCCGAGCGGCGGGTTGTCGACGGCGGACAGGGTCTGGCGCACCGGGGCGGTCTGCGCCTCGGCCTGTCCGGAAATGGCGTCCGCCAGCGGCTGGCGGCGTCCGGCGCCTCCGGGGCTGGCGAAGTTTTCGAGATCCTCGATGCTGCCCGGCGTGGTCGATGAAATCGCGCCGCGCAGGGCCTGGCGGGCGGCGGCGGGATCGCCGGAGGGCACCTCGGCCTGTTCCAGCGTGGCGGTCTGGCCCTGCTGGCCGGCGGCTTCGGCGGCGTTTGGCGGTGGCGCGGCGGCGGCCTGGGCCGCGCCGATGCGGGCGGAAGCGCCTTCGTTGGTGGACAGGGCGTCGGCGCGTTCGTCCAGCCGCCGTTGCGCCGCCGCCGCCCGCGCCGCGCCCCGGTCGCCCTGGATACGTCCGAAGGTGCCGCCGCCACCCGCGCCGCCACGGGCCGGGGCCGGTTCGGCTTGCGTCTGGCGGTCGCGGTCCGCCCGCTCGCCCGCGCCGTCCCCGGCCTGGCCCTCGCGCTTGCGGTCGGCGGCTTGCCGGTCCTTGCGCGGTTCGGCCCGCGCCGGGGTCGCGCCGGCGCCCGCGGCGCTGCCGGCGGTCATCACGTTGGGGGCCGATGCGGCGGTCTGGGCGCCGCCCTGTGCGGTCTGGGCTTCGTCCGGGGCCTTGGCGGGGGCGTCGGGCCGGGACGCGGTGCCGGCGGTTCTGCGGGCGGCGCTGTCCACCAGCTTGCCCCCGGCGGGGCTGAGGGTCGAGGTCATCACCGGCGTCAGGACCGGCACCGGCCCGGCGCGGGTCGCGCCGAGACCGTTCGTCGGCAGGGCGACCACCGGCGACAGCGGACCGGCCCCGGCGCGCGCCCGCCGCATGATCCGGCCCCGCGTCGTCAGCCCGGTCAGGGACAGGTTGGCCGGCCGCCCGGCGACCGCATTGTCGGCGGCGGCGCGGGCGGCGGTTTCGGCGCCGTCGCTGGCCGAGGACACGGCGGCGTGGCGTTGCACCACCTGCCCGCCGCTGCCGCGCTGCTGGATCACATGGGCGACCTCTTCGGCGATGAGATGATCGCCGCCGGGGGTGCCGGGCCGGAACCGCCCCGGCGCGAAGGCGATGTCGCGGCCGCTGGCGAAGGCGTCTGCCTGCAACCGGTCGGTGGCCGCGGCCGCCGCGCCTCCGGTGTGCACCCGCACGTCGGCAAGGCGCGTGCCGAAACTGGTTTCAAGCCGCTTGCGGGTCGAAACTGGCAGGGCCGAGCCGCCGGTCAGGCTCGATTGCAGCGCGCCGATTTCGCGCGCGCCGAACGGGTCGGGCGCCGGTTTCGCCGGCGCCTTCGCGGCGGCCTGCGCCGGTTGCGCGGCCGTGGGTGCGGTGGTGTGGCCGCGGGTCATGGTCCGCCCACCCGGATGTCTGGCAAACCCCTGTGCCAGAACGGTTTTGAGGGAAAGCAGTGCTTTCCCTCACTCAGGGATTTGAACCCTGTGTACCATAAAATCACGTTATCCTTACACGAAACACTATGTTGCGAACCGCTGCCAGACACGTGACGCCACGATCCTATCAGAAAGGCCGTTGTCCTGCCAGTGTTTCCTGTCATGCCGTCCCCCCGTCAGGTCGGAATTTCGACGATTTCCGCGCGGCCCGGCCCGGCGAACCCGCTGGTCGGCAGGGCCGCCGCCGCGCCACCGTCGGACACTTTCCAGACCGTGCGGGCCGGGTCGTGCAGCGGGGTCAGCGGACGGAAGCGCACCCCGTTCGTGGTGAACAGGCAGGTGTTGCGTTCGATCTGCACCATCGCCCCGAAATGGCCCCAGACGCGGATGCCGTCAGTCGGGGACAGCGGGCGCAGAACGTCGTCCTGCGGCACGGTGTGGGTGCTGGTCACGCGGTTGTTGCGCACCGAGACGCTGACCGAGGAGCCGACGAAGATGCCCCAGCGGCTGCGTTCGAACATCGGCAGGGTCAGGTCGATGCGGTTGCCGTCGACCTCCACGTCGCGGAACAGGGCGACCCGGCCCGACGGGCCGCCGGTGGCGGCGCTGGATGCGCCCACCCGCACGCCCTGGTAAAAGCCGCGGATCCGGTTGCCGGAAATCTGCACGGTCTGCGCCAAGGGATCGGTGGCGGCGTCGGACGGATCGCCCGCGACCCGCCGGACCGGGCCGCGCGGCGCGGCGACGACGATGCCGGCATGGCCATAGACCGTATCCGCGGATTCGGCGATGGCGGACCCGATCTGGCGCAGGATGCCGCTGACCAGCGTGGGGACGGACACGTTGCCCGGCGCGAGACCAAGCGCGAAGCGGGCGATGCCGCGCCGCACCCGGCGGACATGGGCGCGCATATGGGCCTGGGTGGCGGGGGTGATGCCGGTGGGGTTGGCGGCGGCGATGCGGTCCCACTGGAAGGCGCGCATTTCGCCATGGGTCGAGAACCGCACCGGCAGGCGGCCCCATCCGGCCAGCGCCACGCCGCGCCGCCCGTCGCCGCCATAGTCCAGATCCACATCCGACCCGCCGACGAAGATATTGGTGTCGACGTTGAAGCTGAGCTGGCTCAGGAACACCCGCCCGACCAGCGAGGCGAAGCCGTCATCGGCCATCCGGTCGCGGACCGACATCCTTGCGTCGCGGGTGACGATCTCGCAATCCTTGACCGCCAGGTCGAGCACACCCAGCGACAGCACCCCGGTGTCGTTCAGCCCCAGCAGCAGGTGGCAGTCGCGCAGGCGGGCATAGCGGATCGCGCCGTCGCGGGTGGCGTCGATGCGGATCGCGGCGGTTCCGTGCGGCGCTTCGGCGGCGGACAGGATGGTGACGCGGTCGATGTCGACCGCGCCGCAATCCTCGATCCGCAGGATGCTGGCCCCGGTGCCGGAGGCGCGGATCGTGAAATCCTGCAGCGTCACGGCGCGGCAGTCGCGAAACCGGAAGGTCGGGCGTTGCGTTTGCAGCAGGCTGCCCAGCCCGATGCCGGTGATGGTGATATGGCCCTTGTTGGCGACCTCGATCACCGACGGGATATCGCGGGTGAACGGCCCGAGACAGAGCCGCGCGTCGCCGCCATCGGGGATCGCGTCGATATAGTCGCGGATATCCGCCCCTTCCGGCACCGGGATGTCGCCGCAGCCGCCGGTGGCCCGTTCGAACAGTTCGTCCAGCGCCTCCTGCACCGTGCCCGAGTCGCTGCCGACGCGGCCGCCGTCATAGGACACGTCGTCGGCTTCGATCGCGCAGAGCCGCGGAAAGCGGCTGTCGAGCCAGGCTTCCAGCAGCATCGGCTGTCCCGCCGGGGTCTGGCGCAGCACCGCCAGCGGCGCGAACAGGCGTTCCGGCCCCTGCGGCTCCGGCCGGGTCGGGCCGTTGGCGTTGGCGCCGCCGGTGCGCGCCTCGTATTGCCACCAGTCGCCGGGTTCGAAACTGCCCGCGATGTCGGCCTCGATCCCCTGTTCCAGCGGGTGAACGCCGTCCGCCGTGTGCCGGATCAGCCCGGACCAGCGGCGGATCTTCAGCCCGGCGGCGCCGAAGCGGCCGGTGTCCACATCGGTGACGGGGGTTTCGTCCACCGGGTCCAGGAGATCGAAGATCCGGTTCGACCCGGTGATCTCCTCGCCGCCGGACAGGCGCAGCAGCCGTCCCGCCGCGCGGCGCGGGCGGCGCAGCCCGGACGCCGACAGGGTGGCCGGGGCGTCGTCGCCCAGCTCCGTCGCGTCGCTGAGCAATTCGACCAGGTCGCCGTCGCGCAGGTCGGCATCGGCCTGCACCACGAGGCTGCTGGCCGGGGCCGGAATGACCAGCGTGTCGGGAAACCGTGCCGCGAAGAGTTCGGAGCCGTTTTCGCGCGACCATTTGAACAGGGTCGCGCCGCCGGGTCCGTCGCCATGGACCTCGATCCGGTAGAGCCTGTTTTCCGGTCCGGTGTAGCCGCCCGGCACCGGCAGGTCGCAGGGATCGGGGGTGACGGTTTCATTGGCCACCCCAAGCCGCACGGTGCCGCCGGGCAGGTCCGAGCGGGCGAAGGCGGCGGCGATCGCCTCCGGCGTCATCGCGCCAACACGGGCCAGCTTGACCTGGTGGGTGGTGCGGGTGCGGGTGGTGGTGTCGATGTCGCCGCCGAGAGCGGTTTCCAGGATGCCCGCGTCCTCGATCGCGGTGATGTGGCGTTCATAGGCTTCGACATAGGCGACGAGCCGGGTGTCGGAACCGCTTTGCGCCTGGCTGGCCAGCGCCGCGCCGGCGGGATCGGCGAGGGCGGGCCAGGCGCCGCCGCCGGTGCGAAACGGCAGGCCGTCGATTTCATAGCTGCCCGGAGCGCAGTGCAGCACCGGCGTCTGGCCCGCATTGGCGCGGGTTTCGATCAGCGCGACCCAGTAGCGGGCGGCGGGATCGACAGAGAGGGTCAGCGTCGCGCCCGACGCGGTGGTGTCGATCGCCTGGAACTCCGGCCCCGCCGGCAGCGCGATGGCGGTGCCGTTCAGCGTCGCGCTGGCGCCGCCGTTGTCGGCCCGCACCCAGAGCCGGATCGCGGTCGCCGCCGGCAGCGGCGCGGAGAGCGCGACCGTCACCGCGCCGCCTGCGCCGCCGATCCGCAGGCCGGGCAGCCGGTCGAGATACTTGTGCCCGTAGTCGCGCACGGCCTCGGCGGTGCCGGACAGGGTGAAGGCGTTGCCGAGGTTGCCGTCGAACTGCGCCAGCAACCGCCCCGGCGTGACCAGCAGGCCGAGATCGGGCGAGCCGGCATGGCAGGCGGTCATCCGCAGCGTGTCGCGCAGGCCGGTGTCGATGGCGTCGCCCATCGCCGCGATGTCGGAATCCAGGAGCGCCCGGCCCTGTTGCAGCAGCACCCGGCGGTAGGACTGGCCCCGTTTGCGGTCGGGGTTGAAGCCTCTGGTAAAATCTCCCTTCATGGCGGGCCACCTTTCCTTCCTGTCAATTCTCGCGGATCAGCCCTGTGCGCAGACCCGCGGGGGTGTGTTCGGCAAGCCGCCGGCTGACGGCGCGTTCGATTTCGGCAATGCGGGCGCGGTTGAACGCGCCCATTTCCGCCCCGTCCGAGGCCCCGGTCAGGATGCGGCTGTCGGTTGCGCCGCGCAGGCGCAGATAGGCCGGGTCGCGCCGGTCGAGACTGACGAAACGGGGGAAGACGTCGCGGACCACGCGGTGCTTGCGCGGGGTCTGCCCGCCGGGCGACAGCATCGAATAGCGGATGCAGCCTTCGAACCGTTCGCTGGCAAAGACCGGGTGCCGCAGGATGCTGTCGGACATGTCGACCTGCTGCGCCCGCACCGGGCCCAGAACGGTGCAGCGGTCCATGGTCAGGTCGGCCCGTGGCGCGGTCAGCGCATCGGCCGCGCCGTCGGCGCCGGCGTCCAGGATACAGTCGGCCAGGACGATCTGCCCCGGATCGGTCAGGAGCAGCGGTCCGAGGACCGCGTTCCGGGCGTCCATCCGTTCGACCCCGGTGTCTTCGAAGAAATGCACCGCGAGCGCCAGGTCCGGGTGGCGGACGGTCACGAAATTCAGCGCCAGGCGCTGCGCCTGCGGCAGGTCCAGCGTCAGCGCAGCGGCGCTGGTCAGGGCCAGCCCGGTCAGTTCCAGCCGCCCGTAGCGCAGCGTGCCGGGCACCGATGCGGCGATCTCGATCACCGGCAGCGTGTCGCGCGCGGCGCGCAGGATCAGTTCGTCCGGGCCGTCGGGCCAGGTCAGGGTCTGGCCGGGATGAAACCGCGACTCCGCGATCTCGACGATCTCGCGCGGCAGCGGATCGGCGAGGATTGCGGCAAAGGCATCGTCCAGCGTCCGGTGCAGGGTCTGCCCGGCCAGGCCGGGCGCGGCCCCCGGTCCGAGATGGCCGGCGGCGGAGACGATCCGTGTCGGCGGCTCCGGCGCGCGGGCCAGCGCGCGGTCATGGTCGATGGGCAGCGCGCCGATGGCCATGCTGGCGCCGACCTGCATGTCGACGCTGACCGCGGCGGGCGCGGCGACCGGCCCGGCGGGATGCGGCTGCGGTTCCTCGCTCGCGGCGAAGGCGAAGAGCCCGAACCGGGGGTCGAGATCCAGCCGTCCGGGGGGTGTCGGGTCCAGCACGTCGGCACCGGATTCGTTCTGCCAGGGGCACAGCCTGCGCCAGCGCGCGATGCGTCTTTGCGGCGCGACCGGCCCGGCCAGCGGCACCGCCTGCCCGAAGGCGCGGCGGCGCAGGATATTGGTGCCCGCCGTCCAGGTGGAGCCGTCGCGCCCGACCTGCACCGCGGCGCTGTGGGCGACGATCGGGGCGGGGCCGCGCGGCCAGGACGGCAGGTCGCCGGCATCGGCGCGCAATTGCGGCGTGTGGATCAGGACCGCGCGCCCGTCATGGCCGGTAAAGCCGATCTCGGCGGGGCTGAGCCAGGAATTCGCCCGCTCGCTTTCCAGCCGCAGCGCGAGGGCGAGATCGGCGGGGTTGCTCTGCACGATATCGGCCAGTTCGGCCATCCGGGCGGGCAGGTCGGCGACGGGGCTGCCGTCCGCGCCGAGCGCCTCCCAGGTTCCGGCGGCGGGATCGCCCCCGTTCCAGACCAGCCGCAGCATCGGGCGGAACTGCCGCCCGAGCGCCGCGAAGGACAGCGCGAAGACCAGCGCCGAGGTCTGGCCGTTGCCCATGTCGGAATTGCCCGACGGGCGCATCGCGCGGCCGCCGTGCAGCACCACCGGCGCCGCATGGGGCGCGGCCAGCGGCGCGGCGAAGGGGCGGCGTTCCGCCGTGGCCGGGGCTTCCGGCCACACCGGGCCGACGGGGGCTGCGGCGACGGCGCGGGCGGGCAGGTCGCCGCCGGCCATCGGCAGGTCGATCCCCGCCGCGCCGCCGGACGCGGCCTGGTGCAGCGACCCGTCCGCGCCGATATAGAACCACCGGCTGCCGGTGATCCGCAGCGCCGGAACCCGCAGGTAGAGCGCCCCGGCGAGATAACCTTCCTGCGCCAGTTCCGCCACCGCGCTGGCGTGGCGCGCCCGCAGCAGCCCGCCGGTCACGCGCAGCACCGCCCCGGCAAAGGACCGGCTGGCCGCGCCGCCGGTGGTGGTCAGCCGCAGCATCGCCACCGCATCCGGCGGCGCGGCCCCGTCGGGGCCGGCGGATGCGACCGGACCTGTCAGGTCGATCTCGATGGCGGCGCGGCGCACCGCGGCGGCGGCGTCCGGCAGGCTGCCCGACAGCGGCGCCGCCATCAGCGCGATTTCCACCGGCCCCGAGGTGCGGGCGCCGTCATACTCCATGACCTCGATCGTCGGCGCGGTGGTGAGCAGCGGTTCGCCCGCCGGGCGCAGGCGGGCCGTGCGCAGCGCCGGTTCCGCGGCGGCGGCGGCGGGGAGGTTGGCGATGCGCACCGCGAACCGCCCGTCGCGTCCGAACCAGTCGCCGGGGCGTTCGGCAAAGATCTGTTCGGGCACCCGGTCGCTGCGCAGGCTGTCCTGCACGCCGGTGGTCCGCACCCTGAGCGCGCGCCAGGCGTTTTCCGCGTCAAAGGCAAAGCGCAGGTCGCCGGCCCCGTCCGGCAGGCGGTGCGGGCTGGCCCCGTGCAGCGGGTAAAGCTGCGTCAGGTGGGTCCAATGGGCCATGTGCCGCGGGTGGACGCGGCCCGACCGCGCGGTGATCGGGCGCGGATCGACGGTCCTGGCGAGGGTTTCCAGCGGTCCGCCGATCCGTTCCGCCACCGACGGCGGGTGCAGGTCGGGCGTCGTGCGCGACAGGCGCAGGATGTTCAGGTCCTGGGTGATCTGCACCAGTTTCCAGCCTTCGTTGCTGGCCACCAGCCGGTCGGCGAGCGTGCGCGCCAGATCCTGGAGCATCGCCGGCGTTCCCTTGCGCCGCCGCCGGGCCACCGCGCCGGACAGGTCGCGCCGGTTGGCTTCGGGGTCGCCGAACACGAGGTCCAGGCCGATGCTTTCGGCCAGCAGCGGCAGCATCGCGTCGCCGGCGGTATCGACGAAGACATCGGCCTGGAGTTCCTCGATGCTCTGGCGCAGGGCGGCCAGCGGCGCGGCGAGCACGTCGACGAAGGCCCGCAGGTCCCGGTCGCCCGGCGGCGTCGCCCCCGCCGCCTTTTCGTCCTGCGCCTTGAGATAGGCGGGCAGGTGCGCGTAAAGCAGCGCCGCGGTGCGGGCCAGCTGGTCGGGATCGTAGCGATAGCCGGTCATGCCGCGCCTCCGTCGGGATCGGGGATCAGGGCGCCGGGATCGACCACGTCGGTCACGAGGTCGCTGGCGCCGAGCCGCAGCCATTGCCGGTCGGTCGCGTGCAGGATGTCGGCCACGCCGGTTCCCGGCAGGATCGCGAAGCGGGCCGCCTCGACACCGGTGACGCCGTCGAGGTCGAGGATCCGGCTGTAGAGGCCCGAGAGCGACTGCGGCTGCGAAAACGACCGCGCCGCAAAGGTGAATAGGCCGGGGGCGTCGGGATCGGCGGACAGCAGCCGGTCGCGCACCGCCTGGCGCACCGCGTCGGCCAGCCATGCCCGGTCGCGTTCCACCCGCAGGGTCAGGCCGATGTCGACCGGCTGCGGCGTCAGCAGCGCCAGCGGGATCTGGGTATCGCGTCGGGCGTCGAGAAAGGCGCGCAGGCCGGCGCTGTCGGCGGGCGCGGCCCCGGCGGCGTCCGCCGCGATCAGTTCGATCGCGCCCCGGTCCAGCCAGCGCGCCGCGGCCCGCGCGACACCCGGAAACAGCAGCGCCAGATCGGCGTGGTCCTGAAGGGACACCGCCCGGTCGAAGGTGAGGATCGGCCGCGTCGCCTGGCGGCGCATGTCGTCCGGCCCGGCGGGATCGGCGCCGCCGGACAGGGGCAGCGGGTTCGTCACCCCGCCGAGGATCGGCGACGCCTTGCGGATGCGCGTCAGCCGCCCGGCTTCGGCATCGCCGATGCGGCCCAGCCCGCTGCGGTATTCGGCGGTGATGTTGCGCGTGCCCGACGGCGGCACCGCGCCGCGCCCTTCGCCGCCGAAGCGGAGCGTAAGTTGCTGGTCCGCGTCCGCGCGGGCCGCCGCGACCCGGCCTTCGGGCGGGATGGCGTGGAAATCGTCGACCAGGTCCCAGAGCACGCCGTTGACCCGCACCTCCAGTTCCAGGCGGCTGCCGGTGGCGTCGCTGATCCGGGTGACGCCGGGTTTCTTCAGCGGGAATTCCTGATGCGGGGTCACGCCGTCGGATGTGCCCAGCACCTCGGCCGTGGATTCACCGTGGCTGACCGGCACCGCGTTGGCGTGGATGACCACGTCCCCCATGGCGAAGGACGACGCCACCGCCCCGTCCCGGAAACCCAGGATGACCTGCCAGCCCGTGGCGACGGGATCCAGCCGCTGGATCGCCGCGGCGGCGGCGGTCTCGTCCGAAACCCGGCGGACGATGACCTGCCGGCCCGGTGCGATGCCGTCGAGGTCGGCATCCAGCACCACGGTCGCGGTCAGGGGCGCCGGGTTCGGCTGATCCGGGGCGACGGCGATGCTGCGCGTCCAGCCCATGTAGACCGTGCCGTCCAGCGGCAGGCTCGTCCAGCCGAGCGCGCTGCCGCCGGTGGTCGCGAGGTCGAGCAGGGTGGCGCGGGCGCTGACGCTGCGTTCCACCAGCTGCGTGGTCGGAAAGTTCGCGGGCGGCGGATCCGGTTGCGGAATCGCGAGCAGGGCGCCGGTCCGGAAGCTGACCGCGGCCTCGCGGCTTTGGGTGACGACCAGCGGGCGGGTGTTCGCGCCGCGCACCAGAGCGATCTCCGCCCCCGGTTCCGGCGCGTCCACCGCTTCGGCCAGGATCAGGCTGTCGCCCGGCGCATAGCTGCCGGAACTGACCCCGGTCACGCTGTAGCCGCGGCTGTTGGGACTGGTGGCGGTCGGCGTGACGTAGAGCGACGGGTCGGCGACCTGGGCCGGCGGGAACGTGACCGGGTCGGCCGCATGGCCGAACACGCGGGCCACCGTGTCGGGGCGGGCGAGGATGACATAGGGATCGCTGGCGGAATAGGGAGGCCAGGTCCCGGTGCTTTCGCCGGCATGGGACAGGCGGCGCAGGCGCAGCGACCGGGCCATGCTCTCGACCACCTCGCAGACCGCGCTCTTGCCCTGCCCGCGCAGCAGCACGATGTCGCCCGTCGCGAGTCCGGGCGGGGCCGTGACCGGCAGCGTCACCAGGTCGCCGTCAAAGACCACCGGCGTCGGGTGGCGCGCCGCGACCGGCCGTATCTCGTTCCAGCCGGCCCTGACCTCTGCCGCTTCCAGCGTTTCATAGGTCTGGGACTTGATCGCCCCCTTGGGTTCGGACTGAAGCGCGAAATGCGCCGGCACCTCGCCCGACAGTCCCGGCTTGACGGTGAAGACCGCAAGACCGGTGGCCGCGACCCCCTGATCGGGCACATAGGCCAGCTTGCGGCCATGCCGGATCAGGCTGTCGGCGCGGGTGGCGGTGCCAAGGAAGGCCTCGGCGGCGTAGTGGCTTTGGTGTTCGCCGAGGATATGGGCGAAGAGCGCCGGGATCTCGACCAGGGTGCGGGCGAGGCCGCGGTCCTTGCCGGGGATCTCCACGATGCCGGGCGCGAGCCGGTCGGCGCTGCCGGGAACGGCGACCCCGTCCGGGTCGCGGGCGAGCGCCTCGGCCAGCGCCACCAGATCGGCGAAGCGCGGCCCGAAATAGGCGGTTTGGCCCTGTTCGGTGTCGATGCCGCGCGGCGAGGGCGCGGCACGGGGGATGGGCGGACGGCTCATGGCGTGGTCTCTTTCGCGGGTTCGGGGGCGGGGCCGCCGACGACGAAGGCGGCGGGCGGATCGACCGGGTCGATGCCCTGGATGCGCAGGGTCAGGCGGCCCCGGTCCGGGCGGGCGTCGTTGCCGGCGAATTGCGCGATCTCCGTCGGGCCGAGCCGGATGGCGCGGCGCACCGGGTCGGGGCCGGCGTCCAGCAGCGGGCGGAAGGCCAGCGCCCGCACCGCGCCGATGGCGGGCTGGCGCTGCACCGCAGCCAGGATGTCGGCGAGCCGCACCTCGGCGCCGAAACCGATGCGCGAGCGGTGAAAGAAGCCGGGCCGGGCGGCGGTGCCCGGCACCAGCGCCGCGCGGGCCTGGTCGCGCATCGCCCCGGCGCCGGCCCCGTCAGCCGGGCAGAGCAGCAGCGCGATGTCCAGCGGCACGTAGTCGGGCGGGCGCACGACATGTTCGCGCCCGGCCATGCGCAGCCCGTCCACATGCGCCCAGACCGCATCCGCAAGTTCCGGTGGCAGGGTGTCGCCCTCTTCGGGCGCGACCAGCAGCGCGATGGTGTTGAAGATCCCGCCGAGCGGCTTGGCCGCCGCCTGCGCCACGCCCGGAACGGTTTCGGCGGCGCGGCGGTAATCCTCGGGCGTCACGCAGCGTTCCAGCGCCGGGTGGCGGATGCTTTCGGGGATCAGGTCGCGCGCCACCTCGGCGGATACCGGACGGCGTCCGCCGCTGGCCGCCGTGATGTTGGTCGTGGCGATGACCGCGAGCGCCGCGATGTCGTCGTTTCGCGAATCCCCGTCCGGGAACCGGCCGACCGAATTCAGCGCGAAGGCCCCGATGTTGCCGGCCGCCGGGTCTCCGCGCCGGTAGCGGGCGACGATGGCAACGCCTTGCAGGGGCAGGGCGCGGCCCCGCACCCCGTCGCCGAAGATCAGCCAGACGGAGCCGTCGCTGTCGCGTTCGGTGGAAAAATGCCGGTCAAAGCCGGAAGAGGTGCGCAGGTTCGGCTGCCAGGTGAAGGCGGCATCGCCAACGGTGAGCGAAATCGCCGGGCGCGGCGGCGGACCGGGGTCCATCAGCACCTCGCCCTCGGGCGTGCGCAGGGCGCGCAGCAGCACCTGGCCGGTGGCGGTATCGCTGGCGCTGACCAGGTCGCGCCGTCCGCTGCCGAAGCCGATCATCCCGGCCTCGGGATCGGTTGCGGCGATGCGGGTTTCGCCATGCCGCGCGCCGATGACATTGGCGCTGATCAGGAGCGGCAGGCCGGAGGCGTCGGACCAGGGCTGAAACGCCACCGCCGAGGGCGCGTCCCAGCACAGTTGCGTGACCTGCACCGGCGCGACCGAGGGCGGATCGGACGGCAGGGCCGCCCAGCCCGGCGCCTCGAATTCGATGAGATCGGTCAGGGTGGCCACATGGGTGCGCGCGCCCTGCACCAGCGCGATCCGCTGGCCCGGCGCAAGTCCGCGGTCCCAGCCGAGAACCAGCAGCCCGGTGCTGCCCGCCGGCAGCACCGCGTCGGCGGCGCCGGGCCAGGCCGCCGCCAGCAGCCCGGATCCGTCGGCGGGATCGGCCAGCCCGGCGTTCCAGCGCGGGTCCAGAAACACCGCGTCCAGCGTTTCGAACCGGGTGGTGACGCGCCCGCCCTGTTCGCGCCGTTCCAGCGGCGTGCCGGCGGGCAGGTATCCGGCCTGGGCCACGTCGATCGCCACGACGGTCCCGGCGGTCCGGCCCTGGTCAAGCTCCAGCCCCAGGAAGGCCGCGTGCCGGGTCAGCGAGATCCGTTCGCGGGCGGTGTCGACAAAGGCTTCCTGCACGACCCGGTCCTGGTGGATCGACAGCATCTCGGCGTGATGCGCCAGCACCTCGATCAGGGTCGCCTCGATCGAGGCGGGGGCGAGGTCGGACCAGTTGGGATCGGTGGCGCGCACCCAGTCCTGCGCCACCTTGAGAAACCCGGCGTAATCCTTGGTCGCCATGTCGATGGCCGGGTCGGGGCCGGTCGCGGGTGCCTCCGGGGCGATGTCGGGGCGGCAGTCCCCGGCCGGGCAGTCGATGTAGAAATCGAAGACCCCGCCGGCGAAGAACGGGTGCAGCGGGTCCGCGCCGCCGGAGTCCAGCGTGACACGGTGCCGCCCGCGCGGCAGACGCCCGGCGGCGGGCTGCGCGAACCGCACCAGGATGACCGTGTCGCCGTCGCCGACCGAGACGGTGAAGGCCGGGGCCGGGCCGTCCGGACCGCGCAGCAGCAGGTCGCCCGGTTGCAGGCCGTCGGCGGGCCGGATCAGCTGCACCCGCAGTTCCGCCGCGATCCCCGCCGGGGTCGGGTCGGTGAAGTTCAGCGCCTCGATGCCCTGCCAGCCGCCGCTGCCGATCTCCGCCTGGTCCCAGACCAGCCCATATGCGCCCGGCCCGCTCACAGCACGATCTCCAGCCGGTTCTGGCTGCGGTCGGCGCGGCGGGTGTAGTCGATGGCGATCAGCACCGCGCCTTCGGGCGAATCGAACCGGACCTCCACGTCCTCGAGGATCGCCTCGGGGCCGAGATCGCGGTCCAGGGTTTCGCGGACCCGGTATTCCACCGCCATCCGGGCCAATGGGGACAGGTTCTCGAACACCGACCGGCTGAGCCCGGCGCCGAAACCGGGGCGCATCACCCGTTCGCCGGGGGCGGTGAACAGGATGGCGACGATCTTGGCGCGCAGATGCGCGTCCGGGTCCGGGGTTTCGGCGATGCCTTCGCGCTGCTGCGCCACGTCCATCCGGGCGAGCCGGGGGCCAAGGGCGAAGGGATAGGCGATGAACCGGTCAGACATGGCGTTTCCTCAAGTGACGGGCGCGGCGAAGGGCGGGATCATGAAACTGACCAACGAGGTGATTGCCAGCAGGTGGATCGCCGTCGCGATCATCTGCGCGCGGCTGTCGCGGTCTAGGTCGAGCACCGAGAACGCGGTCCCGATCATCATGGCGGCGGGCGGCTGGGCGATCGGCGGAGACGAGAACCCAGGTCCGAAGGACTGCCCGGTCATGTAGACCGCCACCCCCGTGGCCAGCAGGTTGCCCGCCGCGGTCGGGTTCTGCGCCATCAGTGCCGGGGTCGCCAGCGCGGTCAGGATCGGGCGGAAGGCCTGTGCCGTCGTCACCGGGAACGGTCCGGCGAGGGCGGCGGAAAACCAGGTCGTGACGGTCCCGGCGAACTTGTCCGCCGATTGCGCGACGCTGTCCGGATGCGGGCCGGAGTCGTCCATCAGCCAGTCTGCGGCCAGCATGTCGGACAGTTGGGACGGGTTCAGCATCGCATCACTCCGTACTGGACACGCGCGACAGGTGCTGCGCGGTCATCGGTTGCGCGGGCGGGCCGGATGGACCGACGCCGGTGGGGTGGGTGTGGCTGTTGAACAGGGTCTGGAACGCATCGCCCAGCACCAGTTTCTGGCCGGCGCTGTCGCCCAGCTTGATGGTGTCGGCCTTGATCGTGACCTCGCCCTGGGCGGTGATGCGGATTTCGGCACCCGCGGCCTCGGCGACGACCACCACGCCGCCCTCGTCGTCCAGCGAGATCAGGTGGCCCGCCGAGGTGCGCCAGACGTTCTGGCCGGGTCCGGCCGGGCTGTCGGCACCTTCGGGCGCTTCGGAGCCGCTGGCGGTGCCCAGGTCGTCCTGACCGCCGGTGGAGCCGGGCGCCCCCCAGAAGGTGCCGGCCCAGATCGGGCGGGTGAGATCGCCGGCCTGGAATTCGATCCAGACCGTGTCGCCCACGTCGGGCAGCGCGAAGAACCCCCGGTTCGCGCCGCCGCCGACCGGCGCGGCGGGCACGGCCCAGCCCGATGGCGTGTCCTCGCCGAAGATTTCCGGCACCCGTGCGCGCAGGCGGCCGACGCCGCTCGGATCGTCCACATCGGTGACGATGCCGGGATATTTCCCGTAGTAGCGGTTTTCCACCAGCCGTTCGAAAGCGCGGGCGAGTTCGTCCAGGGTCATGCGGCCGGCTCCTCTTCGGCGGAGCGGCCGAAATCTTCCTGCCCGGTGCGCCCGAGCGCGTTGGACACGGCGACGAAGGTCTGGGTGAGTTCGCCCTGCTGCATCAGCGTGCGCACGGAGCGGACGTAATAGACCCCGGACAGCCGGTCGCCGACGCCCTTGATCAGCACCGGCGCATGCGGGCGCAGCAGGTTGCGGTAGAGCCCCGGATCCAGTTCGCCGCGCGCCTCGATCACCTGGCTGTCGGCGGCCATCTGCCCGGCGGCCTGGGCGTTCAGCGCGGTGTCGCGCGGAATCGCCCCGCGCAGGAACCGCACCGGCGTCACGGATGCGGCGCGGGCCAGCCCGTCGGCGGCGGCCTGCGCGAACAGCCGTTCGCCCAGCACCGGCACGCTGGTCTCGGTATCCACCCGCACCAGCCGCTTGGCCAGGGTGTCGATTGCCGCTCCGACGCGGCGGGCGGGCCGGTCATGGGCGACCTGGAAATCGATCCAGGTCAGGTTGGCGTTCTCGCGCAGGACGGTCAGGTCGGCCTGCGGTTCGGCGGCAAGATCGGGCGGGCCGAAGTAACATTTCGGAGTGCCGTCGGTGGGATCGACGGTGAAATGCACCGCAAAGCCGTTGCGTTCCGCCAGCCGGTTCAGGAACGCCCAGTCGGTGCCGCGCTGGATCAGCATCTGGTCGTCCTCGGCGGACCGGACATCGCTTTGCCCGGCGTCGATCGCCAGCCCGTAGCGGCCCAGGATCTCTTCGGCGGCATCGGTGTCGGAGGCGTCCGGGTAGCTGGCCACCCGTTCTTCGGCATTGAGCAGGATCGCCGGGTCATGCGCCACAATGTCGAGATAGGAATTGGCCTCGATCGCCTCGAAATGCGGGCGCAGGTAGGCGAGATAGCCGGTGAACACGCGCTGGTCCGATCCCCCCGGCGCGGCCAGCGACAGCGACAGCTTCGTGCCCGGTTCCATGCCCTCTGCGTCCAGCAGCGGATAGGTGCCGTCCGCCCCCTGCGCCAGCGAGAAGCGCAGGCGCATCACCCCGATGGCGTCGTCGCCCTGGCGCAGATCCAGTTCGGTCAGCCGCGCCGCGGCGCGGGCGCCAAGCGGCATGTCGTCTCGGTAGATGGCAAATCGGGCTGCGGGCATGCGGTTTCCTGTTCGTCCTTTCCTGCTGCGGGGTCTACTTGTCGGGCGGGATCGCGATCGGCGCACCGGGTTCGACCACGTCGAACGGGTCGATCTGGTCGCTGGCGTCGGCGATTTTCCAGAGCTTGGCGGGGTCGCGGTAATAGCGGGCCGCGAGGCTGTCGAGCCGGTCGCTGTCGGTGGCGGTGGTCGAGAACACCGACTCGCGGTCGGGGCGGGGGGTCTGGCCGATCAGCTCCACCAGCGACCCGTCCCGGCGCGGCCAGCTGACGCGGGGGGATTTGACGTATCGGCTCTTGCGGTCGACGGGCATGGCGTCCTCAGGTCGGAAGGTTGATGTTGGCCCCTTGCGAGGCGGTGGTGTCGAGATAGATCCGCGCCATCTTGCGGCGGTTGTCGGCGGTGAACTTCAGCGAACTGGCGACGCGGGTATTGTCGCGGGCGGCGGCTTCGCCCAGCGTTTCGAACGAGACTTCGATTTCGGCGCGGGTCGGGTAGAGCTGGCCGTTGAAGCTGGTTTCGTTGATCGCCATCCCGACGATCTTGACCGGCACCACCCGGCGTTCGCCCCAGACGAAAAGCACCAGCGGCCGGCGACCCCGCGCACGGGTGGGTTCGGAACCGTCCGAGGGCTGGTCGGTGGCGCTTTCCACCGGGTGCAGCAGGTCTTCGAGTGCGGAGACCTCGGGCAGGATGCCGTAATCGACCGGCATCCCGGTCGACCGTTCCTCGCGATAGGCGAGATCAAAGCGCAGCAGGACGCTG
This sequence comes from Sedimentitalea xiamensis, assembly GCF_030164465.1. Taxonomy (GTDB): domain Bacteria; phylum Pseudomonadota; class Alphaproteobacteria; order Rhodobacterales; family Rhodobacteraceae; genus Sedimentitalea; species Sedimentitalea xiamensis. The sequence goes on from NZ_JASNJE010000010.1 coordinate 106,055, forward strand.
AACGCTTCCTTGAGACTGCCGCTGTCGGCATCCGCACCCTGATCGGCGGCATTGCCGTCCGAGGCCCCGCCGCCGCCGCCGGGTTGCGGCCCCTGCTGCTGCGCCTGTTCGATGGTGAGCTGGCGCGACAGTTCCTCGGGGTTGAAGCGAAACGGGATGAACCGCGACATGGCGCCCATCGCGCCCGATGCGTCCTGATCGAACACCGCGAGCGCGCCCTGCTGGAAGGAAATCCGGTCGTCGGCCATCAGGCGGCTCCTCCTTCGGCGATCCGTTGATACAGGATGTCGGCGACCCGCGCCGCGCCGCGGTCGCCCAGCCAGTCCTCGACACCGAGATCGTCGATGCGGATCTGCCCGATCGCGGTATGCAGCACGGCGGGATCGCGGGCGAAGGGAGAATGGGCGAGGCGTTCCGCCAGCAGGTCGAGCCCCTGCCGCAGGGTCGTTTCGATCCGCGCCGCGTCTTCCGGCCTGCCGGTCGCGTCGATGCGCATCTGCCCGATTTCCACGACCAATGGCGGGATCATGCGGAGCCCTCCAGGTGCCGGGCCAGCGCGCCGAGGTCGCTCGCCCCGCGCGGCAGGCCGGATTTCTCCAGTTCGCGCATCAGCGCGCGGGCTAGGTGGCCGGGTCCGACCGCGCTCCGGTCGGCGGCGGCCAGGTGCGACGCGGCCACCGCGGCGTTGCGGATGTTGCCGCCGGACAGGCGGAACCGTGCGGCCAGTTCGTCCAGGTCCAGCGCCGCGTCGCGCCATTCGGCGGCGGGCAGGTTGCGGTCCCACAGGATCCGCCGTTCGGCCCGGCCCGGCATCGGAAAGTCGACGACGAAACGGATGCGCCGCAAGAAGGCGGGATCGAGGTTGGAACGCAGGTTGGTGGCGAGGATCATCACCCCGTCGAAGCTTTCCATCCGTTGCAGCAGGAATCCGACCTCGATATTGGCGTAACGGTCATGCGCGTCCTTGACCTCGGACCGTTTGCCGAAGATCGCGTCGGCCTCGTCGAAGAACAGGATGCCATGCCCGGCCTCGGCCTCGTCGAACACGCGGGCCAGCGCCTTTTCGGTTTCGCCGATGTATTTGGACACCACCTGGCTCAGGTCGATGCGATAGAGGTTCAATTCCAGTTCATTGGCCAGGCAGCGCGCGGCAAAGGTCTTGCCGCCCCCCGGCGGGCCGGAGAACAGCAGCGACAGGCCGCGGGCGTCGGCGGCGTCCCAGGGCAGGCCCATGTCCTGCCAGACGCGGGCGGAATGGCGATGCCAGTTCACCGCGTCGCGCAGTTGCGCGCGCATGTCCTCGCCGCCCACCAGGTCGCGGAGGGTCACGTCGCTCTGCACCAGCGTCACCGAAGGCCCCATCCGCCGCGCCCCGTCGGCGCGGATCGCCTGCGCCAGCGTTGTAGCGTCCGGCGGCGGCGCGGGTACGCCGTTGGCCGGGTGGCGGATCGACAGCAGCGTCTCGGCCTCTGCCTGGGCGGCGCGCAGTTCGGGCAGGGTCAGGTGGAACCGGCGGGCCAGCGCGGCGCGGTCCGCCGCCGGCAGCGGCACGGTCTGCCAGAGCGCGGCGAGCCCCGCCGCATCCGGGCACGGCGCGTCCACCGCGGCAAAGCCGGGGTGGTCCATCCGCTGCGGCGCGATCACCACGAGACCCGCGGCGGCGTCCTGCGGCAGGCCAGGAGCGGCGGCGACGCCGAAGAGGTCGATCGCCGCCAGCGCCGGTCCGGCGGGCAGGTCGGGCACCGCGCCTTCGGTCGCGCGCAGGAATACCACGTCCTGCCCGAGCGCGCCGCCGATATCGAGCGCGAACTGCCGCGCGATCCGGCGCGACGGGCCGCGGACCCAGACCATGCCGTCAGCCTTCAGCTTCTGCGCCGCCGTGCGGGCGGCGGCAGGGGACAGGACAAGCTCGGGCCGGGGTTCGGTTTCCAGCCGTGGCAGCGGCGCCGCCGCCCCGAAGGCCAGCGCCGCGTGGCGGGCGGTCAGCCGAAGCCCCTGAAGCGCCAGCGGGCGGGCCGACCCGGCGGGGTCCACCCGTTCGATCAACCCCTCGGCGGCCAGCGCCGTGTCGCACAGGGCCAGCGCCAGCGCGGCGTTGTAGGCGGCGCCGAGGCCGGATGCGGCGATCCGGGCGAAACTGGCGGGTGTCGGCAGCATCAGCCGTTCGTCTTCGGCCAGGATGGAAAACGCCGCCGCGGCGTCCGGGTGGCGTTCGGCGGCGGCCAGCGCGGCCAGCAGCCAGTCCGCCAGCGTCGCCTCCGGCGCCCGTGCGGCGAGCGCGGCCCATTGCGCGGCATCCGCCGGATGCGGGCCGTGCGGGTCGATCAGCGCCTCCGCCGGCAGCCGGACCAGGCATTCCGCCGCCAGCAGGGCCGCCTGGCGCATCCAGGTCACGCGGGCGTCGAACCCGGTCATGGCGACACCTCCAGCAGCACAAAGGGCGTATAGGTGCCGTTGGCCTGCCGCAGGCTGACCCGGTAGGGGATGGCGCGCAAATCCGACAGCGCGGCGGCATCGACCGTCACCGTGGTCGCGGAGACGCTGGCGGGCGCCATGTCCAGCGCTTCGTCCGGGTTGCGGATCCCGGCGTCGGGCCAGAGAAACACCCGGTCGGTCGCCGCCAGCCCGCCGCCGGTCAGGGTCAGCGTCGCGCCCAGGACCAGCGGGTCCACGGGGGCATCGACGCCGGGCGTGTCGGCGGGCTGCACCGTGACCGGCTCCGGATCGGAGCCGGCGGCGGGGCCGCGCAGCACCGCGTCCATGTCGCCGGCCGGCTCGGCGGCGGGATAGGTCAGCCAGACCCGGCCCAGCGGGTCCGGGCGGGCGATTTCCAGCGGCGCGGCGGGCGTGTCGGCAAAGGTGAAGGTGACGCCGCCCAGGCGCAGGGTCTGGGCCGCGCCCGCTTCCAGGGTGTCGAGCAGCAGCCGCCCTCCGGCGCGCAGTTTCTGCGGCAGCGCCCGCAGGATGCGCGGCGGGGCCATCGGCGCGACCCCGCCGAGCCGCACGCCGCCGGGGCGCACCACGTCCGGCGCGGGGCGCGGCTGGTCGAGCCGCGCCAGCTGGATCGGTCCTACTTCGAACAGCGCCCAGGGGCGGTGGCGCATCTGGAGCGGCGTGTAGATCTTTTCCATCAGGTCGGCGGCGGTGGGCACGAAGACCACCGTCATCCGCCCGGTGCCGGGCGTCGGGTCCAGTTCGGTCGTCGCCGGGTCGTCCGCCAGCGGCAGGGACAGGATCGGTCCGGTTTCGAAGATCTGGATCGCCTGGCCCAGCCGGTTGATTGCCTGGCTGGGTTCGCCGCTGGCGGTGGTGCCATAGGCCGTGACCAGGTAGAAGGCCGACAGGCTCACCGGGGGCGGCTGTTCCTGCCCGTCCGGGCCGCGTACCCAGGGGTCGTTGCGGTGTGTCGGTTGCGGCGTCACCCACATCAGCGACACCCGCATGGCTTCGGAAGACCCGGTGGCGTTCTCGATCGGCGGCGCGGCGATCACGTCGGCCAGCGTTGGCGACAGGTTGCGGCGCAGATAGCCCGCAAGGGTCAGCCCGACATCGTGGAGGTTCTCGAACACCGCCATCCGGTCAATCCTCCCAGGCGCCGGGCAGGGGGATCGCATGGGCGCGCGGCGCGCGCCGGGCCGTGGACAGGGCCGGGCGCGGCGTCTTGCGGTCCGGTGCGCGCAACGAGATCACGACCTCGCCGATATCGATGCGCACCTGCGGCGGAGGCGGCGGCGCGGCGCGTGGGGCCGGACGATCCTGCGGCGGCGCTTCGGGGCCGCGTGGGGCCACCGGACGCAGGGCGGGCGGGGCCTTGGGGGTCCGGTCTTCGGGTAGGGCCGCCTCTGGCCGGGGGCTGTCCGGGCCGGTTTCGGAACCGGGGCGGTCCGTTGTGGCGCGGGGCGGTTCGTGTCGGGGCTGCGGCGGCGCGGGCGCGGCCCTGGGCCGTGGCACCGGGGCGCGGTCTTCCGGGGGCGCCGGGCGGTCAGGCGGCGGCGCGACCGTGGCTTCGTGGTTCTGCGGCGGGGCGGCCGTTGCCGCGCGGGGTGGCTGCGGCGGCGGGACTTGCGGGGCGGGTTCCGCCGGGAGATCCGCGACGGGCGGGCGCGGCGCGGGCGGCTTGGGCGCGGGGGGCGCGACCGGGGTTACGGGCGGCGGCGATGGCGGCGGGGCCGGTCTGGCCGTCATCGTAGCGGTCCTGGCCGCGCGGGCTGGCCGGTCCGCCTTGGGCCGGGGCGGCGTGGAATGCGGTGCGGCAGGGTCCGGAGCGGGGTCGCGCGATCCGGTCCGGGCCGGTTGCGCGGCGACCGGCGCGGTCGCTTCCCGCCGGGGCGGGACTGCGCCGGAGACGATGGGCGGCGTCGGCGCTGCCGGGGGCGCGGGGTCCGCGGCGACCGGGTCCGCGGCGGGTGTTTCTGCCGGTGCCGTGGGGTCGGGGTCCGTCCGCGCGACCGGTGGCCTAGCGGCGGTCCGGGGATCGGGCGCGGCCAGGGCCGGTTCCGGCGGCGCAACGACCCCGGACACGGCCGGCCGCAGGACCGGCGCGACCGCGTCGGCAGACCGGCCCGCGAGCCGCGCGAGGCGCGGACCGAGGGGCAGGGGGTCAGCGGCGGACATCGGTAATCTCCAGCTGCAGGGCGTCCCGGTCGATGCGCCCGAGATAGGCCATGCGCCGGCTGCGCGGCAGCGCCAGAATGTCCTGTTCGGACCAGTGATAGGTGCTGGCGATCCGGTGCACGTCGTCCAGCAGGCGCCGCGCCGCATCCTCCAGTTCGGCGCCGACAAAGGCCTGAACGTCGAACGGGCTGACGATGGCCGATCCGCATTCCGTGCAGCGGGTGCCGATTTCCAGATCCAGCCCCGAAACCGCCCGTTCCAGCGCCGTCACCGCGCCGTCGCGGTCGGGACCGGCCAGAACCCCGGCGGCCCAGCCGCTGTCCCGGCCGGCGGCGCGGGCCAGAAGCTGTGCGAGACGGTCGCCGCCCGACGCTTCGACCGCGACGAGGTCGCTGAGCCGCAGTGGCCGCAGCGCCGCCCCGGCGGCGGTTTCGACCGCCGGGGACGCGATGCGCGGCAGGTCGTCGATGCCGAAGATCAGCGCGACGCCTTCGCCGCAGTCCGGGCAGGTCAGTTCGGCGCTGACGCGCGGGCCGCTGAGGGCGCGGCGCAGGTCCAGCAGGCAGGATTCCCAGGCCGGCAGGCCGGGGTCGTCGCCCTCCGCGATCAGACCGAGACGGCGCGCGAGATCGGCCAGCCGGGCGGCGTCGCCGCCACCGCCGCCGAGAAAGCGCATCTCGTCGGTTCCCGTGATCTGTTTCATCGCCCTTCCCCGCAGGCTCGCGCGCCGCTTCAGGTTTCCGCCGGTTCCGTCACCGAGTCGTCGATCACGATGCCTTCGCATTCCAGCTTGACCGTTTCGATGGCCACCGCGTTCGCATTGGAATCGAATTCCGGCAGGGCCTGGAATTCGCTGACCCAGGCCCGCAGCAGGTTGACGGCCATGACCGGGGTGCCCTGCATGTTGTGCACGATCACCCGCACCGTCTTGCGGTAGTTCAACAGCGAGTTGGCGGCATTGCCGTCCGGGTTGTTGACCTGGTTGGCCCAGTTCAGGAACTGCTTGTCGTGGGTCAGGCCGCGTTCCAGCGTCACCGGTTCGATCTTGGTGCGGCCGGGCATCTTGCGCACGATGCCGGAATCCCCGGCGGCGCGCCATTCGATGGCTTCGGTCGTCCGCTTGACCGCCGACATCTTGGACAGGGCCGCGACCACCTGCCCGTCCCAGACCACCTGGAAGCGGAAGTTCTTGTAGGGGTCGATCCGGTGCGCGTTGACATTGAACATTGGCATGGGGGCGCTCCTTTAGCTGGTCGCGGTTTTCTGCGAGAGCGTGACGATCACGAACTCGGCGGGGCGCAGCGGCGCGAAACCGACCTGCACGTTGACGACGCCCGATGCCTGGTCGTCGGGGGTCGTCGTGTCGCTGTCGCACTTGACGAAATAGGCCTCGCGGGCGGTGGCCCCGGCAAAGGCGCCATTGCGGAACTGGGCGTCCATGAAAGCGCCGATGGATTGCCGCAGGGCGGCCCAGAGGGTTTCGTCATTGCCTTCGAAAACCGCCCACTGGATCCCGTTGTAGATCGACCGGCGCAGGAACATCGCGGTGCGGCGCACGTTGACATAGCGCCATTCCGTGGTCGGCCTGCGGGTGCGCGCCCCCCAGACCACGCGCCCCGCGCCCGGCACCGTGCGGATGGCGTTGAGCCCATGCGGGTTCATCCGGTCCTGGTCGCGGTCGATGACGTTGAAATCCAGCCCGGTCGCGCCGGCCACCGTCGCCTCGACCCCGGCGGCGGCCTTCCAGACTCCGCGCCGGCCGTCGGTACGCCCGTAAAGCCCGGCGACATGGCCCGCCGCCGGAATCGCCAGCTGCGGATTGCGTCCCAGCCCGATGGGATCGCCCACGACGATGCGCGGCCAGTAGAGCCCCAGGTGATCGGAGGCGTTGATGTTGCTGCGCGCCGCCGTCACCGCCGCGCCGACCGGGTCGCTCTGCGCGATCGACCGGGGGGCGTCCGCGACGAGGAACAGGTCGCGCTGGGGCCGGGCCTCGACATAGGCCAGCAGCGCGTTGACGATGCCGTTGTGTTCCGCCGCATCCGCCGCGTTCAGCATCAGGTCGGAGCCGCAGACGATCAGCGCCGCGTCGTCCAGCCCGTCCAGCGCCGCCAGCGCCGCCGCGTAGCCCGTCGCCGCCACCGCGCCGTCGCCGCCGTCGCCGCCCGCCAGCGCGGTCCCCGGAGGCGTCGCCGCCGGGTCGCCATCGTTGTCCGGGCGGAACACGTCGGCGCCGCTCCAGGTGACGAAAGCGGAGCGCGCCAGTTGGTCGACGATGTATTTTTCGTCCAGCGGATCGGCGGACAGGCCCTCGAACAATTCGACCTCGGTGTGGTTGGCTTCGCCGGGGGCCTGATAGAACACATGCAGGTTGAACCGGTCCGCGTCGCCGTCGGTGGCGTTCACGATGGCGATGCGGATGTTGTCGCCCCAGGCCCCGGCCGCGCGGGCATTGATCGCGGCGGTGTCGGTTCCGTCGCCGACCGCCAGCGTCGACGTGGCGGATGTCCCGTTGACGAGCCGCAGAACATAGGCCCGCGGCCCGCCGTTGTCGAAGAAGCCCTGCACGGCGAAGGGCATGAACAGCCGCGCGGTCGTGTTTGCGGCGTCCTCGCGCAGGTAGCCGCCGAACAATCGTCGATACTGTATCGCGCTGGTGATCGGCGTCGGACCGACCGGCCCGCGTTCGGTTTCACCGACAAAAATGGTCACGGCGGTAGGTGCCGCCTCGATGGATCGCGCGCCCCCGGGGGCCTCGCTGACGTAAACTCCGGGTGTCAAGGGTGTGGTCATTCCGTGGCCTTTCGCTAAGGCTCGACCGGACGTACTAACCTGTATGAGTCGCTCAAAAAAATTTCTTCTATGTGGTTTTGAGTCTGGCACGAGTGGCGGCCACAAATCTACCACCATAGCTTGTATCGGCAGATTTCCGCCGATGCGTTCGGGTGCCGGTTGGCCGGGTTCCGGCGCCTGCGATCCGCCGGGACGGGGCGGCGGAAAACCGGCGCCGCAAAGGCCATCGGGCGGCGGCGTTTCGCGCTGTGGCCGGATCGCGGATCAGGCCCTGTGCGCATCCAGATAGGCGCGGGCCTGTTCGCTGCTTTCGAAGATATGGGTGCGGGTATCGGCCAGCGCCTTGTTCAGCTTCATCCGCAGGAAGGCAGAGCCGGAATAGCGCGACACGGTGTTGTAGTAGCGGCCGGTCATGTCGGTCACCAGACGCGCCCAGTCGGCTTCGAGCCCGTCGTCGATGCGGAAGCCGTCGTAATTGACGATCACGTCCAGTCGTCCGGGGCGCTGTTCGCAGACGCGGGACACATGCTGGCGCACCAGTGCGATGTCCTCGCGGCTGCGCACCCGCATCTTCTCGAAGTTGAGAAACAGCCGCCCGGTCTCCGGGTCCACCGCGACCCGGTCCGACATGTCCAGGTGCAAGAGGTCGGTGCGCAGGTCCATTTCCGGTTCCGCAAAGATCCGCGGGTCCATCGGGGTGACTTCGCCGACGATCGGGGGCACCTCCATCAGCCGCAGGATGTCGCGGTCGATGTCCACGCCGGGGGCGATCTCGGTCAGGGTCAGACCCTCCGGCGTCAGCGCGAAGACGCAGCGTTCCGTCACATAGAGCACCGGCTGGCCCAGCCGCGCGGCGCGGCGTCCGGAGAAGGTCACCTGTTCGACGGTTTTCAGGAACTTGCGGGTCTTGCCCTCGCGCCGGATGTCGATGGCGCCGTCGGCGATGGCGATGTCGAGCCCCTGCGCCGTGAAGGTGCCGGCAAAGACCAGTGACCGCGCGTTCTGGCTGATGTTGATGAAGCCGCCGGCCCCCGCCAGCCTGGACCCGAAACGCGAGACGTTGACGTTCCCGATGGCGTCGGCCTGCGCCAGCCCGAGACAGGCCATGTCCAGGCCGCCGCCGTCGTAAAAGTCGAACTGGTTGTTCTGCGGGATCACCGCGTCGCAATCCACGGCGGCGCCGAAGTCCAGTCCCGACGCCGGCTGCCCGCCGATCACGCCGGGTTCCGCCGTCAGGGTCATGTGGTCGAGCAGCCGTTCCTCGGCGGCGATGGCGGCGACGCCTTCGGGCATCCCGATGCCCAGGTTGACCACGCCGTTCACCGGCAGTTCGAAGGCGCAGCGCCGCGCGATGACCTTGCGCGCGTCCAGCGGCATCGGCGGGATTTCCCCGGCGGGCGGCCGGGTCCTGTTGGTGAAGGCCTGGTTGAACCTGGTGGCATAGGTCTGGACGTGGTTTTCCGGGCGGGCCACGACCACCGCATCGACGAGGATGCCGGGGATCTGCACCTCGCGGGCGGGCAGGGTCCGGGCGCGGGCGATGCGTTCGACCTGCACGATGACGACGCCGCCGGAATTGCGCACCGCCATGGCCTGGGCCAGGTTGTCCATCGTCAGCGCCTCGCGTTCCATGGTGACGTTGCCGGCCTCGTCCGCGGTGGTGCCGCGCAGCAGCGCCACCGTCAGCCGGTGCGCGGGGTAGAACAGGATCTCCTCGCCGCCGATCTCGTGCAGTTCGACCTGTGGCGTGGTGGAGCGGTCGTTGATCGCGCCGCCGCCGTTGCGCGGGTCGACAAAGGTTTCCAGCCCGACCCTGGACAGCATGCCCGGCTTGCCCGCGGCAATTTCGCGGTAGAGCTGGCTGACCACGCCCTGCGGCAGGTTCCAGGCCTCGATCCTGCCGGAGACCGCCAGCGCGGCGAGTTTCGGGATAAGCCCCCAGTGGCCGCCGACAACCCGTTTCAGCAGCCCGTCGTGACCCAGGCGGTTCAGCCCCCGGTCCCTGCCGTCGCCCTGGCCGGCGGCGAAGAGCAGCGACAGATCCCTGGGGTGGCCGGTGTCCAGGAACCGCGCCTCAATCGCGGCCAGCAGTTCGTCCGGAACGCCGATCCCGACGAAGCCGGAGGTGGTGAGCGTGTCACCGTCCTTGATCAGGGCGGCGGCCTCGGCCGCGGAGACGGTCTTGTTGCGCATGGGTCCTGCCTGCAAACGCTGTGTCGGCAACGGACCGCCGGTGCGGATCCGAAACGCCCTTCGCTTTCGGTGTGCGCGATGCCGCACAACAGGTCAAGTGTGGCGGTCTTCTTGGCCGCCGGCCGTCCGGGACTTTTCATCCGATGCGCAATTTCGCCTTGTTTCCCCGTGGCGACGCCGCTGGACGGGTCAGCGGAGACGTGGCCGAGTGGTCGAAGGCGCTCTCCTGCCACGAGGGCAGGCACCTTCAATAAAACAAGGTGTTTTCCTCCCAAAAACCCCGAAAACTCTTCGAATGACAAATCCTTGCCAACTCTGGCTATGGCTCGTTGTCGCTGACTTCCGTTTTCCGGCGGTCGAACCAACACCCTTTCAGACGCGATCGCAGAACGTCCCCTGCGGGGCGGCCCGCTTCCGCCATGGCAGCCTTCAGGCCCGGCTTTCGGGCAATCTTCTGTTCGACTTCGTGAATGCGCGACAACACAGCAGCGTCGGCCGGCGCAATCTCGCGCGCGCTGAACAGCAACCTGATCGCATCGGCTTCGGCCTTCGGGCGTGCGTCGCTGAAGCTGGCACGGTCTTCCAGTGCGGCGATCAGGTCATCTTGGGTCCGTTGGGCCATCCAGGCATCGAGATCAGATTGCAAGCCATTGCTGGCAAAGATGACAGATCTCTTTTCCAGTCGGGCGATACGGCGCTCGAGGGCCGCGACGATACTCCCATGAAGTTCCTCAGCGTCTCGCTTCAGTTCTTCGTGCCAGTCTGCCTTGAGTTGCTTCTGGGCGTAGCCCTTCAGGGTGTTGTTTCCCAGGAGAGCCGCCGCGCCGATCGCGGGGCCGAGGATGAGCGCGCCAGCCGGACCGATCGCGATCAGCCCGAACCAGGCCCCGGCGTTGCCACCAGCAAATACGAGCAGGCCGCGCGAAGCGCCATCGAGAAGGAGCCAGGCGGGGAGGTCGGAAATCGGAATCCGCTCCCGGGCGACCTCGATGCCCCCGCGCAGCACACCTATGGAGAGCGCGAACTGTAGGATGTCCGGGTCAGCCAGGTCGGCGGCATGACCGAGTGTCTCTGCGACCTGCTCCTCGATCTTCGCGATCTCGAAGCCCGGAATGGTCGTCACGAGATGCGCCCAGGGCGCACCGCTTGCCACGGCTTCCTCGGCAAGGGTGGCATTGGCGATCACGGGGATGTCCGGGTATTTCTCGAAATGCTCGGTCAGGTTCGAAAGCGCGGTCCCGCATTTCACCTGGACTGGCGTCCCGTCGACCATGAGGTCGAGACCGGGTGTATTGCTCGCCTCGGCAAGTTGGACATCGTGACCGTCGGCGATCAGCTTGTCCATGACCAGCCGCTCGGCGGTGTATCCCCGCAGCGACCATCCGGCCCCGAAGGTAAGGAAATCACCCGCATTGCAGGCGAAAGCCATGGGATCACCTATATCCTCGGAGCGGGAGAAGTCGGCGGCCTTCATGACGTTGGGGTCAATCGCTGCGGCGTGCCAGAGCATCTCCCCAGCGGTCAGGCTCAATACGGCGAGCGCATCCGGGAAATCGGAAGTCACCTTCTTCGACGACCACGGCTCCGGAGGCCGTCCCGCCGGCGCCGGAAGTGGCCCGGCCAGGCGACCGGTAAGCGTCGCGACGCGGCGGCGCATGTCTACACGATCCTTCACAGGCATCCAGTCGAACGAACCGGTTGGCTCCCGGTCGAGTTTGCGCATGTCCGCGAGGAATCGATCCAGGCCTGTCTCGCCGCGCTGCGTGCCTTGTGCCGCCATGAGCACCGCGAGACGGGCAGCCAGCTGGCTGCGCACCACTCGTGAACCGCGCCCCATCCCGAGCCATCCGAGCGCGGCAACGCCCACGAAGACGGTCACGGGGTTGACGAGAGTCGCCAGAAGCGAGACCAGGGCGGGACCGCTGACCAACGGGATGACCGCGCTGAGCTGCGCGGCCAGCATGTAGGGCAAGAAACCGGCGTTGGCGACGAGCGCAGCCAGGCTGGCCCATGTTACACTTGCCCCCATGGCATTGCGCGCTCGAGCCTGACCTTGCCGCAGGGCCTCGGCGATCTTGGGATCGGCTCCCTTCGCAGCGGCCTTGACAACCTCGTCATTCGAGAGAAGCGCCAGCATCTCCTCAGCTACGATCTGGGGAAACGGCAGAGATGGCTCCGCGACCATGGCAGCCTTCGCCGAGTTCCAGTAGTCTGCGGCCTTCCCTCCAATCAGTTCGGCAATGCCGCCGTCAGGTTCCTTGCGATGGGCCCTCCTGTGGCGGGCTCGGATCGAGGGCGTCAGCCTCTCGGAAACTCGAACAGCAAAGGCAGACGCCGATCGCGTGGCGGACTTCGTCGAAAGGGGAGCAACCAACGGCAACGCCATGGCCTCGGTCAATCGCGACCAGAGCCGGAAGCGCAGCGCGGCATCCGTGGCAGACGATCTGGCAAGATCATTCTGAACTGCCTGTAGGCGTTCTGCGGTGGCATCCGTTTCGAGACCGAGCTTGGCAGTCATGCCGGCCACGGCTCCCTTGGCGAGAAAAAGGCCATCGACGCATTCGAGGAGGGCGATGATCTGGCATATCTCAGCCCGCTCGAGAGTTCCGAGACCGGCAAGGATGTGGATGGGACGAACGATAGGGTGTGCCGCGGAATCATCTGACATGCCGCGGACCATGCGTCTCAGGCGAGAAAATGACAATCGCCCGGAGGACATCCCCCGGGCGAATTGCAATTACTTCCGAACGGTCACCAGTTCGCCGTATACGACAGGACCCCCGACATCCTCGCGGAAATCCCATCCGTGCTGGAGCAGCCGATTCCCGAGGTTCTTCTGGGCGACTTTGCAATACCGGTTCGCAGTGTCCGATTTGTTCCAGCCCCCGAGATCGACAAGGCGCCGGAAATCCTTGGCCTGCGCGTAGAACCACGCGGCCCAGGTATGGCGCGGAGCATAAGGCACCACATCCTTTCCGAGCTTGGCGGCGTCCCGGATCTTGGCGAACGCTTCCGCCATCTGCCCGCCGCCGTTTTCGCGCGCCACATAGGGTTGCCCGTTCGGGGCAAGAAATGCCGGCCCGCTTACCGGCAGATCTCCCCTCAGATCAGCGACTATGTCGGAGCGCGGGCGCTGCTCAGCGGCCTGCCGGACCTCGACTGGCTGCTCGGAGACCGAGGATATGACGCTGACCTGTTCCGGGAAGCGTTAAAAGACAAAGGGATACCTGCATGCATCCCAGCCCGGAAACAGCGGAAGAAACCGGTGAAATACGACAAGCGACGCTACAAACGGCGAAACCGCCCCTCTCGTGACATTGCTGCGCAATGCACTGCCGGGCAGTGATCGAGATCATGTTCGGCAGGCTCAAGGATTGGCGGCGCATTGCCACACGATATGACAGATGTCCGAAAGTCTTCCTCTTCGCCATCGCGCTCGCGGCAACCGTCATCTGATGGTCATGAATTCTGACCCTAATTCTACCGAGTTTTGATATGACGATTCGCATTGCAGCAAGCAGCCGGGACCGCCGGATTTTCAAGTTTACATGCACCAAGCTGCGCCGCAATATCACGACGATCTCCTACCCCGCATAAGAAGAAAAGGCTGAGCATGACCACGAGAACCTCCCTGTCCCGTCGCACGATGATTGCAGGATCGGCCTGTGCCGCCTTGGCACTTCTCGCAGGCCCTTTGGTCGGACAGCACGTCTACAAGGAACTCCACGAGTTGAAACCGGGGGAATTCACCTGGCATCCGGAGCGTCAGCCCTATGGCCCGGTTGCGGTGATCGTGTCCTTGACCGATCAACGGGTTCACATCTATCGGAACGGAATCCGGATTGCCGTTTCAACCTGTTCGACGGGAAAGACCGGGCACGAAACCCCGACGGGTGTCTTTGTCGTGCTTCAGAAAGACCGGGATCACCGTTCCTCGACCTACAACAACGCGCCGATGCCGAACATGAACCGCCTGACATGGGACGGTATCGCCCTGCATGCCGGGAATCTGCCGGGCTATCCGGCCTCCCACGGCTGCGTGCGCCTGCCGCTCAAATTCTCGGCCCTGCTCTTTGAGATCACCCATCTGGGCACGCCGGTGATCATCGCGGATGAACACCATTTTCCCGTGGATGTCGTGCATCCGGGAATGATCCTCGCAAACCATGCCGAGACGGAGTTCGAACATGTCGTCTCCACCCTGGAAGGGCGCAAGCATCCCTCCGACTGGACGCTGGACGACGCCTATCCGATCACCTCCATGATTGCCTCCTCACATGACCGCCGCATCGTTGTCATCGAAAATGACGTCGAGATTGCGGATGGGCCGCTGATCTGGGATGGAGATCCGCTGGGTGCACATGTCTATGTCCTGAAGGGGGCACATGAAGGCGCGCAGGGGATGCACTGGCAAGCACTCACATACGGAACCTCCCAAAGTGCTGAAATGCAGGATCTTGAACGTGTCCGCACGGATGAGGCCTTTTCCCAACAGATCCGCAAACGCTTTCACCCCGGCATGATCTACATCATGACCGACCTGCCGTTGCATCCCGATAGCCGCTCGCAACGCGATTTCGTCATCATGTCCTGATCGCCCGTTGGCGGGAAGCAAATGGAACGGGAACACCCGGAACGGTTTCCGCCTGCCGATCGCGGCCAATACCATCGAGGATCAATACAATGAACAAGTCTTTGCTTTACCCGTTTCGACCCCTGTTTGCCTTGTTGCTCGTGCTGCTGCCTGCGGTGGCGGCTGCAGGTGAATGGACCATCGTTTCGGTGAATGGAAGTACTACCCTGGGCGAAGCGAGAATTTCACTTGATGCAGACGGTGGCATCACGGGGAATACCGGCTGCAACAATTTCCACGGCGAAGGCCGGTTTGAGAACGCGAACCTTGTCATTACCAAGCCGCTGGCCGTGACGAAAATGGCCTGCCCGGGTGAGGATCTGGCGTCGCAGGAAAGAACCATCCTGCAACTGCTGCAAGGTGCGACTGCATTCAGTCACGATCCGTTCTCCGGTGCATTCACCCTGTCGCGCGGCGATGATCGGCTGGAACTCGCTGAAGATGCGCCGTCGGTTTTCGACGCAGGTTACGTCAACACTCATGGTCTCAGCGGTCCGCTGAACATCCGCGGAGGGCCGGGCACGGATCAGCCGGTCGTGACGCGCGTCCTGCCCGGAACCCTGCTTCGGAACCTGGGTTGCAAGACCGGGGCCGATCATGATTGGTGCAATATCGCTTTCATCGATGCCTCGGGAATTTCCGGTTGGGCCGCAGCCGAATATCTCCAGGCGGCCCCGGCCGCCGTGCGGGCACAACAAGGGTTGTTTGACAATATCGGTACTCTGCCCTGCCGGCTCGGAGGGGATGACGGGCTATGCGATTTCGGGATTGCGCGAGATGGAAATCATTCCGCGGTGCTCGTGATCTATGAATCCGAGGAGCGCGAGAGAGTCCTGCATTTTGCCAATGGCGAACTGGCCTATGCCGAAATCGAGTCCGGCGAGGAGGCCGGGGCGAGCGAAAGCAGGGTTTCGGATGGCAAGATCCTGGTTTCACTTGGCGCGGAACAGTTTGAGATTTCTCAAAATCTCGTTGTTGGAAATGTCGAGTAATCCCGTAGTGTCCATACAGCCGGGATGTATGGCACGGGGTATCCTCAAGGGATCGTTTTGTTGAGAATGGTGCGGGATTGACACAACGGGCCGCTTTCCATTCTGGGTGAATGTGCTGAATTCACCTTGACCACGTGATATCAACGTCAAGGGGCGGGTTTTGGTGTATGCCATTTCTATTGCCAGGGCCTTGCAAAGGTGGCGGAACAGGAAGAAGCTCCCCGATCATCGTGTCCGGGCACAGGTCGTGGACAAGGCAAATGCGCGAAGTTCATAGGTTCAGGATGGCGCAAACTTCGCGACTTTCTCAAGGACATTGGAAAATAGCGATTCACCGGACGGGTTGATCTCGCGAAGTCGCGTCTGAATACTCGCTGCAGGTGTCGAAATCTGTTTTGAAATCCGCACTTTCCGATCCCGACAGCAAATTCGCCATCCATCGCATGACGATCAGACTATCGACCGGGTTCTTCAGTGAAACGCGTGCCTGCTCCAGCTGTCGCTGTGTCGGAATGGTCCCGTACCCGCAAAACCGCATTGACGAACTCCTCCCCTGGAATTTCCAGCCGTCAAGCTGAAAGCGCGGTGACCGCCGGACGCCGCTTGCGACCAGTTGAAATGTGGATGCCGTCATCTTCAAACTCTCACTGGTGCTCGACAAAGCGGCTTTTCACAAACCTGCAGACACGAAATGCCTGATGGAGAAGGCTGGGCATCTCCTCGAAACCCTGCCGGCCCACGCTCGTTGCGTTGCAACTCAGCAAGCGGCTGCCGAACGCCAGCCAGATTCACGAATTGGTCCATCGCGCGAAGCATTTGGTTGGCCGCGAAATGCACGGTGCCGCTTGTTTGCCGGGAAGCAGGCTTTGCGACTGTCTCATGGGTTGCCCACAACGAAACCCGGCGTCTCCTGGCCGGTCGAGACTTGCAACAAACCAGGGGTTGCCAGATACAGACCGCGGGTAGCGCATTCCTCGTACAAGTGGTGTCGAACCGCAGCCGGGGTCCAGCGCAGGTAGCGCCGCACCACCTTGGTCAGCTTGGTCTCGGGCAAGGGGTCAAGGTGAAAGAATACAGACACTTGCAGGGCGAAATCACCCGCATCGGCCAAGAGCCAGGTCATCGGCACATTGGCATTGACATGCAGATCCTTGCGCTCGGCCAGTGCCTCGAAAGTGGCGCCGACCGCTGCCTCCACCCTTGCAAAAAGTGCCTCGCGGTTTTCTGCCACGGACTCATTCTCGGGGTATGAGATCTTCAGTTCGACTCGTCGCCGCAATCCCTCGATCGAGGCACGCTTGTTGAGGTTCTCAATCGTGCCCTCGAACAATTTGGCATTGCGCATGATGACGCGTTCATTGCTGTCGAGATTGAGCAGCAGCACATAAAATGGGGTCAGCCGGTTTATGATGTAGATCGGTCCGTCGCTGTCGAAACGGATGGTCTCGCCTTCGTTGGCCATCGATGATCCGAGCAGGGTCAAACCGAAATACATGTCCGGAAACCACACTGAATGGGTCAAAAAGATGAAGGCGGCGATGATACCGATGAAGCCGGTTCGCTCGATCAGGCTGCCAAGGTTCCAGATCTGTAACAGCGCAAGCAACCCGCACAGCAGCATGATCACAATCATCACCAGTGTCGCCATGCGGCTGTGATATGAGGCCTGTGTGACTTTGGTGCCATCGATCTCGCGACTGCGGCCGAATTTCGCCTCAAGCAACCGAGCCAGGATGTTGAAGGCGACCATCATGCCATAGATCAACACGATCGATGCTGAGGCGCGCAATAGCAGTCGATCGTAATCCACCTCCAACAGCTTGTGAAACACCAGATCAGCTAACTGCAACAGGATGAAGGCGACCGTGACCAGCCGCAACAAGCTGATCTGCAATGATTTTCTGTCGGGACTGGCAACCGGCCCTAAAATGCGCGGGGCGAGGATGAAGAGCGCAACCCCCACCAGCGTCGATACCAACGGCATCGTATAGACGCCAAATATCGTGGTCAGCTTCGCCCAGAGATCCACCTCCGGCAATCCTGTCATCATTTGCCCCTATACCAATCGGTACCGCTACGCTGACTATCAGAAATGATTGTTTTCAACAAACGATCATGCTTCCGTTCAGGGGCTGTGGACAATCATCTCGAGGCGATGAGAGCGGCGACGAAGTTCCAGTTGGCGGCATAGCGGCATTGCCAACTTGTTTGCACCCGCCTGAATGCGGCCTGAACGATTTCTGTCAGGCGGTCATTTCGGGTGTGTAGATGCTCCAAATATCGAAGGCGTCGGATCGGGCGTGGCGGTATGATGTGGCGGAGAGACGACAGCGGCGGGGACGGAAGATCGTGTTGATCTGGTCATGAGACGCCGGAAATCTCTGCGCATGTCTGGGCGGCTTGAACCGGTCCATGAGTTTCTCTCGCTTGCGTGTCGGCCGATGCGATCCTTCGATCCGATTGTTCAAGCCCTTGTGTGGCTTCGGAGCCAGCGCATGCCGACAGCCGTGAGACGCTATCCAAGGGCCACGCTGCCCGATGCGGTTCTCGGAGGCAGTACCTGCGCAAGGCGTATTGAATCCGCGATATTATTCCGAAATTATATCAGAAGTCCGACTTTTAATCTGGATACGACATCATGCTCGATAAGTTGGAAATGTTTATCGCTCTCGCGAGAGAGGCACATTTCGGTCGTGCCGCGGAAAGTCTCAGGATCACGCAACCGACATTGTCGACCGGCATCAAGCAACTTGAGGATCAACTTGGCGTCCTGCTCGTCTTCCGTGCGTCCCGGTTCGGCGGGCTGACGCCGGAGGGTCAGACGGCGCTGGTCTGGGCGCGGAAGATCGTCGGCGATGCGCGCCAGTTGCGCGAGGAAATGCGGTTCAAGAGGGAAGGGCTTTCCGGGCAATTGCGGCTCGCCGTGATCCCGACGGCGCTGACCTGGGTTGCGCGGCTTGCCTCCGAATTCGGCGAGAAGCACCCGAACGTCCGGTTCACAATCCTTTCCCGCACTTCGATCGAGATCCTGGCGATGCTCGACAACCTGGAGATCGACGCGGGCATTTCCTATCTCGACAACGAGCCGATGGGACGGGTCAGCACCGTACAGCTTTACGAGGAGCACTACATGTTGGTCTGTCCTCTGACCTCACCATTCGCGAGACGCGACAGCGTGGGTTGGGACGAGGTCGGCGGCGCGCGGCTCTCCTTGCTGGCGCCCGACATGCAGAACCGCCGGATCATCAACCGCAACTTCGCCGCCGTCGACACGGCACCCGAAACCTGGATCGAATCGAACTCCACAATCGTTCTTGCGGCGATGGTCGAACGGGGCGATTGCCTGACAGTTTTGCCGGAAGACATGGCGGAGTTCCTGGCGCAGCGGAATTCACTGGCACTTGTCCCGCTGCACGGACCCGAGCCCGCGCATTCGGTGGGGCTTGTGGCTCCTTATCGAGAACCGCATACGCCGGTGCTCGACGCGCTGATGCGAACGGCGCGAAAGATGTCCACGCGAAATTGATAGGATTCTTCAATCAATAGACGGAAACACAATATTGATCGTTGATTGATCGGCTGCAACGTTCGGGCAAACGCAAGCCAGTCGAGGCCAGTCATGCAATCGCCCAATGTCACAATTATAGCGGAGGACTTCGGTCACCTGATCTCGGAGCACCGTGACGCAGAAGGCGCGCTGCTTCCGATCCTGCACGCGATTCAGGATGTCTGCGGCTATATCCCGGATGCCGCGCACCCGCTGATCTGCGACGCGCTGAACATCACCCAGGCCGAACTGCACGGGGTGATCTCGTTCTACCACGATTTCCGCAAGAAACCGGCCGGCCGTCACGTGCTGAAGGTCTGCCGGGCCGAGGCGTGCCAATCGGTTGGCGGCGACGCAGTCGCGGCCACTCTTCTGGACAGGCTCGGACTGGACTGGCACGGCACGACCCACAATGGCGCGGTGACCGTGGAACCGGTCTACTGCCTCGGCCTCTGCGCCTGCGGCCCGGCAGCGATGGTCGATGGCCGTGTCGTGGGCCGCGTCGATGCTGCGAAGCTGGACGCCCTCCTGGCGGAGGCGGGCGTATGAAGATTTTCGTGCCGATGGACAGCGCGGCGAAGGCGCTGGGGGCCGAGGAGGTGGTTGCAGCCCTGCGCGTCGCCGCTCCCGATGCCGAGATCGTCCGCACCGGGTCGCGCGGCATGATCTGGCTCGAGCCGCTGGTCGAGGTGGAGATCGACGGAGTGCGGCATGGCTTCGGCCCGGCCGAGCCTGCGGACGCAGGCGGTATCGTCGACGGCACCAGCGCCAGGGCGCTCGGCCCGGTCGAGGATCTTGATTGGATGAAGCGTCAATCACGCCTGACCTTTGCGCGCGTTGGCGTGATCGACCCGTTGTCGCTGGACGACTATCAGGCCCATGGCGGCTTGGCCGGACTGCGCCGGGCGCTCGGGATGTCCGGGCAGGACATCGTCGACGAGGTCAAGGCCTCGGGGCTGCGCGGGCGGGGCGGTGCCGGTTTCCCGACGGGCATCAAGTGGCAGACCGTGCACGATGCCGAGGCGCCGCAGAAATACATTGTCTGCAACGCCGACGAGGGCGACAGCGGCACCTTCGCCGACCGGATGATCATGGAGGGCGATCCGTTTACGCTGATCGAAGGCATGGCCATCGCGGGCATCGGCGTAGGTGCGACGCGGGGATATGTCTATCTCCGGTCGGAATACCCTGATGCCATCGCGGTGATGTCCCGCGCGGTCGAACTCGCGCGCAAGGCGGGCATGCTGGGCGCGGACGTTCTCGGGTCGGGCCGGGCCTTCGACATGGAGATCCGCAAGGGCGCCGGGGCCTATGTCTGCGGCGAGGAAACCTCGCTGCTGAATTCGCTCGAAGGCAAACGCGGCGTGGTGCGCGCCAAGCCGCCGCTGCCCGCGCTCGAAGGCTTCCTTGGCCGACCGACCGTCGTGAACAACGTTATCTCGCTGGCGACCGTTCCGGTGATTTTCGAGAAGGGCGCAAGAGCCTACGCCGATTTCGGCCTGGGCCGGTCGCGCGGCACCGTGACGCTCCAGATCGCGGGCAACGTCGCGCGCGGCGGGCTGTTCGAGACGGGTTTCGGCATCAGCCTGGGCGAGGTGGTGAACGATCTCGGCGGCGGCACCGCTTCGGGCCGGCCCGTGAAGGCGGTGCAGGTCGGCGGACCGCTTGGCGCTTACATGCCGGTTTCCAGGTTCGACACGCCGATCGGCTATGAAGAGTTCGACCAGAATGGCGGACTGATAGGCCACGCGGGGCTGGTCGTTTTCGACGACACGACCGACATGCTGGGAATGGCGCGCTTCGCGATGGAGTTCTGTGCCGTGGAAAGCTGCGGCAAGTGCACGCCCTGCCGGATTGGCGCGGTGCGCGGGGTGGAGACGATCGACCGCATTGCGGAGGGAGACGCGGGTGCGCTGACGCTTCTGACCGACCTCTGCGAGACGATGAAGGACGGATCGCTCTGCGCGCTCGGTGGCTTCACGCCATTCCCGGTCATGTCCGCCGTCACCCAGTTTCCCGACGATTTCGCCAGGCAGAAGGAAGCCGCTGAATGAAGGACTTCATCTTTCCCCCGATGCCCGACGACCGTGACATGGGCACACCCGTGAAAGAGGGAAAACCGGTTTCGCTGATTATCGACGGCTTCGAGGTCACGGTGCCCGAAGGGACATCCGTGATGCGCGCGGCGGCCGAACTTGGCATCCAGGTGCCGAAACTCTGCGCGACCGACAGCCTTGAGGCCTTCGGCTCCTGCCGGCTCTGCACTGTCGAGATCGAGGGGCGGCGCGGTACGCCCGCCTCCTGCACCACGCCCGTGACAGAAGGCATGGTCGTCAGCACTCAATCCGAAAAGGTCCGCCGGATCCGCAAGGGGGTGATGGAGCTCTACATCTCCGACCACCCGCTCGACTGCCTGACCTGTTCGGCCAACGGCGATCGCGAATTGCAGGACATGGCGGGCGCCGTGGGCCTGCGCGACGTGCGCTACAAGGCCCCCGAGGACGGCGGTTTCGTCAACCATTTCGAGGCACGCAACACCTCTGGCGAAGCAAACCCGGAATGGCTGCCCAAGGACGACAGCAACCCTTACTTCACCTATGACCCGTCGAAATGCATCGTCTGCAACCGGTGCGTCCGGGCATGCGAGGAAGTGCAGGGCGCCTTCGCGCTGACTATCGAGGGCCGCGGATTCGACAGCCGCGTTTCGGTCGGGACCGAGAACTTCCTGGCCTCCGACTGCGTGTCCTGCGGCGCCTGCGTCCAGGCTTGCCCCACAGCGACCCTGCAGGAGAAGTCGATCATCGAGATGGGCACGCCGGACCGGTCGGTCGTGACCACCTGCGCCTATTGCGGGGTCGGCTGTTCTTTCAAGGCGGAGATGCAGGGCGATACGCTCGTGCGGATGGTCCCCTACAAGCACGGCAAGGCGAACCGGGGGCATTCCTGCGTCAAGGGCCGCTTCGCCTGGGGCTATGCGAACCACAAGGAGCGCATTCTCAATCCGATGATCCGGGACAGTATCGACGAGCCCTGGCGCGAGGTCGGCTGGGAGGAGGCCATCGGGTTCGCCGCCGCGAAGATGCGCGGGCTTCAGGAAACCTACGGCCGCAAGAGCATCGGCGTCATCACGTCGTCGCGCTGTACGAACGAGGAAACCTACCTCGTACAAAAACTGACGCGTGCGGTCTTCGGCAACAACAATACCGATACCTGTGCGCGGGTCTGCCATTCGCCCACCGGATACGGTCTCGGTCAGACATTCGGCACTTCGGCCGGAACGCAGGACTTCGATTCGGTCGAGCACACCGATGTTGTGCTCGTGATCGGCGCGAACCCGACCGACGGGCATCCGGTCTTTGCCTCGCGTCTGAAGAAACGTCTGCGGGCCGGCGCAAAACTTATCGTCATCGACCCGCGCCGCATCGACCTCGTGAAGTCGGCGCATGTCGAGGCCGCGCATCATCTGGCTCTCCGGCCGGGAACCAATGTCGCGGTCGTCACGGCGCTGGCCCATGTGATCGTCACCGAAGGGTTGATCGACGAGGCGTTCATCCGCGAACGTTGCGACTGGGACGAATTCCAGCATTTCGCAGCGTTCGTGAGCGATACGCGTCACAGCCCCGAAGCGACGGCACTTCTCACTGGTGTCGATCCGAACGAAATGCGGGCCGCCGCGCGTCTCTTCGCGCGTGGCGGAAACGGTGCGATTTACTACGGTCTGGGTGTCACCGAGCACAGCCAGGGCTCAACCACGGTCATGAGCATCGCGAACCTCGCCATGCTGACCGGCAATGTCGGCCGTCCCGGGGTCGGGGTGAACCCGCTGCGCGGCCAGAACAACGTCCAGGGCTCCTGCGACATGGGGTCGTTCCCGCACGAATTACCGGGCTACCGTCACGTGAAGAACGCCGATGTGCGCCAGATGTTCGAGGCGGTCTGGGGCACCCCGATCGACCCCGAGCCGGGTCTGCGGATTCCGAACATGCTGGATGCGGCGGTCGATGGCACATTCAAGGGTCTCTACTGCCAGGGCGAGGACATTCTGCAATCCGACCCCGACACGAAGCACGTGGCCGCCGGCCTCGCCGCGATGGAATGCGTGATCGTCCACGACCTTTTCCTGAATGAAACGGCGAACTACGCGCATGTCTTCCTGCCCGGTTCCACCTTCCTCGAGAAGGACGGGACCTTCACCAATGCCGAGCGCCGCATCAACCGCGTGCGCAAGGTCATGGCGCCCCGGAACGGCTATGGCGACTGGGAAGTCACTCAGCTCCTCGCCAACGCGATGGGCGCCGGTTGGAGCTACACGCACCCGTCACAGATCATGGATGAAATCGCGGCGACGACGCCCTCCTTCGCAGGTGTCGATTACGCGCTGCTGGAAGAGAAAGGTTCGGTGCAGTGGCCCTGCAACGCGGCGCATCCCGAGGGCACGCCGCTGATGCATGTCGATGGTTTCGTGCGCGGCAAGGGACGGTTCATCGTGACCGAATATGTCGCCACCGACGAGAAGACGGGTCCGCGCTTCCCGCTGCTGCTGACCACCGGGCGCATCCTGAGTCAGTACAATGTGGGCGCGCAGACGCGGCGCACGGCGAACACGATCTGGCACGAGGCGGATCTGCTGGAAATCCACCCGCACGACGCCGAGAACCGCGGGCTGACAGACGGCGACTGGGTGCGGCTGGCCTCCCGCGCCGGGGAAACAACCCTGAAGGCGAAGGTCACCGACCGGGTCAGCCCCGGCGTCGTCTACACGACTTTCCACCACCCCGACACGCAGGCCAACGTCATCACGACCGACTATTCCGACTGGGCCACCAACTGCCCCGAATATAAGGTGACGGCGGTTCAGGTGAGTTCGTCGAACGGACCGACGGACTGGCAGGAGGATTACGCAGCACAAGCCGAACGCGCGCGGCGCATCCTCCCGGCGGCGGAGTGAAGTCATGCAGGCTCTGTCCACAAGATCCCTGCCAGGCCGGTCCTTCCGGGCGGTCGGCGCTTTTTCGGTCCACCGGACGCTGCCGGAAGAGGTGCCCACGGCTGTTGTATTCAATGGCTCGACCCTCGCCGTGATGATGGCCACGCCGGACGACATTGCCGACTTCGCCTATGGTTTCGCCCTGACCGAGGGCGTGATCACGCGGTCCGACGAGGTCGAGAGCTTCGAAGTCGTATCGCAGGCGCAGGGGATCGAGGCGCGGTTCTGGTTGCGGGACGACCGCGCCGAGGCGCTTTCCGATCGCCGCCGCTTCATGGCCGGGCCGGTTGGGTGCGGTCTCTGCGGGATCGACAGCCTCGAACAGGCGATGCGACCCCTGCCGCGTGTCTCTGACGGGGCGCTGCGCCTCTCCCGCGCCGAGGTCGCCGGGGCCACCGACGCCCTGCGCCCGAAGCAAGAACTTCATGCCCAGACCCGCGCGACCCATGCGGCGGGTTTTCTTGTGCCTGGCCAGGGGATCGACCTCGTGCGCGAGGATGTAGGGCGGCACAACGCGCTCGACAAGCTGATCGGCGCCCTGATGCGCGCTGGTATCGACCCCGCATCCGGCGTGGCGGTGATGACGTCCCGCCTTTCCGTGGAACTGGTTCAGAAATGCGCCATGTCCGGCGTGCCCGGTCTGGTTGGGGTGTCCGCTCCGACGGCGCGGGCAGTCCACTTGGCGGAGGAGGCCGGCGTGACGCTTGTGGCATTCGCCCGCGCTGGGGGATTCGACATCTATTCCCATGCTCATCGCATTGCAGACGGGGTCACGAATGTCGCCTGAAAAGATGGTCCACATGGCGAACCAGATTGCCACCTTCTTCAAGTCCCAGCCAGGTGATGCGACCGAGAAGGTCGCGTCCCACATCGGCGACTTCTGGGAGCCGCGAATGCGCGACCAGTTGCGCGACTACGTCAATCAGGGTGGCGCCGGCCTTGACCGTGTGGTGGTCGAGGCAGCGGCTCTTGTTCGATGAGACATATCGATCGCGCCATTGGTGGCGGTGTAGATCCCGGCTCGGTTCAGATCCGACTGATTGAGCGGGGTTCCTGGTCGCCTTCGGTCTGACGTCGTTGCGGGAGCTTCCGGATCGGGAACAGCTCGCGGACGCGGGCTTGCAACAGGATAGCCCCGTCGGTACTGATGGTCGTATGGTGAAGCCAATATCGGGCAAATGGTGAGGATAGTAGTGGACATTTCGTGAGATGCCTAATAGGCATTTCGTGAGATGAACGAAATGGACGAATACCTCCCGCGACACCTGACACCCGAGCTGCAGGATGCATTGGCGACCGCGCGGGTCGTCAATCTTGTCGGACCGAGACAGGTGGGTAAAACGACCCTTGTTCGTGATCTGTTTGAAGAAGGACGTTTCGTCACGCTAGACGATGCGGCCGTCCTCGCGGCCATGGAGGCTGACCCCGAGGGGCAGCTGACAAGCCTTTCGGAAGAGCAGCCTGATGCACCGGTTATCATCGACGAGGCGCAAAGGTCTCCGAAGCTCGCGCTTGCCATCAAGAAGATCGTCGATCGCAACCGCCGGAAAGGGCAGTTTGTCCTGACGGGATCATCCAACGTCTTCACGACTGCAGAGGTTGCAGATTCGCTGGCTGGCAGGATGCAGACGCTCAAGCTTTGGCCTTTGACGACCTCCGAGGTCAATCGGTTGCCGGTGAGCCGGTTGATCGATTGGGCGATGCAGGATGCCCCATCGCTGCCACAGGTCTCTGATCCCGCGCCTCTGGGACGCAAAGACTACATCGACCTCATTCTCATGGGCGGATATCCCGAAATCCGCACATTGCCGCCCCGGTCACGGCAACGGCAGTATCGCGACTACATCGATGCGGTGGTGGATCGCGACGTAGCAGACGTCATGCCGGTCCGGAAGCCCGATGCCCTTCGGTTTCTGATCGATCAGATGGCGTCGCGGACCGCACAGGAGATCAACACATCCGAGCTGGCAAAACTGGCAAAGCTCAAGCGCGAGACGGTTGATCAGTACCTCGATATTCTCATGCGGCTTTCAATGGTGACCAAGCTGAGCGCGTGGATGCCGGGAGAGAGCAAACGGGACATCAAACAACCGAAGTTCCACTTCGTGGATACCGGAATCGCAAGCGCACTTCGCCGCCTGAATGAAAGGTCGTTTGACGTAGGGAACAGACCCGAAGCACTGGGTGGTCTGTTGGAGAGCTTCATTGTCGGCGAACTCCAACGTGCTCTGCCGATGCAGGACGAGGATTATCGGCTCTATCATTGGCGAAGCGCGGACCGGCGAGAAATCGACATTCTGATCGATGGAGGCCACCGGCTGGTCGCGATCGAGGTCAAGTCAGCGACCACAGTTGCAGCCGACGATTTCAAGCACCTGAAGTGGTTTGCAAATGATGGGCCAGGCAAGGGACGCCATACCGTCGGCCTGGTATTTTACCTTGGGCAGGAAAAGCTGACCATGGGCGATGGAAACTTCGCTCTGCCGCTAAGTACGCTCTGGACGACGGTGGATTTGAACTGAACAGGAGCGTCCTTGACCTACCGCCGGGTGCCGGCGGGGCAGTTGAACAGAGGTTGAAGAAATTGGGAGGACAGAATTGCGATGCAAATTCGCCGCCCAACACCAAAAAACTTTCGCAGCGTGGCGAAGCGCGCATCGAAATGGGAGGATTGTCGACCAGTCGCGGCGAGTGGGGTCGATCATGATTGCGCCCGGTTTTGACGCGGCGCAGAACGCGGGCTCAGTCACGGACTGGTTTCGTCGGTTCGCAAGGCAAGTTTGAGACGCCATGAGAACGAACTGGGACACAGCGAGAACGACTGCTCGACCGTGACGGACTATCCTTCAAGCGAACCGCTTTCATTAGCCTGATGGATTTTAATCAGTGTCCAAACCATGAGAATCCGCCCACGGCCCGTTGAGGAGTCCGGTCGTTTCGAGCGGGAGCTCCTGCGTATTCAAGACCCTGAAACGCATGTTTCGGCAGGCAACAAACCGAGAGCCAGAAGTCCAAAAGACAAAAACCGGGGCTGTCTTTGCTTCCGGGGACGACGCGACAGACAGGTCCACGACCGCAGAAGATCGAACCGGAGTAGCGGAGCCTGAAGACGGCATCGATCGAGGAACCGTTTGGATCAGCAATACTGAAGACAGCGTGAGGGGGTACTTTTGGAATGGGAAACAATCCGTATTTGATCGATAGCAGCGACGATGCGCCGAACAACGGCATCGCGCCTCACGGCGACCATTGGGTGATTTATCATCTGCCGACGGACTTCTACGGAAACTCCGGGTTCGACTCCTACCACTTCAACCGTCCCATCGATGGCGCAAATCACTGGGACTATTATGTCTCGCCGGTTCCAGACGCGGTGATGGACGATGCGATCCACGGGAGCGACAACCGATCCGACTTTCTCTTCGGTGGATGGGGCGACGACGATCTTCTGGGACGCGGCGAGCCGGATATTCTGGTCGGAGGCGACGGATCGGACACGATAACCGGCGGTCACGGATCGGACGCGATCTATGGCGATTGGACGAACATGCCCTCCGTCAATGTCCGCGATCCGCGCGCGGACGACGAAATTCAGGCGAAGACGGAATGGCTCGCGCCGCCCTACAATCCCTATCTGACCGATGGCTCCTTCATCACCTGCGACGACGGCGACAACCGCAACCAGGATCTTTCGCTGACCGGAGACGACGTGATCTATGGCGGCAGGGGCAGTGACCTTATCGTCGCGGGCCCCGGCAACGACCAGATCTCGGCGGGTCCGCACGGGATCAGCGGCGATCCCTACACCGACGATGTCAGCGGCGGTCCCGGTCGCGACGCCTTCCTGCTCCAGTATGATGGGGACGGGTCCGAGGGCGGGGCATACTGGTCCAGCCTTTCCGGCTCGGACATCGCCGGCTCGGCTGCGAACGCCATGGTCAAGAGCGCGGTCAACACGCTGGGAAAGGCGGCGCTCAATGCGGCCGAGGCCGAGACAGCTCTGACCTCGACCAGCTCTGCCATGCTGTTCGGGCCACTGGGTGCCGTCGGTGGTGCGCTGGCGGCAGCGGGGATCGAATACCTGCTCGACATGGGCAAGGCGGAAACGCTCAAGACCAATGAGGACGTGCTCGTCATCCGGGACTTCAATCCTTCGGAGGACGCGCTTTTCCTGCCCATGGAGGACGGTGTCTCGCTGATCGCGACGCCGACCTTCTATGCGAACTCGCCAGTCACCGGCCTCAACATCAGCGGCTGGGCGATCTCTATCACCAACGGCAACGACGGTGCGGTGTTTACCGAGGTGTTTCTCGACCCGGACTATTTCGCGGCGATCAACATCTCGGGCGGGTCGTCGGCGCTCGCGGTCACGGCCCTGGACAACGTCCTGTCCACCGGGGTCACGATCGATTCCGACGGCTACGTCGTCAGCGCCAGCCAGCCCGACGCGCTGGATCCGTTCGGCGACGTCGACCCCGCTCCACCGGCCTACACGGCACAGGAGGGGACGTTTACACATGTCTGGGGCGCGTATTCGGCGGTCTCGATCGTGCAGCCTGCGGCCAGTAACGGCATTCACGTGGGCGGCACCGTCTGGGGCGATCTGCTGACCGCGAACGCCGTCGCGTTCCTGCCCGAGGTCTATGACACCTACCGCAATGACGGCTTGAATTCGGTGACGCAGACAGCGGCCTATATCCGCGGTTTTGACGGCGACGACCTGATCTATGGCGGCGCCGCCTCCGACGCGCTGTTCGGCGATGAGGGCGACGACCTCATCTATAGTTTCGAAGGCGCCA
Source organism: Sedimentitalea xiamensis (assembly GCF_030164465.1). GTDB lineage: Bacteria > Pseudomonadota > Alphaproteobacteria > Rhodobacterales > Rhodobacteraceae > Sedimentitalea > Sedimentitalea xiamensis. The sequence goes on from NZ_JASNJE010000010.1 coordinate 134,613, forward strand.
CCAATTCCGGAGGCTCGATCCCGGAATCGCTGTCCGGCGGGGAGGGACATGACCGGCTCTACGGGCTGAGCGGTACGCAGATCTTCGACGGCGGCCCGGGAAGCGACGTGATGGATGGCGGTGCGGGCGAGGATACCGCCACCTATGCGGACGCGGCACAGGGGGTGCGCGTCGATCTCGGGACCGGATATGGTTATGACGGCCCCACGGCGGTCCAGGTGATCGGCGAATACGGCGGCGTCAGCGTTTCGGATGAACCGGTCACCGTTTCGCTGGGGCGGAGCTATGTCGATCCGGTGGTCATCCTCAGCCCGCCGGGATGGGCCGGAGAGGACCTCGGCGTGGCCCGGATCACCGAGGTCACGAGCGACAGTTTCACCGTCTATATCCAGGAAGCCGCCTATGACGACGGCGCGCACCGTTTCGAGGATCTCGACTACATTGTCGTGGAACGCGGCGCTTGGGAACTTGGCGATGGCACGATCCTCGCCGCCGGCGAGGTGGCGACCAACCAGGTCGCCTGGGACGACTTTTCCACGATCGTCTACAGCACGCTTTTCGACGAGGCCCCCGCTGTCGTCAGCCAGCTCCAGAGCGAGGTGGATTCCAGCACCATGGCGGCAACCCGGCAACGGGCCCTGACAAATGGCGATTTCGACGTCGGCATCCAGATGACACAGATCAACAAGGAGCGCGACAGCGCCGAGAGTGTCGGCTACCTGGCGGTGGAGCAAGGCGTCGGGACCACCGACGGTATCGGTTTCGAGGCATTCGTCACGGGCGAGGACTATGCCTCCAACTGGAAGACACTGGACTTCGAGGGGGATTATTCCGACCTCGGAGCCGCCGCGGCGCGGTTCTTCGGCACCGTATCGACCCGTGAAGGCGCTGATCCGGTATTCCTGCGTCGGGACAACGCCACGTCGGATGGGATCGATGTCCTCTTGCAAGAGGATACATCCCAGGATTCAGAAACCAGCCACGGCACCGAGGCGCTTAGCTACATCTCGCTTGGTGGCAGAGATGGCGTGCTGACGGGAATCGTCGCGCCCGACCGGCTATTCGACATAGAGAACCTGATCGGCTCTGCGCATGACGATCATCTCGCGGGCGACGAAGGCGACAACGAACTGACCGGCGGCGACGGGGATGATGTTTTCGTGGCCACGTATGGCGACGACACGATCACCGACTTCGCCGCCGGAGATGTGATCGACCTGAGCCAGGACTGGACAGCCTACGAGAGTTTCGACGAGCTCGAAATTTCCGGTCCGGTCTCAACCGGAAATGGCTTCGTCTACAGCATCTCCCTTGCTGCGGGGAGTGACGTGTCGACCTTGTCGGTGATGACCGCGCCGCAGTACAACTGGACGGCGGCGGATTTCGTCTTCATCGAACCCGGGGCCACGCTGATCGGGGAAGAGGACGAGCACGATCTGATAGTGGCCGGAAACAGCGACAATTCCGTTTACGGCCTCGGCGGTCACGACACGTTGTCAGGCGGTGGCGGCGCCGATTCACTCTACGGGGGACGTGGTGACGACACGCTCTATGGGGGTCGTGGCGATGACACGCTCCACGGAGGGCGCGGCGACGATGTAATTCGCGGCGGCCGCCGCGACGACATGCTCGACGGTGGCCGTCGAGACGATACGCTCTACGGGGGCCGCGGCGACGATGTGCTGCACGGTGGGCGCGGTGACGATGCGCTCTATGGTGGCCGTGGCGACGATACGCTTTTCGGCGGCCGCCGCGACGATACTCTCTACGGGGGGGGCCGGTCGCGATCGGTTCATCTTCGCAAAGGGCGGCGGTGACGACAAGATCGCCGACTGGCAGATGGGCATTGATCTCATCGCCATCGAAAGCGGCGCCGCAGATTTTTCGGAGTTGCGGATCACCGACTTCGCCGAAGGCGCCATGATCCGCTTCGCGGATGTCAGCATCGTTCTGTCCGGGGTCAGTTCCACCGGCCTGACAGGGGCGGATTTCGACTTCTAGGCGGCGTCTGCATTTAAGGGATTCCCAAATCGCCTCCGGTTTGATTCGAGATCGAAAACGGGAGGCGATCTTGGGCCGGCGGACATTGACGGACAGGCAGTGGGCGATCATCGCGCCTTTGGTTCCGGGAAAGCATGGG
>NZ_JASNJE010000011.1 GCF_030164465.1 Sedimentitalea xiamensis
TGAACCGGTGCAGGCCCAGCTTGTCCTCCTCTGCATAGACCGCGACCGTGCGCTTGCCCATCTCATTCGCCGCCCGCATCACGCGAATCGCGATCTCACCACGGTTCGCTATCAGGATCTTGGAAAATTCGGTCATGGGGCCCCTGCGGCTTGAATGCGCTTGCAGCATCTCTAGGGGCAATGTTCCCCTAGGTAAACGGGAAGAACCCGCGGAGCGGAAAAAAATCGTGGCGGCGGGGCGCGGCCCGTCAGGCCAGCGAGCGCATGTCGATCGCGTCGGGCAGGGCCGAAAGGTCATGCGCCCCGATCTGGCCCATGTTGGCCTGCATGTCGAGGGCCAGGATCTCGATCAGGTGCGCCGGACCCCGGTCGCCAAGCGCGGCCAGGGCGAAGTGGAAGGCGCGGCCCAACATCACGAAATCCGCCCCGAGTGCCAGGGCGCGCAGGATGTCGAGACCTCCCTCGACCCCGCTGTCGAAGATCAGCGGCAGGCGGGTCGCGGCGCGCAGGCCGGGCAGGGTTTCGATGGTCGCGAGGGTGCCGTCGAACTGACGCCCGGCGTGGTTGGAGACCCAGAGCGCATCGACGCCGATCTCTTCCATCCCGGCGGCGTCCTCGGAGCGCATCACGCCCTTGACGATGAACGGCCCGTCCCAGTGATCACGCAGCCAGGCCACGTAATCCCGGTCGGGCGAGGTGCGCAGGATATATCCGATATGCGCCGTCGGCGGCAGGTTCTTCCGCGATCCGTCGATATACTTGTCCAGCGTGCGCATCCGGGGCATTCCGGTGCGCGCCATGCCCATCGCCCAGGCGGGCCGCAGCGCGATCTGCGCCAGCAGCCGGGGCGTCAGCCGGGGCGGCTGGGTCAGGCCGGAGCGGGTCTGGCGTTCGCGCCGCGACGCCATCGGCACATCCACGGTCAGCACCAGCGTCGTGAACCCGGCGGCGCGCGCCCGGTCCAGCAGGTCGCGGCGGATGTCTTCCTTTTTCGGCGGATACATCTGGAACCACGCGTGGTCGCCCAGATGGGGGGCGATGTCCTCGGGATTCCGGCTGGCGACGGTGGAGAGGCAGAACGGCAGGCCGGCCCCGGCGGCGGCCCGCGCCAGCAGGGGTTCCGCGTTCGGCCAGATCAGCCCGGACATGCCGATCGGAGCCATGCCGAAGGGCATCGGAAAGTCCCGGCCCAGAAAGCGCGTCGTCAGGTCCGGGTCGATGGGACCGTGCAGGATCGACGGCAGGAAGCCGACCCGGTCCAGCGCCGCGCGGTTGCGGGCCTTGGTGGCTTCGGTCCCGGTGCCGCTGTCGAGATATTCCCAGACGAATTTCGGCAGCCGTTTCTCGGCGCGCCATTTCAGATCCATGACGCCGGGATATGTGCTGTGCAGGTCCATGCGTCTTTGTCAGCCGAGCGTGCGGCGGGCGCAAGCCCGTTATCGCGCCGTGCTGGTCCGGAACCGGAAAACATGCTATGGTTGTCTTTTTCAGACAGTTATTCAGGAGAGAATTATGAGCATCGAATCCGCCATTCGTGTCTGCGCGTCCTCTTCCGTCACCGCGGGCGCGGCCTTTGCGGCCTGGCAGTCCGTCGAGGACAGGTTGCAGCGGATCGGGATCGACAACGACCGCCGCCGCGCGGCGCTGATCGGCCAATGCGCCCATGAAAGCGCGCGGTTCCGCACCCGGTTCGAGAACCTGAACTATTCCGCCGCCGGGCTGTGGAAGATCTTTCGCCGCCATTTCTCGTCCGAGGCGGAAACCCACCAGTTCGCCCGCCAGCCGGAAAAGATCGCCAACCGGGTCTATCGCAACCGGATGGGCAATGGCGACACCGCGTCGGGCGACGGCTGGCGCTATCGCGGGCGCGGCTATCTGCAACTGACCGGCAAGGACAATTACCGCCGCTACGGCGAGCATATCGGCGAGGACCTGGTGAACAACCCGGACCGGGCCGCCGATCCGGATGTGTGCTGGCTGATCGCGGCGGAATATCTGGCGCGAACGCACCGGTCGGGCAGGAGCCTGCTGGAATGGGCGGATGCGGACGACGTGCTGATGGTGACCAAGGGCATCAACGGCGGCACCCACGGCCTCGCCGACCGGGAGGTGCAGACCGGCCGGGCCTTTGCCGCGCTGACCGGCGAGGTGAGCACGGCGGAATGGCAGGCGCTGCTGCTGAACGCGGGGTTCAATCCGGGGCCGATCGACGGGCTGATGGGCGACAAGACCAGGGCGGCGCGGGAGGCGGCGGCGGCGCATTTCGGCGTCCAGGGCGACGCGCTGTTGCAGGTCTTGCGCGATATCACCTGATCCGCGGGCCGGTCGCGGGGAAATGCGCGGAACAAGCCGCGAACATCCCTTTTCCTGCGGCCGGGACTGGTCTACATTGCGCCCATGAGCAGTTTCGACGACATGGACGCCTTCGAAGGCGCGTCGCTGTCCGCGCGCGCGATGGCCGCGCGGCCGCAGCCCTATCTGGACGGTCTGAACCCGGCGCAGCGCGAGGCGGTCGAGCGTCTGGACGGTCCGGTGCTGATGCTGGCGGGGGCCGGCACCGGCAAGACTAAAGCCTTGATGGCGCGTGTGGCCCATTTGGTCACTCTTCGCGCAGCACTTCCGAACGAAATCCTGGCAGTGACCTTCACCAACAAGGCTGCGCGTGAAATGGGTGAGCGTCTTAGGAAAACGCCGTTTGACCTGCGCGATCCTATAAGATGGATGGGTACCTTCCACGCGATCTGCGTAAAGTTGCTGCGACGGCACGCCGAACTTGCCGGGCTCAAAAGCAACTTCACTATCCTCGATACCGACGACCAGTTGCGGCTGCTGAAGCAACTGATCTCGGCGGCGGGGATCGACGACAAGCGCTGGCCGGCGCGGCAGCTGGCGGGGGTGATCGACGGCTGGAAGAACCGGGCGCTGACGCCCGACAAGGTGCCCGCCGCCGATGCCGGGGCCTATAACCGCAAGGGTGTGGCGCTTTACGGCCAATACCAGACCCGCCTGCGCGACTTGAACGCGGTGGATTTCGGCGACCTGCTCTTGCATATGGTGACGATCTTTCAGGACCATCCGGACGTGCTCGCGCAGTATCGGCGCTGGTTCCGCTATATCCTCGTGGACGAATACCAGGACACCAATGTGGCGCAGTATCTCTGGCTGCGGCTGCTGGCGGGGGGGCATCGCAACATCTGCTGCGTCGGCGACGACGACCAGTCGATCTATGGTTGGCGCGGGGCCGAGGTGGGCAACATCCTGCGGTTCGAAAAGGATTTCCCCGGCGCCCATGTGGTGCGGCTGGAACAGAATTACCGCAGCACGGCGCATATCCTCGCCGCCGCCTCGGGCGTCATTCGCGGCAACGAAAGCCGGCTGGGCAAGGAGTTGTGGACCGCCGCCGAGGGCGGCGAGAAGGTGCGGCTGATCGGCCACTGGGACGGCGAGGAGGAAGCCCGCTGGATCGGTGAGGAGATCGAGAGCCTGCAACGGGGAACCCGAGGGCTGCGGCCTTTCAATCTGGATGAAATGGCGATCCTCGTGCGCGCGTCCCACCAGATGCGCGCCTTCGAGGACCGGTTCCTGACCATCGGGCTGCCCTACCGGGTGATCGGCGGCCCGCGATTCTACGAGCGGATGGAGATCCGCGACGCCATGGCCTATTTCCGCGTCGTCACCAGCCCCGACGACGATCTGGCCTTCGAACGCATCGTCAACACGCCCAAGCGCGGGCTGGGCGACAAGGCGCAGCAGACCATCCAGACCATTGCGCGCGCCAATGGCGTTTCCCTGCTCGAGGGCGCGCGGCTGGCGGTGCGGGACGGGCTGATCCGGGGCAGGGGCGGCGCTGCACTGGGCGAACTGGTCGACGGGATCGCGCGCTGGCGCGAGATGACCCGCGGCCCCCGGATCGTGGTGGAGGATGACGACGCGGTGATCGAGGACGGGGACGGGCCGGTGCGCTCGGTCGAAAGCCCGCCGCCGGTCGGCCATGTGGAACTGGCGCAGGTCATACTGGACGAAAGCGGCTATACGGCAATGTGGCAGAACGACAAGACGCCCGAGGCGCCGGGGCGGCTTGAGAACCTCAAGGAACTGGTCAAGGCGCTGGAGCAGTTCGAGAACCTGCAGGGATTCCTCGAACATGTCAGCCTGATCATGGACAACGAGCAGGAGGGCGGGGACGAGAAGGTCAGCATCATGACCCTGCACGCGGCCAAGGGGCTGGAGTTCCCCGCGGTGTTCCTGCCGGGCTGGGAGGACGGGCTGTTCCCGTCCCAGCGCAGCATGGATGAAAGCGGGGTCAAGGGGCTCGAGGAAGAACGCCGCCTCGCCTATGTGGGGATCACGCGGGCCGAGGAAATCTGCACGATTTCCTTTGCCGGCAACCGGCGGGTCTTTGGCCAGTGGCAGTCGCAGATGCCGTCGCGCTTCATCGACGAACTTCCGGCGGAAAACGTCGAGGTGCTGACTCCGCCGGGGCTCTATGGCGGCGGCTACGGCGCGGCGGCCCCGGTGGCCACGCCGCGAACCGACCTGGCGGCCCGCGCCGCCCGCGCCGACGGGTACGATTCACCGGGCTGGAAACGCCTTCAGGCCCGCGCCGGGCAGCGCGGGTTGTCGCAGCCCGGCGAAGCCCGCAACATGGTGATCGACATGAACGCGGTGAGCAGTTTCACCCTCGGGGAACGGGTGTTCCACCAGAAATTCGGCTATGGCGCGGTGATCGGCATCGAGGGCGACAAGCTGGAGATCGATTTCGAGAAGGCCGGCACCAAGAAGGTCGTGTCCCGTTTCGTGTCGGCGAGCGACGATATCCCGTTCTGATCCGCGCCCGGCGTCAGAGGATCGGGCCGATCGTGGCGACCGCGTTGTTCCACATGCGCCGGTGGATTGGCCAGGCGTTCACCTCGTCGATGCGGACACGCGATGACTGGCCGATGTAGTCGTCCTGCCGCGCCATGATCTGACGCGTCAGATCCGCGTCGCAGAGCAGCAGGTTGCTTTCGTAGTTGAGGTCGAAACTGCGCAGGTCGAGATTGGACGAGCCGACGAAACTGATCAGCCCGTCGATGGTCATGGTCTTGGCATGCAGCAGCCCGCCTTCGAATTCGTGGATCGCGACCCCCGCCGCCAGCAGCCGCCGGTAGGAGGAGCGGCTTGCCGCCGCGACGATCTTGGAATCATTGACCCGCGGCAGGACCATGACGACATCGACACCCCGGTAGGCGGCGGCGCAGATCGATTCGACCACGATGGCGTCGGGTACGAAATACGGGGTGGTGATGGTGACGCTGCGTTCGGCTGAATTCATCAGGGCGGAAAACAGGTGCGGCGTCGCCAGCCGCCGTTCGGTGGGACCGTCGCCCATGATCTGCGCCACGATTCCGGGTTTCTGCGGTTCGGCATGGACCGGGAAGTCCTGCAGCGTTCCGCCGCAATGGGCGATCCAGTCGCTGGCGAACAGGAGCTGGTTCTGCGCCACCACCGGCCCGGTGACGCGCAGCATGATGTCGATCCACGGGCCGTATTTTTCCTTGACCCGGAATTCCGGGTCGGCGCAGTTCTGGCTGCCGCAATAGGTGATTTCGCCGTCGACGATGGTGATCTTGCGGTGATTGCGCAGGTCGATGCGGCTTTTCAGCACCGTCATCACCGGGTTGCCGATGGGCAGCGCCACCGCGACCCGGACGCCGGCGGCCTCCATCTCCTTCCAGAGCGGCGAGCGGACGAATTTGCGCGAGCCCAGCCCGTCGGCCATGACGCGGCAGGTCACGCCGCGCTGCGCCGCCCGGATCAGCGCCCGTGCGGTGTTGGTGCCGGTCTCGTCGTCCAGCCAGATGTAATAGAGCACGTTCACGTGATGGCGCGCGGCGTCGATGTCGGCGATCAGCCGGGCGCGGGCGCTGGCGGCGTCGGGCATCAGTTCCACCGCGTTGCCGGGCAGGGCCGGAAAGCCGTTGATCGATTCGCTGTAGGCAAAGGCCGACCGGTATCGTTCGGGCACCGCCGGCAGCGCGTCGGGGACGGCCGGGACGAGGTCCTGCTTGTGGCTCTGGATCTGCCGGGCGACGGCGGCGATGCGGCCGCTGGCGGAATAGCCGAGGTTGGCTTCGCCGAAGAGGAAATAGATGATGACGCCGGAATAGGGCAGCAGGCCGATGACCACGATCCAGGCCAGACGGCTGGTGGCGGCGAGTTCGTCGCGCAGCAGCACCCGGACCATCAGTCCGAGAACGATCAGGATATGTATCGCCAGCAGGATCATCTGGTTCGCTTGCGCCTCCGGCCGCGGGCCCGTTCCGCGCAGCAAAGACCATTTGGCGATTGCAGGCAACAGCCGGAACGGTTGCGTCGGAGGAGGGACGGAAAACGGCGACACCAGGGAGGAGGAGAGGTGTCGCCGTTCTCTTCAAACACCGGGCGCAGGGAGGAGGAGAGCGCCCGATGCATCCGAACCCGGTCCTTGGACCGGTATAAAAGGGCGGCGACATCAGGGAGGAGGAGAGATGTCGCCGCTAGGACAGGCCATCCAGGGAGGAGGAGAGGAGGACCTGATCTTGTCTGTGTCGTGCGCTGAGCCGGTCAGCAGATGTCGTATGCGGCCTGGTAGGCAACGCGTGGCAGCATGGTCGGGGTCAGCCCCAGATCGGCAAGCTGGCACGGGTCCAGTTCCGAAAGTTCCTTCAACGTCTTCCGATACAGCCGATGGCGGGCGAACCGGGATTTCACCTCGGCCAGCCAGCCGCCGGACAGCGGGCGGTCGTTCGTGCCGGCGAGGCTGTAACTGGCCATAATCGTTAACCTTCGTGTTTTCCTGCGGCGCCTGTTAGCGCCCTAACTTGTCTCTAAGATAGCCGAATGCTGCAGTTGCACAATAGGGTGGGGAAACAATGCTGCCATGCAGCATCCGCATGGGTGAAATGGCGTTTTTTCGGGCGAACGGGCAAAAACAGGGCGGGGGCCGGTCGCCATTTGCGCGGCCTTGCCTTAGGACGCTGCGTAAAGCGGCGGGATGCGAAGGAGAACGGCATGGGCGTGACACGGGAACAGATCGAAACCTGCCTTCAGCGGCTCGTCCTGCCGGATGGCGGCGACCTCGTGGGGCGGGACATGATTCGCGCGCTGTCGGTCGAGAACGGCGCGGTGCGCTTCGTGATCGAGGCTCCGTCGCCCGCGATCGCGCAGCAGATGGAGCCGCTGCGCCGCGCCGCCGAGGCCGCGGTGGCGGCGCTGGACGGGGTGACATCGGTCAGCGTGGCGCTGACCGCCCATGGCCCGGCGGCGAAACCGGCGGCGCCGGGCCTGAAGATCGGCGGCCATCCGAAACCGCAGGACGGGCCGGTGCGCCCCGGCGGGGTCGACCGCATCCTCGCCATCGCTTCCGGCAAGGGCGGGGTCGGCAAATCCACCGTGGCGTCGAACCTGGCCGTGGCCCTGGCGCGGGCCGGGCGCAGGGTGGGGCTGCTGGACGCCGACATATACGGACCCAGCCAGCCGCGGATGATGGGCGTCTCCGGGCGGCCGGAATCGCCGGACGGCAAGACGATCATCCCGCTGCACGCCCATGGCGTGACCCTGATGTCGATCGGCTTCATGGTCGAGGAAGGCAAGGCGGTGGTCTGGCGCGGCCCGATGCTGATGGGGGCGTTGCAGCAGATGCTGGGGCAGGTCGACTGGGGCCGGCTCGACGTGCTGATCGTCGACCTGCCGCCGGGCACCGGGGACGTGCAGCTGACGCTTTGCACCAAGTCGCAGCTGACCGGGGCCATCGTCGTCAGCACGCCGCAGGACGTGGCGCTGATCGACGCGCGCAAGGCGCTGGACATGTTCGCGACGCTGAAGACCCCGGTGCTGGGGCTGATCGAGAACATGTCGATGTTCGTCTGCCCCGATTGCGGGAGCAGCCACCGCATCTTCGGGCAGGGCGGGGTGGCCGCCGAGGCAGACCGGCTGGGGGTTCCGCTTCTGGGCACGCTTCCGATCGACCTCGATACCCGGATCGCCGGGGATGAAGGCACCCCGGTCGCGGCGGGGGATGGGCCGATGGCGCAATCCTATGCGCAGATCGCGGACCGGCTGATCCGGGGCGGGGTGGCCTGAAACTGGCCCTCTCAGCGGGACAAAATGCCGGTGATCACGCCGAGCGAGGTGAAGACCTCGTCGCAGACGGCGGTGATGTCCCGCTTCGGCGATGACACGCCGTTCGTGCGGCGCAGCCGCCGGGCCGGGCGTTCAGGCCGAACGGGCCGGTGGCGTCACCGGGATGGACGCCTGCCAGCCCCACGTTGACGCAGATGATTCCCGCCGTGAGTCAGTTTCCGGGCTGCCGCTGACGCTACTGCCGGTCCTTCGATTCCGTGCAGGTTTCGTCAAGGCGCGCCGCGCCCCGATGCTGACGGGTTTGAACCGATCCGGTTTCCGTTCGCGCCGCGGGAATAGGGATCGTGGCGCCGGCCGGGGGGCGCAATGGCCTGTGAACGGCTCACGGGAATTGATGGGACGTGGCGGTTCAGCCGAGCCATCGAATCAGAATTCCGGGTGATCTGACGGTGATTCATCCGGGTCCACAGTCCAAAAGGCAGGAACAAACTGGAAACATGTTCGGGCTGATGGCAGACGGTGCGATTTATTCGGGAAATCATGGGATATTTTGGTGGGGTCTCAGATCTACCATATTTAGTGTTCATTCCCGCATTCTTACGCAAGCTGTTCCAAGGATTCGCCGAAACTGGCCTCTAGATGTTGTTTTCTTAACGCATCACAAGCAAGATTTAGGGAGTTATTAACGAAAAATCCCTTGCCAGACCATGAATTCCCACGGTATCCCTTGTTCATCGGATGAAGAAGACAGCAGGGGCACCAAACGACCCCGACCAACAAAAAGCAGGTTTCATACAGGCTTCGGCTTCATCAGACCAAGAGATCCGGCGCGCGAGCGAGCAGACATCCCCCCAGGTGGCGCGCGCGACTGGACACCCCGCACAGCGGGACGAGGGCGGCGGGTTGATCGGTGGCAGCGGATCAACCCGCCGTTTTCCATTCAAGGGGGGCGGAGACGCAGACGCGGGGCGCAGAACAAAGGACGGGGCAAGTGGGCCGCAGGTTCAGGGGCGAAAGCCACCACAAGGTGGATGCGAAGGGCAGGGTGTCTATCCCGGCCTCGTTTCGCCGCGTGCTGGAAGCCGGCGATCCCGGCTGGACCTCGGGACTTTCCCCGGAACTGGTCATCGTCTACGGCGATCATCGCCGCAAGTTCCTGGAATGTTACACGATGGAGGCGATCGACGAGGTCGATGCCAAGATCGACGCCCTGCCGCGCGGTTCGATGGAGCGCAAGGCCCTGCAGCGGATGTTCCACGGGCAATCCTTTCCGACCAACGTGGATGAAACCGGGCGGCTCGTCCTGCCCGCCAGGCTGCGGGAAAAGATCGGTCTCGAGGGCGAGGCGTTCTTCATCGCCGCCGGCGATACCTTCCAGATCTGGAAGCCCGAAACCTACGAAACCGAAGAACTGGCCAAGTCCGAGGCCTGGTTGGATGAGCAACCCGATGACTTTGATCCGATGGAATTTCTGGACAACCCCAGAGCGGGTGAACGGGACGGGGCGTGACGGCATGGCTTCCGCGGTTCCCCCGGACGCTGCCGACCCGCATCTTCCCGTTCTGCTGCGCCCGTTGCTTGCCGCGGTCGCCCCGGTGTCGGGCGTCTGGCTCGACGGGACCTTCGGGGCCGGAGGCTATACCCGCGGATTGCTGGAGGCCGGAGCCGAGAGGGTCATCGCGGTGGACCGGGACCCGCTGGCCTTCGAGATGGCGCGGGGCTGGGCGGCGGAGTATGGCGACAGGCTGGTCCTGCAACCCGGCGTCTTTTCGCGGATGGACGAATATGCGTCCGATCTCGACGGGGTGGTGCTGGATCTCGGCGTGTCCTCGATGCAGCTCGACCGGGCGGAACGTGGGTTTTCCTTCATGAAGGACGGGCCGCTGGACATGCGGATGTCCCAGGCCGGGCCGTCGGCCGCCGATCTGGTCAACGCGGCCAGCGAAAGCAACCTGGCGGATATCCTGTTCCACTATGGTGAAGAACGCGCCAGCCGGCGGATCGCGCGCGCCATCGTGCGGGAACGGGCGGATGCGCCGATCACCACCACCCTGTGCCTGGCGGCGATCATCGAATCCTGCCTGCCGCGCGCCAGGCCGGGGCAATCGCATCCGGCGACCCGCAGTTTCCAGGCGCTGCGCATCGCGGTGAACGAGGAATACCGGGAACTGTTCGAAGGGCTGATGGCGGCGGAACGCGCCCTGCGGCCGGGCGGCAAACTGGCGGTCGTGACCTTTCATTCCATCGAGGACCGCATGGTCAAGCGGTTCCTGGCCGATCGCGCGGGCCAGGGCGGGCGGGCCAACCGGTTCGCGCCGGAAACCGAACGCGCGGCGCCGCAGTTCATCCTGAAATCGCGCAAGGCCATTGGCCCGGACGACCGCGAGCTGGCCGAGAATCCGCGGTCGCGCAGCGCCAAGCTGCGGGTCGCCATCCGCACCGACGCCCCGGCAGGGCCGGTGGACGCCCGCGCCATCGGCATGCCGCTGCTCAGGGAGGTCCGCGGATGAGGAGCGTCGCCTATGTCCTGGCCGCGATGGCGGTCTTCGGCCTGGCCTTCTGGGCCTACCGGGAAAACTATGCCACCCAGCGGGTGCTGTCGGACACCCAGCGGTTGCAGCGCGAGATCGGCGAAGCCCAGGTGCGGCTGAGCGTGCTGCGGGCGGAATGGGCCTATCTGAACCGCCCGGACCGTCTGGCGGAACTGGCGGAGATCAATTTCGACCGGCTGGGTCTTCTGCCGCTGCGGCCCGACCAGTTCGGGCGCATCGACGAGGTGAGCTTTCCGACCGTGTCGCTGCTCCCGATCACCGATGCGGTCGATGTTTCCAGCATGGCCGGGGAAGAACCGCTATGATCCGTACGCCGCTGCGCCCGCTCGCCCGCATCCTGTCCGCCCGCGCCAAGGGCGAGAACCCTGACGCCATCGAACGCGAAAACCTGCGTCGGCGCCACGAGGACATGCGCGACCGCGCCCGCGTGCGCGCCGAAGGGCGCCTGCTGGTGCTGGGGCTGTTCTTCTTCTGCGCCTTTTCCGTCGTCGGGGCGCGGATGGGGCTGCTGGCCACGTCGGAAGCGGTCGAACCCGTGGCCAGCGCCGCGGGATCGGCCATCGCGATGCAGCGGGCCGATATCGTCGACCGCGACGGGCGCATCCTGGCGACCAATTTCGAGACCCATTCGCTCTATGCCCAGCCGCCGTTCCTCGTCGATCCGGTCGCCTCTGCCCGGGGGCTGGCGAAGATCTTTCCGGATCTCGACGAGGCGCGCCTGATCCGGGATTTCACCGGCAAGCGGAAATTCGTCTGGATCAAGCGCAAGATCAGCCCGGAACAGAAGCAGGCGGTGCATGACCTGGGCGATCCGGGCCTGCTGTTCGGGCCGCGCGAGATGCGGCTCTATCCCAACGGCAAGCTGGCGGCGCATGTCTTGGGCGGTGCCAGTTTCGGCAAGGAAGGCGTGACCGCCGCCGAGGTGATCGGCGTTGCCGGGGTGGAAAAGCAGTTCGACGCCTTCCTGCGGGATCCGGCGAACGGGGGCGCGCCGCTGCAACTGTCCATCGACCTGACGGTGCAGGCGGCGGCCGAACGGGTGCTTTACGGCGGCATGAAGCTGATGAACGCCAAGGGCGCGACGTCGATCCTGATGGATGTGCACACGGGCGAGGTGATCTCGGTCGTGTCGCTGCCGGATTTCGACCCCAACGACCGCCCGCGCCCTCCGGCCAGCGGAGACGATCCGTCGGTCAGCCCGCTGTTCAACCGGTCGGTGCAGGGGGTCTATGAACTGGGATCGACCTTCAAGATCTTCACCGCGGCGCAGGCGATGGACCTGGGGCTGGTCGGTCCGGAAACCATGATCGACATTCGCGGCCCGTTGCGCTGGGGCAAGTTCCGCATCCGGGATTTCCGCAATTACGGCAAGGAGCTGTCGGTCACGAAGGTGATCGTGAAATCGTCGAACATCGGCACCGCGCGGCTGGCGCAACAGATCGGGTCGGCCCGGCAGAAAGCGTTCCTGGACTCGCTCGGCATGCTCAGGGCGACACCGTTCGAAATCGTCGAGGCGGCGGGCGGCGAGCCGCTGTTGCCCCGGAACTGGTCCGAACTCAGCACCATGACGATCTCCTACGGCCACGGGCTGTCCACCAGCCCGATGCATCTGGCGGCGGGCTATGCCGCGATCGCCAATGGCGGGCATTACGTCAGCCCGACGATCCTGAAGCAGGACGGGCCGAAATACGGCCCGCGCGTGATGTCCAGGGGCGCCGCCCGCGCCGCGCAAAGCATGCTGCGGCAGGTCGTGACCGACGGCACCGCCAGTTTTGGCGAAGTGCCCGGCTATGCGGTGGCGGGCAAGACCGGCACGGCGGACAAGCCAAAGCCCCGTGGCGGATATTACGAGGACAAGGTGATCGCCACCTTCGCCAGCATGTTCCCGGCGCATGATCCGAAATACGTTCTGATCGTGACGCTGGACGAACCGACCGAGACCTCCGGCAGCGAACCGCGCCGCACGGCGGGCTGGACGGCGGTGCCCGTGGCGGCCGAGATGATCGGCCGCATCGCGCCGCTCCTGGGCCTGCGGCCGGACATTGAACCCGCACATCCGGCTGCTATAAGGCTGACGTCGAACTGACGGGGGATGGTCTTGTGAACACTGATGAGTCGCCGGTGGCCAAGTCTCTCAGTCAGCTGGCGCTGACCGCGCGGGGCGGGCTGGACCCGGTGGTTTCCGGGCTTGCGGTGGACAGCCGGGATGTGCGCGAGGGGTTTCTCTTCGCGGCCCTGCCCGGCACCCGCGTTCATGGCGGCGAATTCATCAAATACGCCCTGCGCATGGGGGCCGCCGCCATCCTGACGGATTCCGCCGGCGCGGCTCTGGCGGAAACCGAACTGGCCGCCTCCGACGCGGCGGTGGTCGTGACCGAGGACCCGCGCCAGACGCTGGCCTTTACCGCGGCGCTCTGGTTCGGCGCCCAGCCGGAGATCATGACGGCGGTGACCGGCACCAACGGAAAGACCTCGGTCGCCACCTTCCTGCGCCAGATCTGGACGGAGCTCGGCCACGCGGCGATCAATCTGGGCACGACCGGCGTCGAAGGCGCCTGGGCCGCGCCGCTGGCCCACACCACGCCCGAGCCGATCACCCTGCACCGCACGCTCGCGGCGGCGGTCAGGGCCGGCATCACCCATGCGGCGATGGAAGCGTCCAGCCACGGGCTGGAACAGCGGCGGCTCGACGGGGTGTATCTGACGGCGGCGGGGTTCACGAATTTCACCCAGGACCACCTGGATTACCACGACTCCTTTGATGCCTATTTCGCCGCCAAGGCGGGGCTGTTCCGGCGCGTCCTGCCGCCCGAAGGCGCTGCGGTGATCAACCTGGACGACGGGCGCGGCCCGGAGATGCGCGCCATCGCGGCGGCGCGGGGGCAACGGATCCTCACCACCGGGCATGGCGTCGGCGACCTGAACCTCCTGGCGCAGCGGTTCGACGCCACCGGGCAGGATCTGCGGTTCAGCTACGCGGACCGGGTTTACCAGACCCGGCTCAACCTGATCGGCGGATTCCAGGCGGAAAACGTGCTGCTGGCCTGCGGGCTCGCTATTGCCTGCGGCGATGCGCCGGGCGACGTGTTCGACACACTGCCGCGCCTGACCACGGTGCGGGGACGGATGCAACTGGCCGCGACCCGCGCCAACGGGGCGGCGGTGTTCGTGGATTATGCCCATACGCCCGACGCCGTGGCCAAGGCGCTGTCGGCGCTGCGCCCGCATGTGATGGGCCGCCTCGTCGCCATCGTCGGCGCCGGCGGCGACCGGGACGTGACCAAGCGCCCGCTGATGGGGCAGGCGGCGGCGGAGCATGCCGACCTGGTGATCGTCACCGACGACAACCCGCGCAGCGAGGACCCGGTCCTGATCCGCGCCGCGGTGATGGCGGGCGCGCCCGAGGCCACCGAGATCGGCGACCGCGCCGAAGCGATTCTGCGCGGGGTCGACGGGCTCGGCCCCGGCGACGCGCTGCTGATCGCCGGCAAGGGCCACGAGACCGGCCAGACCGTCGGCGACGATGTGCTGCCGTTCGACGACGCGGAACAGGCGAGCGTCGCGGTCGCCGCGCTGGACGGAGGCATCGCATGACGCTTTGGACGGCAACGGGTGCGGCGGCCGCGACCGGCGGGCAGGCGCAGGGCGACTGGAGCGCCAGCGGCGTGTCCATCGACACGCGGACGCTGGCTCCCGGCGATCTTTTCGTCGCCCTGAAGGCCGCCCGCGACGGGCATGATTTCGTCGCGCAGGCGCTGGCGGCGGGGGCCGCGGCGGCGCTCGTCAGCCATGTGCCCGATGGCGTGGTCGCCGGCGCGGCGCTGCTGGTCGTCCCGGATGTGCAGGCGGCGCTGGAAGACCTGGGCCGGGCCGCCCGCGCCCGCACCGATGCCCGCATCGTCGCCGTCACCGGCAGCGTCGGCAAGACTTCGACCAAGGAGATGCTGGCCCGCATGCTGGGCGACCAGGGCCGGACCCATGCCAGCGTGGCAAGCTACAACAACCACTGGGGCGTGCCGCTGACCCTGGCGCGGATGCCGCGCGACACCGAATATGCAGTGATCGAGATCGGGATGAACCATCCGGGAGAGATCGCGCCGCTGGCCCGGCAGGCCCGGCCGCATGCCGCCCTGATCACCACGGTGGCCGCCGCCCACCTTGAGGCCTTCGACGGCATCGAGGCCATCGCCGTGGAAAAGGCGTCGATCCTCGACGGGCTGGAGCCGGGCGGGACCGCGATCCTCAATGCCGATATCGGCGAGGCGGCGATCCTACGTGACAAGGCCGCCGCTGTCGGCGCCACCTGCCTGTCCTTCGGGCGCAAGGCGCAGGATTACCGGCTGATCGACGTGGCCGTGCAGGGCGACACCACCGTCGCGCGGGCCGAGATCCTGGGCGCGCCGGTGATCTTCAAGATCGCCACCGCGGGGCGGCATTTCGCGATGAACGGACTCGGGGCGCTGGCGGCCTGCGCTGCGCTTGGCGCGGACCCGACGCTGGCGGTGCTCAGCCTTGGCCGCTGGTCGCCCTACAAGGGGCGCGGGGTGCGCGAACGCGTCCCGCTGGACCCCGGCGACCCGGACCAGGCGCTGATCCTGCTGGACGACGCCTACAACGCCAACCCGACCTCGATGGCGGCGGCGCTGGAGGTGCTGGCCGCGACCGAGACCGACAGGGGGCGGCGCATCGCCATTCTGGGCGACATGAAGGAGTTGGGACCGGACGCCGAAGCGCTGCACGCAGGCCTCGCGGACCTGCCCGCGATGGCGCGGATCGATCGGGTCCATTGCATCGGCCCGCTGATGCGGGCGCTGCATGACGCGCTGCCACCGGAAAAACGCGCCGGCGTTCATGCGACCAGCGCCGATTGCGCCGCGGCGCTGCGCCACCGCCTGCACGGCGGGGACGCGGTTCTGGCCAAGGGATCGCTCAGCATGGATCTCGGCCTGGTCGTTGACGCGATCCGCAAAATGGGTCATGGCGAAGCGGCGAATTTGGCACAAGATGATGAGTAGGACCCGCTGAAATGCTCTATTGGTTGACTGCATTGTCGGACGGCGGGGACTTCTTCAACCTCTTTCGCTACATCACCTTCCGGGCGGGCGGCGCGTTTCTCACCGCGCTCGTCTTCGGCTTTCTCTTCGGGCGCCCGCTGATCGCGGTGCTGCGCAGGCGGCAGGGCAAGGGCCAGCCGATCCGCGACGACGGCCCGGAGGGCCATTTCGTCAAGGCCGGCACCCCGACCATGGGCGGTCTGCTGATCGTCGGGGCGCTGGTGACGGCGACGCTCTTGTGGGCGCGTCTGGACAACCCGTTCGTCTGGCTGGTGCTCTTTGTCACCCTCAGCTACGCGGTGATCGGGTTCGCCGACGATTACGCCAAGGTGTCCAAGCAGAACACCTCCGGCGTTCCGGGCAGGCTGCGGCTGGCGCTCGGCATCCTGATCGCCGCCATCGCGGCCTGGTGGGCGGCGCAATACCATCCGCAAGAGCTTCAGGGGCAGCTGGCCCTGCCGGTGTTCAAGGACACGCTGATCAACCTCGGCTATTTCTACATCCCGTTCTCGATCTGCGTCATCGTCGGGGCGGCCAATGCGGTGAACCTGACCGACGGGCTGGACGGGCTGGCGATCATGCCGGTGATGATCGCGGGTTCGACCCTCGGCGTCATCGCCTATGCGGTGGGCCGCGTCGACTTCACCGAATATCTCGACGTGCATTACGTGCCGGGCACCGGCGAGATCCTGATCTTCTCGGCGGCGCTGTTCGGCGGCGGCCTGGGATTCCTGTGGTATAACGCGCCTCCCGCGGCGGTGTTCATGGGCGATACCGGCAGCCTGGCGCTTGGCGGCGCGCTTGGCGCTATCGCCATCGTGACGAAACACGAACTGGTGCTGGCGATCGTCGGCGGGCTTTTCGTGGTCGAGGCGCTGAGTGTGATCATCCAGGTGCTCTATTTCAAGAAGACCGGCAAACGCGTCTTCCTGATGGCCCCGATCCATCACCATTACGAAAAGAAGGGCTGGGCCGAACCCACCATCGTGATCCGCTTCTGGATCATCTCGCTGATCCTGGCGATGATCGGACTGGCAACGCTCAAGGTCCGGTAACGCGCCGCTGCACTGCGTGAAATCGTGATATCCGGGGGGTGACACGCCTGCACCGGGCGCGTGCCGCCGCGGTGCAGCATGACTTTTTGCCTGATCGCCGCCATGCTATGATTGCGGCGATTGCAAGAGGACATGGCCTTGCGACGTTTCAATTGGTGGAGAGACCCGGATAACCGCGACGGGGCGACCGCGATTGTCGGCCTGTTGAAAGTCGTGGTTCCGGCGGCGCTTGTCGTCGTGGCGGCCATCGCAGGCTGGTTCGGCTTCGATCCCGGCGGTTCGAAACCGGACCCGGCGCCGGCGATCCGGACCGGGAACAACAGCCCGGTCCAGACCGGATCCGGCACCCAGATCAATCTGGGCGATAACGGCCAAGTCGTGATGGCCGACCCGGAGAAAGTCGCCGAAGCGGCGCCGCCCGAACCGGTGATCACCATGACGCTGGCGCAGTTCGAGGAACGGCAGCTTTACCTTAAACAACAGATCACCGCCGAACTGGACCAGGCCCATGCCGAGGACCGCGCGCGGCTGGAACAGGAACTTGCCGAAGTCACCCGCCGTCTCGCAGACCTACCCGCCGCCTATGAAGAGGCCACGGCCCGGATCGTCGAGCTGGAGGCCCGGCTGGCGGAGTTGCGGGGCGACGTTCCCGAGGCGAAATTGCAGGCCGCGCGGGCGGCGCTGGCCGCCGGCGACACCGGCAAGGCGGACGCGCTGTTTGCGGAGGTCGAGGAAAAGGAGGAACTGGCGATCCGCCGTGCGGCGGAGGCCGCCTATGCACGCGGGCAGATTGCCGAGGGAGAGGTTCGTTGGGCCGAGGCCGCCGACCACTATGCGCGGGCGGCCCGGCTCGAACCGAGCTATGACAATCTGCGCAAAGCCGGAACTTTTCTTTGGCGCGACGGCCGATACCGCGACGCAATTCGAAATGACGAAGACCTCGTTGCGTTCGCAATAAAGAATATGGGCGATGCCGACCCCAGAACCGCCACGGCCTTGAGCAACCTCGCCACAAGTCTGCGCGCGGGTGGAGAATACGAGCGCGCGGAAAAGCTCTTGAACGAAGCGCTCGATATTGACAAGTCGACGATCGGCGCCGGGCATCCCGATCATGCCACCCGCCTCAACAACCTCGCGATGGCGGTTGAGGCGCAGGGGCGGTATGAGGAGGCCGAGTTGCATTATCGCGAGGCGCTGAAGATCGACAAGACGACGATCGGGGAGGGGCATCCCGAGTATGCCATCCATCTCAATAATCTTGCGGGGGTGGTTCGGGCGCAGGGGCGGTATGAGGAGGCCGAGGGGCTTTATCGCGAGGCGCTGGAGATCGGCAAGGCGACGATCGGCGAGGCGCATCCTCACTATGCCGCCCAGCTAAACAACCTCGCAGTGGTTATTCGGGCGCAGGGGCGGTATGACGAGGCCGAGTTGCTTTATCGCGAGGCGCTGAAGATCGGCAAGGCGACGATCGGCGAGGCGCATCCCGACTATGCCACCCAACTCGTTAACCTTGCGGGGGTGGTTCGGGTGCAGGGGCGGTATGTGGAGGCGGAGGGGCTCTTCCGCGAGGCGCTGGAGATCGACAGTGCGACGATCGGGGAAAGCCATCCCGACTATGCTACCGGCCTCAACAACCTCGCGGGTG
Organism: Sedimentitalea xiamensis; assembly: GCF_030164465.1. Taxonomy (GTDB): domain Bacteria; phylum Pseudomonadota; class Alphaproteobacteria; order Rhodobacterales; family Rhodobacteraceae; genus Sedimentitalea; species Sedimentitalea xiamensis. The sequence goes on from NZ_JASNJE010000011.1 coordinate 18,410, forward strand.
TAATTCGGGCGCAGGGGCGGCATGCCGAGGCCGAGGGGCTCTTCCGCGAGGCGGTCATGATTCTCGAAACATCCCTGGGAGCGGATCATCCGAAAACCATAACAGCGCGCGGAAATCTTGAATTCCTCCTGGATGAGAAAGCCGCCGGGCCGGCGCCCGGCGAGGCGGACTGACCCCGTGCCGATCCGTATTTCCAGGATCCGCCGCTGCCATGTCGCTTGAAACGCTGGTTCAGGGCTATGGGCTGCGGGGCATCGTTGCCGGCACCGTCCTTGAAGGCGACACGGTGGCGTTCCTGGGCGGCGTGCTGGCGCATCGCGGGTTGCTGTCCTTTGCCGCGGTGGTGGGGGCCGTGGTGCTGGGGGCGGTGCTGGTGGACAACGGGGTGTTCCTGATGGGGCGCTACGCGGGGCAGCGGGCGTTCGTGCAGAGGCAGTTGGCGCGCGGGCCGGTCAGATTGTTGCGGGCGCGGCTGGACCGGCATCCGGTGGCGGTGATCCTGGGGTTCCGCTTTGTCTGGGGCATGACGACGCTGGGCGCGCTGATGCTGGGCGCGTCGCCTCTGAACTGGCCGCGGTTCGCGGTGCTCGATCTTCTGGCCTGCACGCTCTGGGCGCTGGTCTTCTGTGCGCTGGGTTTTGGCGCGGGGCAGGCGATCCGTTCGGTCTTCGGGCATCTGGACCTGCACCTGCATCTCGGGCTGGCGGTCGCAATCTTCTTGACGGCGGCCGGATTGATCGCTCTGTGGCACCACAGGAAAAGGAAACACGGGGGGCGGCGGCAATGATCCCAGTTCAGGGAATGGCCGGGCAGCATGTGGCGGTTCTGGGGCTCGGGCGGTCGGGGCTGAGCGCGGCGCAGGCGTTGCAGGCGGGTGGCGCGGTGCCGGTCTGCTGGGACGACAACCCGGCGGCGCGGGAACGGGCCGGGGCCGAGGGGCTGGCCTGCCGGGATCTGTCGAAGGCGGGGGCCTTCGAGGATGTCGCCGCGCTGATCGTCAGCCCGGGCATTCCGCATCTCTACCCGGCGCCGAACCCGGTGGTCGCCGCCGCGCTGGCTGCGGGCGTGCCGGTGGACAACGACATCGGCCTGTTCTTCCGGTCTTTCGCGACGCCGGACTGGGACGGGTTCGACACCGCGCCCCGCGTGGTGGCGGTGACCGGGTCCAATGGCAAATCCACCACCTCGGCGCTGATCCATCACATCCTGACGGCGGCGGGGCGGCCGGCGCAGCTTGCCGGCAACATCGGACGCGGGGTTCTGGACATCGACCCGGCCGTGGACGGCGAGGTCGTGGTTCTGGAACTCAGCAGCTACCAGACCGAACTCGCCCGCGCGCTGACGCCCGATATCGCCGTCTTCACCAACCTGTCTCCGGATCACCTGGACCGGCATGGCGGCATCGGCGGCTATTTCGCAGCGAAACGGCGCCTGTTCGCCGAGGGCGGCCCGGATCGCGCCGTCATCGGCATCGACGAGCCGGAGGGCGGCTATCTCGCCGGGCAACTGTCCGAAGGTCCCGCCGACGACCGGGTGATCCGCGTCTCGGTGACGCGGAAACCGGGCGGGCCGGGGTGGCGGGTGTTCGCCCGCAAGGGGTTTCTCGCCGAATACCGCAGGGGCCGGCAGGTCGTCTCGATCGACCTGCGCGCCATTGCCGGCCTGCCGGGGGCGCATAATCACCAGAATGCCTGCGCCGCCTTCGCCGTGTGCCGCGCGCTCGGGCTGGCGCCGCGCGCCATCGAAACCGCCCTGCACAGTTATCCGGGCCTGCCGCACCGCAGCCAGATCGTGGCGCAGGCCGGCGGCGTGACCTATGTGAACGACAGCAAGGCGACCAATGTGGACAGCGCCGTCAAGGCGCTGAGCGCCTTTGCGCGGATTCGCTGGATCTGCGGCGGGTTGCAGAAGGAAGGCGGCCTGTCCGGGCTTGCAGGCGCCACGGATCGCGTGGTCCGGGCCTATGTGATCGGCCGCGAGGCGGCGGGCTTCGCCTTGCAGGTGGATGCGGACAGGGTGGTCTGCGGCACCATGGCCGAGGCGGTGGCGCAGGCGATGCGCGACGCGGAACCCGGCGATACGGTTCTGCTCGCGCCGGCGGCCGCGAGTTTCGACCAGTATGACAATTTCGAACAGCGCGGCGACGATTTCGCCGCCGAGGTGCGCAAGGGGCTGGCCGGGCAGGGGGCTCTGCCCCCGCCGCGCTGACGCGCGTCGCCCCCGGAGTATTGTCGCAAAGATGAAGAGCGGTCAGGGCGTGGCGGCGATGGCGGTGCCGGCGGCATGGCCGGAGGCCCAGGCCCATTGGAAATTGTAGCCGCCGAGCCAGCCGGTCACATCCACCGCTTCGCCGATGGCGTAGAGGCCGGGGACGGCGTGGGCCTGCAGGGTTCTTGAGGACAGCGCGGCGGTGTCGATGCCCCCCAGCGTGACTTCGGCGGTGCGGTAGCCTTCGCTGCCCGAGGGGGTGAGGCGCCAGTCGGTGAGTGCCGCGGCGAGTTGGGCCAGCCTGGCGTCGGACTGATCGGCGAGTCGTTCGGCGAGGGGGAGGGTCGTGCCGAGATGCTGCACCAGCCTTGCGGGCAGGTAGCGGGCGAGTATGGTGGCGATCCGGCGACGGCCCTCCCGCCGGCGCTGTTCGCGCAGGTGGGTCGGCAGGTCGAGATCGGGGAAGAGGTTGACCGCGATTTCTTCGCCTTCCCGCCAGTATGAGGAGAGTTGCAGGATCGCGGGGCCGGAGAGACCGCGATGGGTGAACAGCAGCGCCTCGTCGAAGCTGGCGCGGTCGTTGGACAGGCGCGCGGGGCAGGAGACTCCGGCGAGACCAGCGAAACGGCCTTCGGGGAAGGTGAGCGGGACGAGCGCGGGGCGGGTTTCGGTGACGCGCAGGCCGAATCGCGTGGCGATGTCGTAGGCAAGGCCCGTCGCGCCCATTTTCGGGATCGACTTGCCGCCGGTCGCGAGCACCAGGTTGCGGCAGTGGACCGCATGGCGGACGCCTTCCCTTTCGAGCGTCAGATCAAAGCCGCTCTCGCGCGCGGCCAGGTCGCGCAGGCTGGTCTGAAGCCAGAGCGTGCCGCCCGCGCGGTCGAGTTCGGCGACGAGCATGGCCACGATCTGTTTCGCCGAACCGTCGCAGAAAAGCTGCCCCAGCGTCTTTTCGTGCCAGGCGATCCCGTGGCGGTTCACCAGGTCGATGAAATCCCATTGTGTGTAGCGCGTCAGAGCCGACTTGGCGAAATGCGGGTTGGCCGACAGGAAATTGTCCGGTCCCGTGTGCAGGTTGGTGAAATTGCAGCGGCCGCCGCCCGAGATGCGGATCTTTTCGCCGGGCGCGCGGGCATGGTCCACCACCAGCACGCCGGGCCCGGCATGGGCGGCGCACATCAGTCCGGCGGCGCCGGCGCCGAGGATGACGGTTTCATAGTTCATGCGCGGGCTTTACGCCGGCTCGGCGGGCAATGCAAAGCGCCAGGAAGAGCCGGGCGGCGGGCCGGATGCGAAACCGGCGGGTCAGGGGCGCGGCGGGCACCCGGTCCGGCCGCCGCCGGGCGCGGGGCCAGCGGGCATTCCGGCGCCGCGCCGCAGGAAGACGCTGGTCTGGCGGGCGATTTTGCTGTAGCCTCCGGCCACAGACCCCGCAAAGGGGCGATCAGAGGCAAAAACGGCGGTTGACCATGACTGAAATGGTGTATGGCGCTGTCCCGGAACGGGGCGGTGAGCCTATTCTTCCCAAATGGTGGCGGACTTTGGACAAGTGGTCCATGTCCTGTGTGCTGATCCTGTTCGTCATCGGGCTGCTGCTGGGGCTCGCGGCGTCGCCGCCCCTGGCCGCGCGCAACGGGCTCGAACCGTTTCACTACGTGTCGCGGCAGGCGTTCTTCGGAGGCCTGGCGCTGGTCGCCATGCTGCTGACGTCGATGATGTCACCGACCCTGGTGCGGCGGCTGGCGGTGATCGGGTTCCTGGGGGCTTTCGTCGCGATGGCCTTCCTGCCGCTCTTCGGCACCGATTTCGGCAAGGGGGCGGTGCGCTGGTATTCGCTCGGTTTCGCCTCGGTCCAGCCGTCGGAGTTCCTGAAGCCGGGGTTCATCGTCGTGGCGGCCTGGCTGATGGCGGCAAGCCAGCAGATCAACGGGCCGCCGGGCACCCTGTGGTCCTTCGCGCTTTGCACGTCGATCGTGGCGATGCTTGTTTTGCAGCCGGATTTCGGGCAGGCCAGCCTGATCCTGTTCGGCTGGGGGGTGATGTATTTCGTCGCCGGCGCGCCGATGCTGCTGCTGGTGGCCATGGCGGGGCTGGTGGTTCTGGGCGGAACCCTGGCCTATTCGGGGTCCGAGCATTTCGCGCGCCGGATCGACGGGTTCCTGTCGCCGGATGTGGACCCGACGACGCAGCTTGGCTATGCCACCAACGCCATCCGCGAAGGCGGGCTGTTCGGCGTCGGTGTCGGCGAAGGCCAGGTCAAATGGTCGCTGCCGGATGCGCATACGGATTTCATCGTCGCGGTGGCGGCCGAGGAATACGGGCTGGTGCTGGTGCTGATCCTGATCTCGCTCTATGCGCTTATCGTGGTGCGGTCCCTGTTCCGGCTGATGCGCGAACGCGATCCGTTCATCCGGCTGGCGGGCACCGGGCTGGCCTGCATCTTCGGGGTGCAGGCGATGATCAACATGGGCGTCGCGGTGCGGCTGCTGCCGGCCAAGGGCATGACGCTGCCCTTCGTCAGCTACGGCGGGTCCTCGCTGATCGCGGGGGGCATCGCGGTGGGTATGCTGCTGGCGATGACGCGGAGCCGCCCGCAGGGAGAATTCGGCGACCTGCTGCGGGGACGCGGCCGATGAGCCAGCCGCTGCTGCTGATGGCCGCGGGCGGCACCGGGGGGCACATGTTCCCGGCCCAGGCCCTGGCCGAACGGATGTTGCGGGCGGGGTGGCGCGTGCGCCTGTCCACCGATGCGCGCGGCGCGCGTTACACCAAGGGGTTTCCCCATTCGACCGAGATCGCCGAGGTCTCAAGCGCCACCTTTGCCCGCGGCGGGCTGGTGGCGAAGGCGATGGTCGCGCCACGGATCGCGGCCGGGGTGCTCAGCATGGCGCGGCAGATGCGGCGCGACCGTCCCGATGTGGTCGTGGGCTTCGGCGGCTACCCGTCGATCCCGGCGCTGGGCGCGGCGGTGCTGCTGAAACTGCCGCGGATGATCCACGAGCAGAACGGCGTGCTGGGCCGGGTCAACCAGATCTTCGCCACCCGCGTCGTCTGCGTTGCCTGCGGCGTCTGGCCGACCGACCTGCCGGAAGGCGCGAACGGCATTCATGTGGGCAACCCGGTGCGCGGCGCGGTGCTGGACCGGGCGGGCGCGTCCTATATCCCGCCGGGGGACTACCCGATGTCGCTGCTGGTGATGGGCGGCAGCCAGGGGGCGCGCATCCTGTCGGACGTGGTGCCGGATGCGATCGCCGCCTTGCCGGACCCGATCCGCCGGCATCTCAGGGTCAGCCACCAGGCACGCCCCGAGGATATCGAGCGCGTCACCGCCGCCTATGCGGCGCAGGGCATCGGCGCGGAGGTGCAACCGTTCTTTCAGGACGTTCCGCGCCGCATGTCCGAAGCCCAGCTCGTGATCAGCCGCGCCGGGGCCTCGTCCATCGCCGATCTCACCGTCATCGGGCGGCCGTCGATCCTCATTCCCTTTGCCGCTGCCGCCGGCGATCACCAGACCGCCAATGCGCGCGGACTGGTCGAGGCGGGCGCCGCGATCATGATACCGGAAAAAGCCCTTGACGTCACCGCGCTCGCGGCGCAGATGGCCGCCGTCCTGAGCAATCCGGAAGCGGCCCTGCACATGAGCCAGGCCGCGCTTTCCGCGGGGATGCCGGACGCCACCGCGCGTCTGGTCGCTCTGGTCACTGAACTCGCCGAAAGGACGGACTGAGCCATGAAGGATGGAAGCCCTGCAATGAACGCCGCAACCAAACTGCCCCTCGACGTGGGGCCGATCCATTTCGTCGGCATCGGGGGGATCGGCATGTCCGGCATCGCCGAGGTGCTGATGAACCATGGCTACACGATCCAGGGGTCCGATCTCAAGGCGTCCAGGATCACCGACCGGCTCGCGAATATGGGCGCGCGGATCTTCGTCGGACAGGAGGCCGGAAACCTGGGCGAGGCCGAGGTGGTGGTGATTTCCTCGGCGATCAAGCGTGGCAACCCGGAACTGGACGAGGCACGCCGGCGGGGGCTGCCGGTCGTGCGCCGGGCGGAAATGCTGGCCGAACTGATGCGGCTGAAATCCAACATCGCCGTGGCGGGCACCCATGGAAAGACCACTACAACCACGATGATGGCGGAATTGATGGTGGCCGGGCATTTCGACCCGACCGTGGTCAATGGCGGTATCATCCATGCCTATGGATCGAACGCCCGGATGGGTCAGGGCGAATGGATGGTGGTCGAAGCCGATGAATCCGACGGCACTTTCAACCGTCTGCCCGCGACCATTGCCATCGTCACCAATATCGACCCGGAGCACATGGAGCACTGGGGCGATTTCGACCGGCTGCGCGACGGGTTCTACGATTTCGTCAGCAATATCCCGTTCTACGGGCTGGCGGTCTGCTGCACCGATCATCCCGAGGTTCAGGCGCTGGTCGGACGGATCAGCGACCGGCGCGTCGTCACCTACGGTTTCAACGCCCAGGCCGATGTGCGGGCCGTGAACCTGACCTACAAGGCGGGGATCGCCCATTTCGATATCCTGCTCCAGGCCGAGGACAAGGTGATTTCGGGCTGCACCCTGCCGATGCCCGGCGATCACAACGTGTCGAACGCCCTGGCCGCCGTTGCGGTGGCGCGCCACCTGGGCATGAAGATCGAAGAGATCCGCGCGGCACTGGCCAACTTCGGCGGCGTCAACCGGCGCTTCACCAAGGTCGGCGAGGTGGATGGCGTCACCATCATCGACGATTACGGCCACCACCCGGTCGAAATCGCCGCGGTGCTCAAGGCGGCGCGGCAGGCCACGGACGGCCGGGTGATCGCGGTGCACCAGCCGCACCGCTATACCCGTCTGCACAGCCTGTTCGACGATTTCTGCGCCTGTTTCAACGATGCCGACGTGGTCGCCATCGCCGAAGTCTTCGCCGCCGGCGAGGACCCGATCGAAGGCGCGACCCGCGACGATCTGGTCGCGGGGCTGATCCGGCACGGCCACCGCCACGCCCGCGCCATCGTGTCCGAGGACGATCTGGAACGGCTCGTGCGGGAACAGGCCAAGCCCGGCGACATGGTGGTCTGTCTCGGGGCCGGCACAATCAGCGCCTGGGCCAACGCCCTGCCGGAGCGGCTGAAAGGCTGAAGCGACATGGCGGACCAGCTCAAGCGTCGCATCGGTCCGGGTCTGCTGACCGCCTACGGGGTCGGCGTCATGGTCGGGGCCGGAATTTACGTTCTGGTCGGGGCCGTGGTCGGCGACGCGGGCATTCACGCGCCGCTGTCCTTCCTGCTGGCAGGGCTGATCGCCGCGCCGACCGCGCTCAGCTACGCGGAATTCTCGACCCGCCTGCCGGAGGCGGCGGGCGAGGCGGCCTTTGTCGGGCAGGGCCTGAACAGCCAGGCGCTGGCGCTTCTCGTCGGTCTCGCCATCGTCGCCGCCGGCACCCTGTCGGCAGGGGCGGTGCTGCGCGGCGGGGTCGGTTATCTGACCCATGCGATCGATATCGATGCGACGCTTGCGATCCTGCTGCTCGGCGCGGCGCTGACCGCGGTGGCGGTTGTCGGCGTTCTGGAAAGCCTGGCGCTGGTCGCGGTCTTCACCCTGATCGAACTGTCCGGCCTCTTTCTGGTGATCTGGGCCGGTCTCGGGGCCGCGCCCTCGGCGGACTGGACGCTGCCCGCGGATATCGCCTGGGGCGGCGTCGGACTTGGCGCGGTCCTGGCCTTTTTCGCCTTCATCGGGTTCGAGGACATCGTGAACATGGCCGAGGAAGTGGATCGCCCGTCGCGGACCCTGCCGCTCGCCATCCTGGTCTCGCTGCTTCTGACCACTGTCGTCTATGCATTGGTGGCGCTGGCGGCGGTGCGGGCCGTGCCGCTGTCCGCCCTGTCGGTCAGCGAAAGCCCGCTGGCCCTGGTCTGGAGCACGGCGCGGGGCGGCGACGGGGCCTTCCTGTCGGCCATCGCGGTCTTCGCCGCGCTGAACGGGGTGCTGGCGCAGATCGTCATGGCCAGCCGGGTGCTGTTCGGTCTGGGAAAACGCAACGGCGCGCTGGCGGTGTTTCACCACGCGCATCCGAGGTTCGGGACACCGGCCCTGGCGACGCTTCTTCTGGGCGCGGCGGTCGTGCTCGGGGCGCTCTACGTGCCTTTCGCCACCCTGGCGGAAACGACCTCCTCGATCCTGCTGGGGGTCTTCGTGCTGGTGAACCTGGCCCTGATCCTGCAAAAGCGCCGCGTGAAATCCGCGCCCTTCCGGGTTCCGATGGCGGTGCCGCTTGCCGGATTCGTGATGTCGCTGGGCGCGCTGATCGTCGCGCTGACGGGGTTGGCCTGATGCGGCCGGTCCTTTCCGCCGCTTCTTCAACGGAGACGCCATGACCCTGTCCCTCGTTCTCGCCGCGCTCTGGGCGCTGGTGGCCAACCTCTTGGCGCTGCTGCCAAGCCGTGACAATCACTGGCGGACCGCTTATGCCCTGATCGCGGTCGGCATTCCCCTGCTGGGGTATGTCACCTATGAAAACGGTCCGTGGATCGGCCTGGCGGTGCTGCTGGCGGGCATGTCGGTTCTGCGCTGGCCCGTGATCTTCCTGGGCCGCTGGCTGAAACGGCGGTTCCGGGACAAGACATTGACGCGGCACTGATCCGCGAACCGGAAGGATGACGACATGGATGTGGCAGGAACAATCGCCTATTTGCCTCTGACCGCGATGGTGCTGGGGGCGATCGCGGGGCTGGTCGCCGGACGCTTTCTGACCGGGCGCTGGCTCTGGGCGCTGCCGGTCGGCCTGTTCGCGGTGGCGCTGGTGCTGATCGTGCGCCTGGCGATGATTCCCGCCGGACAGGAGGAAACCGCCTTCGGCCCCTTTGTCTGGCTGACGGGCGGAATCCTCCCGGCGCTGTTCACCGTCGTGATGGGCACGCTGGGCGGTCGCGCCCTGCGCGGCCGGGCAGAGCGGAAATGACAGCGAACCCGGCGGAGACCGGCGCGCGGGGGCGCATCAGCCAAGGGCGGCCGCTTGCGGACCTGACCTGGCTCCGGGTCGGCGGACCCGCCGACTGGCTGTTCCAGCCTGCGGATATCGACGATCTGGCGCGGGTGCTGGCGCGGCTGTCGCCCGAGATCGCGGTCTTTCCGATGGGGGTCGGGTCCAACCTGATCGTGCGGGACGGCGGCGTGCGCGCGATGGTCGTCCGGCTGGGACGCGGGTTCAACGCGATCACGGTCGACGGCGCGACAGTGACAGCGGGCGCCGCGGCGCTGGATGCCCATGTGGCGCGCAAGGCGGCGGATGCGGGCATCGACCTGACCTTTCTGCGCACCATTCCCGGCAGCATCGGCGGCGCGGTCCGGATGAATGCCGGCTGCTACGGCAGCTACGTCGCCGATCACCTGGTCTCGGCCCGCGCCGTGACGCGGCGCGGCGAGATCGTCACCCTCACCCCCGAGGACCTGAACCTGCGCTATCGCCAGTCCGACCTGCCGGACGGCGCGGTGCTGGTGGAGGCGACCCTGACCGGCCCCGTGAGCGACCCCGACACCCTGCACGACCGGATGGACCGGCAGCTTCGCCAGCGCGACGAGACCCAGCCGACGAAAGACCGCAGCGCCGGATCGACCTTTCGCAACCCGGCCGGGTTTTCCAGCACCGGGCGGGCCGATGACGTGCATGACCTGAAGGCGTGGAAGGTGATCGACGCCGCCGGGATGCGCGGCGCGCGGCGGGGCGGCGCGCAGATGAGTCCGAAACACTCCAACTTCCTCATCAACACCGGCGATGCCACCGCCGCCGACCTCGAAGGTTTGGGCGAAGAGGTGCGAAAAAAGGTTTACGATTCCAGCGGGATCACGCTAGAGTGGGAAATCATGCGGGTCGGCGAACCCGCGGATGATCGTTAACCTCTGACCGCGAATCCGAACAGGCAAATAAACGGACGTGGTGCGCACAGGGGACTGAGAATAACACGGACCGGTTCAAGGGTCCGGGACATCGAGGCATGTGTCGTGGGTCAGTCGAGCAGGACACCCCGGACTGTGGCGGTATTGATGGGCGGACCCTCGGCGGAACGCGAGGTTTCCCTGTCCAGCGGGCGCGAATGCGCCTCCGCGCTGCGGGACGAAGGATTTGAGGTGACGGAACTGGACGCCGGTCCGGATCTGTCCGAACGGCTGCGCGCGCTGGCTCCGGACGTGGTGTTCAACGCCCTTCATGGCCGCTGGGGCGAGGATGGCTGCGTTCAGGGCCTGCTGGAATGGCTGCGCATCCCCTATACCCATTCCGGTGTTCTGGCCTCGGCTCTGGCGATGGACAAGCAGCGCAGCAAGGCCGCCTTCCGCGCGGGGGGCCTGCCGGTGGTCGACAGCCTGATCTGCCGCAAGGCCGATGTGATGGCCGCCCATGCGATGCCGCCGCCCTATGTGGTCAAGCCGAACAACGAAGGGTCGAGCGTCGGCGTCTATCTCGTCAACGAAGCGGCGAACGGCCCGCCGGTCCTGTCCGCCGACATGCCCGATCACGTCATGGTCGAAACCTTCGCGCCGGGGCGGGAACTGACCACCACGGTGATGGGCGACCGGGCGCTGACCGTGACCGACATCCTGACCGACGGCTGGTATGACTACGACGCGAAATACAAGCCCGGCGGGTCGCGCCACGTGGTGCCCGCCGACATCCCCACCGACATCTTCGACCTGTGCCTCGACTACGCCCTGCGCGCCCACGAGGCGCTGGGCTGCCGCGGTGTCAGCCGCACCGATTTCCGCTGGGACGAAGCGCGCGGCGTGGATGGGCTGATCCTGCTTGAAACCAACACGCAGCCGGGGATGACCCCGACTTCGCTCACGCCGGAACAGGCGGGCGCGGCGGGCATGGGCTTTGGCGCGCTGTGCCGCTGGATGGTGGAGGACGCCTCGTGCAACCGCTGACGCCGTTCGCGCGCGACCCCGCGCCCTCGCGCCTGCGCTACCGGATGCAGCGCTGGATGCTGACGCCGGGCATCCGCCGCGGGCTGAAGGTCGGATTGCCGCTCGCCATGGTCCTGGGCGCGGCCGTGGCCTATCTCGCCGACGCGGGACGCCGGGACGCCCTGCTTCAGGCGGCGGTCCAGATCCGGGAAGACATTCAGCAGCGCCCGGAGTTCATGGTCGGGCTGATGGCGATCGACGGGGCCGGGGCGAGCCTGTCCGCCGATATTCGCGGGAAGGTGCCGCTGAAATTTCCGGTCAGTTCCTTCGATCTCGACCTCGAAGAAATCCGCGGCCTGATCGCGGAGCTGGCCCCGGTCAAATCGGTCAGTGTGCGCATCCGGCCCGGCGGCGTGTTGCAGGTCGACGTGGCCGAACGCGTGCCGGTGCTGGTCTGGCGCACCCGCGAGGGCGTGCTGCTTCTCGACGAGACCGGCGCCCATATCCAGTCGATTCCCGGCCGCGCCGACCGGATGGACCTGCCGCTGATCGCCGGAGACGGGGCCGACAGGGCGGTGCAGCAGGCGCTGGCCCTGCACGAGGCGGCCAGGCCCTTTGGCGACCGCCTGCGCGGGTTCGTGCGGGTCGGCGAACGCCGGTGGGACGTGGTGCTAGACCGGGAGCAGCGCATCCTCCTGCCGGCGGAAGGCCCGGTGCGGGCGCTGGAACGGGTGATCGCCCTGAGCGAGGCGCAGGACATGCTGGACCGCGACGTGGCGGTGATCGACATGCGGTTGGCGGACCGTCCGACTCTCAGAATGACGGCCGAGGCCACGGAGAACTGGTGGCGAATCCGCGATATCAATCAGAACGGGCAGTAAGAGAATGGCAGATTTCTACCATACACAGCGAGCCATGCGGCAGATGCGGCGGCAGGCGTTGCAGCGCGGGGTGATCGCGATCCTGGACGTCGGGAGTTCCAAGACCGCCTGCCTGGTTCTGCGCTTTGACGGCGCCGAACGTCTGAGCGAAGACAATTCCATCGGCTCGCTGGCCGGGCAGTCGGGGTTCCGTGTCATCGGCGCCGCCACGACGCGGTCGCGCGGCGTGCAGTTCGGCGAAGTGTCGGCCATGCAGGAAACCGAACGCGCCATCCGCACGGCGGTGCAGGCGGCGCAGAAGATGGCCGATATCCGCGTCGATCACGTCATTGCCTGCTTTTCCGGGGCCAATCCGCGCAGCTACGGGCTTGACGCGCGCATGGAGCTCGAAGGGCAGGTGGTCACCGAACACGAAGTCGCCCGCGTGCTCGCCGCCTGCGACGTGCCGGAATATGGCGCCGGGCGCGAGGTCCTGCACGCCCAGCCGGTGAATTTCGCGCTCGACCACCGGTCCGGCCTGTCGGACCCGCGCGGGCAGCTCGGACAGACCCTGTCCGTGGACATGCACATGCTGACGGTGGATGCGGACGCGGTGCAGAACCTGGTGCATTGCGTCAAGCGCTGCGACCTGGAACTGGCCGGGATCGCCAGTTCGGCCTATGCCAGCGGCATCTCGGCGCTGGTGGAGGACGAACAGGAACTGGGCGCGGCCTGCATCGACCTGGGCGGCGGCTCCACTGGCGTGTCGATCTTCATGAAGAAGCACATGATCTTTGCCGATTGCGTGCGCATGGGCGGCGATCACGTCACCAGCGACATTTCCATGGGGCTGGGCATCCCGGCGGCCAACGCGGAACGGATCAAGACCTTCTACGGCGGTGTGCACGCCACCGGCATGGACGACCGCGAGATGATCGAGATCGGCGGCGACACCGGCGATTACGAACATGACCGCCGGCGCGTCAGCCGCGCGGAACTGATCGGGATCATGCGCCCGCGCGTCGAAGAGATCCTGGAAGAGGTGCGCGCCCGGCTGGACGCGGCGGGGTTCGAGCATCTGCCCAGCCAGCAGATCGTGCTGACCGGCGGCGGCAGCCAGATCCCCGGCCTCGACGGGCTGGCCAGCCGCATCCTGGGCCAGCAGGTGCGGCTCGGCCGTCCGCTGCGTGTGCACGGCCTGCCGCAGGCCGCCACCGGTCCCGGCTTTGCCAGTGCGGTCGGCCTGTCGCTGTTCGCGGCGCATCCCCAGGACGAATGGTGGGACTTCGACATCCCGGTCGACCGCTACCCGGCCCGGTCCTTCCGGCGCGCGGTCAAGTGGTTCCGCGACAACTGGTGATCCGCCGAAGTCGCCGGATGCCGTGGATTTCCACGATCGGCGCGTGACAGCCACGCCGGGCCATGGTATTGAAAATACGACGCCATCCGGGAATGAGGTGGCGCATGGGGATCGAGCAGGACCCCCCGATAGAAACGACAGGGCCGGATCTGGCCGGACAGGGCGCGCGCGCTTGCGCGGGGTCGCCTCGGACCTGTGTCTGGTGGTCATCGTCTCGAATCCCGCTATATAAGGGGAGGAAAGGCGAAATGCTGCCGGTTTCCGCATTCTTTCTGCCATATTTTGTGGGTTTTTGCCGTTTTTTTGGTGACGACCGGACTTGACGGCGATACAATCGCTGTAATTGAACGAAAAAACGCCCGGAAACGCGGGCAGGCAGCACAGGCGGACATTCTTGATGACACTGAACCTTACGATTCCCGGACAGGATGACTTGAAACCTCGGATCACCGTGTTCGGTGTCGGGGGCGCGGGCGGGAACGCCGTCAACAACATGATCGAGAAGCAGCTTGACGGGGTCGAATTCGTCGTCGCCAACACCGATGCGCAGGCCCTGCAGCAAAACGCTTCGGCGAACCGGGTGCAGCTTGGCGTGAAAGTCACCGAAGGACTGGGCGCCGGGGCGCGGGCCAGCGTCGGCGCGGCCGCGGCCGAGGAAAGCATCGAGGAAATCGTCGACCATCTGGCCGGGGCGCATATGTGCTTCATCACCGCCGGGATGGGCGGTGGCACCGGCACCGGCGCCGCGCCGATCATCGCGCAGGCCGCCCGCGAACTGGGTGTGCTGACCGTCGGCGTCGTGACCAAGCCCTTCCAGTTCGAAGGCGCGAAGCGGATGCGCCAGGCCGAAGACGGCGTCGAGGCGCTGCAAAAGGTCGTCGATACGCTGATCATCATTCCGAACCAGAACCTGTTCCGGCTCGCGAACGAGAAGACCACCTTCACCGAAGCGTTCAGCATGGCCGATGACGTGCTTTACCAGGGCGTCAAGGGCGTGACCGACCTGATGGTGCGGCCCGGCCTGATCAACCTCGATTTCGCCGACGTGCGCGCGGTGATGGACGAAATGGGCAAGGCGATGATGGGCACCGGCGAGGCCGAGGGCGAAGACCGCGCCATCCAGGCCGCCGAAAAGGCCATCGCCAACCCGCTGCTGGACGAAATCAGCCTGCGCGGCGCCAAGGGCGTGCTGATCAACATCACCGGCGGGCACGATCTGACGCTGTTCGAACTGGACGAGGCCGCCAATTGCATCCGCGAACAGGTGGACCCGGACGCCAACATCATCGTCGGCAGCACGCTCGACACCGAGATGGCCGGCGTGATGCGGGTCAGCGTCGTCGCCACCGGAATCGACGCGGTTGATGTGCAGACCGATATGCCGGTGCCACGCCGCCCGATGTCCGCGCCGCTGCGCCAGACGGTTTCCGCCGAGGCCGCGCGCGACACGGACGAAGTCCGGCCCGAGCCGGTGGCCGCCGCCGTGGCCGAAGCCGCCGAGGAGCCTTCGCTGTTCGAACGGATCGACGATCGCGAGATGGCGGAAATGGACGGGTCGGAGGATCTGTTCGGATCCGGCCGGGACGAACGCGGTCAGGACGACGGCCTGCCGCCGCCGGCCTATCGCCCGGAAATGCCGGCCTTCGAACCGCAGCCGGAGGCGTTTGACACCGATCCCGAAACCTTCGTTGCGCCGAGCAGGCCCGCGCCCGGCACACCGTCGCCCGAGACGCTGGCGCGGCTTCAGGCCGCGGTGAACAACGTCAAGGCCGTTCCGTCGAGCGCCGCGCCGGCGCAAGCCTCGGTACCGGCCGCCGCAGCCTCCCAGAAGCCCCGGTTTACCGTGAACTCCCTGATCAACCGGATGACGGGCCATGCCGCGGATACGCCCGGCGAACGGGTCGCGCAGACCATTCGCCAGCAGCCCCCGATGCGTCAGGCTGACGTAGCGGAACAGCGCCACCCTGAAACGGACCCGGAACACGACCGGATCGAAATTCCGGCTTTCCTGCGCCGCCAGGCCAATTGAGCCGGTCACATTCGTGACGTAAAAGGCCGCCTTCGGGCGGCCTTTTAATTATTAAGAACAACATGTTGCCCGGTGCGCGGCGGGGTTCTGCCGAATTGTTACAGACATGTTTCATTCGGTTGCAAAGATTGAGTTGAGAGATTGACCCGACCCGCTTAACTCATTTCACGCCAGCCCGGTCGAGGCTGGAGCAAGGGTTAGAGGCCAGTCGTGCAAAATACGCTGAAAGCTCCGGTGACGTTCGAAGGCGTCGGTCTGCACAGTGGTGCGCCGGCGAAAATGGTGCTGCGTCCGGCGCGGGCCGGTCACGGGATCCGCTTCCGCCGCAGCGACATCGAACTGGGCAATGCCGTGATCCCCGCGTTGTGGAACCGGGTCGATCGCAGCCCGCTGTGCACGCGGCTGGTGAATGACGCGGGCGTCTCCGTGTCCACCGTCGAACATGTGATGGCGGCGCTGGCCGGTTGCGGCGTGAACAACGCACTGATCGAAATCGACGGCCCCGAAGTGCCGATCATGGACGGGTCTTCCGCGCCTTTCGTGCGCGGCATCATGGCCGGCGGCGTGGTGGCGCAGGCGGCCCCGGTCGTCGCTCTGGAGATCCTGAAGACCGTGACCGTCGAAAAGGACGGCGCCCGCGCGACGCTGCATCCGTCCGACAGTTTCGAGATCGAATTCCATATCGACTTCGTGGACGCGGCCATCGGCCGTCAGTCGCGGGTGCTCGACATGCGCAACGGCGCCTTCGCCCGCGAACTCTGCGACAGCCGCACGTTCTGCCGTCAGGCGGACGTGGATGCGATGCATGAACACGGGCTGGCCCTGGGCGGAACCCTGGACAACGCGGTTGTGGTCGATGGCGACAGGGTGCTGAGCCCAGGCGGCTTCCGCCACGCGGACGAGGCGGTGCGGCACAAGATGCTGGACGCGCTCGGCGATCTGGCGCTGGCGGGCGGGCCGATTCTGGGCCGCTATGTCGGTGAACGCGCCGGTCATTCGCTGACCAACACCCTGCTGCGCGAACTCTTCGCGACGCCCGGCGCCGTGCGGATGGTGGTCTGCGACGGGGAAAAGGCGGCGCGTCTGCCGGGGCAGGGCCTGGTCTGGTCGGAAATTCCGCAGGTGGCGTGAACCGGCGGCCAGCCGCCGGTCACGATCGGCGGACCCGGAAGCTTTAAGGCGTTTTGTACCCGAAATTAATGTGCTAGACCCGACCGCAAGCGGGATAATCCCCAGTAAGGCGATGAGGTTAGTCAAGCATGATCGGCTGCAAGGTCAGGGCCAGAATCACCGGCACCGTTCTTCTTCTGTCTGTTATGGCGGCATGTTCTGGCAATTTCGGCGCCGACCGCACCGAGTCCCTGGAAGGATATTCGCCGGACCAGATCTTCGAACGCGGCGAATACGAACTGGCGCGGTCGCGTGAAGACGATGCGGCCTATTACTTTTCCGAGATCGAACGGCTCTACCCCTATTCGTCCTGGGCGAAACGGGCGCTGATCATGCAGGCCTATGCCTATCACGAAGGCCAGGACTATCCCAACAGCCGGGCCGCGGCGCAGCGGTTCATAGATTTCTATCCGGCGGACGAGGATGCCGCCTATGCGCAATACCTGCTGGCCCTGTCCTACTATGATCAGATCGACGAGGTCGGGCGCGACCAGGGCCTGACCTTCCAGGCGTTGCAGGCGCTGCGCACCGTGATCGAGGTCTATCCCGACAGCGAATACGCGACCTCGGCGATCCTGAAATTCGACCTTGCCTTCGATCACCTGGCCGGCAAGGAAATGGAAATCGGGCGGTACTACCTGCGCGGCCAGCATTACACCGCCGCGATCAACCGGTTCCGCGTCGTGGTCGAGGATTTCCAGACCACCTCCCATACCGCCGAAGCCCTGTTCCGTCTGATCGAGGCCTACCTGTCGCTCGGCCTTGCGGACGAGGCGCAGACCGCGGGGGCGATTCTCGGGTACAACTACCGGGCTTCGGAATGGTATCAGGACGCCTATGACCTGCTCGCCGGGCAGGGGCTCGGGATGAACGACCGCGGGGACAACTGGCTCAGCAAGATCTACCGGCAGTCGGTCAGGGGCGAATGGCTCTAGCTCTGGGCGGGGGAACACCCGGCCGCACGGATGGTCCGGATGCTGCGCGCCCTTGATATCCGCGACATGCTGATCATTGACCGGCTGGACCTTTCGTTTCAGCCCGGTCTCAACGTGCTGACCGGGGAAACCGGGGCGGGCAAGTCCATCCTTCTGGATTCGCTGGGCTTCGTGCTGGGCTGGCGCGGGCGCGCGGATCTCGTGCGGCAGGGGGCGGACCAGGGCGAGGTGGTCGCCCTGTTCGATCTGGACAAGGGGCATCCGGCCCATGCGGTGCTGGCCGAGGCGGGCCTGCCCGGCGGCGCGGAACTGATCCTGAGGCGCGTCAACACGGCCGACGGGCGCAAGACCGCCTGGGTCAACGACCGCCGCTGTTCCGGAGAAGTGCTGCGCGCCCTGTCCGAAACCCTGGTCGAATTGCATGGCCAGCACGACGACCGGGGCCTGCTGGACCCGCGCGGACACCGCGCGCTGCTGGATGCCTTCGGCGGGCTCGACGCGCCGCGCGCCGCGACCCGGACCGCCTGGTCGGGACTCGCCACCGCTCGCAAGGCGGTGGCCGCGACGCAGGCGGCGCTCGACGCGATCCGCGACGAAGAGGAATTTCTGCGCCACGCGGTCGCCGAACTGGACGCGCTGGACCCGCAACCGGGCGAGGACGCGGCGCTGGACCTGAAGCGGCGCACGATGCAGGGCGCGGCCCGCATCCGCGACGACATCCTGCGCGCGGCGCAGCTTCTGGGCAACGAGGGGGCGGAAGGCGCGATGGGGCAGGCGGTGCGCTGGCTCGACGGCGCGGCGGATCGCGCCGGCGGCACGCTGGACGCGCCGCTCGCCGCGCTGCACCGGGCGCTGATCGAACTCGCAGAGGCGCAATCCGGGGTCGACCACAGCCTCGAAACCCTGGATTTCGATCCGCTGGAACTCGAAGCGGTCGAAGAACGCCTGTTCGCCATCCGCGCGCTCGCCCGCAAGCACGGCGCGGCGCCGGACGATCTCGGGGATTTCGCCGGCGGCCTGCGCGACCGGCTGGCGGCGCTGGACGCGGGCGATGCGGACCTGGCGCGGCAGCAGGCCGACCTGCGGGCGGCGCAGGCGGGCTACGATGCCGCCGCCGGGCGGCTGTCCGCGGCGCGCGCCACCGCCGCGGCGGCGCTGGATACGGCGGTCATGGCCGAACTGTCGCCGCTGAAGATGGAACGCGCGGAGTTCCGGACCATCCTGACCGCCGCCGATCCCGGCCCGGACGGGCGCGACACGGCCACCTTCACCGTTGCCACCAATCCGGGCGCCCCGGCGGGCGCGCTGAACAAGATCGCATCCGGCGGCGAACTCAGCCGGTTCCTGCTGGCGCTCAAGGTCTGCCTGACCGGGCAGGACAGCGGCGTGACGATGATCTTCGACGAAATCGACCGCGGCGTCGGTGGGGCCACCGCCGACGCGGTGGGCCGGCGGCTGGCGGATCTGGCGCAGAACGGACAGGTCCTGGTGGTCACGCATTCGCCCCAGGTCGCGGCGCGTGGGGCGCATCACTGGCGGGTGCACAAACAGGTGACGGACGGTCTGACCGTCTCCAGCGTCGCGGCCCTGTCGGAGCCCGACCGGATCGACGAGATCGCCCGCATGCTGGCGGGCGACACGATCACCGACGAAGCCCGCGCCGCCGCCCGCAAGCTGCTGGCCGGATAGGCCGGGCGCAATCCCGGAAAAACCCGGAACCGGCGCGCCGCGCCTCCGTCCCGTTGCAACACCGGCCGGCTTTCCGACGCGCGACCGCGAAAAGGGTTTCACGCCCGGAACCGCTGTCCTAGACAGGTGGGAAACCAGTCACGAAATCGCCGATGGCAAAGCCCGAACGCTCCTACCTGTCGCAACAGCTCTCCCTGGGAGCAGCCGTCTTTCGCGACGGGCTGCGGGTCGTGCGCCGCCGCGGACCCAGCCAGATCCAGTTCTGGTTCATTGCGCTCGCCATCGGAATCGGGGCCGGGTTCGCGGCCCTCGGGTTCCGGCTCGGCATTTCCGCGCTGCAATCGACGCTCTACGGAACCGACGACGTGCAGAACCTGCACAGCTTCGCCGAATCTTTGCCCTGGTACTGGATCCTGACCATCCCGATCCTGGGCGGGCTGGCGGTCGGCCTGATCCTGCACCGTTTCACCGACGACGGGCGGGTGCGCGCGGTGGCCGACGTGATCGAAGGCGCGGCGATGCGCGACGGGCGGGTCGAGACCCGCGAAGGCCTGGCCTCGATGGCGGCGTCGCTGATCACGCTTGGCTCCGGCGGTTCCTCCGGCCGCGAAGGCCCGGTGGTGCACATGGCGGGGGTCATCGCCACATGGGTCAGCAACCGGATTCACGCGGATGGCATCACCGGGCGCGACCTTCTCGGCTGTGCCGTGGCGGCCGCGGTCTCCGCCAGTTTCAACGCGCCGATCGCCGGGGCGCTCTTCGCGCTCGAAGTGGTGCTGCGCCATTTCGCCGTCCATGCCTTCGCGCCGATCGTCATCGCCAGCGTTGCGGGAACGGTCATCAACCGCCTGAATTTCGGCGATGTGGCGGAATTCAACCTGATCACGCCGGGGCCGCTGCAATTCTATGCCGAACTGCCCGCCTTCCTGATCCTCGGATTGCTCTGCGGCGGCATCGCCGCCGTGTTCATGCGGTCGATCTTTTTCGCCGAAGACGTCGGAAACGGCGTTCAGTCCCGCATCGGCCTGCCGCGCTGGCTGCGCCCGGCGCTCGCCGGCGCCCTGCTCGGCGGGATGGCGATCTTCTATCCGCACATCATCGGGGTCGGCTATGAAACCACCCTGCTCGCGCTGAAGGGGCAGATTCCGCTCAACGACGCCATCGTGTTCGCGATCCTGAAAGTCGCCGCCGTCGCCGTCACCTTCGGCGGACGCATGGGCGGCGGGGTCTTTTCCCCCTCGCTGATGGTCGGCGCGCTGACCGGACTGGCCTTCGGCTATATCGCGACCGGCTTCCTGCCGGACATGTCCGGCGCCCGCACGCTCTATGCCTTCGCCGGGATGGGGGCGGTCGCCGCCGCGGTTCTCGGGGCGCCGATCTCCACCACGCTCATCGTCTTCGAACTGACCGGCGACTGGCAGATCGGACTGGCGGTGATGGTCTCCGTCAGCATGTCCACCGCGCTGGCGTCGCGACTCGTGGACCGGTCGTTCTTCCTGACGCAACTGAAACGGCGCGACATCCACCTGGCCGCCGGACCCCAGGCCTACCTGCTGTCGATGCTGCGCGCCGGCGTCGTTATGCGCACGACCGAAGACGACCGCGCCGCCGACCCGGAGCGTTGCGCGGAACTGATCGCGCAGGGCACCTGCATCACCCCGTCGACGACCCTCGAAACCGCGATGCCGCTGCTGGATCGCGGCGATGACGGATTCGTGCCGGTGGTGATCCTCGACAAGGACGACGGAACGCCGCGCCTCGTCGGGGCCCTGTTCCATATCGACGCGCTGAAATCCTACAACCGCGCACTGGCCGCGACAGCGGCCGAAGAACACTCCTGAATACCGCCGCCCCGACTTCGCGACGGGAAAGACCGCCCGGCGCCTTCCTCTTGCCGGAAATACTCCGGGGTCCGGGGCGGAGCCCCGGTCCGCAGGCTCAGATCTGCTCGACGGTGACACGCTCCCCGGTGCGAAACGCCAGGTGATCCTTGATGGCCGCGACCGCGTCCAGCGGGGTTTCATAGCTCCAGACCGCATCCTCCACCGTGTCCGACCGGTTCACGATGTGAAAATGCCTGGCGTCTCCCTTGTGCGGGCAATGGGTGGTCTTTTCGGAACGATCCAGCATCGCCATGGCGATGTCGGAGCGCGGGAAATACACCACGGGCGGATAATCCCCCTCGCTCAGTTCCAGAGCCTGCGTGCTTTCCCCCAGAACCGCCCCGCCCGAACGCACCGTCCAGGTTCCGGCGAGCTTGCGAATCCGAATGTGATCGGACATCCCGAATCCTCCCAAAATGAACTGCGGCCCGGTTCCGGGCCGCGATACCAAGGCGACCGTCGGTCAGATCGGCGCCGTTGCCGCATCCAACCATACATTCGCGGCCTTGCCCAGACGCGGGGCGATCTTTTCCCGGACCTCGGCGTGATAGGCGTTCAGCCAGCCGCGCTCCGCGGCGCTCAGCAGATCGGTTTCGATCAGCCTCCGGTCGATCGGCACGAAGGTCAGCGTCCGCCAGCACAGCATGGCGCGGTCGTGATCGCCGCCGGGCAGATCCGGGGCCTCCTGCGCCACCAGCAGGTTCTCGATCCGGATCCCGAACGCGCCTTCGCGGTAATAGCCCGGTTCGTTGGACAGGATCATCCCCGCTTCCAGCGGCACGGTCGACAGCCGGCTGAGCCGCTGCGGCCCCTCGTGCACGCTCAGGTAGGCGCCGACGCCATGGCCGAGCCCGTGGTTGAAATCCTGCCCCGCGAGCCAGAGCGGCATCCGCCCGACGGCTTCGATGTCGCGTCCGGCAAGCCCCCTGGGCCAGCGCAGGCGCGACATGGCGATCATCCCCTGCAGGACGCGGGTGAAGGCCATGCGCTCCTCCGGCCCGACCTGGCCGATGGCGACGGTCCGCGTGATGTCGGTGGTGCCGTCCAGATACTGCCCGCCGCTGTCCAGCACCAGCAGATGCCCGTCCTGAAGCCGGCGGTCGGTGTCTTCGCTGACCCGGTAATGCATGATCGCGCCGTTGGGGCCGGTTCCGGCGATGGTGTCGAAACTGATGTCCTGCAATGCGTTGTCCCTGCGGCGGCAGGTTTCCAGCCGGGTGACGACCTGGGTTTCGGTCACGCTGCCCGGCGGCTGCGCGTCCAGCCAGCACAGCAGTTCGACCACCGCCGCCCCGTCCCGCAGATGCGCGGCGGCGCTGCCTGCGATCTCGGCGGCGTTCTTGCGCGCCTTGGGCAGCGCGCAGGGATCGTCGCCGAACGCGACCGCCGCGCCCAGCACATCCGCCAGCTTCTGCGGCGCGCTCGCCTTGTCCAGGCGCACCGGACCGGTCAGCCCGGCGAGCGCGTCCAGAAACCCGTCCGGAGCCTGCACCGTGACCGCCGCGCCCAGATGGTCCCTCACGCCCGCCAGCTTGGCCGGCTCCATGAACAGATCGACGCGCCCGTCGTCATGCAGCACCGCGAACCCCTGCGCGACCGGGTTGCGCGGGATATCGCTGCCCCGGATATTGAGCAGCCACATGATCGAATCCGGCTGCGTCAGGACCGCGGCGCGATGCCCCGCCTTGCGCAATTCCCCGGCCAGCGCGGCGCATTTCTCCGCCGCGAACTGTCCGGCGAATTCCAGCGGATGCGCTTTCACCGGGTTGCTCGGCGGCTCGGGCTGGTCCTCCCAGATCGTATCGACGAGATTGGCGCTTTGCACCATCTCGATTTCGCTGCCGCTCAGCGCCTCGGTCCAGCGCGTCACCTCGGCCACCGTGTGCAGCCAGGGGTCGAAGCCGACTCGTCCTCCGTCCGGCAACTGCTCCTTCAGCCAGTCCGCCAGCCCCCGGTCGGGCCAGGGCACCGGGGTATAGACATCGGCCACCTGCGATTTCACCTGGGTGCGGTAACGCCCGTCGACGAAAACCCCCGCGACATCCGGAAGGGCCGCGCAGAATCCGGCGGACCCGGTGAAGCCGGTCAGCCAGGCCAGGCGCGCGTCGTGATCGGCGACATATTCGCCCTGATAGGCGTCGGCGCGCGGCACCAGGAACCCGTCCAGCCCCGCTGCGCGCATCGTCTCGCGCAGGCGGGCCAACCGGGGCGGACCCTGTTCCGGGCGGGCTGTGACTTCGAACGTCTGAAACATCGCGGACCTGTCTGATACCTGATCTGCCCGGACCCTGTCCGCCCCTTGCCCAAATGTCCAGTGCCCCGTTCCGCTTGTCACTGGCAGGGCGATTCCGGATTTGCTAGGCTCGACCGGCAACAGGGAATTCCGATAGATGACACGCAACGCTCTCGCCATTTGCTGCCTGGTCCTCGCTCCGCTGGCCGGGCTTGCCGAGGGAACCGGGCAAAAGCCCGACCTGCCCGACCTGGCGCTTCAGGCGCTGGCGGAAAAGGCGGGCGGCGCCGATCATCTCAGCACCCCCGAATTCTCGACGATCCGCGAGCGCAACGGGGCTCCGAGCCTCTGCGCCACCACCAACGCCTATGATTCCAACGGCTATTTCATCGGCCTGACCTACTGGCAGGTGGAATTCAACGCCGACGGGACCGAGGTGACCTCCCTGCGCAACGTCACCGGCCTGAACAGCGCCTGTTACAGCGAAAGCTACCGGGGGCCGGGGAACTGACCGGCATGGAACCGGTCCGGCCGATGGCCTTGATCCGCCCGCGGCCCGCGCCGGACCGAACGATCCGGTCGCCGGTCAACTCGCCCGCTTGATACCCATGACCCGCGCCCGCGCCCGCGGGTCGCTGTCAAACAGCGCCGCAAGCTGCTCGGTCATCGCGCCGGCCAGCTGCTCCACATCGGTGATGGTCACGGCGCGGTCGTAATAGCGCGTCACGTCATGGCCGATCCCGATCGCCAGCAGTTCGACCTGCTTGCGTTTTTCCACCATCGCGATCACGTCGCGCAGGTGCTTTTCCAGATAGTTCGCGGGGTTGACCGACAGGGTCGAATCGTCGACCGGCGCGCCGTCCGATATCACCATCAGGATCTTGCGCGCCTCGCGCCGGTTCACCATCCGGCGATGCGCCCATTCCAGCGCCTCGCCGTCGATGTTTTCCTTCAGCAGCCCTTCCTTCATCATCAGTCCAAGGTTCGGCCGCGCCCGCCGCCAGGGGGCATCGGCGCGCTTGTAGATGATATGGCGCAGGTCGTTCAGACGGCCCGGCTGCTGCGGGCGGCCATCGTTCAGCCAGGCTTCGCGCGCCATGCCGCCCTTCCAGGCCTTGGTGGTAAAGCCGAGGATCTCGACCTTGACGTTGCAGCGTTCCAGGGTGCGCGCCAGCACGTCGGCGCAGATCGCCGCGATGGAAATCGGCCGCCCCCGCATGCTGCCGGAATTGTCCAGCAGCAGCGTCACGATGGTGTCGCGGAACTCCGTGTCCTTCTCCACCTTGAAGGACAGCGGCGTCGTCGGGTTGGCGACCACGCGGGCCAGACGGCCGGCATCCAGAATGCCTTCCTCCCGGTCGAATTCCCAGCTCCGGTTCTGCTGCGCCTGAAGCCGGCGCTGCAACTTGTTGGCCAATCGGCTGACGGCCCCCTTCAGGGGTTCGAGCTGCTGGTCGAGATAGGCCCGCAACCGTTCCAGCTCGACCGGATCGGCCAGATCCTCGGCGGCGATCTCCTCGTCGTCCTGGGTCCGGTAGACCTTGTAATTCGGGTCCGCATCGGAAACCGGCTGCGGGACGGGCGGCTCCAGCGGCGCCTCTCCCTCGGGCATCTCCGCGTCCTCGGCCATGTCCTGGTCCGCGAGGTCGTCGGCGCTGAGCTGCGCCTGCGCCTGGTCCTGCTGGTCCTCCTGGCTCTGCTCGGGATCGGCATCCGCCGCCTGGTCGTCGTCGTCCTCGCCGGTGCTGTCCGGGGTCTGATCGTCCTCGGTATCGTCCTCGGCCTGATCTTCCTGGTCGTCGTCCTGGCTGTCGGGGTCCTCGCCCAGCTGGTCGCCATAACCGAGATCCGAAATCACCTTGCGGGCGAATTTCGCGAATTCGGTCTGGTCGGCCAGGATGTCCTTCAGATCGTCCAGCCGGTCGCCCGCCTGCTCCTCGATGAAACCGCGCCACAGCTCCATCACGTTCTGCGCGCCCGCCGGCAGATCGCGGCCCGTGGCCAGATGGCGGATCAGGTAGCCTGCCGCAACCGCCAGCGGCGCTTCGGACGCCTCGCTGATCTGGTCATAGCCCTTGCGCTGCGCTTCGTGGCCGATCTTGGCGTCGATATTGCCCGCGGTGCCCGGCATGTCGCGCGCGCCCATCGCCTCGCAGCGCGCGGTTTCCATCGCCTCGTAGAGATCGCGCGCCATCTCGCCCGGCGGCGCATAGCGCGCATGGGTCTTGTCGCTGTGATACTTGCGGTTCAGCGCCAGCGCATCGGCGGTGCCGCGCGCCAGCAGCACCTCGTCCCGCGTCATCCGCCGGCTGACCTGCGGCAGACGCATGGAATCGCCCGACAGGCCCGAAGGATCGACCGTGTAGCTGATCGTCAGATCGGGATCGTCGGCCATCACCTTGGTGGCCTCGGCCAGAGCCTTCTTGAAGGGATCGGCCGGATTGTCGGATTTCTGTGCCATCAGCCCATCTCACCCCGCATCGCATAAAATGACAAGCCGCGCCCGCTTCCTCTTGCCCGAAATACTCCCGCCGGAGGCATCGCGCCCCCGGCGCGATTTCCGCGGCGCAAGACCTACCCCAAGGCGGTGCTCGCCGCGCTTTCCGGCAGTTCCTCGTCAAAACAGCGCTGGTAGAACTCGGCGACGGTCTGCCGCTCCAGCTCGTCGCACTTGTTCAGGAACGACAGGCGGAAGGCATAGCCCACGTTGCGGAAGATCTCGGCGTTCTGCGCCCAGGTGATCACCGTGCGCGGGCTCATCACCGTGGAAAGATCCCCGTTCATGAAGGCGGTCCGGGTCAGGTCGGCCACCGTCACCATCTGGCCGACGATCTTGCGGCCCTTCTCGGTGTTGTAATGCGGCGCCTTGGCCAGCACGATGGCGCTCTCGGCATCGTGGCTCAGATAGTTCAGCGTCGCCACCAGAGACCAGCGGTCCATTTGCGCCTGGTTGATCTGCTGGGTCCCGTGGTAAAGCCCCGTGGTGTCGCCCAGACCCACCGTGTTGGAGGTCGCGAACAGGCGGAAATACTTGTTCGGCGTTATGATCTCGTTCTGGTCGAGCAATGTCAGCTTGCCGTCATGCTCCAGCACTCGCTGAATCACGAACATCACGTCGGCCCGGCCCGCGTCATATTCGTCGAAGACGATGGCGGTCGGGTTGCGCAGGGCCCAGGGCAGGATGCCCTCGTGGAACTCGGTCACCTGCTTGCCGTCGCGCAGCTTGATCGCGTCCTTGCCGATCAGGTCGATCCGGCTGATATGGCTGTCGAGGTTGACCCGCACCGTGGGCCAGTTCAGCCGCGCCGCCACCTGCTCGATATGGGTCGACTTGCCGGTGCCGTGATAGCCCTGGATCATCACCCGGCGATTGTGCGAAAACCCGGCCAGGATCGCCAACGTGGTGTCGGGATCGAACTTGTAGGTATGGTCCACCTCGGGCACGCGGTCGGTGCGGTCTGCAAATCCCTTGACCGTCATCGGAGTGTCGATCCCGAAGACTTCCCGCACCGAAATCTCCTCGGTCGGCTTCGCATTCATGTCCATTGCGCCATCGGCCATGCCCGTCGTCCTTTTCCTCTGTCCCCCGGATGGGGTCCGAACCCGCACGTCGTGCAACATAACGCGGCCAAGGGCAAGGGGAAGGCGGCGGGAATTTCGGCCCGAGACAAGCGATCTCGCGGCGGGGAGGGGGTGAGGGCGTCGTCCGCGCCGTGCCGGAAAGGCGCGCCTTCGGCGCAAGCGATCCATTCGCGTTCAGGCCACGCGGGCCTTGAGGGACGTTGTCCCTCAAACTCCCTGGAGTATTTGCGGCAAGAAGAGAAACATGGTTCCCCCCTTCATCTTTGCCGAAATACTCCGGGGGAGTCCGCCGCAGGCGGACGGGGGCAGCGCCCCCGCACCGCTCAGTCCTTGAAATTCCGGCTGGCCTTGATCTGGTCCCAGGCCCAGACGACTTCCTGCAACTGTTCTTCCTGGCTGCGGTCGCCGCCGTTCATGTCCGGATGCAGCACCTTGATCAGCTTCTTGTAGGCCGCGCGCACTTCGGTCTTGGTCCAGCTGTCCCTGGCGTCGAGGATTTCCACCGCCCGGCGCTCCGTGGGCGGCAGCCGCTTGCCGGCGCCGTTGCTGCGGCCCGGGTTCTGCGTCGCGTTGGCGCCCAGCACCTGGTGCGGGTCCTCGATGCCCAGCCTGGCCCAGGCGCGGGCTTCCGGGTCGCCCATCGGCTTCGTCGCGCGTTCCCAGACCTTGTCCTTGGATTGCTGCGCGTTGATCTCCGCTTCGGTGGTGCCGTCGAAGAAGTTCCATTTGAGATTGTATTCCCGCACGTGCTGCTGGCAGAACCAGAAATAGTCGTCCAGAACGTCCGGCGCCTTGGGCGCGCGGAATTTTCCCGGCTCCTCGCAGCCTTCGTGTTCGCACTGCCGCACGGAGGTTTCGGATGCGCCCGACATCCCCCGCCGGCCGCGCGGGTTCTTTTTCTTGGCCGACTTGATCGACATGTCGAATCCAAACGGGTCTGATTTTGTCATTGCGGATCCCTTTCGGACGCAGCATTTTCGAGTCGGAGACAGGAGTTTAGTCAATGTCCCGGCAGATAGAAGAGGGTGCGGCAAAATATTTGCGGCAATTGATGATATGAGCGTGACAGAAGAGATCAGAACCCGCCTGCAATCCGCCTTCGCGCCGAGCGTCCTGACGGTGGTGGACGACAGCGAGCGGCATCGCGGGCATGCGGGCTACCGGGACGGCGGGGAAAGCCATTTCAACGTGACGATCCGGGCCGACGCTTTCCGGGACCAGTCCCGCATCCAGCGCCATCGCGCCGTCCATTCGGCGCTTGGCCCGGAGCTGGTCGGGCGGATCCACGCCCTGTCCCTGGACATCGACGGCTGAACCGGCCGATGCCGCACAGGCGGCTGGACAAAGACGCGGCGGCCCCCTAGCGTCGGTTTTCAGGGCGTGTCGGAGATCTTGATCATGCGCGTTGCAAAAGCCGCTATCGACCTGTCGGCGCTCCCCGACATGCGCGCCTTGCTGGCGGCACAGCAGGTTCTCGCCGGAACGCTCAAGACCGAGAAGGGCGAAGCCGACCCTCAGACCGAAGCCCACAGGCTGCGCAAGGAAAAGGTCCGGCTCCAGGCGGCCGAAGCCGCGCTGCGGGACCGGATCGCCCGGTCGCGGCAGCTTCAGGCCGGGCTGACGCAGCGGATCGACGCGGAGAAGTCCGTCCTGCAGGACGCGCAATCCGCCCTGACGGTGGACGAGGACACGCTGCTGCTTCTAAACGCCGACATCCGGGATCTTCAGCGCGAAGTCGATTCCGCGAACATGTCGCGCCTCGATCTGGAAGCGGCCTATCCGGCGCTGGCCAGACCGGTGCCGGACCTGCCCGACGCGATCCGGGACTGGATCGCCGAGTTTCAGGGCATCACACCGAATCCCGCTGTCAGCAAGAGCATTCACAAGACCTATTTCCTGGCCGTGTCCAGGCTTCAGACCGAGGGCGCGAAGCTGAAGGCCCTGGACGCGGAACGCGCGGCGCTGGTGTCGAACGCGGAGGCGCAGCGCAAGAAACGGGATGCGGCGCAACGGTCCGTCGACACCATGATCGCCGAAGCCACGGCGCTGAAGCAGAAGATCCGCAAGGATGCGAACGACGCGCGGGCCGCGGCCGACGCCGCAGAGCAATGCGACATCGATCTCGTCCCGGTCGCCGCCCGCGCGATGACGGTGCAGGACGCGAAATCCGTGATCGACCAGATGAACGCCGCTCTGGCCGGGGCCTTCTCCCAACTGGCCGACACCGCGAAGACCCTGAGCGCCGCGCTTGACGGCATCGCGGAGGATGCCCCCGTCGCCGATACCGGACTGACGCGCAAATCGTTCCAGGACCGTCTATCCGCGCGCCGCAACGAATCCGACTTCATCGGCAAATCGGCGGCCAAGGGGGACACCGCGCTCGGGATCTCGCGCATTTTCGACCTGATCGCTGGTCTGGATCAGGATGTCGACGCGGGCAATGCGGCGCTGCGCCGGAAACGGTCCGACGACAACAGACCGAGGCTGATCGCGGCGGCCCGCGCCAGCGCGGAACAGATCGCCGCCCTGCCGCGCGAGGGCGATCCGGTCCCGGTCGACGACCTGCTGATCGACGAGGCGGTGCTCGAAGGGCTGGAGCAGGGGCTGGACGACAGCGCCGACATCGACACGCTGACGCCCGAGATCGAAGCCCAGATCGAGGCGAAGCTGAAGGAGATCCTTGACGCGCGGGCGTCAAAGGCCAAGGCCGAAGCGCTCGCGCAGCGCAAGCTGCAACGCGAGGCCGAGCGGCAGGCGATCCTGCTTCTGCGCGAGGATCCGGCCTTCAAGGAACTGGTGCCGATGGTGCGCAACACCATCGTCGTCGATTGCGCGGGCAAGGCCCTGACCGGCAAGGCCACCGTCGCCACCGCCACCGCCGATCTGAACGCCGCGCTGCTCGCGCAATACAAGCCCGCGAACGCCGAAATCTGGAAAAAGGCCCTCGGGATCATCGGCAAATCCTTTCCGGACAGCGGCTCCACCTATGCCGATTGCGCCATTCACGTCTCGTTCTTCGGCGGCAACCTCAGTTCGGACGCGAATGGCGTTCTGGAAGCCCGCAAGCCGAACGGCGATCCGGTCAATGTCGATACGCTGCTGGACAGTCTCCTGAAGCGCAGCACCATCACCGCACGGGTTCACGCGACGCTGGAAACCGGCGCCAACAAGACCCCGAAGGTGTATTATCCGGGAAACGACTTCACCACGGAGACCCGGCATTTCACCGCCCTGGGCGGCCAGCAGGCGGTCAGGGACGCGCTGAATGACTACCTGCAGAACACGATCAAGCCGCGTCTTCAGACATTCATCGACAACTACGGACGTCTTTGAGAGAGGTGACTACCGGGCCGCGATGGCGGCGATCCGGTCCAGGGCGGCGCCCAGCTGTGCCCGGATCGGCACCGACACGCCGAACGGGTTCCTTTCGCAGAGCGCAATGACCCGGTTGCTGTCCAGAAAGCCGCGATAGGCATCGACCTGCTGCACCAGCGCCACCGCCTTTTTCGCGCGATCCGCGGGCGCGGCGCCCCGGAACTCCATCAGGGCGCGCATCATCGCCGTCTGGTTGCCTTCGGTCACACCGTTCAGCCCCGCATCGGCGATGTTGTCCAGATCGGGATGCTTGTAGGACCGTATCGCCGCCTGCAGGGCGGAAATGCCGGCATCCGTGCTTTCCTTGGCGGAGTTCCAGACCGCCAGCGGGTCATCGCCCCCGGTGTCGATGGGCGCGGAGCGACCCAGGACGAAGATCTCGACAAAATCGCGCTGGGACTCGGTCAGGGCCATCGGCATCACGCTTTCGCATCCGGGCGGCGCGCATGGTCGCGGCACCGCTCACGCGGGAAACCTAGACCCGTCCCGATCCGCTGACAATCCCCGCCGTCACGGCTGATCCGTCGACCGCAGCGCCCGCAGAACCGCCCGTTCCGCACTCGCCGCGTCCGGTTCCGCGCGGGCGGGATCATCCGCCGTGTCCGGCTCCTCCGCGCCGCTGCCGGCAAGGTCGGCGTCGGCGATCACCGACGGAGCCGGGACGCTGGCGGGGGCCGCGGCACCCGGCGCATCCAGCAATCGCGGCCTGAACGCCTCCGTCTCGCTGTCGCGCTCCCGGCGGAACACCAGCACGTTGCGCCAGTTGGTCGTCGATCCGGTCAGGCCGCTGCGTTCCTCGCTGGGCAGCAATTCGGCGCGCAGGTATTCCCACCCCGCCGCGCCCATGTCGTTCAGCACCGCCTCGATGGACAGGGCGAACCGCCCTTCCGCCGTCTTGACGCCCTTGGCCTTGGCCCCCTTCGCCGGAGCGGGAACGACCTTGTACTCGAATAGTGGCATGTTCTGGCCTTCAGAGATTCCTGTCCGGCGACCCTAGCCCAGTGGCGGGGCCAGTGCCAGCCGCCTTGCCGGTCTTGCGCCTTATCCCGATACTGCGCCCGACGCGCTCGGGGCGGGGCAGGGCGGCATGGGCCTCGGCCATCGCCGCGAACCTCGCCGCCACGTCCGGCGGGAAGGGCGCCACCTTCGGCCCGCTCATGTCGATATGCAGCCCCAGCGCCTCGCCCGTCGCCGCCAGCCAGCCGTCCTCGTGATACAGTTCCTGGTAGGTGTGAAAGCTCCTGTCGGAATGATCCACCAGCTGCAGGCTCACCCGCACCCGGTCGCCCTCGTGCAGCTCGCGCAGGTAGCAGATGTGGAACTCCGCCGTATAGGTCGTGAACCCCCGCGTCCTCGCATAGTCCGGCCCCAGCCCCAGGAGCTCATAGGCCTCGTCCCCGCAGGCGTCGAACAGCACGTTGTAATAGGCCATGTTCAGATGGCCGTTGTAATCGATCCAGTCCGGTTTCACCGTCATCACGCTCGACATGAATGGGGCAGGCATCGGCAACTCTCCTTCTGAACTTTTCCGCCACCCTAACCGGCATTGTTCACGAGGTGTAGGGGGCAGACTGTCCCCGTATTTCCAGCGCGCCCGGCAAGCGGTGACTCCTGGTTCACAGCCGGGCGCGCGCCTGCCCGTGGGATGGCGCATCCAACAATCGTTCACCTCGATATGGCAGCCATGGTAGCACGACCTCCATTCGGCGCGCTCCGTGCCCAAAGCGCCAACCCGCCGGGACGGGCCGGCGCTCGCCCGGCGGCCTTCGGCCTTGTTCCGGGCGAAAATCTTGCGTCATCCATCGGTACGTTTCGGTAGGGTGGGGGCTCACTTCGCCATTTCAGATCAAACGCTCCCTGCGAGCCCAGGTCATTTTCGCGCGCCGATTTTTCAACGTGTCCGCCCGACGCAGGGGCAGATTGATGAGAGAAGGATTGGTAGGGATAAAGGTGCTAGCTGTCGGACTTTCCACTATTGCGGTCGAAGCAGAGAGTTTGCAGATTGTTCATTTCATCTGAACCTCCCTTCGCGACCGGTTCAATATGATCAACCTGTAAAACCGCTCCATCTTTTGCAGATATGCCACAAATCACACATCTTCTGTTGTCTCGTTCCAATACAGCGAAACGTTTTTTTTGGGGATAGTCCTGAGCGCCGCAAAGTTGATCGAATTTTACAAGGGTAGTCTGGTTCCTCAATTGATTCCCGAAAGAGGGCGCTGCGATCATGCAATTCAGCGGCTCGCCAACGCCAGATTTCTCTTTCCATTGGTTCAAGTAGACTGATCGCATCGGTCAGCGGTTCCACTTTTTGTTTTGCCGCGACAAATCCATGCACGAAACCGCGTCTGTAGCATTGTTCCTCTCCTGGAGTATTCTCTCCGCCGACATCTTTTTTGAATTCAGGATGGTCGTGGTCTAGAACTTTGGCTTTGAATGTAAGGCGAACACCTTCTGGTTCCCAAGGAACCGTCCAGTTCGCCATCCGACAAGCATCCTTCAGCAAATCTTCGAGTCTATCCTCGAACTGACGCTCGTCGCACAGATAGCAGAGATAATCAAACTTCTCCAGAACGATCGCAGGTGGAGACAATAGAATGAGGTTTTCTCGGAATCTTTCTCGTTGAGATTTGCTGAATGTCATGTTTTTCCTCGCGAACCAAACATAGTAACTGTTGTGCCAATTGCGTCACAGTTCGGTCAACCGCATCGTTATCACCGTCAGAATAGCCATCATGTCGTTCTCGCCCAGAAACGACCGCATCGCCCGCAGCATCTCCGCTGCCGCGCCATTGCCTGAGCGCAGCACCTCGGCAAACGCCGCCTCCGCCTCGTCGCCCCAGCTCCCGGTGTCGTCGAACGCCTCGATCTGCGTCGCCGCCCATTGCAGCGGCACCCGCTCGCGCGTCCGCTCCTTCAGCGCCTCGGTATTGGCGTAGCTCATCCCGGCCCCCGTGCCGACCTGACGCTAGATCGCATAGGAGCCCTTGGCAATGGCGCGGCGAAGGCGGATCTGACTGCGCGCCCGGCTGCACTCCGCGTATGCACGCGGTATGCACAGCGTATGCACGCCTGGCACAGGCGGGTTACAGCCCCAGCCGGGCCTGCACGATCTGGTTGACGGCGGCCGGGTTGGCCTTGCCGCCGGTCGCCTTCATCACCTGTCCGACGAACCAGCCGGCCAGTTTCGGGTTGACCTTGGCCTTTTCCACCTGCGCCGGGTTGGCGGCGATGATCTCGTCCACCGCGGCCTCGATGGCGCCGGTGTCGGTGACCTGTTTCATCCCGCGCGCGGCGACGATCTCGGCCGGGTCGCCGCCTTCCTTGTAAACGATTTCAAAGAGTTCCTTGGCGATCTTGCCGCTGATGTCGCCCTTGGTTACAAGCAAGACCAACGACGCCAATTGCTCCGGCGAAATAGGACTGGCTTCAATTCCTAGTTCAGACTTCTTTAACTGCCCAAATAGCTCGTTGATAATCCAGTTTGCTGCGAATTTCCCATCTACCATCGGAAGTTTTGGCAGCGAGTTGTCGGGGTCCATACGTTCTCTGGTTCTGACCAATACTTGTCCAGATGAATCTATGCATTGGAGCACCCTTTCAAAAAATCCGGCACTTTCCAGATCAGCGGTCAACACAGAGGCGTCATAGTTGGAGAGTTCGAAGTCCTTGACAAACCGTGCTTTTTTCTCGTCCGGCAGTTCCGGCAGGCTGGCCGCGATCTCGTCCACCCAGGCCTGTTCGATCTCCAGCGGCAAGAGATCCGGATCGGGGAAATAGCGGTAATCATGCGCCTCTTCCTTGGACCGCATCGACCGGGTTTCGCCCTTGTCCGGGTCATAGAGCCGGGTTTCCTGCACCACCGCGCCGCCGGCCTCGACGATGGCGATCTGCCGCCGCGCCTCGACCTCGATGGCTTGCTGGATGAAGCGCATCGAGTTCATGTTCTTGATCTCGCAGCGCGTGCCGAGATGGGAAAAGTCCTGAGTTTCCTGATACTTCTCATAATCCCCGGGCCGGCAGATCGACACGTTCACATCCGCCCGCAGGTTGCCGTTCTGCATGTTGCCGTCGCAGGTCCCGAGATAGCGCAGGATCTGGCGCAGCTTGGTGACATAGGCCGCCGCCTCTTCCGGGCCGCGGATGTCGGGGCGGGATACGATCTCCATCAGCGCAACCCCGGTGCGATTGAGATCGACGAAGGACATGTTTGGATCCATGTCATGGATCGACTTGCCCGCGTCCTGCTCGATATGGATGCGCTCGATCCGCACCTTGCGGGCCACGCCTTCGCCCATCTCGACCAGAACCTCGCCTTCGCCGACGATGGGGTGGTAAAGCTGTGAAATCTGGTAGCCCTGTGGCAGGTCGGGATAGAAATAATTCTTGCGGTCAAAGGCGCTTACAAGGTTTATCTCGGCCTTCAGGCCCAGCCCGGTGCGCACCGCCTGTTCGACGCAATATTCGTTGATCACCGGCAGCATCCCCGGCATCGCCGCGTCCACGAAGGCCACGTTGGAATTGGGTTCCGCCCCGAATTTGGTCGAGGCGCCGGAAAACAGCTTGGCGTTGGAGCTGACCTGGGCGTGCACCTCCATGCCGATCACCAGTTCCCAGTCGTATTTCGCACCTGCGATGGTCTTGGCCTTGGGGGCGGTATAGCTCAGGTCCAGCATGGGGCAGCCTCTTGTCGATGTCGCCTTGCCTTCTAGGCCAGCCCGCCCTGCGGGGCAAGGGCCGCGGACGGATCAGAAAAACGAAAAATGCGTCCGTTTCACCGGGATCCTTCGATCCTCGAAAGCGGTTTCGAACTCACGATGCGGCGGGGTGGATTCAAAGGGGAGATGCACGCGTTTGTCGCCCTTCAACACCGCGCTGACCCGCACCGAGAAATCCCACCGCGTGTCAAACCGCATGTGGTCGATTTCATTCAGCGCCAGCGCGCCCGAGCGCCGCCCGCTGTGCCAGCGGATCCTTGTCGCGTCGAGCCGGACGCCGGCGCTCGGGTTGCGCCAGAGATCCCAGAGCGCGGGCAGGGTCGGCAGCGCCAGAAGACCGATCACCCACCAGGCCGCATCGACCAGGACGAACAGTCCGATCAGGGTCGCGTAGACCGGGATCAGCACGGCCAGCGTGCGCCGGGACCGGCCCGGGCGCACAAAGACGAAAACGTCCGCTGTCAACGTCCGCCCGTGACCTCCAGAACCGTGCCGGTGACATAGCTGGCCTGATCCGACAGCAGGTAGAGAACCGCGTCTGCGATCTCCTCCGCCGATCCGGTGCGCTTCATCGGGACCATGTGGGCCAGCCGTGCGGCGCGGCCGGGTTCACCGCCCTTGGCGTGGATGTCGGTGTCGATCAGGCCGGGGCGGATCGAATTGACCCGGATGTTGTCGCCGGCCACCTCGTCGGACAGGCCCTTTGTAAAGATGTCGATGGCAGCCTTGGAGGCGGCATAATCGACATACTGGTTGCCGGAACCAAGACGCGCGGCGGCGGATGAGATGTTGACGATTGCGCCCCCGTCGCCCTGCGCAAGCATCCGCGAAACGGCCTCTTTCGCGACGAGGATCGCGCCGATGACGTTGATGTCGAACATCCGGCGCAGGCGGGCGTGGGTCAGGTCGGTCACGCGGGCGGTCTGGTCCACCACGCCGGCGTTGTTGACCAGCGCGTCGAGCCTGCCGAATTCGGCGTCGATCCGTGCGAACATGGCCGTGATCTGCTCCGGGTCGACCACGTCGGCCTGGCAGATCAGAGCCCGCGCGCCGGCGGCGCGGGCGTCGGATGCGACGGCCTCTGCTCCTGCCCTGTCGCTGTTGTAGTTCACGATCAGGTCGTAGCCCCGGGTCGCGGCGAGCCGGGCCGACGCCGCGCCGATGCCGGCGCTGGCCCCTGTGACTAGAAGGGTTTTGCGCATCTATGTCACCTCTCTGATCCGGGAGATCATTTCCGTCGTGTCGCGGGACAGGTCCGGAGCGGCGAGGATCCGGTCCAGCTGTGCCCCGATCAGCGTCTGGCGGGCCGGATCGTATCGCCGCCAGGTCTGGAAGGCGCTGCACATGCGCGCGGTGGTCTGCGGATTGACGGGATCGAGCCGGATCAGCCAATCGGCCAGCAATGCATAGCCGGATCCGTCGGACGCGTGAAAGCCCGCGTGGTTCATGCCAAGAGCGCCGAATGTCGCGCGGAAGCGGTTGGGATTCTTCCAGTTGAAATCCGGGTGACGGGTCAGTGCATCCGCCACCGCCACGGCCTTGTTCGGGGCCGCCTGCATGACCTGAAGCCCGAACCATTTGTCGATCACAAGGCGGTCGGCCTTCCATTGCTGGTAGAAGGAAAGAACCTGCTCTTCGCCCTTCTGCGCGGACAGCAGGCAGGACAGGGCCGACAGTTGCAGGGTCATGTTGTCCGCCGTCGCATATTGCGCCGAGGCCTGGACGCCGCCGTCCAGGCGGGTCAGCAACGACAGGGCCGCGCCGCCGAGGGCGCGCTTGCCGGTCTGGTCCGGGTCGGGGCGGTAGGCCCCGTCGACCCGGCAATCGGCGAGGATGCGGGGCAGAACGTCCTGCGCGTGCTGGGCGAGCGCCTGTTTCAGCCCTTCCGATGCCTGCCAGATCGTGTGCGGGTCCGGTGTCGTGCCGTCTTCGGCAAGCGCGGCGGCCAATTCGGATTGTCCCGGCTGCGCCAGCATCAGCGCCCGGTAAGCGGGGTCGAGCGTGTCGTCGCGCAGGACCGACAGCATGCCGTCGAGATAGTCGGCTCCGGGTGCCGCGCCGTCGCGGATCATGTCCATCAGCGTTGCCCGCGCCAGCGCGCGGCCGGATTCCCAGCGGTTGAACGGGTCGGTGTCATGCGCCAGCAGGAAGGCCCGGCCGGCCGATGTCATCTCGCGCTCCAGCACCACCGGGGCCGAAAACCCGCGCAGGATCGACGGGACCGGTTTCGCCGCCAGCCCGTCGAAACGGAAGCTCTGCGTCGCCCCGGTCATTTCCAGCGTTTCGGTCGGGCGCACCTCGTCGCCGTTGCCGCCGAGCAGGCCGACATCGATCGGGATGACCAGCGGCTTCGGCTCCGGTGTGGCGGCGGAAGGCGGCGTGGTCTGGGTGAAGGTCAGGGTATAGGTTCCGTCGGCCCAGTCTTCGGCCACCGACAGGCGCGGCGTTCCGGCCTGCGAATACCAGCGCTTGAACTGGGTCAGGTCGCGGCCCGTCACCTCTTCGAACACCGCAAGCCAGTCCTCGATGGTGCAGGCCTGGCCGTCATGGCGGGCGAAATAGAGGTCCAGCGCCTCGGCA
The DNA here is from genome assembly GCF_030164465.1 of Sedimentitalea xiamensis. GTDB lineage: Bacteria > Pseudomonadota > Alphaproteobacteria > Rhodobacterales > Rhodobacteraceae > Sedimentitalea > Sedimentitalea xiamensis. The sequence goes on from NZ_JASNJE010000011.1 coordinate 55,943, forward strand.
TAGGCGGCATCGCCCACCAGCCGTTTCAGCATCCCGATCACCTCGGCGCCTTTTTCATAGACGGTCGCGGTGTAGAAGTTGTTGATTTCCTGAAAGCTTTCCGGGCGCACGGGATGCGCCAGCGGTCCCTGATCCTCCGGGAACTGGCGGGCGCGCAGGTCGATCACGTCGGTGATGCGCTTCACCGGCGCGCTGCGCATGTCGCTGGTGAACTGGCTGTCGCGAAAGACGGTCAGCCCTTCCTTCAGGCAGAGCTGGAACCAGTCGCGGCAGGTGATCCGGTTGCCGGTCCAGTTGTGGAAATATTCATGCGCGATGATCGCCTCGATACGTTCGAAATTGGTATCGGTCGCGGTCTCGGGGCTGGCCAGGACGGCGGAGGAGTTGAAGATGTTCAGCCCCTTGTTTTCCATCGCGCCCATGTTGAAATCGTCCACCGCGACGATGTTGAACACGTCCAGATCGTATTCCCGGCCATAGACCTCTTCGTCCCAGGCCATGGATTTCCTGAGCGCCTCCATCCCGAAGGCGCATTTGTCTTCGTCGCCGGGACGCACCCAGAGGTTCAACGCGACCTTGTTCCCCGAACAGGTGGTGAAACTGTCCGAATGCGCGATCAGGTCGCCCGCGACCAGTGCGAACAGGTAGGCCGGCTTGGGCCAGGGGTCGTGCCAGGTCGCGCTGTGCCTGTCGGCCTTGACCGGGTTGCCGTTGGACAGCAGCACCGGGTGCGGTCCGTGGATGTCCACGGTGAAAACGCTCAGCACGTCGGGGCGGTCGGGATAATAGGTGATCTTGCGAAACCCTTCGGCTTCGCATTGCGTGCAGTACATGCCGTTTGACATGTAGAGCCCTTCGAGCGCGGTATTGTTGGCCGGGTCGATTTCGACCACGGCTTCCCAGATGAAAGGCGCATCCGGCACCGGGCAGGTCAGGCCCGCCCCGGTCACATCCGGGGTGACGTCCTTGCCGTCGATGCGGGCGCTGATCAGCTTCAGGTTTTCGCCATGCAGGAAAAACCGGCGATCCGTGGCGTCCGGGTTCGGGCTGAACGCGATCCTGCTCGTGACCCGCGTGGCGTTGGGGTTCAGGTCGAACCGCAGATGAACCGACTCCGCCGTGAAACCGAAGGGCGAATAGTCTTTCAGGAAGATCGTCGTGGGGGCGGCGTCGCGCATGGGGGCCTCTCTGTGTCAGTGGGCGCAGGTTAGGAACTTCGCCCCGGGCCCGCAAGCGACCTTTCCCCGCTCTTTTCCCCGGCATTTGCGCGCGCATCTGGCCGGCAAGGGCGCGCCTCGCAGGGGAAGCCGTTTCGCCGGTGTTCGGCATGTTGCCTATCGGAAACTTTCGTTCTAACAACCCTTCGGCATACGACGGCACACATTTTGACAGAGGGACCGGGAATGAGTGACAGGAGACTGATCGACGGGCTGCGGATCGCACCCGAACTGGCGGATTTCATCGAACAGAGGGCCTTGCCCGGAACGGGCGTGTCGCCTGCCGATTTCTGGTCCGGCCTGTCGCGCGTCCTGCATGATCTCGGTCCCGAGAACCGGGCGCTTCTGGAGCGGCGCGAAGAACTTCAACGCCAGATCGACGCCTGGCATCTGGAGCGGCGCGGCCAGCCCCATGACCACGACGCCTACAAGGCGTTCCTGGAAGAGATCGGGTATCTCCTGCCCGAAGGTTCGGCGTTTGAAATCGATACCGCCAATGTTGATCCCGAGATCGCCCATGTGCCGGGACCGCAGCTCGTGGTGCCCGTCACCAACGCCCGCTATGCCCTGAATGCCGCCAACGCCCGCTGGGGCAGCCTCTATGACGGGTTCTACGGGACCGATGCCATGGGCAGCCAGCCGCCCGCCGGCGGCTACGACCGCGGCCGCGGGGCGCGGGTCGTGGCGCGGGCGCGGGTGTTTCTTGACGAAGCCTTTCCGATCGCCGGGACGAGCCATGCGGATGCGCGCCGCTATTACGTGAACGACGGCGCGTTGCTGGTGGACGATCACCCGCTGGTGAACCCGGCGCAGTTCGTCGGCTATCGCGGCCATCCGAAAGCGCCGGATGCGGTGGTCCTGGTCAACCACGGGCTTCACGTCGAACTGGTGTTCGACCGCACCCATCCGATCGGCAGCCGCGATCAGGCGGGGCTTGCCGACGTCCTGCTGGAAAGCGCCATGACCGTGATCATGGACTGTGAGGATTCCGTGGCCTGCGTCGATGCCGAGGACAAGGTGCTCGCCTATGGCAACTGGCTGGGACTGATGCAGGGCGACCTGTCGGCGACCGTCGAGAAGGGCGGCAAGTCGATGACCCGCGCGCTGAACCCGGACCGGACCTATACCGCGCCGGACGGCAGCCCCCTGACGCTGAAGGGGCGGGCGTTAATGCTGGTGCGCGATGTCGGCCATCTGATGACCAACCCGGCGATCCTGGACCGGGACGGCAACGAGACCTACGAAGGGCTGATGGATGCGATGATCACCGTGCTGATCGCCATGCACGACCTCGGGCGCGAGGGCGGTAATTCGGTCAAGGGCTCCGTCTATGTGGTGAAACCCAAAATGCACGGACCCGACGAGGTCGCCTTTGCCGCGCGGACCTTCGACATGGTCGAGGACGCGCTCGGCCTGCCGCGCAACACGGTCAAGATCGGCATCATGGACGAGGAACGGCGCACCAGCGTCAACCTGAAACAGTGCATCGAGGCGGCGAAAAGCCGGGTCTGCTTCATCAATACCGGGTTCCTCGACCGCACCGGCGACGAGATCCACACCTCGATGGAGGCCGGGCCGTTCTCGCGCAAGGATTTCATCAAGCGCAAGGACTGGATCGGCGCCTACGAAGACCGCAATGTCGATATCGGCCTGGAATGCGGGTTGCAGGGCAGGGCGCAGATCGGCAAAGGCATGTGGGCGATGCCCGACATGATGGAGGCGATGCTGGACCAGAAGATCGCCCATCCCCGCGCCGGCGCCAACACCGCCTGGGTGCCGAGCCCCACGGCGGCGACGCTGCACGCGCTGCATTACCACAAGGTCGATGTCTTCACGGTGCAGGAGAAACTCAAGGCCGGCGGTCGGCGGGCGCATGTGGACGCCGTGCTGGACATTCCGCTGGCCACCTACCGGCGCTGGACCGACGAGCAGAAGGTCCGCGAAGTCGAGAACAACGCGCAGGGCATCCTGGGCTATGTGGTGCGCTGGATCGACCAGGGTGTCGGCTGTTCCAAGGTGCCCGACATCAACAATGTCGGCCTGATGGAAGACCGCGCCACCTGCCGGATCTCGGCCCAGCACATTGCCAACTGGCTGCATCACGGCGTGGTCAGCGAAGCCCAGGTGATGGAGGCGATGAAGAAGATGGCGGCGGTCGTGGACGGGCAGAATGCCGGCGATCCGTTCTATCGGGCCATGGCGCCCGGTTTTGACGGCATCGCTTTCCTGGCCGCCTGCGACCTCGTTTTCAAGGGGCGCGAACAGCCGTCGGGCTATACGGAACCGGTGCTCCATGCCCGGAGATTGCAGTTGAAGGCCGCCGGCTGACGCGCCGGGTCGGAACGAAGGGGCCGGAGGTTTCGCGTTTCCGGCCCCATCAGGTCATTTTGAGACAGGGAAAGAGGCGGACATGACGATTTCATTGCGCAAGGCGCGCACCATCATACGCAAGGCGCTGGAAAAGGCGCGAGAAATGGAGCTGAAACCGATGTCGGTGGTGGTGGTCGATGCGGGTGGCCATGTGCAGGCGTTCGAGCGCGAGGACGGCGCGGCGCCGGGGCGTTTCGCGGTGGCCCATGGCAAGGCTTTCGGGTCGGTCATGCTGGGCATGGCCGGCACTGCGCAGATGGCGCGTGCCGAACAGCAGGCCTATTTCATCGGCGCGATGAACGGGCTGTTCAACGGCCAGTTCGTTCCGGTGCCCGGCGGCGTCCTCGTGCGCGACAGGAAAGGCGCCGTGGTCGGCGCGGTCGGTGTGACCGGCGACACCTCGGACAACGACGCCATCGCGGCTATGGCCGGGATCGAGGCGGCCGGTCTGACCGGCGAGATCTGATCGGAGCGGAGCCCCGGACGTAGCGGGCCGCTGGCGAAAACGGCAGGGCCGCGGTCGCGCGCCATGGCTCGAACGAACGGCGGATAAAACTCCGATCTGAACCCGGTCTGCGGCGGAAGGGGGGCTGCGGATCTTTTCCTTGCCCGGGCAGATGAGCGACGCGGCTTGCCTTCCGGCGCGGCGCGGACGCGAGAGCCCGGCCAGCCACAACCGAGATTTCTGCAAGCGGCGGCACGGAATCAAGAACCTCTTCGCCCGCCTCAAGGACTGGCGACGTATCGCAGCCCGTTACGGCAGATGCGGCGAACTCTTCATCTCCGCGCTGAGCAAAACCCAGACCGCATGTTCTGGTCGCGAGTCCCGAGCCTGGATCAAATATTGTATTAAATATTAAATTTTGCTAGCATTTGGCCAATAACAAGAGCCGCGCCGATTCTGCGGCCAAGACAACCGGGAGAGACAGCCATGCGCTTTGGCGCGGACATGGCCGTGGCCGTTGCGGCTGTCACGGTTGGAACGGCGATATTGCTCTTGTTGCCAGCGCAGATTTCGGGTGCGCATCTTGGCGATATTTCGAACATGGACTCGCCGGCATTCTTTCCGATCCTCAGCGGTGCATTCCTGATCCTCAGCGGTATCGCGCTCGGCGCACAGAAAGCCATTCAGGGTCCGCGTGACGCTGACCGCATCGCTCCCTTCTTCGAGAGCGGTATCGGCATCATCCGGCTCTTGTCGATCGCGGCTCTCCTGGTCGTCTATCTCTTTGCCATCCGCATGATCGGGATGGTCGTTTCCTCCATGGTGCTGATCCTTGTCATGGCGCCAATGCTCAACTTCCGGAACCTGCGGGTCATTCTGCCCTCTGCCCTGATATTTCCGTTTTGCGTCTACGTTCTGTTCGAGAAAGTGCTGCGGATCTTGCTGCCGCACGGAGGGATCTTCTGACCATGCTGGACCTGATCGCCCAAGGTCTGGCCCTTGTCATGACCCCCTTGAGCATCGGCGCCGCCGTCTTGGGACTGGCGGCGGGGATCGTTGTCGGCGCATTGCCCGGGCTGACGGCAACCATGGCGGTCGCGGTGCTCAGCCCGTTCACCTTCTTCCTTGATGCCACGATCGGGATTCCTTTCCTGCTCGGCATCTACAAGGGGGCAATCTACGGCGGTTCCATCCCCGCGATCGTGATCAATACGCCGGGCACCGCGGCTGCGGCCGCCACGGCGCTCGACGGGCATGAACTGGCCCGGAAGGGACAGGGCAGGCGCGCATTGGAGATGAGCCTTTACGCTTCCGTCATCGCGGACATGCTGGCGACGATGGTGCTGATCTTCGTCGCCGCACCGCTGGCGACCGTGGCGCTCAAGTTCAGCTCGCCCGAGTTCACCATGCTGTTCCTGTTCTCGCTGACCATGGTGTCCGCGGTCAGCGGCGACAGTCTGACCAAGGGGCTGATCAGTACCGCCCTTGGCATCGGGCTTGCGATCATCGGGCTGGAACCGATGACGGGCCAGATGCGCTACACCTTCGGAATGCCCGACCTGATGGGCGGCATCTCCCTCATTCCGCTGCTGATCGGCATGTTCGCACTGAGTGAAATCCTTCTTCAGGCCGAACGCGGCGCACCAGCGATCGACGCGGTGGGCCAGCAAAGGAACGAGCGCGGCGCAAGCTGGCTCGATGTCAAGGGGTCGATGCGGACGATCCTCCGCTCCTCGGGTGTCGGCGTGGTGCTGGGCGCCTTGCCCGGCCTTGGAGCGGAAATCTCCTGCTGGATCTCCTACGGGCTGGCCAGGCGGGGCTCCAAAAAGCCCGAGGAATTCGGCAAGGGCTCGATCGAAGGCGTCGCTGCGGCCGAGGCCGGCAACAACGCCGTCTGCCCCGCCGCCCTGATCCCGATGCTGGTGTTCGGCATTCCCGGCGATACCATCACTGCCGTGCTGCTGGGTGCCTTCATGGCGCAGGGCCTGCTGCCGGGGCCGCTTCTGTTCACGAAGTCGGGTGACATTGTCTACGGTCTGTTCGTTCTGCTGATCCTGACCAATATCCTGCTGTTGATCTTCGGCTACTTCGCCATCCGGCACCTCAGAAAGATCACGCTGGTCCCGTCAGGCATCCTTTACCCGCTGGTCACCGTGATGTGCTTTGCCGGGGCTTACGCGGTGAACTCCAGCATCTTTGACCTCGTAATCATGGTGTGCGGCGGTTTCGCCGGCTACCTGATGCGCAAGACAGACGTGCCGATCCCGCCCTTGGTGATCGCCGTGCTGCTTGCGCCCGGACTGGAAAGCGCCCTGCGCCAATCGCTGGTGTTTTCCGACAACAGCCTCTCGATCTTTGTCAGCCGACCGATCAGCGGGGCCATCGTGCTTCTCCTCGTGACTGTCCTGTCGTGGATGGCCTTCCAGACACTCCGCAAGCGGGCACGGGCGAGAACAGCAGAAGAATAACCATAACAAGGAGGTAAGAATATGCGCATTATCAAGGGACTGGCGCTGGGGGCGATTCTCGGAACGCTCGGCGCGTCGGCCACGCTGGCCGAGGAATTTCCCGAAAAGCCGATCCGGTTCGTGACACCGTACCCGCCGGGCGGCTCACACTCGCTGCATGCCGGCATCATCACCACGGTGGCCGAAGCATATTTCGGCCAGCCGATGATTTCGGTCATCCGGGCAGGGGGCGGCGGCGTCGTCGCTGCCGCCGAACTGGCCCAGGGTGACGCCGACGGCTACTCTGTCCTGTTCGGGGATCCGACTATCAACTCCCTGCGCCCTCAGGTCGAGGATCTGCCCTATGACATCGACGCCTTCGTGCCGGTGGCGCGGATAAACTATTCGCCCGCCGTGTTCGTCGCGGCGGCGGATGCGCCGTTCGACGACCTGGACGGGATGATCGCCTATGCCAAGGAAAACCCCGACAAGCTCATCTACAGCTCTGACAACAAGAACGGCTTCACCTATGTCGCCTTCGAGATGCTGAAGCTGAAGACGGGAACCCAGATGAAAGGGATCGAGTTCGGCGGCGGGGGGCCGGCTATCGCCCAGGTGCTGGGGGGCAACACCATGGCCTATGCCGGCGCGCCCAGCGTGGTCGGCGATCATATCGAAGCCGGCACCCTGAAGGCGATCTGCGCCACCGACCTTGAGCGCTGGGAAAAGTTGCCCGACGTGCCCACATGCCAGGAAGCGGGCGTGGATATCGTCTGGCACTTCTGGCGCGGCGTGCTGGCCAGGGCCGGAACCCCCGAGGACCGTGTCCAGATGATGAGCGACGCCTTCGGCAAACTGGTCGAGGACGAAGGATTCCTGCGCCTGATCAACACGATCAATTCGCGGGTCGGCTATCTTGATGCCGAAGCCTTCGGCGAGCTTCTTGCCCGCGAGCAGAAAGACCTGAAGGAACTGTATGACGCCATCGGCGGCTGACCGGCTTTGTCAACGCAAACCGCGGCAAGGGAACCCTTGCCGCGGCTCGGTTTCGACGATCTGGCAACTACAGGAACATGACCATGCCAAGCACGACTCTTGTGGGCTGTCAGCTTCTTCCCGGCGACCGCCCCGAGCGGGAGAACGGACCCTTCGATATCGTCCTGCGCGGCTCGCACATCGCCGATGTGCGGCCGACTGGCGAGACCCCGCCAGAGGGCAGGGTGGTCGATGCCCGGAATAAACTTGTCACCGCGGGGCTGATCAACGGCCATCACCATTCTCACGAGCATTTCTACAAGGGGCGCTATGACAATCTGCCCCTGGAACTCTGGATGAACTACGTGCGCCCGGTCACACCGCTGCCGCTGACCGCGCGCGATGTCTACCTGCGCACGCTCATAGGCGCGATCGAGGCAGTTCGCACCGGCACCACGACCCTGGTCGACGATCTGAACGTCAGCCCCGTTCTTGTGCCCGAGCATGTCGAGGCGGCTGTCAGCGCTTACGAGGATATCGGCCTGCGCGCCCTGATCGGCGTCTCGCTGTTCGACCGCCCCTTCTTTCGCGCCGTCCCCTTTGTCGAGGAAGAGTTTCCGCCTGAGTTGCTGGAGCGCCTGTCGCAGACGAAATCCACTCCCCCGCACGAGGTGCTGGCCTATGTCCGTGGATTGCTGCGCAGCCGCCATCCTTCGACCGACAGGGTGTCCTACCTGGTGTCCCCCTCGGCGCCACAGCGATGTTCGGACGCGTTCCTGATCGATGCACGCGCCCTTGCCGATGAATTCGACCTGCCGGTGAACATCCACATTCACGAAACGCGCCTGCAAGCCGTCACCGCGCAACGGATGTATGGCAAGACGATGTTCCAGCATCTCGATTCCCTTGGCTTCCTGAAGCCCAAGACCAGCCTGATCCATGCGGTCTGGCTGACGCCCGAGGATATTGACACCATCGCGCGCAGCGGAGCCAGCGTGCAGCACAACCCGACCAGCAATCTCAAGCTCGGCTCGGGCATCGCGCCGGTTCGCCAATTGCTGGATGCCGGGGTGAACGTCAGCTTGGGCAGCGACGGCTGCGGCTCGACCGAGACGTTGAACATGATGCGCGTCGTCAACATGGCCGCGTTGGTGAACAAGGTCGCGGATCAGGAACCCGAACGATGGGTCGGCGCGAAAGAAGCCTGGCACGCCGGCACGATCGGCGGTGCCACGGCGCTTGGCCGCGCCGACGACCTGGGCCGAGTCTGCCCCGGTTATTCGGCTGACCTGACGGTGTTCCGCCTGGACAGCATTTCCTTCGTGCCCGCAAACAACCTGTTGCATCAGCTTGTCTTCGCCACCGACAGCGCAGCCATCGACAGGGTCTTCGTCGCAGGAGAGGAAATCCTGGCCGATGGAAAGCTTAGCAACATCGACGAGGCCGCCCTGATAGATGAAATCCTTGAACGTCACGCGGAAATCGCGCCGTTGCTGAAGCAGGCCGAACAGGAAACGGACCGTTTCAAGGAAGCCTACAGACGGATCTATACGCGCTGCGAAACGTGCGCGATCCCCCCCGAAACCATACCCGCCCGCCTGTCGGGCGGACCCAGTCCACGGAAAGAAGCCGAGAGAACCCCGCATGCCCGAATTTGACCTCATCATCCGAAATGGAACCGTCATCACTGCATCCGACCGATTTGTCGCGGATATCGGTGTGCGCGACGGAAGGATCGCGCAGATTTCAAGGGGGATGGAAGGCGCGGATGAGGTAATCGACGCGACCGGCCTGTTGGTGATGCCCGGCGGGATCGACAGCCATGTGCATTTCGCACAGCCCACATCGGACGGCACCGTCATGGCGGATGATTTCGAAACCGGCACCCGCTCGGCCGCCGCGGGCGGCAACACCACCGTTCTGCCCTTCGCATTGCAGGAAAAAGGCAAGTCGCTGCGGGAATGCGTGAAGGCGTATCATGCCAAGGCAGAGGGCAACTGCTTCATCGACGTATCCTTTCACATGATCATTTCCGACCCCACACCGCAGGTGCTGGGCCAGGAACTGCCTGCGCTGGTGAAGGACGGGTATACGTCGTTCAAGGTTTTCATGACCTATGACGACCTGATGCTGACCGACAGGGAATTGCTGGAAGTCTTCGATGTCGCCAGGCGCGAGGGGGCGCTGGTGATGGTGCACGCCGAAGGGCATGATGCGATCAAGCACATGGCCGCCCGCCTTGAGCGGGAGGGCAAGACTGCTCCCTACTATCACGGCATCGCCCATTCCCAGATCGCGGAACGTGAGGCGACCCATCGCGCGATCAGCCACGCCCAGCTGTGCGAGATCCCGATCATGATCGTCCATGTCTCGGGTGAAGATCCAATGGAACAGATCCAGTGGGCACGTCGGCGCGGCCTGAACGTGCTGGCGGAAACCTGCCCCCAGTACATCCAGCTGACCATGGACGACCTGAAGGGATTGAACATGGACTTCGAGGGTGCGAAATACGTCTGCTCGCCGCCGCCGCGCGACTCGGCGAGCCAGGAAGCAATCTGGCGCGGCATCAAGGACGGCACCTTCGACGTGTTCAGCTCGGACCACGCCCCCTTCCGTTATCAGGGGCGCAACAATACAGGCAAAGACAACCCCAACGCCCGCACCTCGTTCCGGTGGGTGCCGAACGGCATTCCCGGCGTCGAAACCCGACTGCCGATCCTGTTCTCGGAAGGGGTCAGCAAAGGACGAATAACAGCCGAACGGTTCGTCGCTCTGACGGCAACGAACCCGGCGCGGATCTACGGACTATATCCGAAGAAAGGTTCGATCGCGATCGGGGCGGATGCCGATATCGTGCTGTGGGATCCCGAGATGGAAAAGACAATTACGCAAGGCGCTTTGCATCACGGCTCGGACTATACGCCCTACGAAGGGCTGGAGGTCAAGGGCTGGCCCGTCCGGACCATCTGCCGCGGTCGCACCGTGGTGCGCGACAACAAGATCGTCGGCGCGAAAGGGGGCGGGGAATACTGCACCCGCGCCCGGTCCGAGATGGTCTAGGTCTTGTGCTGCGATGTCGCTTTCTCAGCCGCCATCGCCCGCATCTGAACCAGAATCCGGCAGGTTTCCTGGCCGGAACTGATCAGGTGCGCGCGCCAGATCCGGTGCACCTCGTCCGGCTTGCGCTGGCGCAGGGCCTCCATCAGGTCCTCGTGATCCTGCAAGGCCGAAAGCCGGTGTTCACTCGACGCCAGCGCAAGGAAGCGCACCCGCTCAGCCCGGCGGGCCAGCTGCGAGCGGACCTCGCCCAGGATTTCATTGCCGGAATATTCGACCAGGAGGTCGTGGATCTTCTTGTTGAGGGCAAAGTAGGACTTCGTCTCACCCCGCCGGGAAAAATCGCGCATGTCGCTGTGCAGCGCTTCGAGCTTTTCAAGTTGGGCCGGCGTGATGCGGGATGCGGTCAGTTCCGCCGCCAGCGCCTCAATCCCGGAGATCACATCGAACAGCTTCACCGTGTCTTCCACGGTGATCGGGGCCACCCGCGCGCTTTTGTTCGGCACAAGCTGAACCAGCTTTTCCCCGGCCAGGACCTTTAGTCCTTCACGGATCGGGGTCAGGGACACATCCAGCGTCTCGGCAAGCCTAGTCACGTCGATCTTGTCGCCCGGCGCCAGCGTGCCAGACACGATCATTTGACGAAGATGGGTCACCACGTAGTCGTGCAACGATTGACGGTTGATGGGCTTTCTGACGCGCTTTGCACCCTGAGATGCGACCGTGGGGCGTGCCTGCAATGCCATGACTTCCTCCAATTCCGCTCCACCGGGATGCCCGGAGAATTTCTTCATGCTCCGCCGGGCGACGCTGTCGCCAAGCCGAATCAAAGGTCGAACATCGATCCCCAGCGCGACAGGCCCTTGGTGTCACGGCCCGCGGTGCGGAGGCCGCCCCATACCGCGGCAGCCGTGGAATCCAGGATCGGAATCCCGGTTTCCTGTTCCAGTTCGCGCGCGATCGCTGCGCCCTGCATGTTCGTGCACATTATGGCAATCGCACCGGGCTTGCTCTCTGCAACCTCATATACAAGGCGGCGCACCGTGTCATGCGTCGCGTTGGAAAAAGCGAAATTGACGGTTTCACCCAAGTGGCGTTCCGCGCGGCACTCGAAGCCGGCGATCTTGTAGTTGGCGACGATCAGCCGCTGTACGTCCTCGACGTAGGGCGTGACAAGGCCGAAGGAGTCCACGTCGAGCCGTTCAAGCGCCTCGTTGATCGCCAGCACCGAGGAAGACGCCGTAATCCCTGTCCGGTCCTTGATCATCTCACACATCTCGCGGTCCTTTTCGAAACCCAGCCAGCTTGCCGAAGTGCCGCTCCACACAATGGAGTTTACACAGGCGTCTGCCAAAAGGTCCGCGGCAATCATCTGGGGCTCAATTCGGAACTGTTCATTGGATTTGTCGCTCAGCGAAATTTCTTTGACCCGAAAACGAGAGAAATGCGCGCTCGCGTTCGGAACATCAGACATGATTGCGCTTGTCAGCGGTTCCAGCACGGTGTTCGAAGACGGCGTCAGAACGCCGATCAATGTCCTGTTTCTCTGATCCATCTTCTTTCGGTTTCCCGGCCTCCGGTGACGTGCTGCTTTTAATATAATAATGAATACAATATATAGATGGTTTGGCTTGTTCAATATCCCACGCCCAGGAAACACATCGCGCTGACATGCGAGATGAGGCGCCCCTGGTGTCCAGGACACCTGCCTTGGTGATGATGGTCTTCGGTGCAGCCGACATGGGAGCGGTCGTCCCCTTCGCGCCGCGGTTCAACACCGCGGCGGGTTTCTTCTGCGCCGCATTCGAGACGCGCACCGTGTTGACGATGGCGCTACGCTTGCCGTCATGACCCTGGCGGCGCGTCACGCTTCAATCGGGCGATAGACACAATCCGCCAGAGAACTGCGGTTGAGATCCGCAAGGAAGGCGGCTTCGGCGTCGGCCAGCCGCGCTTTCAGACGGCAGTGCGGCGTCAGGGTGCATGCGACGCCGCCAGGCAGGAAACACTCGACCAGCGCCTGATCTGCCTCGAGATAGGCAACGACATCGCCCAACCGAATGTCCTCGGGGCGCCGCGCGAGCATCGCACCGCCGCCGCCGCCGCGGCGAGTATCCAGATAGCCGATGGCCGACAGCGACGAGATCACCTTGGCCAAGTGATTGCGCGACACACGGAACTCTTCGGCCAATTCCGCCGTGGTGAATGGCTGGTCGGGCGAACCCGCCATCCGCATGAGGACACGCAGCCCGAAATCGGTGAAGGACGTAAGGCGCAAAAGGTAACTCCATGATTTGGTATTTACAATGCGCATTACACAAGTGTAATCCGTAAATCAAATGCCAATTGACTCGAAAGAATCCTCAATCTCCGGGAGCTTTGCCATGACAGCCACCACCGCCGAAGCCCCGACAGAAACGGACGCTTTGATCGATCATATCCTGTCGCGCTACCACCAGACCCACCGTTCCGAGCTGCCCGGCCTGATCGAACTCGCCGAAAGAGTCGGCACGGTGCATGCCGGGGATCCGCAGTCGCCGAAAGGTCTGGCGGAAGCCTTGACCGCCCTCGGCCGCGAAATGGAGGAACACATGGCGAAGGAAGAGATGATCCTTTTCCCGGCGATGCGCGCGGGCGGGAGACCAGGCATCGAGCATCCCCTCGCAGTCATGCGCGCCGACCATGACGATCACGCCGAAGGCATAGAGCAGATCCGCGAAATGACCGACAACCTGACGCCTCCCGATCACGCCTGCGGGTCCTGGCGCGCGCTCTATGCCGGAACGGATAAGTTCCTCGATGATCTGACCGCGCATGTCGCGCTGGAAAACGACGTGCTTTTCCCGCGCTTCGAACAGGGCTGAGGAAAGGCAAAGGTCATGCGTCTTGCGACGGTTTCGGCGGAGGAGCGTGGGGAAACCGACCGCCTATTGGAGGCCGTGGTCGCGCAATTGCGCAAAGACGGTTTCAAGGTTCTCGGCGCTCTTAAGGCCACCGGACAGGATGGGGCAAACATCCACTGCAACAGCGATTTGTGGTTGTTGCCGGATGGGCCGGTGGTTCGGATCATGCAGGATCTGGGCACCGGATCGAGCGCCTGCCGGATGGACGCCGCTGCGCTTGAGGATGGCGTCGGCCTTTCTGCCGCACGCCTGGCCGCGGAGGGGGCCGATCTGATCGTGCTGAACAAGTTTGGCCTGAGCGAGGCCGAAGGGCGCGGGTTCCGCACCCTGATCGCCGAGGCGCTTGGCCGAGGGGTGCCGGTTCTGACGGGGTTGACCGACACCCACCGCTGCGCCTTCGAACGTTTTGCCGATGGGATGGAAACGGCGCTGCCGCCCGAAGAGGCGGCAATCCTCAACTGGTGCCGAACGGCCGTCCGGCCGCACCCCACCATTTTCGAAGAGGTGTGAATGCTGTTCACAGATACCGAAATGCCGACGCCGGCGCTGATGACCTACATCCGGGAGCGTTTCCTCAAGGCCCACAGGCAGGAACTGCCGGAACTCGTCAGGCTGGCCCGCAAGGTGGAAACCCGACACGCAGACGACGTCGATGCACCGCACGGCCTTACGCAGGCACTGCAAGCCGTCACCCGGCGTCTCGAGGCACATATTCATCAGGAGGAAGCGGTTGTCTTTCCCGCGTTGAAAGAGGGGAATTTCGGGCAGGTGCAAGATGCATTCGCCCGCTTGCGCCATGACCACGCGGACCACGAGACCGCGCTGAACCGGATCGCGGCCATTACGCACGGATTCCGTCTGCCGCCCGACGCCTGCGGATCCTGGCGCAGGCTCTATGCCGGGCTCGGCAAACTGGCGGAAGATCTCGACGAACACAGATACCTCGAGAACGAGGTGCTCTTTCCGCGGTTCGAAACGGAAATGCAATCGCCCGGACATGAAACGGTTCGGCGATGACCCACTCAATCCCTTCTGTCATACCGCCCAGGCCGTCCGGACCCGGATCTGCCGCGCGTGCAATTCGAATGCCTAAGTCATGAGCGCAAGCCCCGATACATTCTTCCGCGCCACCGGCCCGGCTATGCCCGTCCTCGCCCGGCTGTCCTGCTTGATCGTGCAACCGGTCCTGAACCGCGTGGTCCGGCGTATCGCAAGGCAGCATCCGTCACTCTTCGCGCGGCTCGGGCCACATCAGGGGACCGATTTCGTGATCGATCCGGTGGAACTGCCATTTGCCCTGCACCTGCGGCCAGATCCGCAAGCGCTGCTCTTCCGGGCTGTCCCGCGCGATGCGGCACCCGAGGCCGGCGCCACAATCCGGGGGAAGTTCATGTTGCTTCTGGAGTTGATCGACTCCGAAGAGGATGGCGATGCCGCGTTCTTTTCCCGCGACCTGGAGGTAACGGGCGATACCGAAGCCGTGGTGCGGCTTCGCAATGCGCTCGACGATGTCGATGGGTCCATTGCCGAGGAAACCGCCGAGATGTTCGGCCCCGCCGGCCGCGCCATTCTGGCAAGGCTGCGACGCGCCTATCCAACGTGAAGAAAGGATATCCCGCCCCATGAGCCTAGCCGAACTGATCTGCCCGGCCGGTACGCCGGCCGCCCTGCGCACCGCCGTCGATGCCGGCGCCGATGCGGTTTATTGCGGCTTTCAGGATGCCACCAATGCGCGCAATTTTCCCGGCCTGAACTTCACCCCCGACGAACTGGCCGCCTCGGTCGTCTATGCGCATGAAAGGGGCGCCAAGGTGTTGCTGGCGCTGAACACCTACCCGCCTGCGGGCAAGGTCGATCTGTGGCGGCAGGCCGCCGATACCGGCGCGCGGCTTGGGGTGGATGCCTTCATCGTCGCGGATATGGGCGTGGCCGACTACATCGCGCGTTCCCATCCGGGATCTCGCCTGCACCTGTCGGTTCAGGCCGCTGCTTCCAGTCCCGAAGCGATCCGGTATTATTGCGAGAATTTCGGTGTGAAGCGCGTTGTGCTGCCGCGCATCCTGACGATCCCCGAGATCCGCGAGATCCGCAAGGAAATCCCCTGCGAGATCGAGACTTTCATTTTCGGCAATCATGGATTGATGGTCGAGGGCCGATGCAGCCTGACCAACTACCTGACCGGGCAATCGACCAACATGGACGGGGTGTGCTCTCCGGCCTCGGACGTGGAATACAAACGCCACGAGGACGGATCGATGTCCTCGCAACTCGCCGGTTTCACCATCGACTGCTTCGGGTCCGACGAAAAGGCAGGCTACCCGACGATCTGCAAGGGCCGCTACACGGCATCGCACCGGCCCGAGGGCTATTATGCCTTCGAGGAGCCGATCAGCCTGAACCTCTCCCGGCTG
The DNA here is from genome assembly GCF_030164465.1 of Sedimentitalea xiamensis. GTDB lineage: Bacteria > Pseudomonadota > Alphaproteobacteria > Rhodobacterales > Rhodobacteraceae > Sedimentitalea > Sedimentitalea xiamensis. The sequence continues at coordinate 71,768 of NZ_JASNJE010000011.1, forward strand.
CTCCCCGACCTGATCGACGCCGGAGTGCATGCGTTCAAGATCGAAGGGCGCCAGCGGTCCAAGAGCTATGTCCGCGGCGTGGTTTCGACCTTCCGGCAGGCCGTGGACGACATTCGCGCGGGACGCGCGGCGAATATCGCCGACCTGGTTGCCCTTACCGAGGGGCAGAAACAGACCCAGGGCGCGTTCGAGACAAAGAAATGGCGGTGAGCGACATGACGAAACTGACCCTTGGCCCCATCGCCTATCACTGGTCCGCCGAAACGCGGCGGGACTTCTACGCCCGTATCGCCGACGAAGCGCCGGTCGACGAAGTCTATCTGGGCGAGGTGATCTGCTCCAAGCGTGCGCCCTTCCACGAGGGCGATCTGCCCGCCACGATCGAGCGGCTGGAGCGCGGCGGCAAGACGGTGATCCTGTCGTCTCTGGCCGAGGTCATGTTGAAACGCGAACGCAAGGCGACCGCCGATCTCGCCAGCATGGATAGCCCGGAAATCGAGATCAACAATGCCGCGGGCCTGTTCGCGCGGGGGAAACGCCCGCACCGCATCGGCCCCTTCATGAACGCGTATAACGAGGCGACAATCGCCTGGATGGCCGCTCAGGGCGCGACACATGTCTGTTTGCCTGCCGAAATGCCGGGTCCGGCGATTGCCGTGGCCGCGGCGGCGGCGCGCGACCTTGGGTTGGGGGTGGAAGTCCAGGTATTCGGCCGTGTTTCGCTCGCGGTGTCAGCACGGTGCTACCACGCGCGCGCCCATGGCCGGACCAAGGACAACTGCCAGTTCGTCTGCGAGGAAGATGCCGACGGCATGCCATTGCGCACCACCGACGACCGCCCGATCCTTCGCGTGAATGGCATTCAGACCCAGTCGGAAAGCTACATGGACCTGATGCCTGAAGCCGGACAAATGATCGCTTGCGGCATCACCCATCTGCGGCTGATGCCGCAAGCGATTGATATGGTGGCGGTGGCCACCGTCTTCCGGGATGCTCTGGATAGCACCCGTGGCTTGGACGCGGCGGAAGCCGCGCTGCGCGAACTTTGCGGCGGGACTTCGTTTTCCAACGGGTTCTATCACGGTCAGGCAGGGTATCGGCGCATAGCCGCAGCCGCGGCGGTCTGATCGGGGAAGGGCCGGTCACAGGACGTATCGGGCCGCTGCGCTTTCCCAACCGGCTGCGTCGGGATGTGCCTCCTGCCGCCAGGCGTGGGATGGGCGGCAAGCCGGTCGCTCACTGCGGCCTTGTCCGAGGCCCGCCCCGGTGAGAACCTGATCGCCGCCGGCAGGCCACGGCGATCGGCCAATGCATTGATCCTGGCGCGCAATCCGCCGCGAAAAGGGCCGAAGGCGTGATCTTCGCCCCCTTTTCCCGAGGCGGCATGCCGATGGGCGCGGAAAAAGGAACTGCCAATGGATTGCATGCTTTGCGGCGATTTTTCTGCAAGCGTTTCAAAGGCCCGCACCTCAAGACACGCCTCTGGACCACTCGCGCCACTCCCCCGGCTTGCCGGGAAGAAGGGGCCGGATCAAGCCCCGTTCGAAATCCGCCAGATTGAAACGCCACGGCTGACCTGCACCGTCGGAAATGAAACGCAAGCGTCAACACCTGAGAAACCCGTTCACGGGTTTACAGCCGAGGGATCAGCCCAGGATCACGCCGACGACCACGAGCATCAGTCCGATCACGGACAGGAACAATGCGCCCATGTTCACGGGCAGGACCGATTGCAGGATGGCGCGCATCTGGTCGTCGGCAAGCTTGGCGCGCCGCGCCCTGGCGACGCGCAGAATGCACCAGACCAGGCCGCAAAGTCCCACCAGAGACAGGGCCGCGCCGGCCCAGATCATGATTTCATACATAGGGAACTCCGGGTTGGTATCTGTGCGTTGCGCCTAGCGGATGATCCCGCATGAGGCAACCGGGATGTCGGGCCGGCCGCGTTCACCGGATGGGGTTCCGTCTTGCGGACCGGCCGCTGCGGGCGTATCCGGCAGGTTCCACGCCACGCAAGACTCACGGAGAGCCCGGACATGAGCGATACGAACACGGACACCAGTTACCGAGTGACAGCGACCGAACTGCGACAGTTCATCGAACGGGTCGAACGCCTTGAAGCCGAGAAAAAGGACATCGCCGATCAGCAGAAAGAGGTCATGGCCGAAGCCAAGGCCCGCGGCTATGACACCAAGGTGATGCGCAAGGTGATCGCGTTGCGCAAGCGCGACAAGGACGACATCGCCGAGGAAGAGGCGATTCTCGAGATGTACAAGGAAGCGCTGGGGATGAACTGAATCCCGCCGGGATCAAAGCGGGAACCGGACCAGGCCGCCGGGGTGGCGGTCTCCCGCGTCACGCGGTCCCGACATCCGTTCTTGCAATCGAGACCGATTTCACCACCGCGTGGACATTCTCGTTTTCCTTCAGGACCATGGCGTCCGCCGAACGCCGGGTGATCCGGGCGAGCAGGCGGTCCTCGCCCGATTGCATCTGCACGATCACGCCGGGTCCGTTGCCTTCGTGCAGGGCGATGATGCGGACCGGCAGGATGTTCAGCGCCGACAGGCCGACAGGGGCATCGCGGGACAGGATGACGTCCTGCGCCAGGATGCGGACGCGCGTTGTCGTGCCCGGTGCGACGTCCATCCGTGGCAGGAACAGCCGGCCGCCGGAAATGTCGAGTTCGCTCAACCCGTCGGCGTGATGGGCCCTGACCTTCGCGGGCAGCACCGCGCCGGCCTCGCGCACCCCCAGCTGCCGGACCATGTCCGGGTCCGACAGGATCTGTTCCGCGCGTCCGGACCGGGCCACCCTGCCGGCTTCCAGGACGACGACGGTCGTGGCGAGCCGGGCGACCTCGGCAACCGAATGGCTGACGTAGAGAACCGGGATATCCGTCTGATCGCGCAGGCGTTCCAGAAACGGCAGGATTTCGGCCTTGCGGGCGGAATCCAGCGCGGCGAGCGGTTCGTCCATCAACAGCATCCGGGGCCGCGACAGCAGCGCCCGTCCGATGGCGACCCGCTGCTTTTCGCCGCCGGACAGGGTGCCGGGCCGACGGTCGAGCAGGCCCGCGATGCCAAGCAGGTCGCAGACATCGGCCAGCGAAAGGCCGCCGGAGCCCGCCGCGAACCTCTGGCCGAAGGTCAGGTTCTGGCGCACAGACAAGTGCGGGAAAAGCCGCCCGTCCTGAAACACATAGCCCAGGCGGCGCTTGTGAATCGGCAGGGAGATGCCGGCCTCTGCGTCGAACAGGATCTCTCCGGACAGTTCGATATGTCCGCTTTCCGGTCGTAGCAGGCCGGCGACGGCGTTGATCACGGTGGTTTTCCCGGTTCCGGAGCGTCCGAACAGCGCGGTGATTCCGGTGGGCGCCTGAAAGGCGATGTACAGGTCCAGCGCGCCGAGACGATGGGTTATGTCGACCGAAAGGCTCATGCGCCGGCCACCCGCCTTGCGGCCCGCCGCGCCAGAAGTTCGGACACCAGCAGGGCCGACATCGCCACCACGACGGACACCACCACGAGGCGCAGCGCCGAGGATTCGCCGCCGGGCACCTGCAGGAACGTGTAGATGGCCGATGGCAGGGTCTGGGTCTGTCCGGGGATGTTGGATACGAAGGTGATCGTCGCGCCGAACTCGCCCATCGCCTTGGCGAAGGCCAGGACCGCTCCGGCAATCAGTCCCGGCAGGATCAAGGGCAGCGTGACCGTCGCAAAGACCCAGAACCGCGATGCGCCAAGGGTCGCGGCGGCGTCTTCCAGCTTGGGGTCGACGGCTTCGATCGCCAGCCGAAGCGCGCGCACCAGCAACGGAAAGGCCATGATTGCCGCCGCCAGCGCGGCCCCGGTCCAGCGGAAGGCGAGCACCAGGCCGAACGCGTCTTCCAGCCAGGCCCCCAGCAGGCCCCGGCGGCCGAAGGTCAGCAGCAACAGGTATCCGGTCACGACCGGCGGCAGGATCAGCGGCAGATGCACCAGCCCGTTCAGCAGTTGCTTGCCGCGAAACTGCCAGCGGGCGAGCGCATAGGCCACGAGCACGCCCAGCGGCAGGCTGAGCAGGGTGGACCAGAACGAGACCCGCAGGGACAGGGCCAGCGCCTGCCACTCCGCCGGTTGCAGCCAGTCGGTCACGAACCGCTCTCCGCCAGGCCAAATCCCTGACGCAGGAAGACTTCGGTTGCGGCCGGAGTACGCAGAAAATCCAGAAACGCCTGCCCTTGGTCCTGCGCCGGTCCGGCGACGACAGCCGCCGGGTAGAGGATTGGCGGATGGCTTTCCGGCGGGAACAGGCCGATCACGCGCACGCGCGGGTCTGCGGCGGCGTCGGTCGCATAGACAATGCCGAAATCCGTTTCCCCCATCGCGACCAGCATCAGGGCCGCGCGGACATTGTCGGCCTGCGCCACCTTGGGTTCCACCGCGTCCCAGACGCCCAGCGACTGCAAGGCGGATTTGCCGTAGATTCCGGCGGGCACCGCGTCCACCAGCGCCATCGCCAGTTTTCCGCTGCCCAGTTCCCCCGCCAGATCGAACCCCTGTGCGATGGCAAGATCGGTCTGCACGTCGCGGCCCGCGATCAGCACCAGCCGGTTGGTCAGAAGGTTCACCCGCGAAGCGGCGTCGATCAGACCGCCGGATTCGAGCGCGTCCATCCACGCGGTATTGGCCGAGATGAAGACCTGCGCCGGCGCCCCATACTGGATTTGCCGCGCCAGGGCCGCGCTGCCGCCAAGCGATACCACCGCCGTGCCGCCGCCTTCTGCATAGAGGGCAGAGATCTCATCGAGCGCGGTTTTCAGGCTGGCGGCGGCGAAAACGGTGATGGCTTCGCCCGCCGGGGCCGGTCTGGGCGCGCCGAGCAGCGCAGCGCCGACAAGCACGAGGCCGAACAGGACAGCTGCCATCCGGCGTCGGATCGGCTCGGGGATCATCTGTGTCGGTCTCCGCCAGAAAACATGAGGACAGGTATCGCAAGCCGCGGCGACGCGATGCAAGTGGAATTGCCGCAGCGCTCCTAGGGGAGGATCACCTGAACCCCCGGAATGTCCCGGATGCGCTGCATGTCGGCGTCGTAGATTTCCGTGAGGTCCGCGACGAGGTCCTGCGTCCAACCCGGCAGATCCAGTTCTTGCTCGAATTTCTCCGGAATGGCGAACCTGTCCAGAAAGGACACCATGGCGGCGCGTTTCTGCGGCTCGGTCAGTTTCGGGTGCTTTTGCAGGTAGGCGCGAAAACCGGCCATCCCTTCCGCGGTCATGATCTCGCCCAGAAGATCGAACCCGCCGGTGATCTTTCGGCCCGGTTCAAGCCCGGCCATCCGGCGTATGATCTCTGCCCAGATCAGCGGCGTGTCTTCGTTGCACCAGATGGTCAGCGGCAGATCCGGGGCGGTGGCGCGCATTTCCTTCAAGCAATCGGACCACCGCAGGCTGCGGGGGTCTTCCCCGTCCAGGGCCTCTGCGAGCTGCTGCGGGCCGGCCTTGCCCAGAACCTCGGGGAGGAAGCTGGCCGGATTGCGGATACCCATGAAGAGGTCCAGCCGGTCGCCGGCGAACAACCGTTGCATCTGCGCCACCCGCGCCGGGGCCGACGGGTAGAACTGACCGCCGGAAACGGCCTGGCGCCTGGACCCGAAGAAGAACGCATTGGACAGGATCATCCGATCCGCCGTTTCGTTGTCCAGGATGGCCTCCATCACCACATCGCGGGCATCGGGCGCGATCCCGGAGGTTTCCATCGCGCGAAAGGTCTGCCCCAGCAGGTCGCGGTATTTTCCGGGGCCGGGAACGGCGACCCCCCGGTCGGAGAATTCCTGATGGTTGCGCAGAAGACACTTCAAGATCCTGTCCTCGTCGGTGCAGTGCACGCCGGTGTGGAGAATGACATGCATGGACGGTGGCCGACCTTCCCGACAGATGCTGATCCTCGTCAGCTACCGCTTTGGCGACGGAGCGTCAAACCGCTTGACGTGCGGCCGGACGCCCGCGCGCCGCGACCGGCGCGGCATCTGGCCGCTTGACCCCAGCGCCTTGCGCCGCCATGAAACGGGACCAGACCGCCGATCGATCGCGCGGTGCAGGAAACCGTGACCGAAGGACGATCCATGGCCCGTGCGCAAACGGCGAACATTCCGGCAGCCGCCGCCCCCGGCGCGACCGAAGAGCGCGCCCGCTCAAAGGAGATCACCGGGCTGAAGGCCCTGTGGCCCTTCATGTCGCCCTATCGCGGGCTGATCGTCGCGTCGATGATGGCGCTTGTGCTGACCGCCTGCGTGTCGCTGACGCTGCCCTTGGCGGTGCGCCGGGTGGTGGACAATTTCCGGGTCCGGGACGGGGCCATTCTCAACAATTATTTCATCGCGGCCCTTGCCATAGCAGGCTTGCTGGCGGTCGGCACCGGGCTGCGCTACGCGCTCGTGACCCGGCTGGGCGAACGGGTGGTCGCCGATATCCGCATGGCCGTGTTCGACCGGGTCATCGGAATGAGCCCGGTGTTCTTCGAACGGATCATGACGGGCGAGGTCCTGAGTCGGATCACCACGGACACGACGCTGATCCAGTCGGTGCTCGGCTCGTCGATTTCCATCGCGCTGCGCAATGCGCTCATCCTGGTTGGCGGGCTGGTCCTGATGCTGCTGACATCGGGAAAACTGACCGGACTGGTCATGCTGATCGTGCCCGCCGTGATCGTGCCCATCCTGGTTCTCGGCCGGCGTCTGCGGGTACTCAGCCGGGAAAACCAGGACTGGATCGCCGCCAGTTCCGGAAATGCCTCCGAAGCCCTGGGCGCGGTTCAGACGGTTCAGGCCTTCACCCATGAAGCCGTCAGCCGCCGGCAGTTCGCCGAGATGACCGAAACCGCGTTTTCCGTGTCGCGGCACCGGATCCGCGTCCGCGCCCTGATGACGGTGATCGTCATCTTCCTGGTCTTCACCGGCATCGTCGGCGTTTTGTGGATGGGTGCGCGGGACGTGCGCGACGGCGCGATGAGCGAAGGCGCGCTGATCCAGTTCGTGATCTATTCGGTCATGGTGGCCGGGTCCGTCGCGGCGCTTTCGGAGATCTGGGGCGAATTGCAGCGCGCGGCAGGGGCCACGGAACGGCTGGTCGAACTGCTGAATAGCACCGATAGCGTCCAGGACCCCGCCCGGCCTGTCAGCCTGCCGGAGCCGGTGCGCGGCCGGATCGAATTTCTGGATGTGTCCTTCCGCTACCCTGCGCGCCCGGACACCGTTGCGCTGGACGACGTGGCGCTGGACATCGCGCCGGGCGAAACGGTCGCTTTCGTCGGGCCTTCGGGGGCTGGCAAGACCACCATCATCCAGCTGATCCAGCGGTTCTATGACCCGGACGGCGGGCGGATTCTCCTGGACGGGGTGGCCCTGACCGATATGTCGCGGGATGCGTTTCGCAAGCATATCGCGCTGGTGCCGCAAGATCCGGTGATCTTCGCCGGCTCGGCCCGCGAGAACATCCGCTTCGGGCGTCCCGATGCCAGCGATGCCGAAGTGGAACAGGCGGCGCGCGCCGCCGCGGCCCACGACTTCATCATGGCGCTGCCCGACGGTTATGCCAGCGAGGTTGGCGAACGGGGCGTGATGTTGTCGGGCGGGCAGAAACAGCGAATCGCGATTGCCCGCGCCATCCTGCGGGACGCGCCGGTCCTGCTTCTGGACGAGGCGACCAGCGCGCTGGACGCCGAAAGCGAACGGGCGGTGCAGCGCGCCGTCGACGAGCTCAGTTCCGGCCGCACGACATTGATCGTGGCGCACCGGCTTGCGACCGTGAAGAAGGCCGACCGGATCGTCGTCATGGATCAGGGGCGGATCGTGGCGCAAGGATCGCACGATCAACTGGTGGCGCAGGGCGGGCTTTATGCGCGGCTGGCGCGACTACAGTTCACCGACGGGCTGGCCGCGGAATAGGCGGTCCGCGGGCCGGATCTCCGGTGGTTCGGGGACGCCCGCGGGTCTCCCTGAAGGGCCGGTGCGGCTGGCATATCCCCGCCACCCGCCGATCCGGTCGCGAAGCCGCCGTTGTTTCGCGACGTCAGGCGCTGCGAACCGGGGGCGGTGTGGTCCAATGTCTTGCGCAGCAACCGATTTACCCCCATTTTGATCGGACACAATAACCCGGAACCGGGCCATCAGGGGAGGACGCGAGAATGCCGATCGCAAACATGGCGGATCGTAATGCCATAGAGAACGAAATGCCATGGGAGGACCGGGATGTTCCCGCCACCCTGTTCCAGATGCTGTCGCGGACGGCAAAGAAGTTTCCGGGCAACAAGGCGATCAGCTATCAGATCCTGTCCGGGCCGGAAGACAAGGCGGAAACGCTGACCTGGTCGGACATGCTGCAAAAGGTAAGCCAGGCGGCCAACCTGTTCCGGTCGCTTGGTGTCGGCGAAAACGATGTGGTCGCCTATATCCTGCCCAACTGCAACGAAACCGTCCTGACCCTTCTGGGTGGGGCCGTTGCCGGGATCGCCAACCCGATCAACCCGCTGCTGGAACCCGAACAGATCGCGTCGATCCTGCGGGAAACCAAGGCCAAGGTCGTGGTGACGCTGAAGCCGTTCCCCAAAACCGATGTCGCCCAGAAAACCGCCGAAGCCGTGCGCCACGCGCCCGACGTGGATACGGTGCTTGAAGTCGACCTGAACCGTTACCTGGCGCCGCCCAAGTCCTGGATCGTGCCGCTGATCCGCCCGAAGATGCCCGACAGGGAACATCTCGCCCATGCGGATTACAAGGACTTCAACAAGGAACTCGCCAGGCAGCCGGCCAAGCTGAGCTTTGCCGACAGCGACGGCGACAGGGTCGCATTCTATTTCCACACCGGCGGCACGACGGGCATGCCGAAGGTCGCGCAGCACACCTATTCGGGCATGGTCTACAATGGCTGGGTCGGCGGCGAATTGCTGCTGGGGCCGGACGACAACATCATGTGTCCGCTGCCGCTTTTCCACGTCATGGCGTGCCATGTGATCCTGATGGCGGCGGTCTATTGCGGCAGCCACGTCATTTTCCCGACCCCGCAGGGCTATCGCGGCGAGGGGGTGTTCGACAATTTCTGGAAGCTGAACGAACGCTACAAGTCGACCTTCATCGTCACCGTGCCGACCGCAATCGCGGCGACCATGCAGCGCCCGGTGAACGCGGATATCTCGACAGTGAAAAAGGCGTTTTCCGGTTCCGCGCCGCTGCCGATGGAACTGTTCAGGCGCTTTGAAAAGGCGACCGGGGTGACGATCATCGAAGGCTACGGGCTGACCGAGGCGACCTGCCTTGTCTCCGGAAACCCGGTTGACGGGGAAAAGAAGATCGGCTCCATCGGAATTCCGTTCCCCTATACGGATGTAAAGATCTACAACGCGTCGCCGGACGGGCCGGTGGAGGCGGCGGTGGACGAGATCGGCGAGATCTGCATCTCCAATCCGGGCGTCTACGTGGGCCATACCTACACCGAGGCCGACAAGAACAAGGACCTCTATTTCAACGGAAAATTCCTGCGGACCGGTGATCTTGGCCGGATCGACAGCGATGGCTATCTCTGGATCACCGGGCGCGCGAAGGACCTGATCATTCGCGGCGGCCACAACATCGACCCGGCAGAGATCGAAGAGGCGCTTCTGGGTCATGACGCGGTGGCGTTCGCCGGCGCGATCGGACAGCCGGACGAACATTCCGGCGAATTGCCCTGCGCCTTCGTCGAACTGGTTGAAGGCAAGACGGTGACGCCCGAGGAACTGCTGGAATATTGCCAGGTGCACGTGCACGAGAGGGCCGCCCGGCCCAAACACATCACGATCCTGAGCGAGCTTCCCAAGACGGCGGTCGGCAAGGTGTTCAAGCCGGACCTGCGCAAGCATGCGATCACGCGGATCTACAATGCCGCGCTGGAAGACGCCAAGGTGCAGGCGCGGGTCGCGTCGGTGATCGACGACAGGAAACGCGGACTGGTGGCGCAGCTGTCCCGGAACGGTGCCGACGAAGCGGATGTCGCCAGGGTGCTCGGCGGTTTCGCGCAGCCCTGGGAATGGGCGGCCTGATCCGGCGGGAATCGGTCAAGCCTATAGAATCACAATGGTTTTTGGGGCGCGTCCGGATGGGCGCGCCCCCTTCGCGTCAGCGCAGAAACGGGGTCGCCTGCATCGTTTCGGGGATCGGCGCGCCGAGGCGGGACAGGATCGTCGGAGCCAGTTGCAGCTGGTCGATCACGGTGCCTTCGGGCGGGCCGTCGGCCGGGCCGAAATAGTAGAGCGCGGTGTCCTGTTGCAGCGCCCCGCACCCGCCGTGATGGCCGCGGTCGTCCTGGCCGTGATCCGCGGTGACGATCACCTCGTATCCGGCGGTGAGCCAGCGCGGGATGAAGGGCGCGAGCATTTCATCCATCACCGCGCAGGCGTGGTCCATCTCGGTGCAGTCGTGAAAGAAACGGTGGCCCATGCTGTCGAGCGTGCAGCTGTGCAGCATCCCGTAATCCAGGCCGAACCGCTGGCACAGGCTGGTCAGGGTGGCGAAGAGATCGACATCCGACGGCGTCATCTGGTTGGCGTGGCCATAGGCGGTCATGGTGTGGAACCGGCCGTGGTTGATGGTCGCGCTGTCGGGTTCGTCATATTCGATATCGCGAACGAAATCAAAGGGATGCCGGTTGAAGAATTCCGACCAGAAGGAATGGGCGACGGCCCCGGTGACGCCGCCGGCGGCGCGGGTCTGGGAGAAGACATCGGGCTGGGACAGGCGGAACACGTTGCCGTTTCCGGTGCTGCCATGTACCTGCGGGGACACGCCGGTGTGGATCGAGGCATAGCAGCTGGCGGATATCGACGGCAGCACGGCGCGGTGGGTCCAGACGCGGGCGTCGCCTGACCGGACCCAGCCTTCGAGGTTTCCGAAGAGACGGCGGAAATTGCGTTCCGGTACACCGTCGAGGAGGATGAGGAGGAGCTTGTTCTGCATGGGGTTCTCCGTCTGGCCCGCGCTGCGACAAGAACGGAGACGGAGGCGAAAGGCAACCGGGCGGGGCGGAAAAACCGCCGGGGCGCGTATTTGACGTTAACCCCCTTGTTTCATTGGCCGGGGCGGCTGTGCAGCCCGTGCATACCGCGTGCAGACGGCGTGCATACGCGGGGTGCGGAAACCGGGTCCGCGGAAGGGTTGACGGGGCGCGCGCAGCGATGGCCCGACGGGCCGTGAACGCGCCGCCGCGGGGTTCAGCCCGGCGGCTGATACCAGATCGGCGAGGTGTAGGCGCGTTCGGTGATGGTCATGCGGGCGCCGTCCGGCGGCGTGCTGCCGAAGCGCACGGCGTCGTAGGCCGTCCAGCGGGGGGTCGGGATTTCCAGCACGCGGGCATAGTAGAAGGCCGGTTGCGACGCGTCGAATTCCGGATCGGTCCAGACCGCCGCCAGTTCGGGTGCGCCGATGGAGTTGGTGTAGGTGGCGGTGGCCACGTCCACCGTGCTGCCCACCGGCGGCACCTTTCCGGTCTCGGGGTCCGGGCTGCGGTCGCCGGACCAGGCGACGTCAAAGACCTTTTCGTGCAGCGCCCCTTCGGCGTCCATCCAGCCCTTGACGATCTGGATCCGGTCGAGATTGCCGCCGATCGGGTCGCGCAGCGCCGCCGTCAGGAAGGTGGGCGCGGTGGCCCCTTCGGGCGCGGTGGCGAGGTTGCCGCCCATCGGCACGCCCTTGGCGTAGCCGACCGTGGCCGGGGTCCGGTCGAGGGCATCGGCGGCGGCGAAGTCCCAGCCGCCGAAGAAGCGCACCGCCATGCGCGGCCCCGTGGTCCCGTAGGTTTCGCGACGCTGCATCGCGTCCCAGATTGAGGCGCGGGTGTTCTCCTCGGCCCAGACTGCGGCATAGCCCGAGGCGCCGACCTCCCAGTCGAAGATCTGCACGCCGGTTTCCTTGTTGTCGACGAAGACCGCCTTCATGCGGTCGGGTCCGGGTTCCTGCGGCACGGTCTTGCCGAAGAAATTATCCTCTCCCAGAGCGGCGAGCGCGGTATGGGCGTCGCTGCTGCCGATCATGCCGAACTGGTAGGGGTTGGTGCCCAGCGTCTTCTCAAGCAGCAACCCGTTCTTGAGCGCCTGCCGTGCATATTCGTATTGCAGCATGTCGTTGGTCTTGGCGGTGCTGCCGTCGAGGTTGCCCTTGTCCCAAAGCTCGAAATCGGCGAATTCGTCATTCGGGGACAGGAAGGGATGGGCCTCGCCCGTGCCCTTGGTCTGGGTGACTTCGTAGAGCGGTTCCCACTTGGCGCGGGTCTTGGCGTAATCCGCGTCCAGCGCCTTGCCGAAGGCCTGTTCGACCGGGAACATGATGCCGTTGGAGAGGTTGCCGTTATGGGCGATGGCCAGGACGCTGCCGCTGGTCTTTTCCTCGTAATTCGCCATCCATTCCCAGAGTTTAACCGGATCGTCGCTGCCGAAGGGCGGGTAGACGGTGAAGGGCTGCACCAGCCCGGCCCGGTCGGCGTTGTCGCGGAAGATGACGTTGCGGTGCAGGTTGTTGCCGTCGGTGTTGGAAGTCCATTCATAGCCGATGAAGGCGGTGAAAGTGCCCGGATCGTTGAACGCCTCGGCGGCGTCGATGGTCTGCTGCCAGGCGTTCTTGTAGCCCTGGGTGCCGGGGAAATACATCAGATCGTCGGGGAAGGTGTTGTGCGAAAACGCGACGATGATCTCCATCGCGGCGTCGTTGCCCTTTCCGGCCTTGATCATGTCATACCACTTGCGGCCGGTGGGGTCGGCCAGCACGCTGGGCTTGCCGGCGAAGAGATCCGGGAAGAAGCCCATGTTGTCGGAATGGTCGGCCACCACGAGAAAATCCAGCGGGCGCGACAGCCGGACCGGCTGGCCGGTGTTCGACATCACCTGTTCGCCGCGGGCGAAGCGGTAGGCGTCGCGCGGGGTCAGCCTTGCGCCGAAGGCCCCGGCGTCCATCGAGAAGGCCGTGTGCAGATGGGTGTCGCCGAAGAAGGGCCGCGTCGGGAATTTGCGGTCGGCATAGGGCGAATAGGGTCTGTCAGGGGTGGCGACCCTGACGTTTTCCTTGGTCGCGGCGCCTGCGATGCCGACATTCTGCTGCGCGGGCGCCGGTCCGCCTGCGATCGCCAGCATGCAGGCCAGCAGTCCCGATCCGGTTGAAAATCGTGTCATGTGCAATATCCTCGCCAGGTGAAAACGCCCGGATGCGGAAGGCAGGATCGGGCGCGCAAATGTCATCGCAATCCTGCCCGATCTTGCCAGCCGGAGGGGGGCCGGGCAAGGATTCATTGAGGGCCGCATCGGCGCGGCCGCGGCCGGCGGGATCAGTGCCCGGCGCTTTCCATCTTGCGGTGGGCGATCACCTCTTCCAGCCAGCCGAGTTTCATTTCCGGCACCGAGGACAGCAGCAGGTCGGTGTAATCGTCGAACGGCGGGCTGAGCACTTCGGTCTTCCCGCCGTAACGCTGCACGCGGCCCTGATACATCACCGCGATGCTGTCGGCGATGGCGCGCACGGTGGCGAGGTCGTGGGTGATGAAGAGATAGGCGACATCCTCGATCTTTTGCAGGTTCAGCAGCAGTTTCAGGATGCCGTCCGCGACCAGCGGGTCGAGCGCCGATGTCACCTCGTCGCAGATGATCATTTTCGGCTTGGCGGCGAGCGCGCGGGCGATGCAGACGCGCTGTTTCTGGCCGCCGGAGAGTTCCGCCGGGTAGCGGTCCTGGAAACCGTCGCCCAGTTCGATCGCGTCGAGCAGTTCCTGGATGCGCTTCTGTTTCTCGCGCCCCTTGAGGCCGAAGTAGAATTCCAGCGGCCGCCCGATGATGGTGCCGACGGTCTGGCGCGGGTTCATCGCCACGTCGGCCATCTGGTAGATCATCTGGAGTTCGCGCAGGTCTTCGCGGCTGCGCCCGGCGAGGTCGGGCGACAGGCTGCGGCCGGCGAAGTCGATCCGGCCCTCGCGCGGGGGCAGCAGGCCGGTGATGACGCGGGCGAGGGTGGATTTGCCGGAGCCGCTTTCGCCGACGATGGCCAGCGTCTGGCCCGGATGCAGGTCGACGGTGACATCGTGCAGCACGTCGAACCGGGTGCCCGCGTAGCGCGCGGTGATGTTCCTGACCGACAGCACCGGTTCCGGCGTCGGCGGTTTTTCCACATGCTTGATCGAGCGGACCGAGACCAGCGCCCTCGTATAGTCTTCTTTCGGCGCGTTGATGATCTGGTCGGTGGTGCCGTATTCCACCATGTCGCCCATCCGCAGCACCATGATGTGGTCGGAGACCTGCGCCACCACGGCGAGGTCGTGGGTGATGTAGAGCGCGGCGACGCCGGTGTCGCGGATCGCCTCCTTGATCGCCGCCAGCACGTCGATCTGGGTGGTCACGTCCAGCGCCGTGGTCGGTTCGTCGAAGACCACGAGATCCGGTTCCGGGCAGAGGGCGAGCGCGGTCATGCAGCGTTGCAGCTGCCCGCCCGAGACCTGGTGCGGGTAGCGGTTGCCGATGGTTTCCGGGTTCGGCAGGCCGAGCCTCGTGAAGAGATCGACGGCGCGGGATTCGGCCTCGCGCCGGGAGAACTTGTTGTGGCGGATCGCGGCCTCCGTCACCTGTTCCATGATCTTCTTGGCCGGGTTGAAGGAGGCGGCGGCGGACTGGCTGACATAGGTCACTTCGCCGCCGCGCAGGCGGCGCACGTCGCGCAGGCCGGATTGCAGGATGTCACGGCCATTGACCCAGACCTCGCCGCCGGTGATTTCCACCCCGCCGCGTCCATAGGCCATGGTGGCCAGCCCGATGGTGGACTTGCCGGCGCCGGATTCGCCGATGAGGCCGAGCACCTCGCCTTTCTTCAGGTCGAAATCGACGCCGTGGACGATCTCGATCTCCTTCGGTTTTTCCCCCGGCGGATAGACTGTCGCGCCGATCTTGAGGTCGCGGACCTTGACGAGCGGATCGGACATCAGCCGCGCCCTCCCTTGAGGCTGGTGGTGCGGTTCAGCACCCAGTCGGCGACCAGGTTGACCGAGATCGCCAGGGTGGCGATGGCGAAGGCGGGCACCAGCGCCGCCGGGATGCCGTAGACGATGCCTTCCTTGTTCTCCTTCACGATCCCGCCCCAGTCGGCTTGGGGCGGCTGCACGCCGAGGCCGAGGAAGGACAGGGTGGACACGAAGAGCACCGCGAAGATGAACCGCAGCCCCATTTCCGCGACCAGCGGGCTGAGCGCGTTGGGCAGGATTTCGCGGAAGATGATCCAGGCGGTCTTTTCGCCGCGCAGGCGGGCGGCTTCCACA
This sequence comes from Sedimentitalea xiamensis, assembly GCF_030164465.1. Lineage (GTDB taxonomy): Bacteria > Pseudomonadota > Alphaproteobacteria > Rhodobacterales > Rhodobacteraceae > Sedimentitalea > Sedimentitalea xiamensis. The sequence continues at coordinate 87,066 of NZ_JASNJE010000011.1, forward strand.
TAGTCCATCACCGTGATGTCCACGGCGACGGCGCGGGCCAGCCGGTAGACGCGGGTCGAGTCCAGAAGGCCCATGACCAGGATCAGCACCGGGACGGTGACCGGCATCACCGAAAGCACGACGAGCGCGAAGATCAGCGTCGGGATCGACATGATCAGATCGACGAAGCGCGACAGGGCCTGGTCGATCCAGCCGCCGCTGACCGCCGCGAGAAAGCCCAGGATCGACCCGGTGACGAAGCTGATCAGCGTCGCGGCGGTGGCGATGAAGATGGTGGTGCGCCCGCCGTAGATCATCCGGCTGAGCAGGTCGCGCCCGATGCTGTCGGTGCCCAGAAGGAACTGTTCGGAGGAGGGTTCCCACACCCCGCCGACTACCTCGGCCATGCCGTAGGGGGCGAGCAGCGGCGCGAAGATCGCCATCAGGAAATAGAGCGCGGTGAAGAAGAGGCCGATCATGGCGGAGACGGGGATGTTCTTCATCGCGCGATCTCCGGGGTGAGGGCGGCTTGCCCTGTTGCGGCCGGGTGCCTCCCCGCGCCTTTACTGCGCAAAGACGCTTGGTCGCACGAAATGAGTTTTTTCGGGAAAGAACTCATTTTGGATGCCTCAGCCGGGGGTTGGTCAGGATCGACACGACGTCGGCGATCATGTTCAGCCCGATGTAGACGGCGGCGAAGATCAGCCCGCAGGCCTGCACCACGGGCACGTCGCGCTTGGAGACGTGATCGACCAGATACTGGCCCATGCCGGGGTAGACGAAGACCACCTCGATCACCACCACGCCGACGACGAGATAGGCGAGGTTAAGCATCACCACGTTGACGATGGGGGCGATGGCGTTGGGAAAGGCGTGCTTGCGGATCACGTCAAAGCCGGACAGCCCCTTGAGTTCGGCGGTTTCGATATAGGCGGATTGCATCACGTTCAGGATCGCGGCGCGGGTCATGCGCATCATGTGCGCCAGCACCACCAGCGTCAGGACCATGACCGGCAGGGCGATGGCATTGAGCTTCTGCCCGAGGTTCATGCCGTCGTTGATCATCGCCACCGAAGGAAACCAGCCGAGCCGGACCGAGATGAAATACATCAGCACGTAGCCGATCAGGAATTCGGGGATCGAGATCGAGGTCAGCGTCACCGCCGAGATCAGCTTGTCCGGCCAGCGGTCGCGGTAGCGCACCGCCAGAAGCCCGAGGAAGATCGCCAGCGGCACGGCGACCAGCGCCGCCCAGAAAGCCAGGAAGAAGGTGTTGCCCAGACGGGTGCCGATGGCGTCCGCGATGCTTTGCCCGCTGGTCAGCGCGGTGCCCAGATCGCCCTGGAGGATGCCGCCGAGCCAGGCGAAATAGCGGGTCAGGGGGGGATCGTTCAGCCCCAGTTCGGCGCGCAGGTTGGCCAGCGCCTCGGGCGTCGCGGACTGGCCGAGAATGGATTGCGCAACGTCGCCCGGCAGGATGATCGTTCCGGCGAAAATCAGGATCGAAACCAGAAACAGCAACAGGAGGCTCAGCGCGATGCGCTGAGCCAGTAGCTTGAGGATCTGGGACATCTCACTCGTTCACCCACATCCTGAGCGGGGCGGTGGCGTTCATCAGGATCTGGCCCTGCACGCCCTCGACCCAGCCGTCGATGCGGGTGCTGGTGGCTTCGACGAAATCGTTGAACATCGGGCAGATCAACCCGCCTTCGTCATGCACGATCTGGCCCATGTCGACATACATCTGCTTGCGCTTGGCCTGGTCGATCTCGGCGCGGGCGGCGAACAGCAACTGGTCGAACTTTTCGTTCTTGAACCTTGTGTCGTTCCAGTCCGCCGTCGACAGGTAGGCGGTGGAATACATCTGGTCCTGGGTCGGACGCCCGCCCCAGTAGCTGGTGCAGAAGGGTTGCTTGTTCCAGACTTCGGACCAGTAGCCGTCGTTGGGTTCGCGCTTGATGTCGATCTTGATACCCGCCGCCGCCGCGCTCTGCTGATACAGCGCCGCCGCGTCCGGGGCCCCCGGGAAGGAGTTGTCCGAGGTGCGCAGCAGGATCGGACCGTCATGGCCGGACTGCTTGAAGTGATGCGCGGCCTTGTCCGGGTCATAGCTGCGCTGCTCCAGCGGCGTGTACAGCGGATAGGAGGCGTTGATCGGCGTGTCATTTCCGATCGAGCCATAGCCGAACAGGATCTTGTCGACCATTTCCTCGCGGTTCATCGCGTATTTCAGCGCCAGTCGCAGGTCGTTGTTGTCGAAGGGGGCCGTATCGCAATGCATGATGAATACGTAATGGCCCGGACCCGAAGTCTTGTGGACGTTGATGTTGGGCGCCCGGGCGACCAGGCCGGCGGTGCGCGGGGGAACCCGGTCGATCATGTCGACCTGGCCCGACTGCAGCGCCGCGACCCGCGCGGTATCGTCGTTGATGACCAGCAGTTCCTGGGTGTCGGCATGGCCCAGGTCGCCCCAGTAGTGGGGGTTCCTTTCGGCGACGAAACGGACGCCCATGTCCGCTTCCTTCAGGACATAGGGGCCGGTGCCGATGGCGGCGTTGGGGTCGTCCTTGCCGCCGTTCGGCTGGATCGGCAGGTGATAGTCCGACATCAGATAGGGCAGGTCGGCATTGGGCGAGGACAGTTCGATCACCACGTCCTGACCATCGACCCGGACATCCTTGATATCGCGCATCAGGCCCAGGGCGCCGGATTTGGATTCGTCGTCGGAATGACGTTCCAGCGTCGCGACCACATCGGCGGGTGTGACCGGCTGGCCGTTGGAAAAGCTCATGCCGGAACGGATGCGGAACCGCCAGGTGCCGGCGTCGGCCGAGCCTTCGAAGCTTTCCGCCACCTTGCCCTGCAACCCGCCATCGTCGGTCAGTTCGACCAGCGGCTCGCCCCAGAGACGGATCAGGATCAGGCCGGCCGCGTTGGTGGTCAGCGCCGGGTCCAGGTTGTCGGTGGTCGACCCGCCCTGGATGGCCATCCGGAGGGTGCCGCCCTTGACCGGACCGGCGGCGCGCGCCGCCTGCGCGAACATGGTGCCGGCCATGGCGGCGCCTATTCCCAGCGCCGAGGCGCGACCGATGAATTCGCGGCGGCTCATCTTGCCCGCGGCGACGCGTCCGGCCATGAAGTCGAGTGGATTGGTCATATGGAAGCTCCCGGTTGTTTCAATCGCGCTTGCTGCGCAGTTTTTGTTGATTGGTGAGTCAAGGTTTGCGTATTTCTGCCCGTGCCGCAAGGGGGAATGCCCGACAAATGGGCGCGCCGGTCAAAGGTGGTCGCGTTCGATCCGGTCGGTCGTCGTGCGATCGTGGACCAGGGCGTCGTTCTCGTAGGCCCGGAGCCGGGCGGTCAGGTGGAAGTGGGTGGCGTCGCTCCACATCTCGCAGCGGGCCTCGGTGCGCAGGCGGATGTCGCCGCGTTCCAGTTCGCCGGTCCAGTGGCAGGTTCCGCGCGCCGACAGGGGGTCGTCGGGGTGGATGCTCCAGCGTTCGCGGGCGACGGAACCGGCGATCAGCCCGTGGTCGGAGTCCTGAAGCTTGCCGAAGTCGTCCTCGATCGCCAGGTGCACCGTGCCGGTGGTCAGGTCGGTCTCGCGGCGGCGCAGGTGGGATGCGGGGCGCAGTTCGCGGCTCCGCCAGGGCGCGTCGGCGTCGGGCGGCGGAAATGTCCAGCCCGGCGTCGCCGCCGCGTCGCAGAGCGGCAGGTCGAGCGCGCCGCCGGTGAGGGTGAGGGTGGCGGTTTCCGGCGCGGGCCAGACCAGCGGCCAGCAGGCGGTCGAGGCCGCCACCCGCAGCCGATGGCCCGCCGGCACCCGGTAGGCGATGTGGTCGAGCGCGAGTTCGACGTCGTATTCCCGGCCCGGCCGCAGCGGCGTCGGCTCGGCCGCTCCGTCGCGGTGGCTGAGGTTCAGGACGCCGTAGGTGATGCGGGTGCTGGCCCCGTCCGGGTGGACATGGCAGAGCCGCACCGCGATCTGCGCCTGCGGTCTGTCCGAGGCCAGCCGCAGGCGCAGGCGCGGCGCGCCGACGATGGCGGCGTCGTCGGTCAGCGGCGGGCTGTCGAAACAGGCGGAGAGCGCGTCGTCCCGCCGCTGGTCGCCGGGCAGTTCCGGACCCAGCCAGATGGCGCAGTATTCGCCGGACTCCGCGCCGCAATCCTGCGGCGAGCAGACCTTGCGCGACAGGGGGGCGCCGGTCTCCGACAGGCCCGCATCGGTCAGGTGCATCCGGCGCGGCCGGGTGCCGGGATCGGCCAGCCAGCGGCCCGGACGGGTTTCATACCAGCGCGCCGGGCGCACCCCGTCCATCAGGTAGACGCGGCTGGCCGGGTCGGTCTCGACCCCAGTGCCGATGCCTTTGAGCCAACGGTCCCACCAGCGCAGCGCCTCCTGCAGGAAGCCGATGCGCGGTTCGGGCACGGCGAAATGCGGATACTTGTGCACCCAGGGGCCGAGGATGCCCTTGCTGCCGGGGATATTGCCGACGATCTGCGGCACTGCATTCTTGTAGGCGTCGCCCCAGCCGCCGATGGCCAGAACCTTTGCCTTGATCGCGCCGTAATCCTCGCAGACCGAGCCGTGCCGCCAATAGGCATCGCGGCGCTGATGGCGCAGCCATGTGGCGGGCAGGAAGGGTTCGTGTTCCAGCCGGTCCAGCCAGATTTCGCGCCAGTCCGGGCGCAGGGCCGGGTCGGGCGCGCGGGAGGAATAGCTCCACATGGTGGCGCCCCAGCCGAGGTTCTCGTTCAGGAGGCAGCCGCCCTTGTAGTGGATGTCGTCGGCAAAGCGGTCGACGGTCGAACAGAGCGTGATGATCGCCTTGAGCGGGTCGGGCGCAAGTGCTGCCACCTGCAGGGAATTGAAGCCGCCCCAGCTGATCCCCATCATGCCGACCGCGCCGGAACACCAGGGCTGCGCGGCGAGCCAGTGCACCACCTCGACCGCGTCGGCGAGTTCCTGCGCCGAGTATTCGTCGGTCATCAGCCCGTCGCTGTCGCCATTGCCGCGCATGTCGACGCGGATGCAGGCATAGCCGCGCCGGGCAAAATACGGGTGGGTCAGCGCGTCCCGCGCGCAGGTGCCGTCGCGCTTGCGGTAGGGCAGGTATTCCAGGATCGCCGGCACCGGGTCGGCATCCGCATCCACCGGACGCCAGACGCGGGCGGAGAGGCGGCAGCCGTCCGCGAGGGTGATGCCCATATCAGGCAATTCCTCGATCTCGCGCAGGGTGTTGCGGGCGTCGGGCATGGCGGTCAGCTTTCCATCCAGATCGTGACCGGACCGTCGTTGACCAGCGCCACCGCCATGTCGGCGCCGAAGGCGCCGGTGGCGACGGTCAGCCCCTGCGCCGCGAGTTCGGCGGCGAAAGACATGTAGAGCCGTTCGCCCTCCGCCGGTGCGGCGGCGCTGGAAAACCCCGGCCGGTTGCCGCGCGAGGTGTCGGCGGCGAGGGTGAACTGGCTGACCACCAGTGCCGCGCCGCCGATATCGGCGAGCGAACGGTTCATCTTGCCGGCCTCGTCCCTGAAGATGCGCAGCTTGGGGATCTTCGCGGCGAGCCTGGCCGCCTCGGCCCCGGTATCGCCCTGCATCGCGCAGACGAGGATCAGCAGGCCCTGTCCGATCTCGCCGATGACGGTTCCGTCGACGGTGACGCTGGCCTCGCTGACACGTTGGACGAGCGCGCGCATCAGGCGTCTCCGTGCCAGTCGACGATTTCGGCCACCTCGGCGCGGGCGGTGCGGAACCCGTTGGCGGGGTGGTCCGGATCGGCATAGCCGAAGGAAATGCCGCAGAGGATCAGCCGGTCGTCCGGGATGTCGAAATAGCGGTGCAGGAACGGCCCGTAGGAGGCGACGGCGGCCTGGGCGATGCTGGCGACGCCGAGCGCCTGGGCGGCGAGAGTGAAGGCGGTGACGAAGCCGCCGCAATCCATCGCGCCATAGGGGCCGAGATCGGCGGGGCTTGAGACGATGGCGCAATGGGGCGCGCCGAAGAGGTCGAAGTTTTCCATCATCTGGCGGGCGGAGCCGGCGCGGTCGCCCTTTGCGACGCCCACCGCGTCGTAAAGCTGAAAGCCGCAGGCGCGGCGGCGGTCCTGGTAGACGCCGGCATAGCGGGTGGGCCAGGGCAGGTCGGGGTTCGGCGTGCCGGTCTCCGCCTCCTGGCGCAGCGCCGCGCGGAACCGGTCGGTTTCCGCCCCGCTGGTCAGCGTCACCTGCCAGGGCTGGGCGTTGCACCAGCTCGGCACCCGCCGCGCCGTGCCGACGATGCGTTCGATCACGTCGCGCGGCACCGGGTCCGGAGCGAAGCCGCGGCAGGACTGCCGCGCTGCGAACAGCCTGTCCAGATCGGGGTGGGTGAGGGTCATCCTGTCGCTCCGTGCCGCGTCCGCCGCAGGATGGCCGCGCGGGGCGGGAACCGCAAGGGCCGGACGATTTGAGCAGGATCAATGCAAATATCTTGGTTCCTGCATATTGATTCCGCATCTCAGCAAAAGGAGGACCCCGACATGGTGGAAAAGACGGAACACAGCGGTCTCTGGCCGTCGCTTTACGATCCGTTCCGGAGCATGGGCGCCCGGCTCGCCGACTGGCTGAACCCGGCCGCCGAGGCTTCGGGCGGCGAGAACGCCTATGACATCTCGATGGAGCTTCCCGGCGTCACCGACGCGGATATCGACCTGTCGGTCGAGGACGGGGTGGTGACGATCCGGGGCGAAAAGAAGACCCAGTCGGAAAGGAAGGGCGACACCTGGTATTTCTCGGAACGCCAGTATGGCGCGTTCCGGCGGTCGTTCCGGCTGCCCGCGGATGCGGATGCGAGCAAGGCCAGCGCCAGGATGAAGGACGGGGTGCTGCATGTGACGGTGCCGAAACTGTCGCCGAAGGAGGCCAGCGCCGCCCGGAAGATTTCCATTTCCAAGGGCTGAAACGCCTCGCGGCGGGCTACTGGCTGGTCGCCGAGAGGTAGCCGATGCCCGCCGCGACGGCCAGGCCGACGACGATGGCGAAGAAGACCTTGATCGCCGACCAGGGCCGTTCGCCCTGGACACGCCCGGTCTGGCCGTTGACGACGAAGCGGAAGGTGCGCCCCTGGTATTTGTAGGCGGCGAGCCAGACCGGCAGCAGCACATGCTTGAAGGTCACATCGCGGACGTTGGTCTCAAGCGCGGTGATCCGTTGCTGGTCGCCGCCGATGTCGAAGCGCACGTCGCGTTCGATCACCCGCGCCATGTGCTGGCGGGCCTCTTCGTAGCCGTCCTGAAGGCTGACGGTATAGGCTTCGGCGCGGAACCCGGCCAGATATTGCGGCTGGTAGGGTTGCAGGGCCGCGAGATCCCAGGGCCTGAGCGCGTCGGTGTAGGATTTCGGCAGGCTGCGCGAGGCCAGCACGAGGATGTCGTCGAAGAACCGCGCGACCCGGCCCGAGGCCGGGGTCCAGCGGATCTGCGCCACCTGCTGCTGCACCCGCTTGCCGTTCTGCATCACGGTGCGGGTGGTGTAGTAGATGGTGCCGCGCTGGCCGCTGTAGCGCGAGGCCGTATCGGCGTCGTAGGTCCAGTAGGGGACATAGATCCCCTGCATCCTGCGCCCCTTGCGGGCGTAGTCCCGCAGCCCTCCCGGCGCGAACCAGAGCCGGCCCAGCCAGTCGGTCATCGCCTTGTGGGCGGCGCGTTCGTCCAGCTGGAACGGCAGCACCCCGCGCGGCTTGATATGGCGGCTGGTGCCGGTGTCCGTCACCACCGGGGTGGCGCAGAACGGGCATTCCGCGGCATGGGTCGCCGGGTCGAATTCCACCTGCGCGGCGCAGTTCGGGCAGGTGAGAACGCGGGTTTCCTCGATCTCGGCCTCCGGCAGGTTCCGGGCGATGGCCGCGTCGAAATCGAGTTCGCGCAGGCTGGCGCCGCCCCAGGGACCGCCGTCGATGCGCTGCGTGTCGCCGCAATGGTCGCAGACCAGCAGGCCGCGGGCCGGATCGAAGCGGTAATCGGCGCCGCATTGCTCGCACGGAAAGCGGTGTTCGGTCACGGGATCTGCCGCCTCCGGCGGGAGTATTTGGGGAAAGATGAAGCGGTCGTCATGGGGCGGGCGGCGGCGGCGGCAGCACGGTGAAGAGCTGGGCCAGTTCCTGCACGTCCTCGGCGGCAAGCCAGCCGTCCTGGCCGGCGGTCCAGACATAGGTGATGCGGGTCAGGCTGCCGTCCGCCGCCATGCGCCCCATGGTGGCCTTGGAGAACGGGCCCCTGGTTTCGCCGCCTTCGGCGATGTGCCAGACATGTTCGACCGGCGGCGGCGGCGGTGCGGCCGGGGCCGGTTTCGCGCCCCAGGGGCCCTGTTGCGCCATCTGGCCCGCCATCGCCATGCCCATCCCGGCGCCGAGCCCGGCGGCCATGCCGCCGCCCGCCGGGTTGTTCGCGGCCGCCGTCATCGCCTCGGCGGCGGAATACTGGGTGAACTTGCCCAGATCCCCGGCCATTCCCATCGAGGTGCGCTTGTCCAGCGCCGCTTCGACCGCCGGGGGCAGCGAGATGTTCTCGATATAGAGTTCCGGGATGGTCAGCCCGTAGTTCTGCAGGGTGGGCGAGATCGCGGCGGCGATCAGCTTGCCGAGATCGGAGGTGTTGGCGGCCATGTCCAGGACCGGAATCCGGGATCCGGCGATCACCTGCGAGAATTCCTGCACGATGATGTTGCGGATCTGGAAGCTGATCTCGTCCATGGTGAATTCGCCGTCGGTGCCGACGATCTCGGTCAGGAATTTCGCCGGGTCGGTGACGCGCACGGAATAGGTGCCGAAGGCGCGGATGCGGGTCGGCCCGAATTCGGGATCGCGCAGGATGATCGGGTTCTTGGTGCCCCATTTCAGATCGTTGAACCGGGTCGTGTTGACGAAATAGATGTCCGACACGAAGGGGCTCTTGAAACCGTGATCCCAGTGGTTCAGCGTCGTCAGGATCGGCATGTTGTTGGTTTCCAGCATGTAGAGGCCGGGGGTGAAGACATCGGCAAGCTGGCCCTCGTGGATGAACACCGCCGCCTGGCCTTCGCGCACGGTCAGCTTGGCGCCGTACTTGATCGCGTGGCCCTGGCGTTCGAAGCGCCAGACCATCGTGTCGCGGGTGTCGTCGACCCAGTGGATCACGTCGATGAATTCGCCGCTCAGGAAGTCGAAGATGCCCATGGTCAGATGTCCTTTTCTCTTTTCAGGGAAGCTAATAAAGCCTGCCTTTCGTTGCGGGCTTCGTCTACTGCTTGCGTCAATATGTGAAGGGGCGATTGGCCACTTTGACTATCGCGCAAACTCTTTGCGATTGCCTCGGTTGCTTTGGCAGTTCTTGCTGCTAGGCCTTCGTCGGCCCTCTGTGCCTTTAGTTCTTCTACATCAATTACTTGTTTGCTTGAGTAGCGGTTTCCCTCTATGTCCTCGTAGCTTACTTCGAACAGCAGTGGTTCAACTATTGGATCTTTTAACAACTTGTGCCCAAGCCCAAAATTGTATGAAATTGAGTGATCTTGAGGGATCGTTTTTATTGTCTGAATACTGGTTAAGTCTGTAATTATTCTGTCTGGAAAATACTTTGATAAATCAGCCGTCGATTGGACGGTCACATTTAGTGCAGCCCCTGCGCCAACATTCCTTACCTCAAGCGTAGAAAGTATCCGTGCATCTTCACGGTTTCCCAAGTGTATCAGAATTACGGGATCGGTGCCCGCTTGCCGCGCTTTGCGTTGCTCGTGAAGCGCATGAGATGCGATAAATAGTGAGGTAAGCGCGATCAGGGGAGTGATTAGTTCGCTCAGCCAAGAGAGATTCGATGCTGAGCCTGCACCGAAGCTTCTCCCGCCAAAAAATATACTCCAAAAAATGATTGTTAGAATGGCGCCGATGACAACGCCTAGAGCGATCTTACCATCTCCGAGCAAATCGGATTTGTTTGGTTTGTTGTCTTTTTCAGTGTGTCGGATTTGAACTAGATCCAGTTTTCTCATCGGGGCGCTCACAACTGTTGGCCCATCAGGTCGCGGGCGATGATGCGGGCGACGGGGCGGGCTTCGTCCGCTGTCATGCCCAGTTCGAGGCGCGGGTCGTAGAGCATTTTCAGCAGCAGTTCGTCGTGGTTGGTCAGCAGCGCGAATTCGTCGTCGTCGTTGAAGATCGACGGGCGCGCGGAGGGGCTGTCGTTGGGCAAGCCGAGGCCCTGGGCGATTTCCTCGTGGATGCAGGACTGGCGCACAAGGTCGGGATGTTCGGCGCGGATCAGGGCGACGGCGCGGGTGTACTGATAGGGCGTGCGGCTGCCGGACACGGCGATCACGAGGCAGTAGAACGACCGCGGCAGGTTGCGGAACAGGTCCAGTTCGGTCTGGCTGATGCCCGGTATCACTTCGACCAGGCGTCGGATCAGGAAATCGTTGTCATCCTCGCCGACGATGAAGACGTTGAAATTCGCGTTCCTGGACACCACGCCGATCGGATGGCCGGTGATCGCGGACAGGCGGCCGGCATAGGCCGCCACCCGCGCCTGGTCGGTCTCGCGCTGTTCGGGCGGCACGCTGGCGCCGAATTCGGCGCGGATGCGGATCGGTCCGGACCAGCGGCTGAGGTGCCCGCTCTTGCCGTTGCCGCGCGTCGCGACGCCGGTGCCGGTGGTGTATTCGTCGTAAAAGGCGATGGTCTCGAAATTCCGCGCCAGCGCATCCGCGGAGAAGGGCGTGTCCGGCCCGCCGCCGTCGGTGCGCAGCAGGCCCCGCGTCAGCAGGTCGTTCTGCACCCTGGCGTAGTAGCGCGCGAGATCCTCGCTGGCCGCGGAGCGCGGCGCGGGCGTGGTGTCGGGGGGCTTCAGCCCCGCCGGGCGCGCCTGGGGCGTCGGCGAGGTCTTGAGGCCCATCCCGTCGCAGCCCGCCAGCAGCAACAGGCCCAGCAGGCCGGCCAGCCACGGGCGAAACCCAAGCGACGCTGCCCGCACCCGCCGCACGTCTCAGCCCGGAACCGCGCCGCTGGCCGTGTCGCCCAACCCGTCCTTGCGCGCCTTGGCCGAAGCCAGCGTGTCGCGCAGTTCGGCTTCCATCTTCTGCAGTTCCGCCTCGGCGGCGGCGCGCCGGGCCTTGCCTTCGTCGGCGATGGCGAGGCTTTCATTGATGGTGCCGATCAGGTCCGCATTGGCCTTCCTGACCGCTTCGATGTCGAAGACGCCGCGTTCCATTTCCTGGCGGATCACCTTGTTGCTGTCGCGCAGGTTGGCGGCATTGGCGGTCAGGAGTTCGTTGGTCAGGTCGTTGGCCTCGCGCACTGCGCCGGCGGCCTCGGCGCTGCGCTGGATGGTGACGGCCTGCGCCAGCTGGGTTTCCCAGAGCGGCACGGTGTTCACCAGGGTCGAGTTGATCTTGGTCACGAGGCTCTTGTCGTTTTCCTGCACGAGGCGGATCGAGGGCAGCGACTGCATGGTCACCTGCCGCGTCAGCTTCAGGTCGTGCACCCGGCGTTCCAGGTCGTCCCGCGCGGCGCGTAGGTCGCGCAGTTCCTGCGCCGCCATCACCTGATCGGCCTCGGGCGCGGCCTGTACGGCGGCTTCCCTGGCCGGGATGTCGGTGCCGTCGAGCTGCGCCAGCTTGGCCTCGCCCGCGGAAATGTAGAGCGCCAGTTCGTCGTAGAAATTCAGCGTCTTGTCATAGAGGATGTCGAGCGACTTGATGTCCTTCAGCAGCGTGTGTTCATGCCCCAGCAGGTCGTCGGTGATCTTGTCGATCTGGGCCTGCACGGTCTCGAAATTGGCGGTGAACTTGGCGAAGGGCGCGGCCCGTCCCAGCAGTTTTTCCCACCAGCTGCGTTCGCGGCGCACGTCCAGTTCGCTGACCGAAAAGCCGCGGATCGTGGTCACGATGTCGCGCAGGCTGTCGCCGGCGGGGCCGACGTCCTTGTTGCGCACGTCGGCAAGCATCGCCTGGCTTATTTCCTGCAATTCCGCCTGCGCGGCCGATCCGAAGGCGACGATGGAATTGCTGTCGCCCATGTCGATCTCGTCCATGCGCCTGCGGATTTCCGAGCCAACGGTGGCGTCGGCCTTTTCCAGCGGCACGATGTCGGTGCTGGGCTCGGGGAGAATGACGGCGGTGACTTCCTCGACCTTGGTCAGGGCTTCCTCGGCCTTCTTGCGAACGGTGTCAGACATGCAGATTATCCTTGTTGCCTACTGTGGGTCCGTGCGGACGCCTTCGCGCCGCAGACGGTCCCGCAGCACTTCGATTTCAACGGTCAGGTCGGTATGGTCGTTCGACAGCATCTTGCGGGTGCGGGCGGCGAAATTCTGTTCCAGGTCGTCCAGGAGCGCGGTGTAGTCGGCGCGGGCCTGCGGATCGCGGCCGCGGGCGTAGACGTCGGCGAACTTGACGGTCGCGTCGCGCGCGCCCTGAAGGTAGACGGTGAGATACTTGCGCGCGCCGGTCAGGTCGCGGGGGTCTTCCTCGACGGTGCGGAAGAGATCGCGCGCGGTGGTCTGGAACCGCTCGACGCGCGCCTCCATCTGGCGGTCTCCGGCGCGCTTGATGGCGTCGGACATGTCGCTCAGGCGGGATTCCGCCTCTTCCACGACGCGGGCGACCCGGTCCTGCTGGAAGCTGTCGATGCCTTCCATGCCCTTGTCCTTCATCGGGTCGATGCCGAAGGACAGCCCGTGCAGGCCCGTCGCCGCCGCGCCGTAGAGCAGCGGCGCCAGCAGCCCCGGTTCGGTCTTGTAGGCGGCGAGGGCGATGCCCAGCCCGGTCAGCACGCTGGCGGCCATCTTGCGCGGAAAGGCCGGGCGGCGGGCGACCTTGCGGGCGTGGAATTCGGCCTCTGCCCGCAGACCTTCGCGCAGCAGGAAGGCGGCAAAGGTCAGCAGACCCGCCGCCACGAGGCCGAGCGCCAGCCCGACGGCCCCGTCGCCCAGCGACAGGAACACCAGCGGAATCACGGGGATGAAAAGAATGTTGGCGCGCGCGCCGACCGGGTCCACCCGCGCGCCGTCGAACGCGCCGCGGGGCGGGGCGGGGTGGTCCGCCGGGGAACCGTCCGGGCTGTATTTGCCGCCAAAGCGCCGCGCCATCCGCCTAAAGCCCCCCGAGCCAGCCGGTGCAGACGCCGAACATCAGCACGATCAGCGCCGCATAGGCGATTTTCTGTAGGCCGTTTGCAGACACGCCAACCCCCTGACATCAACCGATAACGACAACTTAGAGCATGGGCGGTGGCCTTGCTAGGGGGAACTGGCGCGCCGTGGGCTCGTAATCCGGTTCGCGCCGGTCAGCGCTTGGGCCGGGGCGCGCGTGTCCGGGGCCGGCCCGCCGCCGTGCCGCCGGCGCCGCGCGGCCTGGCCTTCGGCTTCGCTTCGCCGGTGCTGTCGCCCGCGTCCAGGCCGAGCTGGTCGCGCAGCACCTTGCGGCGGATTTCCTCGACCGCGCCGGGCTTCAGCGTGCCGAGCTGAAACGGCCCGTAAGATACCCGGATCAGGCGATTAACCGTGAACCCGACATCTTCCAGCGCGCGCCGGATCTCGCGGTTGCGGCCTTCGCGGATGGCGATGGTGAGCCAGGCGTTCGCGCCCTGCTGGCGGTCGAGCGTCACGATCATCGGCTGGAACCTTTCGCCTTCGATCACCAGCCCCTTGCGCAGCGGCGCGAAATCCTCGTCCTTCGGGCGGCCGTTGATGCGCACCCGGTATTTGCGCAGCCAGCCGGTGCTCGGCAGTTCGAGCCGGCGCTTGATGCCGCCGTCGTTGGTCAGGAGCAGCAGGCCCTCGGAATTGAGGTCGAGCCGGCCGACGCTCATCACGCGGGGCATGTCTTCGGGCAGGTCGTCGAAGATCGTCCTGCGGCCCTTTTCGTCGCTGGCGGTGGTCACGAGGCCGGGTGGCTTGTGATAGAGCCAGAGCCGTTCCGGTTCCGCCTCTTGCAGCGGCTTGCCGTCGACCGCGATCCGGTCCTTGCCGGTCACGTTCAGCGCCGGGCTGTCAATCTTGGCGCCGTTGACCGAGACGCGCCCGGCCTCGATCATGCGTTCGGCCTCGCGGCGGCTGGCGACGCCGGCGCGGGCGAGAACCTTGGCGATACGGTCGCCGGGATTGAGCGGTTTGTCTGTCATGAACCGCCCTTAGACCATTTTGTTTTCTTGCGAAAGCGGACATTGCGGGGCAGGGTTGGGCATGGTGTTCAAATCCCAGATGAATCAGGCACTTGCAGAGGCCCGCGCCGCCGCCGGACGGGGCGAGGTGCCGGTCGGCGCGGTCATCGTGGCGCCCGATGGGCGGGTCGTCGCCAGCGCCGGCAACCGCACCCGCGAACTGAACGATCCGACCGCCCATGCGGAGATCCTGGCGATCCGCGCGGCCTGCGCTTCCGCCGGGTCGGAACGCCTGCCGGGGCACGATATCTACGTCACGCTGGAACCCTGTCCGATGTGCGCCGCGGCCATCGCCTTCGCCCGGATCGCGCGGCTGTATTACGGCGCGTCGGACCCGAAATCGGGCGGGGTGGCGCATGGTCCGCAGGTGTTCGACCACGCGCAGGTGCACCATGTTCCCGAGGTCTACGACGGGCTGGCCGAAGCCGAATCCGCCGGCCTGCTGCGGGAATTCTTCCGCGACCGGCGCGGCGGGGAGTGACCGGAACCGGGCTGTGCATCGCGTGCATACGCCATGCATACCACGTGCATACGCGCAGGCGCACGCGAAGCGGCCGCTACCAGCCGAGCCGATGGATCAGGTGGGTTCCGTCCAGCCCCCGGAGCGGGGTGGCGACAGGGGCGGAAAAGGTGAAATCGGCACTGTCGCCCACCATCGCGCGGGTCACGTCGGAGAGGCAGATCTCGCCGGCGCCGGTCTGGGCGGTGATGCGGGCGGCCTTGTTCACGACGGTGCCGAAGAAATCGCCCTCCGCTTGCACCACGTCACCGGTATGCAGGCCGATCCGCAGGCCGAGGCGGGGTTCGGCGTCTTGCCGGGCGAGGCCGGTCTGGATCGCGCGGGCGGCGGTGAGGGCGGCGCGGGCCGAGGGGAAGCTCGACAGGGTGCCGTCGCCCAGCGATTTCACGAACTGGCCGCCATGGGATTCGACGATCCCGCGCAGCTGCGCGAAGTGATCGGCGATCAGGGCGGACCACGCCCGGTCGCCGATGGCGGCGGCCAGAACCGTCGAATCGACGATGTCGGTGAACATGACCGAGGCCAGCCCTTCGCGCTGGGTCAGGGACAGGTCTTGCCGCGCGGCATCCAGTAGGGCCTGAATAGCGGAGTGGTTATACCCGATTGTTTCGAGGTTGGGCATTGGAATCGAGGCGTGGCGATGGATGATCTTCCAGCTTCCGTCTTCGAGCGTATAGACGAGCGTAGTGTGAAACGTGATCGGTTTGGGCCGGTTCTCGAACCAGAACCTGTGCGCGGAAAAGGCCCAGCCGACCTCGTGGCTTTCAAAGGCGTTGGCCCAAAGTTCCTCTCGTTTCAGGATATTCGGGACTTCTCTGAAATGGTTGCCAACGGCCCGCCGCACGGCAGAACCAATCCAGGTCTCGCCCTCGGCGCTGCCGATGAACTGAAGATGGTCGCTTGTGGACAGGAAATTTTGTAACTCTCTGTCCTTGCGGCTGATAAGTGCATTAAACCAGCGCCGCGACACAGCCAGTAATTCCGGAGAGGCGCGGATCTCAGGCATCTAGATCTCGATCGGTTCCAGCACCTGCGGTTCGATCACGTTCACGCCGGGCAGGGCGTCCACGAGCGTCTGCGCCGATTGTTCGAGGATCGGGAAGGTGCGGTAATGGCAGGGGATCAGGGTCCGGAAGTTGAAATAGCGGTTCGCGGCATAGGCGGTCTTGGCCATGTCCATGGTGAAATGCCCGCCGGCGGAGAGGATGCCGATATCGGGTTTGTAATAGTCGCCGAACCAGTCCATGTCGGCCATGATGTCGGTGTCGCCCGAGACATAGACCGTGTGGCCTTCGGCGGCGATCATGTAGCCGACTTCGGAGCCGCCGGTGCGCAGGCCCTCGGGGGTAGAGAAGGTCGAACTGTGCTGCGCCGTCACCATCGAGATGCGCGCGCCGCCGGGATCGACGGTGCCGCCCTTGTTGAAACCGATGGTCTGGATGCCTTCGGTTTCCCCCCAGAACCCCATCAGATCGTATTGCCCGATGACCGGAACGCCCAGCTTTTTCGTCAGCGGCAGCACATCGACCACGTGGTCGAAATGCGCGTGGGTCAGCAGGATATGGGTCGCCCCGGCGATGGCTTCGTCGTGGCGGTCTTCGGGCAGCATCGGGTTGCCGGTCAGCCAGGGGTCGAGCAGCAGAACCAGGTCGCCGGTTTCGATGCGGAAACTGCCGTGTCCGAGCCAGGTGATTTTCATGGGGTCCTCCGTTGTCTTTGGTCCCGACCCTAGCACCGGGACGAGAAAAATCCATCGCGCGGATTCGCGAATGTCCAATGGACCCGGACCGCGCGATCGCTTAGGGCTGAGGCGTGGCCGCAGCGGGGGATCGGGGTGCAGACGAAATATCGTGTCGTCATCGGCGGATGCCTGATCCAGTTCACGGTGATCGGGCTGCTGTTTTCCTTTGGTTTGCTGATCAAGGCGCTGGAGGTCGAGTACGGCTGGTCCCGGACGCTGATGTCGGCCTGCACCTCGGTTGCGTTTCTCGGAATGGGCATTCTCGCGATGGTGGTCGGGCCGCTGAGCGACCGGCTGGGGCCGCGGCGGGTGCTTCTGGTGTCGGGGGCCGCGTATGGCGCCGGGTTCGTGCTGATGTCCCAGGTCGGCGCCCCATGGCAGCTGTTCCTGCTGTTTGCAACGCTGATCCCGCTGGGGCTGGGGTCGCATGACGTGGTGACCCTGTCCACGGTGGCGCGGTGGTTCGAGGGCCGGCGCGGGATGATGACCGCCGTGGTGAAGGTGGGCACGGCGCTGGGCCAGATTCTGGTGCCGCCGATGGCGGCGGTGCTGATCGTGGCGCTGGGCTGGCGCGGCGCGGTCGTGGTGCTGGGTCTGGCGGCCCTTGCGGTGCTGCTTGCCGCGGCGCTGATGATGGAGCATCCGGGCGCGCCGGAGGGGCGGGCCGCCCGTGGCCCCGGCGTCGGCGCGGATTTTTCCCAGGCCCGCCGGTCGCGGTCGTTCTGGACCCTGTGCGCGGTGCAGTTCCTGACCTTTGTGACCGTGATGACCATCCCGCTGCACCTGCCGGTCTATGGCATGGATCTGGGCATGACGCCGCCGGCGGCGGCGGCCTTGCTGTCGGTTGTCGGCGGGGCCAGCATTCTGGGCCGCTTGACGGTCGGGCGGCTGCTGGACCTGATCGGGGGGCGCAACGCCTTCGCGGGCTGTTATCTGGCGCTGATCGCGAGCCTGGCCGGATTCGCCGCCACCGAGGCGCCGGGGCTGCTCTACCCGGTTGTCGCGGTTTACGGTTTTGCCCATGGCGGGCTGTTCGTCGTGGTGTCGCCGACGGTGGCCGAATATTACGGGATGCGGGCGCATGGCGCGATCTTTGGCGCGATCCTGTTCTTCGGCACGCTCGGCGGGTCGATCGGCCCGGTGCTGGCCGGGGCGATTTTCGACGCCACCGGCGCCTATGCCATGGCGTTCCGGGCGCTTCTGGTCCTGGCGGTTCTGGGCCTGGTGCTGATCTTTTCGCTGCCGAGCCGGCAAGCCGCGGCGGAGCAGCCGCTGGCCTGAGGCCCGTCAGTCTGCCGCGACCTGGTGCACCTCGATCACGTTGCCGTCCGGGTCGTAGAAGAAGATCTGGTGCCAGCCCGCCACGGCCCTGTTGCCCCAGTCCGAATAGGGCACGCCCTGCGAGTCCAGATGCGCCTTGAAGGCGGCGATGTCGTCGGTACGGTAGGCGATATGGCCGTGGCTGACCGGATTGACGATCTGGCCGGTGGAAAACCCGGCGCGGACGTCGCGCTGGGCGAGATGGGTCTGGACCCGTCCGTCGGTGACGAAGGCCACGTCCCCGGCATAGCCCTTTTCCTTTTCCAGCACCGGCAGACCGCCGGATTCGCGGTCAAGCCCGAGCACGTCGCGATAGAAGGCATCCATGCGCGGCACGTTTTCGGTGCACAGGTTGATGTGGTGCAGGGTCAGTTTCATCGGGCGCTCCGCGGTTTGGCCGGTTCTGTCCGACTTGACCCCAGTTGCCGCCGCTGCACAAGCCCGCGCCCCTTGCGACAGGGGCGCGACAGCGATAAACGCCCCTTGTCACAGCACGAGGAACCCTATGTCGATTGATCAGAACACCGCCGCACGGGTGGCAAAGCTGGCCCGGATCAAGGTCGAGGAGGCGGCGCTGCCGGCGCTGGCCTCGGAATTCAACACGATCCTGGGGTTCATCGAGCAGTTGAACGAGGTCGACGTGGACGGGGTGGAGCCGATGACCTCGGTCACGCCGATGCGGCTGAAGCGGCGGGCCGACGTGGTGACGGACGGCAACCGGCAGGCGGCGGTTCTGTCCAACGCGCCGGATGCGCGCGAAGGGTTTTTCGCGGTGCCGAAGGTGGTGGAATGATGAGCGATCTGAACAAGCTGGGACTGGCGGCGGCGCGGGATGCGCTGCGCGCGGGGGAAACCACATCGGTGGAGCTGACCGAAGCCTGCCTGGCCGCCATCGACGCGGCGGACGGGCTGAACGCCTTTGTGCACAAGACGCCGGAGATCGCGCTGGAGCGCGCGGCGGCGGCGGATGCGCGGATCCGGGCGGGCGACGCGCCGGGCATGTGCGGGCTGCCGATCGGGATCAAGGACCTGTTCTGCACCAAGGGCGTGCCGAGCCAGGCGGGGAGCCGCATCCTGGAAGGGTTTCTGCCGGAATACGAATCCACCGTGAGCCAGCAACTGGCCGACGCGGGCGCGGTGATGCTGGGCAAGCTGAACATGGACGAATTCGCCATGGGCAGCTCCAACGAGACCAGCACCTATGGCAACGCGGTCAGCCCCTGGCGGCGCGGCAACGACGAGGCGGCGCTGACGCCGGGCGGTTCCTCGGGCGGTTCAGCGGCGGCGGTGGCGGCCGACCTGTGCCTGGCGGCGACCGGCACCGATACCGGCGGTTCGATCCGTCAGCCGGCGGCCTTTACCGGCACCGTGGGGATCAAGCCGACTTACGGGCGCTGTTCGCGCTGGGGGATCGTGGCCTTCGCTTCTTCGCTCGATCAGGCGGGGCCGATGACGAAATCGGTGCGCGATGCGGCGATCATGCTGGGCGCGATGGCCGGGCATGATCCGAAGGACAGCACCAGCGCCGACTTGGCCGTTCCGGATTTCGAGGCGATGCTGACCGGCGACATCCGGGGCAAGAAGATCGGCATTCCGCGCGAATACCGGATGGACGGGATGCCCGACGAGATCGAGGCGCTGTGGACGCAGGGCGCCGACATGCTGCGTGACGCGGGGGCCGAGATCGTCGATATCAGCCTGCCGCACACGAAATACGCGCTGCCCGCCTATTACGTGATCGCCCCGGCGGAAGCGTCGAGCAACCTCGCCCGCTATGACGGGGTGCGTTATGGCCACCGGGCCAAGCTGGCGCAGGGTGACGGCATCACCGAGATGTATGAGAAGACCCGCGCCGAAGGCTTCGGCCCCGAGGTGCAGCGCCGTGTCATGATCGGCACCTATGTGTTGTCCGCCGGATTCTACGACGCCTATTACAACCGGGCGCGGCGGGTGCGGACGCTGATCAAGAAGGATTTCGAGGATGTGTTCGCACAAGGGATCGACGCGATCCTGACCCCGGCGACGCCCTCGGCGGCCTTTGGCCTTGGTGAGATGACCGAGGCGGATCCGGTGCAGATGTATCTGAACGACGTGTTCACGGTGACGGTGAACCTGGCCGGGCTGCCGGGAATTTCGGTGCCGGCGGGTCTGGACCGGCAGGGGTTGCCGCTGGGGTTGCAGCTGATCGGGCGCCCCTGGGAGGAGGGCGACCTGCTGAACACCGCCTATGCGCTGGAAGGCGCGGTGGGGTTTGTGGCCAAGCCGGCCCGATGGTGGTAGGACTCGCCCGATCCCGCGGCAGAGATGAAAGGCGGCGAAGATGCGAAATTTCATCCCGGTGACATTGGCTCTCGGACTGTCCCTGGCGGCGCTTGCGGCCTGTGCGCCGCGGATGCCCGACAGCGCGGCCGGGGCCGGGTTCGGCTCCGAGGCGGATGCGATGCGGGCGCGCGAACTGGAACTGGCGGGCGGACCCGCCACCATCGAGCGGCTGGCCCCGCCGCAGGCGCTGTCGAGCGAGACCCTGCCGCCGGCGCAGCCGGGCGACCCGCTGCGTTTTCCCGGCAGCGCCGCGACGGCGCAGAGCGGCGGAACCGGCGATGACATCGCCGCGCAGACCGCCGCCGTCCTGGCCGCGTCCTCGTCGACGGGGGCCGCCCCGGCCGCTTCGGCGGGCACGCCGTCGGTGGTGACGGCGGACAGCGGGTTGTCGGCGGAGAACGATTTCGCCGCGGTGTCCGGAACCCGCACCATCGAGGGCGACGCGGCGCTGATCGAGAGCAACCGGTCGCAATACCAGGTCGTGCAGCCGACCGCGGTGCCGGATCGCGGCGACGCGGCGCAGCCCAATATCGTCGCCTTCGCGCTGGCCACGTCCCATCCGGTCGGCACCCGGGTCTACAGCCGCAGCGGCGTCAACCTGGCGGGCAAGGCGGAACGCAACTGCCGCACGTTTTCATCCGCCGACCTGGCGCAGATCGAGTTCCTGTCGCGCGGCGGGCCGGAAAACGACCGGGCCGGGCTCGACCCGGATGGCGACGGCTACGCCTGCGGCTGGGATCCGTCCCGGTTCCGGACCGCGGTCCGGAACTGAGCGGCGCCGGGCGGATCGGGGTGCGCTGGCGCCCATCACCCAATTTCGGACCCCGGCGCGACGGGCTGCGGCCTGAGCTGATCGTCCTGCATTACACCGCGATGGAGACCGCGGAGGCGGCGCTGGCGCGTCTCTGCGACCCGGCGGCGGAGGTTTCGGCGCATTACCTGATCGCCGGAGACGGCCGCGTCTGGCAGATGGTGCGCGAGGAGATGCGCGCCTGGCATGCCGGGGCGGGGGCGTGGCGCGGGCGGGGAGACGTGAATTCGCGCTCGATCGGGATCGAGCTGGACAATCGCGGCACGCATCCCTTCGCCGAGCCGCAGATGGCGGCGCTGGAGGCGCTGCTGCCGCAGGTGATGGCGCGCTGGTCGATCGGCCCGGAAGGGGTGATCGGCCATTCCGACATGGCGCCGGCGCGCAAGTTCGATCCGGGGCCGAGGTTCGACTGGTCGCGGCTGGCGCGGCGGGGGCTGGCGGTCTGGCCCGAGGCGGGGCAGGCGGGCGATTTCGCGCGGGACGCGGCGCGGTTCGGCTATCCGGTCGAGGACGAGGCGGCGCTGCTGGCGGCCTTTCGCGCAAGGTTCCGGCCGCAGGCGACCGGGCCGGCCGGTGCCGCCGACCGGGCGATGATGGCCGATCTGGCGGCGCGGTTTGGCGTTGACCGGACGGGAGAGAGCGCCTAGATCGCAGGAGCGCGGAGAGCCGGATGGCCGCTGGCGCCGCGAGGCGCGAGAGGAAAGTCCGGACTCCACAAGGCAACGGTGCCGGCCAACGGCCGGGCAGGGATCGGCGGGGAAACCCGCCGGGAACCTGACGGACAGCGCCACAGAGAACAGACCGCCCGTCGGACCGGAGGTTCGCCAAAGGAGCATCCGCACGGGTCAGGGTGAAACGGTGGGGTAAGAGCCCACCGCGCCGCTGGCAACAGGGGCGGCACGGCAAGCCCCACCGGGAGCAATGCCGAATAGGACCCCCGCGCGGGCTGGTCCCTTCGGGGATACCGCCGCTGGATCCGCCTTGGTCGAGAGGGGTCGGGTTGGCAGCTTGAGGGTTGCGGCGACGCAGCCCCTAGAGGAATGGTCATCGAACGGCGGGGCGACCCGCCGGGAACAGAATCCGGCTTACAGGCTCTCCGCGCGTATTTTCCGGCGCCCGTGCCGTGACGCTGCGCGTCAAAACGCGCCATCGGGTCAAATCCCCTGTTGACTCGGAGTGCTGCGTGGGTACAAGCGCAGCTTCATATGAATTCGTCGAAAGGCCAGGGCCTTTCGTTGCAGGAGAGACAAGATGGCGAAGCCGACCACAATCAAGATCCGCCTGAACTCGACCGCAGGCACCGGCCATTTCTATGTGACCAAGAAAAATGCGCGCACCATGACGGAAAAGATGGTCGTTCGCAAATATGACCCGGTTGTTCGCAAGCACGTCGAGTACAAGGAAGGCAAGATCAAGTAATCGGTCTTTCGATTGCTCGACCCGGAAAAGGCCACGCGGCGCGCGTGGCCTTTTGCGTCGTGCGCAGGGGATGACAGGGGGAACGCCCGCGGATGCCCAAGGACGGACATTACAACACCCGCACCGGATGGCTGCGGGCGGCGATCCTGGGGGCCAACGACGGGCTGGTATCCACCGCGAGCCTGCTGGTCGGGGTGATCGCGGCCGGGTCCGGCCATGGCGGCGTGCTGCTGGCCGGGTTCGCCGGGCTGACCGCGGGCGCGTTTTCGATGGCGGCGGGCGAATATGTTTCCGTCTCGGCGCAGGCCGACAGCGAAGCCGCCGACCTGGCGCGCGAATTGCAGGCGTTGCAGGACGATCCCGATTACGAACTGGACGAGCTGGCGCAGGGACTCCAGGCGCGCGGCGTTTCGCCGGATCTCGCGGCGCGGGTGGCGCATGAGATGACCGAGCATGACGCGCTGGACGCGCATGCGCGCGAGGAGCTGGGATTCACCGAGACGAGCGCCGGCGATCCGTTGCAGGCCGCCTGGGCCTCGGCGCTGAGCTTTGCCGTCGGGGGCGCTTTGCCGGTCCTGGCGGCGATCCTCGCGCCGTCCGGCGTCGGCATTCCGGCGGTGGCGGTGGTTTCGCTGGTGGCGCTGATGCTGCTGGGGGCCTCCGGCGCCTGGCTGGGGGGCGCCCCGGTCCGGGCGGCGGTGCTGCGGGTGCTGTTCTGGGGCAGCCTCGCGATGGCGGTCACGGCCGGCGTCGGCCATCTCTTCGGTCCGCTGGTCTGACGGGGCCGCACCGCAGGGCGGGCGGGCAAAGAAAAAGGGCCGGTCGCGAGGACCGGCCCTTTGGCGTTCGGATCAGCGCCGGCTTATTCGCGGTTGCCGAAAAGCTGGAGCAGGAACATGAACATGTTGATGAAGTCGAGATAGAGCGTCAGCGCGCCCATGATCGCGGACTTGCCCATCCATTCCGCATCGCCATGCGCGGCGTGCTGGAGGTAGTCGGTCTTGATTTTCTGGGTGTCATAGGCGGTCAGCCCGGCGAAGATCAGCACGCCCAGGATCGAGATCGCGAACATCATCGCCGGCGATTGCAGGAAGATGTTGACCACCATCGCCACGAGCAGGCCGATCACGCCCATGATCAGGAACGATCCCCAGGCGGAGATGTCTTTCTTGGTCGTGTAGCCCCAGAGCGACAGGCCGGCAAAGGCGATCGAGGTGATTAGGAAGACCTGCGCGATCGAGTAGCCGGTGAAGGCGACGAAGATCCAGGCCATCGACAGGCCCATGACCGAGGCGAAGGCGTAGAAGAACAGCTGCGCGCCGGCGACGGACAGCCTGTTGATGGCGGCGCCGAAGGCAAAGACCATGATCAGCGGCGCGAACATCACGATCCAGCCGAGGATGTTCGGCGACAGCGTGACCGGGTCGCGGAAAATGCCCAGCAGCGCCGGGCTGGTGCCGACGGCCCAGGCGACGATGAAGGTCAGCAGGGTGCCCACGGACATCGTCGCGTAGACCTTGTTCATATGGGCGCGCAGGCCCTCGTCGAACGCGGCGGCGCGCGTTCCGGCCGCCGCCCGGCCCGTCATGTGAGTCGTGTCGAATTCAGCCATTCAAGGTCTCCGTTTCAGAACTGAAGCGCCGGTGGAACGGTCCATCGGCAATCTTCGGTAAATATCGGGCGGCCACCAAGCTTTTTCAAGTATTTCCGACGAGTTCGATACGCAAAAATCGACAAATCCGTCCCGCCGCCGGCAGATCGGCGGCGGCGGTGGAATTTTCACTGATTCGGCGGCCGGGGATCAGCGTGTCCAGCTGGCCGGCGCGTCCCAGATCGGGCGGCTGGCCTCGATCTCCGCCTGGGCGCGGGAAATGCCGATGTCGCGGAGCGCGGCGTCGTCCAGCCGCCTGAGCTGCTGGCGCTGCAGCCACAGGCCGTAGGCACGGGCGATGCGGGCGCCGAGGGAGGGCCGGGCGACCGGCGGGCAACGGGATGCGGCGATATAAGTCATGGTTCATGTCCCTTTCGATGTTCGTGATGATTTTCATCCGCTCAATCAAATTTCTTGATTTATATGGAGGCCTGTGGTTCATTTTGAAAGCAAATGTTTGTTGCTGCATTCATCAAGGATCGTGATATTGCGAAATCTCGACATCACCACCCTGCGGTCGTTCGTGGCGGTCGCGGATTCCGGCGGCGTCACTCGCGCCGCCGGGTTCCTGCACCTGACCCAGTCCGCGGTGTCCATGCAGC
Source organism: Sedimentitalea xiamensis (assembly GCF_030164465.1). GTDB lineage: Bacteria > Pseudomonadota > Alphaproteobacteria > Rhodobacterales > Rhodobacteraceae > Sedimentitalea > Sedimentitalea xiamensis. The sequence continues at coordinate 111,598 of NZ_JASNJE010000011.1, forward strand.
TGAAACGGCTGGAGGAACTGCTGGGCCTGGACCTGCTGGACCGCTCCGGGCGCACCATTGCGCTGACCGCGTCGGGAGAGCAGCTTCTGGCCTATGCGCGGCGGATGGTGGCGCTGAACGACGAGGTGATCGGCCGGCTGACGGATCAGGCCTTCGAGGGCGAGATCGTGCTCGGGGTGCCGCATGATATCGTCTACCCGGTGATTCCACGGGTCCTGCAGCGGTTCAACACCGCCTATCCGCGGGTGAAGGTGCAACTGGTCACATCCTATACGAAGACGCTGAAACTTCAGTTCTCGCGCGGCGGGTGCGACCTGATCCTGACCACGGAGGTGGAGCGGACCGGCGACAGCGAGACCGTGGCGGAACGCCCGCTGGTCTGGATCGGGGCGGCAGACGGGTCCGCCTGGCGGCAACGACCGCTGCGGCTGGCCTTCGGGCGGCATTGCACCTTTCGGCCCAGGGCGATCCAGGCGCTGGACGCGGCGGGAATTGCCTGGGAAATGGTGGTGGAAACCGATTCCGACCGGACGATCGAGGCGACGGTGAGCGCGGATCTCGCGGTGCACACGATGATCGAGGGGACGGAGCCGCCCTATCTGCGGCAGATCGATCACGGCGGCAGCCTGCCCGATCTGCCCGCGCAGATGATCAACCTTTACGGCGCGGATTCGGCGCGCAACCCGATCGTGACCGAACTGGCCGATCTGTTGCGCAAGTCCTTCGCGGGCATCAGCGCGCCGCGATTGCAGAGCGTATCCTAGTCGCCGATCCGGATCACCACCTTGCCGGTCGATTTGCGGCTGCGCAGAAGCTCCATCCCGTCCGCGACCCGGTCGAGCGGCAGGATATGGCTGATATGCGGTTTCAGGCGGCCGTCGTCGTGCCAGCCGATCAGGCAGGCCAGGCTGTCCCGCACCAGGTCGGGGCGGAATTTCATGTAGCCGCCGATATAGAAGCCGAGCACCGACAGGTTCTTGACCAGCAGGTGATTGGCGGGGATCTGCGGCACCTCGCCGCTGGCAAAGCCGATCGGCAGCAGGCGGCCTTCGGGCTTGCAGGCGCGGAACGCCGCCTTGAACGCCGCCCCGCCGACCGCGTCATAGACGACATCCGCGCCGCCGAGTTCGAGGACGCGGGCGCGCAGGTCTTCGCTGTCGTCGATCAGGTGGTCGGCCCCGGCGGCCCTGGCGACGGCGAGCTTTTCCGCGCCGCGCGCATGGGCGATCACGGTCGCGCCCATCAGCTTGCCGATCTCGACCGCGGTCAGCCCGACGCCGCCCGCCGCGCCGGTCACCAGAAGGGTTTCTCCGGGCTGCATCCGGGCGCGGTGGTTCAGGGCCATGTGGCTGGTTCCGTAGGCGATCTGCAAGGCCGCGGCGTCATCGAAGCTCATCCCGTCGGGAATGCGGGTGGCCCGGCCGGCGTCGAACACGCCATATTCCGCCAGGCCGCCCTGGCCGGAGAACACCGCGACTCGGTCGCCCACTGCGAGATTGTTGACGGAATCGCCGGTTTTGGTGACGATTCCCGACAATTCCATCCCAAGCGTGAACGGTGCCTCGGGAATATCCTGATACGTGCCTTTTTGCGTGAGAAGGTCGGCGAAGTTCAATCCGCACCGCCGGATCGCGACCCCGATCTGTCCCGGTCCGGGGGGCAGGGGCGCAATGTCGCAGAGGCGGGCGGGTCCTCCCGCCTGGGTGATCCGATAGGCCAGCATGTCAAAACCCTTGTATTTTTGTTGATTTGCGGCCAGTTTGCACCGGGAGTCAAACGACTCGGCGTGAATCGGCGGCGGCGGGATGGTTCTGTCCTTTCGGGCCGCTGGTTGGGAAGTTTTTCCGGATTTTGGGCAGAGAGCCGCCGATTTTCCCGACGCTCTCCCGTTTTCCGAGAATCTCGCAACTTGAATTCAACCAGAAAGCCCGTAGTATTCCGGCGATGGCTGTGCTCGGGTCTTGGAATAGGGACTCGGCAAGGTGTGGGGGGGTAGTCTGTGGTTGCAGGCTGATCCACGCGCGGGGCCTGAAGGGTAAATGGTATGGTAAAGGAGAAACGTATGACTCATCCTGTGGACGTGCATGTCGGCAAACGGGTGCGGCACCGCCGGTGGCTGATCGGAATGACGCAGCAACAACTGGCGGAGCAGGTTGGAATCAAGTTCCAGCAGATCCAGAAATATGAGACCGGAGCGAACCGCATCAGCGCGTCACGGCTTTGGGACATCGCGGACGCGCTGGGGGTGGAGGTCAGTTTCTTCTTCGAAGGATTGCAGGACGCGGAAAAGGAAGAGGCCGGGGACGCGGTTCTGCCCGCCGACCTGATGGGCGACAAGGAAGCGCTGGATCTGGTCCGCTCCTATTATGCGATTCCCGAGAACCAGCGACGGCGCCTGTTCGAACTGGCGCGCGTGCTCAGCGACGTCGCCTGACGGGCGGCCTGCTTGAACAATCCGCTCTGGGATGTCAGGTGATCCCGCATGACATCCCGATCTATCACCGACCTGCAACTGGCGCATCTGCTCGCGGACGCGGCGCGTGAAACGATTCTGCCGTATTTCCGGCGGTCCGGGCAGGGGCTGGAGAACAAGGACCTCGAAGGGTTCGATCCGGTCACGGCCGCCGACCGGGCGGCGGAACGGGCGATGCGCGACCTGCTGCGGCAGCATCGCCCCGAGGACGGGATCTGGGGCGAGGAATTCGGCCGGATCGACGGGACGTCCGGGCGACAATGGGTCCTGGACCCGATCGACGGCACCCGCGCCTTCATCAGCGGAACGCCGACCTGGGGGGTCCTGATCGCGCTGGCCGCCGATGACGGGCCGCCGGTGCTGGGGCTCATCGACCAGCCATATACCGGCGAACGGTTCACCGGTGGCCCTGACATCGCCGAAATGACCGGCCCGCTGGGCAGAAGGCCGCTGGCGACGAAACCCGGCCGGACCCTGGACCAGGCGATCCTGTTCACGACCTTTCCCGAAGTCGGCAGCCCTGCGGAGCGGGCCGGATTCGACGCCGTGGCCCAACAGGTCCGGCTGACCCGTTATGGCATGGATTGCTATGCCTACGCCCTGCTGGCGGCGGGGCATATCGACCTGGTGATCGAGGCGGGGCTCAACGCCTATGACATCCAGGCCCCGATCGCGGTGATCGAGGCGGCGGGCGGCGTCGTCACCGACTGGCAGGGGCGGCCGGCGCATGGCGGCGGGCGGGTGTTGGCCGCGGCCAATGCCGGGCTGCATGCCCTTGCCCTTGCCATCCTGAAACAGACGCCGGAAGACTGGTAGTGGGTCAGTTTGAAATCTAGCGCCTCACACGCGCGCGAGGTTCCGTTTGCGTCGGATCAGGACTGCACCTATCTTATAGGCATGACAGACAAACCCAAGAGACCCAGAGACGCGAA
>NZ_JASNJE010000012.1 GCF_030164465.1 Sedimentitalea xiamensis
CTGGGCGCGACCGCGCAGATCAAGCAGAACCCATCGCGCAGCGGCGGCAAGGGGATCGACTGGGCACTCTACAAGGAGCGTCACCTGGTTGAGTGTTTCTTCAATCGGATCAAACGGTTCCGTCGTATCGCGCTGCGCTGCGAAAAGACAATCTCGTCCTTTCGGGCATTCGTTGCCCTTGCCTGTGCTATGACATGGCTCGCCTAATGCAGACGCCGCCTAGGGCGCGGCGCGGGCTGACGGCACGCGCTATCGCGGGGCGGTGTCGGACACGATCCGCCCGTCTTCCATCGTCAGGACGCGGTCGGCCAGGCCCATGATCCTGTCGTCATGCGTCACCATCAGCGTGGTCGTTCCCCGTTCCCGCCCCAGCGCCTTGAGGATTTCGACCACCACCCGCCCGCTTTCCTGATCCAGCGCGGCGGTGGGTTCGTCGGCCATCACGATTTCCGGGTTCCCGACCAGGGCGCGGGCCACGGCCACCCGCTGTTTCTGCCCGCCGGACAGGTTGCCGGGCAGGTAGTGCAGCCGGTGGTCCAGCCCGACCATGCGCAGGGCATGGGCCGCGGCGTCGTCATAGCGGTCGCGGTTGCCGTGGGTGCCGTGCACTTCCAGGCCCATGCGCACGTTCTGCTGCGCCGTCAGGCTCGCATGCAGGTTATGGGCCTGGAAGATGAACCCGATCCTGCGCCGCAGCGCCACCTGCGCCGGTTCGCTGGCGCCGTTCAGTTCGGTGCCGAGCAGCCGAAGCGAGCCGTCCATGACGTCGCGCAGGCAACCGATGAGCGTCAGCAGGGTCGTCTTGCCCGATCCCGAAGGCCCTTTCAGGATCGTGAGACTGCCGGGCGCGATGGACAGGGTCGCGTCAAAGATCACCTGGATCCGGGTTTCGCCGCTTCCATACCAGTGATTGAGGTGGCTCACGACGATCGGGTCGGGCGTGCCGGGCTTGCGATACATTGCCGTCTCCTAGAACAGGTCGGCGGGATCGGCCGCGTTCAGCCGCCGCGTCGCCACCGCGCCGGATACCGCACAGGCGGCGAGCGTTCCCAGGAACACGAGGAAGACGACCGTGCCATCCATGTTGATCGGCAACCCGGTCGCGGTCCTGAGCAGGGAGTGGACCCCCCAGGACACGAGACTGCCGGGAACGAAACCGAGCAGCGCCAGGATCATCGCCTCTTCGAATATGATGCCGAGGAAGAAGCCGGGAGCGTATCCCATTGCCTTGAAGGTCGCGTATTCCTTCAGGTGATCGGCCACATCCGTGGACAGCACCTGGTAGACAATGACGATTCCCACCAGCACCCCCATCAGCACACCGAAGCCGAAGATGATCCCGGTGGGCCGTTTGGTGGTGGAAAACACCACGTCGTCATCCGCCGCCTGCGCGATGGTCCGGATGCGCAGATCCGACGGCAGGTCGGCCCGAAGCCGGTCGATCACCGCGGCGGCGTCATGTCCGGGCGCGAGTTTCAGCAGGATATGGTTCGGCGCGCCCGACTGGCGTTGCGGAAACAGGCGCAGGAAGGTCTGGTCCGAGGTCAGCACATATCCGTCCGCCGAAAACCCGACGCCGCCGGTGAACGTATCGGCAAAGCTGATGGTGTGGCCCATGATTTCGGTGGTCAGCGGGCTGTGGGGGCGGATGCCGGCCAGCACCTGTTGGTCGATCTGGCGGGTTTTCAGGTCGATCATCGCCACGTCGGGCAAGGTCAGGGACACGATCTTGTGCCGCACCTGCGGTGAAAAGAATCCCGTCTTGACCGGGTCCATGGCCAGCAGTTGCAGCTTTGTGTCGTTGCCGTTCTGCTTCCACTGAACGGAGCCCATGTAAAGCGGCGTCGCATCGGCCACGCCCGGATCGCTCATGGCGCGGAACATCCATTGGCGCGGCACGTTGCTGCCTTCGGAGATGGTGTTGGCGTCCTTTGCCGACAGGATGATGTCGGCGTTCAGCATCTTGTAGGTGTCGCGCGTCGCGGTGTTCATGCTGCCCATGATGCCCAGTTGAACGAAGACCAAGACATTGGCGAAGGCCACGCCCGCGACCGCCGACGCCAGCCGTCCGTAGTTGTGTGTCAGTTGCAGCCAGCCGACCGGCATCCGGCCCAGCAACCGGGCGAGAAGCGCGGTCACGGCTCCATCTCGCGGGTGTCGATGCGGGCGACAAGTTCCAGGTTGGTGAAACGCGCCGCGCGCGCGCTGTCAGGGGCATCGAGCGCCACCAGAACCTTGACCACGCGGGCATCGGTATTGGCGGCGATATCGCCGGCGACGATCGCCTGCTGCTGCACCAGCAGGCCGACCTGCCGGACCTCGCCGCGCAGGGTCAGGTTCAGCGCCTCGCCCAGAAGTTCGACCTTCTGGCCGGTCTTCACCGCGTCGATCCGGGATTGATGCACTTCGACTTCGGCCATCATCTGGGACACGTCGCCCAGCGTCATCACCCCATCCTGGCCGGGGGTCTCGCCCGGTCGCGCCGCGATGTCGAGCACCGTGCCGTCGATCGGCGCCACGATCCGGCCCTTGTTCAGGTCGAGCCGCGCGCGTTCCAGTTCGGCCTGCGCCGCTTCGAGATTGCGCAGGGCGACCACCACGTCGGGCTGTTCGTCGAGCACATCGCTGAGGTATTGCGCCAGCGCCGCCTCCGCCCGTTCGACACCGCGCGCCGCCTGATCGGCGCGGGACAGGGCCTGGTCCAGTTCCGCCTGGGTGGTGAACCCGCGGTCAAACAGCGATTGCGTGCGCGCAAGGTCCGCCGCCGCCACCTTGGCAATGGCCTGGGCTTCGGCCAGATGCGCCTTGTCGACGGCCAGATTGGTCGAGATCGTCTGCCGGGTCTGCACCAGCGCCGCCTCGCGCACCGCGACATTGGCCACGGCGGTCGCCAGTTGACTTTGCAGTTCGGGCAGGTTGTCCAGCGTGGCGAGCAGGTCGCCCTTGGCGATGGTGTCACCGACCTTGACCACGATCTCCGCAAGGCGGGCGTTCTGTGCCCCGAACGGCAGCGCCACGACGCTGGTGTCGCCGCGCGGCATCAGGCGCGCCAGCCCGATCACATCGGTCGGAACCAGGGTGTCCGCGACCTCGTCGGGCAGGGCGACCCCGGCGGGCAGGGCGAACGGCCGGGACGTTCCGCCGCCGGGTTCCAGCCCGGTCACGGAGAACAGGGCGCGCAGGCCCGGCGGCTGGAAATAGATGCCGATGAAACCGCCAAGCATGAGGGTGAGCATGCAGACCGGCAGCAGCCAGAGCCGCCGCCATTTGCGTCTGGCGGCAGGCGGCGCGCCTTGCGTGTCATGGTCGATGATGTCCAGCGTCAGATGGTCATTCGGTTTTTCGGACTCGGGCATGAGCGCCTCGTGGCAATGGATTCCACCGCAAGAGTGGCGGCGCCGTGACCGACATGCAATGGGTCGTTCGGGCGCAGTCGGGCCCGTGCCCGCGGTTCGGGGGGAGAGGGGGATTGCCTGTCGAGTCGCCGGTTCGAACATCGCGGTCTGGCCGGGGATGCACAAAATCCAGGCAGTTGCCGGGATTCCCGATCTCCCCTGCACAATTCCTCGGCGGGGAACTTGCCTCGCTTCTGTCTTGCCGCCCAAAAGGTTCACATGGAAAGCAAGCTGATCATTGTCGTTGTCGAGGAGGACCGGGGCCATGCGCTCGGGATCGTCGAGGCGCTGAAGGACAGCGGAGAGCACGAGGTACATGTCATCGGCGCCAGCACCGGTCTGGCGCGAAAGATCGCGGCCCATGCGCCGGACGTGGTCCTGATCGACGTGGACAACCCGACCCGCGACATGCTGGAGGAACTGACGCTGGCGTCCGGGCCGCTGGAACGCCCGGTGGCCATGTTCGTCTCCGGTGCCGCCAGCGGACTCGCGCAGGCGGCGATCGATGCCGGATTGTCCGCCTATGTGGTCGACGGGCTGAAGCCCGAACGGCTGCGGCCGGTGATGGATACCGCCATCGCGCGGTTTCGCATGATGCGCCAGATGCGCACGGAACTGGCCGAAACGCGGCGTGCGCTGGAAGAACGCAAGGTCATCGACCGCGCCAAGGGCCTGCTGATGAAGGCCCGGGGCATCGACGAAGACGCGGCCTACATGCTGTTGCGCCGCACCGCGATGGATCAGGGGCGCCGGCTGGCCGATGTGGCCGAGGCGCTGGTCACGGCGTCGGGGCTGCTGAGATGAAGCCGGTATCGCTGTCCGTCGCCTACATGCCGCTGGTGGACGCCGCGCCGCTGATCATCGCGCAGGAAATGGGCTTTGCCGACCCCGAGGGGCTTTCGCTGGACCTGATCGCCGCGCCGTCCTGGTCTTCGGCGCGCGACATGCTGGCATTTGGCCGGGTCGACGCCGCGCATCTTCCGTCTCCGGTTCCGATCGCCATGGCGCTGGGGCTGGGTGGAGTGGCGACGCCGCTTTCCGCCGTCCTGGTGCTGTCGGTCAATGGCAATGTCATCGGCGTCAGCCGCGCGCTTGAATCGCGCCTGCGCGACCTTGGGTCCGATTTCGATTTCGCAGACGCACGCAAGGCCGCCACCGCGCTTGCCAAGGCCGCGACCGGGCCGCTGGTCTTCGGTGTGCCCTTCCCGTTTTCGATGCATGCGGAACTGCTGCGCTACTGGTTTGCGCGCACCGATCTGGCCGACAGGGCAATCGAGATCCGGACCGTGCCGCCGCCGCTGATGGCCAGGGCGCTCGCCGACGGAGAGGTGGATGCCTTCTGCGTCGGGGAACCCTGGGGATCGGTCGCCGTGGACATGGGGGCCGGGGCGCTGCTGCTTCCGGGCAAGGCCATATGGGCCTTCGCGCCGGAAAAGGTGCTGGCGGTGCGCACCGAATGGGCGGAAACCGAACAACGGCTGCTCGGCGGCCTGATGCGCAGCGTCTGGCGGGCGGGGCGCTGGTTGTCGCAGCCCGGCAGCCGCACGATTGCCGCGGAAATCCTGTCGCGTCCCGCCTATCTCGACCTGCCCGCGGAGCTGATCGACCGGGCCTTGACCGGGCGCTTCACCATTTCCGGACAGGCGGAACAGCGCGCCGTTGGCGATTTCCTGCATTTTCACAGCGGCGCGGCCAATTTCCCCTGGCGCAGCCAGGCCCGTTGGATCGCGCATCGCCTGAGCCGGCAAAACGGGCTGGACAGCGCCGCGGCGCAGGATGCGGCGGCGGCGGTATTTCGCACCGACCTGTTTCGCCGGCATCTCGCCAGCACCGACGCCGACATGCCCGGCGCGTCAGAGAAAATCGAAGGCGCGATTCGGCACCCGATGGCCGTTGCATCGCAGAAAGGCCGGCTGAGCCTGCTGCCGGATGCGTTCTTTGATGGCTCGAATTTTGATCCAAAGACCGCCGATTGACCAAAATTCTTGCAGGTTCGGGCGCCGTTCCGGGAAAAATCGCTCCAAAATGCCGCAGGTTCCCCACTTTGCTGTTCCGCTGGCGCTGCGCTGCGGCATAACTAGACCATCGGTTCGCAACGGGGTGGGCCGAGACGAAATTCTCCCAATGACAGGGATATCCTGAGCAAGGCCGCTCGCTTTCCGCCGACATCCGGCGGGCAGTGACGTGGCCTTTTTTCGTTTGCCCGGTTCCTCCTTCCGGGCGCACCGAAAGGAATGACGATGAAAAGACTGATACTGGCTTTGACCGCCACAACCGCTTTGGCCAGCCCTGCATTCGCCGGAATGCTCGAACTGGAAAAGGATGAACTGACCTTCGGCTTCATCAAGCTGACGGACATGGCGCCGCTGGCGGTGGCGTATGAAAAAGGCTTCTTCCTGGACGAAGGGCTGTTCGTGACGCTTGAAGCGCAGGCCAACTGGAAAGTGCTGCTGGATGGCGTGATCGACGGCCAGCTGGACGGCGCGCATATGCTCGCGGGGCAACCGCTGGCGGCGACCATCGGCTTCGGCACCGAGGCGCATATCGTGACGCCGTTCTCCATGGACCTGAACGGCAACGGGATCACCGTGTCCAACGAAGTCTGGGAGATGATGCAGCCGCATATCGCGAAGACGGAAGACGGCCGGCCGCGGCATCCGATCAGCGCATCGGCCCTGGTCCCGGTGGTCGATGCGTTCCGCGCCCAGGGCAAGGCGTTCAACATGGGCATGGTGTTTCCGGTGTCCACGCATAATTACGAACTGCGTTACTGGCTGGCCGCCGGCGGGCTGCATCCGGGCTACTACAGCCCCGAGAACGTCACCGGGCAGATCGGCGCCGACGTGTTCCTGTCGGTCACGCCGCCGCCGCAGATGCCGGCGACGCTCGAGGCGGGCACGATCCACGGGTATTGCGTCGGTGAGCCGTGGAACCAGCAGGCCGTGTTCAAGGGAGTCGGTGTTCCGGTCATCACCGACCACCAGATCTGGAAGAACAACCCCGAGAAAGTCTTCGGGATCACGGCGGAATTCGCCGAGGCCAATCCGAACACGACGCTGGCCGTGACCAAGGCGCTGATCCGCGCCGCGATCTGGCTGGATGAAAACGACAACGCCAATCGCCCCGAAGCGGTCGAGATCCTGTCGCGGCCGGAATATGTCGGGGCGGATTACGAGGTGATCGCGAATTCGATGACCGGGTTCTTCGAATTCGAAAAAGGCGACAAGCGGGATATCCCCGATTTCAACGTCTTCTTCCGCTACAACGCCACCTATCCGTTCTATTCCGATGCGGTCTGGTATCTGACGCAGATGCGCCGCTGGGGCCAGATCTCTGAGCCCAAGAGCGACGGCTGGTTCGACGAGGTGGCGAAGTCGGTCTACAGGCCGGAGATTTACCTTCAGGCCGCGCGGCTGCTCGTCGAGGAGGGGCTCGCCAATGAGGCCGACTTCCCATGGGACAGCGACGGCTACAAGCCACCGACGCCCGGCTCCGACATCATCGACGGCATTGCCTATGACGGACGCCAGCCAAACGCCTATCTGGAAAGCCTTCCGATTGGGCTGAAGAGCGACGAGCGCGTCATCGGAAACGGCGTCGAAGGCTGACAGGCGCAGGACAAAAGGAACTTATTCCATGACGACCATAGACCCCGATTTCGCCGGTGCGGAGGCAAAACAGGCCCGCAAGGAGGCGTTGTTCACCCGCATCAACACCGCCGACAAATGGTTCCAGATCCTCGGTCTGGGCTGGATCACGCCGGTTCTGAAAGTCGCGGCGGGCGACAACCCAAAGGCCCAGGCGGCGGAAATCTGGCGGCTGCTGGCCGTCCCGCTGCTGTCAATCTGCGCCTTTCTGCTGCTCTGGGGCATCCTGGCCCCCAAGGTGCAGACCAGCCTTGGCGCCGTGCCGGGCCCTGCGCAGGTCTGGGCCGAGGCGGTCAATCTTCACGAGGATGCAAGGGCCAAGGCCGAAAGCCGTGAAAAATTCGAAACCATGGTCGAGAAGCGCAACCAGAAACTGATCGATGCGGGCCGCGCCGACGAGGTGAAGCAGATCGCCTATACCGGCGCGCCCAGCTATTACGAGCAGATCCTGACCTCGATCAAGACGGTGTTCTTCGGGTTTCTGATCGCGACCGTGGTGGCCGTGCCGTTGGGGATTGCCGCCGGACTGTCGGCGACCGCGAACGCGGCTCTCAATCCGCTCATCCAGATATTCAAGCCGGTCTCGCCGCTCGCCTGGTTGCCCATCGTGACCATGATCGTATCCGCGCTCAACGCCACCAACGACGGTTTGTTCGCGAAATCCTTCCTGATCTCGGCGATCACGGTGACACTTTGTTCGCTCTGGCCGACGCTGATCAACACATCGTTGGGCGTGGCCTCGATCGACAAGGACCTGGTGAACGTTTCCAAGGTTCTCAAGATGAACACCTGGACCAAGATCACCAAGCTGGTGCTGCCGTCGTCCCTGCCGTTGATCTTCACCGGGTTGCGCCTGTCTCTCGGGGTGGGCTGGATGGTTCTGATCGCCGCCGAGATGCTGGCGCAGAACCCCGGTCTCGGCAAGTTCGTCTGGGATGAATTCCAGAACGGGTCGTCCAGTTCGCTCGCCAAGATCATGGTCGCCGTGTTCACGATCGGGATCATCGGGTTCCTGCTGGACCGGGTGATGTTCACCCTGCAATCCCTGTTTACCTTCACGAACAACCGGTGATCGCCATGAGCATTCTCAAGTTCGAAAATGTCACGCGGAGCTTCGGCACAGGCGAAGAGGCGGCGGAGGTTCTCAAGGATATCAACCTGGATGTGGCCGAGGGCGAGTTCCTCGTGATCCTCGGGTTCTCGGGCACCGGAAAGACCACGCTGATCAACCTCATGGCCGGGCTTGACCGTCCGAGCAGCGGTCGGGTCACGTTCAAGGGCGCGCCGGTCACAGGCCCCGGCCGCGAGCGCGGCGTGGTGTTCCAGAGCTATTCGCTGATGCCCTGGCTCACGGTGAACGGCAATGTCCAGTTGGCGGTGGACACGGTGTTTCCGGACCTGTCGAAAGCCGACAAGGCCCGGAAGGTGGCGCATTACGTCGGCATGGTCGGGCTGTCCCATGCCGCCAACCGGCGTCCGGCAGAACTGTCTGGCGGAATGCGCCAGCGGGTGAACGTCGCACGCGCCCTGGCCATGAGCCCCGAGATGCTGTTGCTGGACGAACCGCTTTCGGCGCTGGATGCCCTGACGCGGGCCAATCTCGCCACCGAGATCGAACAGATCTGGGAGGCGGACAAGAAAACCTGTGTCCTGATCACCAATGACGTGGACGAAGCCATCATCCTCGCCGACCGGATCATCGCGCTGGACCCTGACGGGTCGTTGGGCCGGGAATTCGCCGTGACCATGCCGCGCCCGCGCGACCGGGGGGCGATGAACCAGGACGATACGTTCAAGCGGCTGCGGGCCGATGTCACCAGGTATCTCATGGATGTCGGAATCGAAGCCAGGGTGGAAGGCACCCGCCGGCTGCCCGACGTGACGCCGATCCATTCCGTGCCGACCGCGGTCAAGGCGGCGCAGAAAGGGCTGATCGACGACCGGTTCCTGGATTTTTCGCAGCTCCACAAGATCTATCCGACGCCCAGAGGTCCGCTCACCGTGGTCGAGGATTTCGATCTCAAGATCGACCGGGGAGAGTTCATTTCGCTGATCGGCCATTCCGGCTGTGGCAAGTCGACGGTGCTGACGATGGCCGCCGGACTGAACGAGATATCGAGGGGGGCCATCAAGCTGGACGGTCGCCACGTGGAAGGTGCCGACCCGGAACGCGCGGTGGTGTTTCAGTCGCCGAACCTGTTTCCCTGGCTCACCGCCCGCGAAAACGTCGCGGTGGGTGTGGACAAGGTCTATCCCCGCGCCAGCCAGGGTGAACGGCAGGATGTCGTCGAATACTATCTCGAACGTGTCGGGCTGGCGGAGTCGATGAACAAACCCGCCTGCGAGTTGTCCAACGGCATGCAGCAGCGCGTCGGCATCGCGCGGGCCTTCGCCCTGTCGCCGAAACTGCTGCTGCTGGACGAGCCTTTCGGAATGCTGGACAGCCTGACCCGCTGGGAATTGCAGGAAGTCCTGATGGAAGTCTGGTCCCGGACCAAGGTGACGGCGATCTGCGTGACCCATGATGTGGACGAAGCGATCCTGCTCGCCGATCGGGTGGTGATGATGACCAATGGGCCGCAGGCCACGATCGGCAAGATCACCAATGTCGACCTGCCGCGTCCGCGCACCCGAAAGGCGCTGCTCGAACACCCGGACTACTACACGTACCGGCAGGAAGTTCTCGATTTCCTGGAGGAGTTCGAGCACGGCGCGAAACCGAAATCCAGATCGCCCAAGGCGATTGCTGCGGAGTGAAGGCCATGAAACAGAAACTCATCATCATTGGCGCGGGCATGGCGTCGGGCCGCCTGATCGAACAGGTTCAGGCGCGCGATCCGGAGGCCTTCGACATCACGCTTTTCAACGCCGAGCCGCGCGGGAACTACAATCGCATCATGCTGTCGCCGGTCCTGTCGGGCGAAAAGACCTATGCAGAGATCGTCACCCATGACGACGCCTTTTACGCGGAGAACGGGATCACCTGCCGCTTTGGCGAACATGTGGTCGCGATCGACCGGGCCAGAAAGGTGGTTGTCGGCCAGAAGGGCGAGGTGGCCTATGACAAGCTGGTCATCGCCACCGGTTCCGCGCCGTTCATCATTCCGGTTCCGGGAAAGGATCTGCCCGGCGTCGTCACCTACCGGGATCTTGACGACACCAACGCCATGATCGAGGCGGCGACGAAAGGCGGCAAGGCGGTGGTGATCGGCGGCGGGTTGCTCGGCCTGGAAGCCGCCGCCGGGCTGAGCGACCGCGGCATGGACGTCACCGTGCTGCACCTGATGGGACATCTGATGGAACGGCAACTGGACGAGGCCGCAGCGCATCTGTTGCGCTGCGACCTGGAAAAGCGCGGCCTGCGCATCATCACGCGGGCGTCCACGGCGGCGATCCTGGGGACCGACCGCGTCGAAGGCGTCATGCTGGAAGACAACACCGGGCTTGAGGCCGATCTGGTCGTCATGGCCGTGGGAATCCGCCCGGAAACGCGGCTGGCGACAGATGCGGGGATCGAGGTGGCGCGCGGGATCGAGGTCAACGCGCAGATGCAGACATCGGACCCGGATATCTTCGCGGTCGGGGAATGCATCGAGTTCGATGGCCACCTGTTCGGGCTGGTCGCGCCGCTCTACGATCAGGCGCGCGTGCTGGCCGGCAGCCTTTTGAACGGGCCGGATGCCTTCGTGGTCAAGGACACCGCCACCAAGCTGAAAGTGACCGGCTGCGACCTGTTCAGCGCCGGCGACTTCTCGGAAGGAGAAAACCGCGAGGACATTGTCTTCCGCGATCCGGCGCGGGGGGTCTACAAGCGGCTGGTGATCGAGGACGACCGGCTGGTTGGTGCTGTGATGTATGGCGACACCGCGGACGGAAACTGGTTCTTCGATCTCATCAAGAACGAAACCGGGATCGAGGAGATGCGCGAAACGCTGATCTTCGGCCCGGCCTACCAGGGGGGAGATCAGGCAAACCCTCTGTCGGCCGTTGCAGCCTTGCCGCCTGAAGCGGAAATCTGCGGCTGCAACGGCGTTTGCAAGGGAACCATCGTCGAGGCGATCCACGCCGGCGCGAACGAGCTGGGCGCGCTGCGGAGCGCGACGAAGGCCAGCGCGTCCTGCGGCACCTGCACGGGCCTGGTGGAACAGTTGCTGCAGGTCACGCTGGGCGATGCGTTCCAGATGCCGACCGTGCAGCCGGTCTGCGGCTGCACCGATCTCAGCCACGAGGACGTGCGCCGCCTGATCAAGACCAAGGAACTCAAGAGCCAGCCCGCGGTCTGGCAGGAACTGGGCTGGACCACGCCGAACGGCTGCCACGTCTGCCGACCTGCCATCAATTTCTACCTGCTGGCGGACTGGCCCCTGGACTATCGCGACGATCCGCAAAGCCGTTTCGTCAACGAACGCAAGCACGCGAACATCCAGAAGGACGGCAGTTTCAGCGTCGTGCCGCGCATGTGGGGCGGCATCACCAACCCGCGCGAATTGCGTGCAATTGCCGATGCGGCGGACAAATACGGCGTTCCGACCGTCAAGGTCACGGGCGGGCAGCGGATCGACCTGCTGGGGGTCAGGGGCGAGGACCTGCCGGCGATCTGGAGCGATCTCAACCGTGCCGGTCTGGTGTCGGGACACGCCTATTCCAAGGGATTGCGCACCGTGAAAACCTGCGTCGGCACCGATCATTGCCGGTTCGGAACCCAGGATTCGACCGGGCTCGGCATCAAGCTGGAACAGATGCTCTGGGGATCGTGGACCCCGCACAAGGTCAAGCTCGCCGTGTCGGGCTGCCCGCGGAACTGCGCGGAGGCGACCTGCAAGGACGTCGGGATCGTCTGCGTCGACAGCGGCTACCAGATCGGCGTGGCCGGGGCGGCGGGCATGGACGTGAAGGAAACCGAACGTCTGGCCGATGTCGCGACCGAACAGGAGGCGATCGACCTTACCGTTGCGTTCATCCAGCTTTACCGCGAGAACGCGAAATATCTGGACCGGCCCTACAAATGGGTCGCCAAGGTCGGGCTCGACTGGGTCAGATCCCGCGTAGTCGATGACCTTGCGGAACGCTCCCGGCTGATCGACGCGTTCGAACTGTCCCAATCCGTTTACCGCAGGGACCCATGGGCCGAGCACGCGCAAACCCGCGCGCAAAGCTATACTCCGCTTGCCGATCTGACGCTGGAGGCCGCCGAATGAGCTGGATCGACATAGGCGCGCTTGCCGACATCCCCGAACGCGGCGCACGGGTGGTCAAGACGGAACTGGGCTGCGTCGCCGTATTTCGGACCGCCGAAGCCGAAATCTTCGCGGTTTCCAACGCCTGCCCGCACAAGGCCGGCCCCCTGTCCGAAGGCATCGTTCACGGCCGCCGCGTGACCTGCCCGCTGCACAACTGGGTCTTCGATCTCGACAGCGGCGAGGCGGTCGGGGAAGACGCGCGCATCGCGACCTATCCCACGCGGATCGCGGCGGGGCGGATCCTGCTGGACGGCACTGCCCTGCGCAAGCGGAGCGCGGCGTGATGGACGGGTCAGGCCCGCCCGAGACACGGTCGACCTGTCCCTATTGCGGGGTGGGGTGCGGCGTGCTTCTGCGCGCGGATGGCCGGGGCGGTCTTTCCGTGCGCGGCGATCCGGACCATCCGGCGAATTTCGGGCGGCTCTGCTCGAAAGGGTCGGCATTGGGTGAGACGGTGGGTCTTGACGGGCGGCTCCTGACACCGATGATCGATGGCCAGACCGCCGGCTGGAACGAAGCGCTTGGGCATGTGGCGGACCGGTTTCGCGAAACGATCGCGACGCATGGACCTGACAGCGTCGCCTTCTACGTCTCGGGGCAGCTTCTGACCGAGGACTATTATGTCGCCAACAAGCTGATGAAAGGTTTCATCGGATCGGCGAATATCGACACCAATTCGCGGCTCTGCATGGCCTCGACGGTGGCGGGCCACAAGCGCGCCTTCGGAACCGACACCGTGCCGGGCACCTATGAGGATATCGACGAAGCCGATCTGGTCGTTCTCGTGGGCTCGAACCTGGCCTGGTGTCACCCGGTCCTGTTCCAGCGCCTGCTGGCGGCGCGGAAGGCGCGGGGCACGAAAGTGGTCGTGATCGACCCGAGGCGCACCGCAAGCTGCGATGCCGCCGATATGCATCTGGCGCTGCGGACGGGCAGCGACGTGGCGCTGTTCAACCGGCTGCTTGCCGCAATCAGGGACTGCGGAGCCGTGGACCCGGAATTCGCGGCGTATGTGGACGGCGCCGGCGAAGCCTTTGCCGCGGCGCGAGACGAGGACGGCGCGGCGACCGGGCTGAGCGAGGCGCAGATACGCGCCTTCTGCGATCTCTGGCTGGGCACGGAACGGGTCGTGACGGTATTCAGCCAGGGTGTGAACCAGTCCACCTCCGGCACGGACAAGGTCAACGCGATCCTGAACTGTCATCTCGCCACCGGACGCATCGGGCGCGCGGGCATGGGTCCGCTGTCCGTCACCGGACAGCCCAATGCGATGGGCGGCCGCGAGGTCGGCGGTCTCGCCAACATGCTGGCCTGTCATCTGGACATCGGGAATGTCGGTCATCGCGCTGCGGTGCAGGAATTCTGGCGCGCCCCGACCATGGCCGACAGGCCGGGTCTCAAGGCGGTCGAGATGTTTCGGGCCGTGGCGGACGGGCGCATCAAGGCGCTGTGGGTCATTCATACCAACCCGGCCGTTTCGATGCCCGATGCGGATGCGGTGCGGGACGCCATCGCGGCCTGTCCCTTCACCGTCGTCAGCGACGTGACCGCCGCGACGGACACCGCGCGCCTTGCCCGTGTCCTTTTGCCGGCGGCAGCCTGGGCCGAGAAAGACGGCACCGTCACCAATTCCGACCGCACGATCAGCCGTCAGCGCGCGGTCCTGCCCGCACCGGGCGCGGCGCGGCCCGACTGGGCCATTCTCGCCGGGGTCGGCCGGCGCATGGGCTGGAGCGCGGCCTTCGACCATCAAAGCCCGGCCGAGATCTTCCGGGAATATGCGGCGCTGTCAGGGGTCGCCGGAGGGTTCGGCCGGGATTTCGACATTTCCGCCCTCGCCAGTCTTGACGCCGCCGCCTATGACGCGCTGGAACCCGTCCGCTGGCCCGTGACCGCCCGGCAGCGCGGCGGACGTTTCTTTGCCGACGGGGCGTTCTTTCATCCGGGCGGCAAGGCGCGGATGCTGCCGGTGCGCTGGCAACCGCCGGCAGCCCGCACCGGACCCCGCTATCCGTTCCGCCTGAACACCGGACGGATTCGCGATCAGTGGCACACGATGACCCGCACCGGGTTGAGCCCGCGCTTGTCGTCCCACCTGGCGGAACCCTTCCTTGACATCCACCCCGCCGACGCGGCACCGCTGAACATCGCGGCCTCGGACCTGGTCTTGGTGGAAAGCCCGACGGGCCGCTGCATCCTGCGGGCGCGGATCACCGACACGGTCCGGCCCGGAGAGGTCTTCGCGCCGATGCACTGGACCGGTGAAACCGCGCCCAGTGCGCGCATCGGCGCGTTGGTCGCCGGCGCGACCGATCCGGTTTCCGGCCAGCCCGAAAGCAAGGCGGGAGTCGTTTCGGTGCGGCGCTTTGATGCGGCCTGGTACGGGTTTGCCGTGTCCAGATGCGGCATGAAGCCGGTCGCGCCCTATTGGGCCGTTGCGCGGACGCAGGCCGGTTTTCGCGTCGAACTGGCCGGGAGCGAGCCGGTTGACGATTGGGAAAGCGAAGCACGCCGCCTGTTCGCGGCGAATGCGGGGACGCTGTCCAGCTTTCATGACGCGGCGCGCGGAGTGCATCGCATCGCGCTCAGCGATGGCTCCGGTCTGGTCGGCGCGCTCTTTGTTGCGCGCGAACCGGTCGCCATCATGCGCGACTACCTGGCAACCCTTCCCGGCACCCTGTCCCCGCAGGTTCTCGGGGGCCGCCCGCCCGCCGGAGTCCCCGATCCGGGACCGGTGCTCTGTTCCTGCTTCGGCGTCGGCGTGAATTCCATCGTCGCGGCCGTGGAAACGCGTGGCCTGATGAGTGTGGATGCCGTCGGCGAGGCCTTGCAGGCTGGCACCAACTGCGGATCCTGCCGGCCGGAGATCGCCGCCTTGCTGTCCGCCCTGAACGCGCGGGAAGCCGCGGAATGAGCACCCTGCCCCTGCTTGCGGACCCGGACGTGACACCGTCGCGGATGAGCGGCAAACGCGCGGGCATGCGCCCCGCCGGCTGGCTCTGACCCCAGTGAGGAAGTCGCCTCGTCTACCGGTCCGAGGCGGTGGTTTCCGGGGACCGCCGCGTAGGAGGTCTTCAGCACAAAGGCGACCAGGGTTCTCAGGGCGAGCACGACAAGGAACCTGGGGAATTCGGGCAGGTCCATCTGCCGGGTGACGGTGCCGGGTGGAGAAGTTCACCTGATCCAGTTGCAGAACCCAGGCCAGAACGACGACCGCAAGGCTCGCCAAGCCGGCGGCGAAGGAGGTGCGGGCAAAGAACGCGCGCGGGGACGGGTTCAGGAACGGCAGGGTGAACAGAAGGACGATCTGCACATAGGCGCAGACGAACCAGCAGGGGGTCAGCCCTTTCGGGCTGATATCCTCGACGAAATTTCCGAGAAACAGGAACCAGTGCCAGTCGACGGGCGACCAAAGCGCCGCCGTCATCGTGACGAGCGCCAGATAGTACAGAACGATCGGAACGAGCATGATGCGCCATGTCCGAAAGACCGCTCCGGTGAACAGCGGCTCGCTCTGAAACCGCGCGATCGAAAATCCTGACAGGATCAGCAGGAGATAGGCGCCGCCACCGGTCGACCGCTTGTGCTGTGCAGTGCGATCACCGTCACCAGCGCGACGACCCGGCCGATCAGATAGGCGCCTCTGTCGGAAAAATACAGTTCGACTTCCAGGTAGGACAGGCTGTCGCCGCCATGCCCGACGAAGGAGTGGTCGGGATCGGGCCGGTCCGGGCTGGGTTTCAGAAAACACCCATGGCGAGACCGGCGCCGATGGCCGCGCCAAGATCCCGGCAAAGCGCGAGTTGGTCTTCCGGAATCGTCTTTTCGGCCAGGATTTCCTCTGGCGTCTGGGCGTGCGTGCAGACGATGAGAGGTGGCTGCACTTCCCGCAGGCGCCAGCCTGTGGCGATCCGGGCGGTTTGCCGGGCCGCGTTTCCTCCGTCCGAACCCGCGCAGACCATTTGCGCATAGGGTCGCCCCTCGATCCGTCCGAGGACCGGGTAGTAGCACCGGTCGAAAAACTCCTTCATGACGCCGGCTATGGCCGCGAGGTTCTCCGGTGCGCAGAAGATATAGCCATCGGCGCGAAGCAGGTCATCGGGTTGCGCATCGGCGGCGGTCTTCAACAGGACCTCGATTTCGTCTTCCGCGGCCCTTGCCGCGGCCTCGGCCATCTGACGGCTGCCGCCGGTCCTGGAATGAAAGACGATGAGAAGCTGCGCCATGACGGTTGATATCTACATGGCTGGACGCGGGCTTCCAAGGTTCGAGTGACGCGCGCGGGAAAGGTGGCGCAATGTCCCTTTTCGGAAATATCTGCTACCCTTGCCAGGCAGGCCGGCAAGCTCTGCATCGACGGGACAGCATGCCGTCTGCGGGCGCACCGGACGATCTGGACGGAAATCGGAACGCATATGCGAGTCTTTGTGGCCATCGACATCCCCGAACAGGTTCGCGCCGAGCTTGAAGCCCTGCAATCCGAATTGACGATTGGCCGCTCCGTTCCTTCGGATAACCTCCACCTGACCCTGTGCTTTCTTGGGGAGCAGCCCGAACAGGCCGTTGAAGAGGCGCACCTGGCCTTGTCGGTCCTTCGCGCGGCTGCGTTCGACCTGCAACTGGCGGGTGTCGGCAGCTTTGGAAATCGGGCGCCGCGGGTGATTTTCGCGGATGTGGCCCGAAACGCGGATCTCGCGGCGCTTGAACAGCGGATAGCCCGGAGCCTGAGGCGTGCGGGGCTTCAGTTCGAGAAGCGGCGGTTCCGTCCGCATGTGACGATTGCACGCCTGCCCAGGGCCGTGCCGCCGTCCGAACTGGCCATGGCGCGCGATTTCCTTGCGGATCATGCCGCTTTTAAGGGATCTCCTTTCCGGGTGGCGGATTTCCGGTTGTATCGGTCGGTCCTGACGCCCAGGGCGGCTCTGCACGACACGCTTGCTTGCTACCGGCTGGCGGAGTTCTGACAGTGCGCGGATGCCGGTCTTGACGCATGCACAATGACGAACCACGCTGTTCGAACCTGAATCCGGTGCGTCGTTCTGCCTCCAAACGCCCGTTTCACAAGAAAGGCCACCTCATGCTTCGTTGTCTGTCCATTGCGCTCTTGATTGGAACCGGATCGGCAACGATCGCCCAGACGGCACCTTCGCCGCGCGAAATCGCCACCTATGACGGGTTGTTCAAGGCAGCCCATGAGGGCGATGTTTCCGCGATCCGGCAACTGGCGGCCGCCGGTGCGGATGTCAACGCGCGCGACGCCGCGGGGCGCACGCCGATACATGTGGCGTCTTTCGCATCCCGGGACGATGCCTTGCGCGCCTTGGCCGCGGCCGGGGCGGACATGAACGCGCTGGACGGGGATGCCTATGACGTGGTGACAATCGCGGCGGTGGCCGACGATCCCGACCTGATGTCGCTCGCCATCGAACTTGGCAACGATCCGGGCCTTGTCACCAGCCCCTACGATGGCACGGCGCTGATCGCCGCGGCGCATCTCGGGCACGCGGAGGTCGTCCGGAGGCTGATCGGCGCCGGCGCTCCGCTCGATCATGTCAACAACCTGCGTTGGACGGCGGTGATGGAATCTGTCGTGCTCGGCGATGGCGGGCCGGACCATCAGGCGGTGCTGGACGCATTGCTCGATGCGGGGGCCGACAGGTCGCTTGCCGACAGTGCCGGCGTGACGCCGCTCCGGCATGCCGAAAGCCGGGGATATGCGGAAATGGCAGAGCGGCTCCGGATGGGCGACTGAACCGACCGCCGCCGGGACGATGCTTGCCCCGTCAGGCATCCGCCAGCCGGCTTTCGAGAAGTTCGCCATGTTCCTCGAGCAGCGGATAGGCGATCATCGCGAATGAGGTGTTGAGCATTTTCAGGGCGCGCAGCAATTCGAGGTGAATCGCGCTGGTTTCGAAGGATTCGGTCAGCCCCTGGCGCAGCCGCTTCAGGTGCTTGCGCACCAGGGCCTGTTCCAGGTCGCGAACCTTTTCCTTCTGCTCCACCAGTTCGCGCGCAAGCCCCACATCTTCGGAAATGAGAACCGTGATTCCGTGCTGCACGTTCCGTAGAACCGTGTCGTAAAAATCCGAAAGCTCGCGCCAGCCCTCATCCGAGAAATTCAGCTTCTCGGCATTTTTGCGCCGCGCGAGGTCGACCATCTTCCGCACGATCGCATCGGCACCGGCCTCGAGGTTGACGGCGACCCCGGACAGGTTGAACGCGCGCGTTCCGGTATCCTCGTCGGGGTCGTCGCTGCGGATACCCGTCAGGTAGATCCGCAGGTCCATCGACATGCGGGCGATGTCCTTCATGTCCAGAACCAGTCGCTGGGCGATGGCGTCGTCGTAGCTGTCAAAAAGGCCGATGGCCTCACGCAGCATGATCTCGATCCGGTTTCCGATCTCGACGAGTTCGCGTTGCGCGCAGGCAAAGGCCCGTCGTGGCTGGTTCTGGACCGTCTGGTCCAGCGCCGACCGCGCCAGGGTATCGGACAGGGCGCCGGCGCGACTGGGAAGAAGGCGGGTTGCGAGCCGCATGAGCGGCGCGACGAGCGGAAGCCCCAGGGCCAGAAGCGCAAGGTTGAAGAACAGATGGATATTCAGGATCTGCTGGGCGGCGGAAGACCCGACAAGCAGCGCGGATGCGCCGAACTGTGTCAGCAAGACCAGGGCCAGCGCTGCGCCGCCGCCGCGCAACGCGAGGTTTGTCCAGACGACCCGCTGCACCGTCACATCCGCCTTGAGGGTCAGAAAGAACGCGATCAGCGCTCCCCCGAGATTGGCGCCGAGCACCATGGCGGCCGCGGCCTCGACCGACAGGAGACCCTGTTGGGCAAGCGTCGCGAAAAGCAGCACCGCAGCGACGCTCGAATGAAACAGCCAGGCGAAAATCGCGGCAATGAGAAAGGCGGAGACCGGATCGCCCGCGAGATACACCATGGCCGCCTGCGCCGCCCCGCTTTCCGAAAGCGGCGCGCTCGCCTGTCGGATCAGGTCCAGAGACAGAAAGATCAGCGCGAGCCCGATCAGAATCCGGCCAATCTGGCGGAGATTCCGGCGCGAGCTGCGCAGAAAGAACATGACGCCCACGAGAAGCAGCAGCGGGGTCAGAAGCCCGACCCTGGAATTGAGGATCTGCGCCACGATGGCCGAGCCGAGATCGGCGCCCAGAATGATCGCCAGCCCGGTGACGCCCCCGATTGCACCCGCCGACATGAAGCCCGCCAGAAGCATTGCCACGGCCGTCGAACTTTGCAGCAGGACGGCCGCCGCGGCGCCGGTAGCCGCTGCCGTGAAACGGTTCTTCGTGGATCGCCGCAGCCACCGGCGCAGGTGCCCGCCGAATGCCCGTTCGAATCCGGTGCGCACAAGGCGCACGGACCAAAGCAGCAGCGCCGCCGCCGCCGCCATGTTCAACAGAACTATCACCGGGGAACTGATCATCTTCTCTACATGCCTTCTACCGGACGGTCATCGGAATTTCCTGGAACGGAAACGGGCCGCTTGCAATTTCAAGCGGCACCGCGGCCCAGACCCCGTCCGGTCCGGTGTCGAATACGGCGCAGCCCGTCGGTCCGGTCATGAACCCCACGGGCGCGTCCGGCCGCAGGTCGAGCGCGAAGGCGCTGGAGACCGCCGGCGCGGTGGCGACCGGGTGACGCCCGATCCGGCCTTGAAAAACCCCGTGGACGTGACCGGCCACCACAATGATCTCTCCGCCGGCCTGCGCGAGCGTCGCCTGCAACGCGGGGATGTCTTCAAGCCCGATCGCGTCCATGAACCGGATACCCGTGCGCAAGGGCGGGTGATGGACCGCGACGACCACCGGCCGCGACCCGGCGCGCGCCAGGGCTTCGGACAGAAAGGCGAGGCTTTCGGGACGCAACGCGCCGCCACCCTGGCCTTCGACCAGCGTGTCAAGCCCGATGACGACAGTGTCGCCGATTTCGGTGGTCCAGTCGATCAGCCCGCTCGACGGCATGGCGGGGCTGTCGGCGAAGGCTTTCCGAAATTCGGCGCGGTCGTCGTGGTTGCCGGGAATGGCGAGAAGCGGAAGCCCGAGACGGTCAAGTTGGCCGCGCGCGAAGCGGTAGCTTTCCGCGGTGCCGTCGTCGCTGACATCGCCCGTGACCAGCACCGCGTCCAGATGCCCCAGCGCCGCCCGCCGGTCGATGAGCCGTTCCACCGCGGTGCGCAGGATCGCCCGTGTGTCCAGAACGCCCGAGGCCCGCGCCCCTGCCGCGACCACATGCAGATCGGTGAGTTGAAGGAACCGCGCCATCGGACTACTTGATCCCGGCGCGCAGGAAGGCCTGCACGAACTGACGCTGGAACACCAGGAACGCGACCAGCAGGGGCGCGATGGACATCATCGTTGCGGCTGAGATCACCGAAATGTCCACGCCGTTCTCGGGTGCCCCGAAAATCGAAAGGCCGACCGTAAGCGGCCGGGTATCGGGCGAATTGGTCACGATCAGAGGCCACAGGAAATTGTTCCAGTGGGTCGATACCGACACCAGCGCATAGGCCAGGTAGGTCGGACGGGCCAGCGGGACGTAGACCCGCCAGAGGATGCCGAACCAGCCGCAGCCTTCGACCCGCGCGGCCTCGTGAAGCTCTATCGGCACGCCCTTGAAGGCCTGGCGCATGAGGAAGATGCCGAAGGCGGACGCCATGTAGGGCATGCCGACGCCGGGGATCGTGTCAAAAAGCCCCAGCCGCGAAACCATGGCGTAGTTTTCCACGATCAGCACTTCGGGCAGGATGAAAAGCTGCATCAGCACCAGGATGAACACGAGATCGCGGCCGGGAAACCGGACTTTGGCGAAAGCGAACCCGGCCAGCGTGGTGACCACGAACTGGCCTGCCAGTATGACCGTGACCAGAACGAACGTGTTCAGAAAATACCGCAGCCACGGCGCACCGGCCCAGGCGGTGCGGAAATTGTCCAGCGTCCAGGGCGCGGCGACGTTGAAATTGACCGCGTCGGATGTCGTGTGGAACGCCGCCCAGAACGCGAAGAGAAGCGGCGATATCCAGATCACGGCAAGCAGCAAGGCGCCGAACATTTCGATGCGGCGGAAAAAGGCGTTCATTGATAATGCGTCCGCTTGTCGAGGTAGGAAAACTTGATCCCGGCGACGATCCCGAGCACCACGAGCACGAGGATCGTCATCGCCGCGGCATGGGGCGCATCGAAGAAGGCGAAAGCCATCTCCCAGATGTAGTAGAGGATCAGTTTCGAGGCGTCGTTCGGCCCGCCCTTGGTCAGGATGAACAGGTGGTCGATGAGCTTTACCGAATTGATCAGGGCATTGACCATGATGAAAAGCGTCGTCGGCATCAGCAGCGGCAGCACGATCCGGCGGGTGTAGGTCCAGCGGCTTGCCCCCTCTATGTCGGAGGCCTCTTTCAGGTCTTCGGGTATGGTCTGAAGCGCGGCAAGGTAGAAGATCATGAAGAAACCGGCCTCTTTCCAGATCGTCACGATGATCACTGCCCAGAGCGCGGTTTCCGGCTGGCCCAGCCAGTTGACCGAGGGCAGCCCGAAAAGCGATCCGATCTGATCCAGCACGCCAAGACCCGGTGTGTAGAAGAACAGCCACAGGTTCGCGGCGGCGATCATCGGCAGAACGGTCGGGGTGAAATAGGCCGTGCGCACGAAACCGCGCGCGGGAATCCTGGAATTGGCCCAAAGCGCCATCGCGAGCGCGATGGCGATGGACATCGGGATCGTGACCCCGGCATAGACGAGGTTATTGCCGACGACCTTCCAGAAGGTCGGATCGGCGAACAGGTCGGCGTAGTTTTCGATGCCGACGAATTCGCTGGGACGGCGGCGGGTGCCGCGCGAGAACAGGCTCGACCAGAATGTCGCGACCGACGGATATAAGGCAAAGAGCGTGAGCAGGATCGCGGCGGGCGACAGCAGGAGCCAGCCGTAGACCGCCTGCCTTCGCTTTTCGAGATCGACGTGCTCCGCCATGGATCGGTCCTTTGCCCGCAGGGGGCCATGATTGCGGACGCCCGGCCAGAACCGGACGCCCGCGGATTGGGTTATTGGTAGTCGCGCAACAGCCGTGTGGCCGCCGCCTGCGCCTCGGCCAGCGCGTCGGCAGGGGTTTTGCTGCCGGTGAGCGCGGCCTGGATGGCGTTGTTCAGCCCCTCGCGCACCCGCGCCGTTTCGAAGGTGGAGAATTCCGCCACCGCGTTTTCCAGCTGATTGCGCGCCACCAGCGCGGGCGGGAATTCCTGGGTATAGGTTTGCAGCGCCTCGGTTTCATAAGCGGCGGGCGAGACGCCCATGTAGCCGGTCCGGATCGACCAGTTCGCGGCCTGTTCCGGCGAGGTCATGAACGCGATGAGCTTGAGCGCCGCGGCTTTCTCTTCGTCGGTCGTGTCCTTGAAGACATAGAAGTTGCCGCCGCCGGTCGGAGACCCTTTCCTGACATTCGCCGGCAGCTCTGCCACGCCGAAATCGAAGCTGGCGTCGTTCTTCACCGCCGTCAGGTTTCCTGTGGAATGCCACATCATCGCGGTCTGCCCTTCAAGAAAGGCCTGGCGCAAGGTGCCCCATTCGACGGTGCCCTCGGGCATGATGCCATGTTCCGTCGACAGCGATTTCCAGAATTCGAGCGTGTCCACGACCGCCGCGTCGTCGAAATAGGTCGTCAACCCGTCGTTGGACATGACTTCCTTGCCGTTCTGGATCGCCAGGGCCTGGAACATCCAGTAGGGATAGCCGGTCGACGGGATCATCAGCCCGTAGGTACCATCCTTTGTCAACGCCTTGCCCATGCTGACCATCTCGTCCCAGGTGCTTGGCGGCGCCTCGGGGTCAAGGCCGGCCGCGCGGAACTTGTCCTTGTTGTAGTATGCTACTATGGTGGAGCGCTGGAACGGGATACCCCAGGTCTTGCCTTCGATCTGACCATTCGCCATCAGCGCCGGATAAAAGCTGTTCAGCCAGTCGTCGCTCACGCCGTCGATGTCGTCAAAGGCGACGATCAGGTCCTGTTCGATGAGGTCGTATGCATCGATCGAGAACATCACCGCAAGCTGTGCAGGTTCGCCCGAAGCCAGCGCGGACAGGGCGCGCACGCGGGTGTCGTCGTAGTTTCCCGAATAGATCGCGTTGACCTTGATGTCCGGATTTGCGGCCTCGAATTCGGCCACCATGCCGTCCACCACCTCGGTCAGCGCGCCGCCGACCGCGATGGGATAGTACATGGTCAGTTCCGTTTCCGCCGCCGCCGATGCGGCGATGGCGGTGGCCGAGATGGCGGCCAGGCCGATCTTGTTGAATGTGTTCATTTTTCTTCTCCGAGATGCGTCGTGTTTTGGGTCGGTCGTTAAGCAGATACCCCGGTCGGCTGCAAAAGCCGCAGGCCTCCTTCGTCAAAAAAGTGGAGATCCTCGTCGGCGAAGGTGATTTCCATCTCTTCACCGGTCGGGATGTGTTTCAGTCCGGGCATGCTCACCGTCAGACCGCTAGCCGCCGGGTGTGACAAACCGATGAAGGTTTCCGATCCGAGAAATTCGCATTCCGAAACATGGCAGGTCAGACGCCCGGTGCCCGGATCGGCCAGGCGCATGTTTTCCGCGCGCAGCCCGATCGTCGCCGCGCCAGGGAACCCCGGCAATATCCGGCCGTCGATCAGGGCCATCGGCGGCGCACCCACGAATTCGGCAACGAAGGTGTTGGCGGGCCTGTAATACAGATCCTCCGGGGCGCCGGTCTGCTGGATGCGCCCGTCTTTCATCAGGACGACCATGTCGGCCATGCTCATGGCCTCGGTCTGGTCGTGGGTCACATAGACGACGGTAATTCCCAGATCCACCTGAAGCTTCTTGATGTCCTTGCGCACAGAGGCGCGGAGCTTCGCGTCCAGGTTCGACAGCGGTTCGTCCATCAGGCAGAGCGGCTGGTTCGCGACAATCGCCCGCGCCAGCGCCACCCGTTGCCGCTGGCCACCCGAAAGTTCGCCGGGCCTGCGTGCCTCGTAGCCCAGAAGCCCGGTGATATCGAGGGCGCGCTTCAGTTTTTCGCGCCGTTCCGCCGCCGCGACCTTGCGCACCTTCAATCCGAAAACCACGTTCTCGGCGACGCTCAGGTGCGGGAAAAGGGCGTAGGACTGAAAGACCATCGACAGATTGCGCTCTGACGGCGCCGCCAGGGTCACGTTCCGCCCGTCGATCGTGATCTGGCCCTCGTCGGGAAGTTCGAGCCCGGACAGAAGCCGGAGCGTCGTCGATTTTCCGCAGCCGGACGGTCCGAGAAGCGCAACGAACGATCCGCGCGGGATCGAAAGCGAGATGTTCTCGACGCCCAGCTGACTGTTCCAGCGTTTGGCGACATTTTCCATGTGAACGAAGGGATCGGTCATTCCCCGTCCCTATCCTCTGCGTAGATGACATGTTCGCCAAGTCCCGCGACGAGGTCGGCAAAGGCGGGCGGAGGCGGATGGTCGCAGATCACCAGGTCGACGTCGGCAAGATTGCAGCCGGCCGCCGGGGCAAGCCGGCCGAACTTGCTGCTGTCGATGACCAGGATGGATTTCTGCGCGTTCCTGCGCATCTGTTCGGTGGCGCGCACTTCGGCCCGGTGAAACTCCAGCAATCCCCCGTCGGCGTCGATTCCGGCGGTTCCGAAGATCGCATATTCGGCCCGGTAGCGGGCAAAGAATTCGACCACCTCTTCGCCCACGAAGTCCCGGTCCGGCAGCCGGATGTCGCCGCCCGGCAATATGATCCGGTTGGACACTTCTTCGCTCAACGCGACTGCCGCGCTGAGGTTGTTGGTTATGACCGTCAGTTCCTTGCGGCGGTGCAAGGACCGCGCGACGCTCAGCGCCGTCGAACCGATCGAGATGAACAGGGTGGCCCCGTCGGGGACCTGCGCCGCGGCCACCTCGGCAATGGCCCGCTTGCCGATCAGATTGGTGCCGGCACGCTGATCGAAGGGCGTGTTCAACCGGCCCTCCGCCAGTTCGATGCGCCCGTGCGCGCGGCGCAGGCCTGTCCCGCGGCAAAGGATGTCGAGATCGCGCCGGATCGTCTGTGTCGATACGCCCAGCATTTCGGCAAGTGCCCCCACGCTCACGCCTCCCCGTTCCTGAACGACCTGCTGAATCAGGTCGCGCCGTCTGGTTTTCTTGGACGCCATCGAATCCCTGTCGTTTTGTTCATATGATGCACAAGTAAAGCTACATAACAACAAAATTTACTATCGTTTGTGGTTATGAATCCAACCGCTGTTCTCGACCATTCTTTTTACATAGTTGTTACAAAAGATTGCGCTTGTTTCCGATTTCCGGTCTGATTTCGGTTATGTCGTATTGTGCTTTTTTCTTCCATTTTGACATGCTCTCGCTACCATGGGCAAGAGCGGCGTCCCCAGGGCGCAATTTGAACAAGGGGCCGGCCAGATACATGGATGACGCTGTCAGCATTTTCGACCGTTACCAGGCCGTTCGGCACAGGCTCCCCAAGGCGCGGTGCGGCGCAGCGACGGTCGATGTGGAATCGCTTCTGGACATCGCGCCGGAAGTCGACGCCTTTGTCTTCGACGCCTTCGGAGTGCTGAATGTCGGGGAAACCCCGATTCCGGGTGCGGCAGAGCGGCTGGATCAGCTCCGCGCCGCCGGGCATATGATCCGGATCTTGTCCAACGCGGCCAGCTACGATCATGCCGGCGCCACAGAAAAATTCCGAAAACTCGGTATCCGGATCAGTCCGGATGAGATCGTCACCAGCCGTGACGCGGCGATCCGATGTCTCGGGCCGGGTCTTTGGGGATGCATCGCCGCCCCTGATGACGATCTTTCGGACATTCCGGCCGACACCATCCGGCTTGACGACGGTCCGGCAGAGTATGACCGGGTCGACAACTTTCTGTTCCTGTCCACGGAATCATGGCGGCCGGAACGCCAGGCCATGCTCAGAAACAGCCTGATGTCCCACCCGCGCCCGGTCGTGATCGCCAACGCCGATCTCGCCGCGCCGCGCGACTTCGGCTTCTCGCTGGAGCCGGGGCATTTCGGCCATTTGCTTGCCGATGACGGACTCGCCGATATCAGGTTCCTGGGCAAGCCGTTCCCGGAGGTTTACGAAATGGTGGAATCGTCCTTGGCCGGTGTTCCGCCCGAACGGATCGCCATGTGTGGCGACACCTTGCACACGGATATACTGGGTGCAGTGGCGCGGGGCTGGCGCACCGTTCTCGTGACTCGGGACGGCATGTTTTCCGGCATGGACACGCGTGGGTTCTGCGACCGATCTGCGCTTGTTCCGACGTGGCGCCTGCCGCGGATATGACGGGCGGACGCACCGCATCACGTCGTCGAACGGATCGGGCAGAGCAGCAGGAATGCATTGGGCCGTGAACCACTTCGCGTCCTTTGGAACCTTCAGGGAGCCCGGCCTATTGGCGGCGTATGGCGTTTCAAGAGACTTCGGAAGTAGGCGCTGAGATGCGCCGAAAGGCCGATACTCGTTACGTCCAACCCAACCCCAGCGACTGATAACACTCGTTGGTCTCGCGACCTTTCGACACCAATCATATGGGAATTGCCGAATATGATATCAACATTCTGAACGTAACGTAAGATAACAATGTTGACGAAATGGATTTGATCTGGGACACGGTTGCCATGAAACGGAATCCGCGCAGGCGTCCGGGTGGACCGACGCTGAAGGACAAGCAAAGCGAGGAAACCAGACGGAGGCTGATCGCGGCCGCGCGAGACCTGTTTGACGATTACGGTTATCATGCGGTCAGCGTCAGCGACATCGCGCGGGCTGCCGGTGTCACGCATTCGATGATCAACGTATATTTCAACTCGAAAGCCGGGTTGCTGTATCAGATCGTCAACGAAAGGATCGTCATCGACACCACCGCGGCGACAGAGATCGCCGCCCGGAGCGGCCCTGTCCGCGAACGCCTTGAAAGCATCGTGCGGGTGTTCGCGGAGCACGATCTGCGGGACCCGGAGCAACTGGCCGTGACGATGTCGTATTTCTGGACCTGGCCCGAGGAAACCGAGGCGGAGAACCAGCTTCAGATCGCGCAGGTTTTCACCCCGGTCAAAAAGGTTCTGTGCGAGGCCATCGCAGAAAGCAGTCTCTCGGCGCAGATTGATCCGGATGTCGCGCTTCGGGCGATTTTCGCTATCTACACGATGGGTCTGCGGGCCGGCGTGTACGGGAATGCATCGGTCGAGGATTGTGTTGCCGGGATCATGGCGCAGATCGGACTGTTGTTGCGGCTGCCGGCAGCCGGGTCCTGACCCGGACGCCCGGGCAGGGGAGAGACGGCGCCAGGCTCAGAATGGCGTGCCCCGGTCCGGAGGGATCCGCATCACCCCGCAACCGCCGTGCGACACGAACAGATTGCCGGACCCGTGGGCCAGCACCGATTCCGGCCGCCGCAGCCCGTGTCCGATGGTGCAAACGAAGGTTCCAGGGGCTTGGGTCAGGCCGCCCTGGATCATCGGCTCGCATTCCTCATGGGGGCCGCACGGAATTCCGCGCCGAGCAGTTTCTCGAACACCAGGATCATCGCGCCCTTGTCCTTGTCGCCATGTCCTTCGAGCAGGGCCCTTTGATAGGTTTCAGTGGCGGCATCCAGAACCGGGGTCGGGATTCCGCGCCGTGCCGTCAATTCGGCGCCGCTGACCAGATCCTTGTAGGCGTCGCGCATCGGATAGCCTTGCCTGAAATCGCCGTTCAGGACGTTGGGAAGGAAGAATTCGGACGCAAAGCTTCGTCCGGTGCCCGAATTCACCACCTGTTCCACCTGTTCGGGGTTCAGTCCCAGCCGGGTCGCCAGGGGCAGGATTTCCGCGAGCGCGGCGGCGTTGATGTCAAAGAGCAACTGGTTGACGAGCTTCATCAGCTGTCCGCTGCCGACCGGACCGACGTGCAGGATCTTGCTGGCCATGGCGGACAGGGCCGGGTGCAGCGTGGCGATGAGATCGCCGTCACCGCCGCACATCATGGTCAGGGTCGCGTCTTCGGCCCGTTTTCGCATGCCGGACACCGGCGCATCGACAAATCGCAGGCCAAGGGTTTCAAGCCGTTCGGCTAGGCCGCATGTCGCGTTGTATTCCGTCGTGCCGGTATCGATGACCACCGTGCCTTTCGCCAGCTTCCCGGCCAACCCGTCCGCGCCGAAAAGCACGTTTGTCACGATTTCCGCTGAGGGCAGGCAAAGGATCAACCTGTCGCATCCGGCCAGATCAGCGAGACCCGCCGCGCAGGTCAGCCCGGAGAAATCGCCATCGGTGGCGAAGGCCGTGACCCGGTGGGCGCGCGACAGGTTGCGGGCCATCGGCGCGCCCATCTGGCCCAGTCCGACAAATCCGAAATGCACCATCAGTCCAGTGCGCCCCCCTGGTGAGCCGGATCCGCCTGCCGCCGGCGATCGCGCAGCGACAGCCAGACGGACACGGCAAGGAACAGCGCCGTCAGGGCATAGAGCGTGACCGCGATCGGGCTTGCGACCAGGATCGAATAGTCACCGCCGGAAATCGACAGGGCGCGGCGCAGGTTGTTTTCCATGTCGATGCCCAGAAGAAGCCCCAGAACCATTGGAACAAGCGTGATGTCGAGCTTGCGAAACACATAGCCCAAGAGCCCGAAGCCGATCATCAGGTAGAGATCGAAATGCGAATTGCTGATCGAATAGACCCCGACGAAACTGATCGCGACGACCACCGGCAGCAAGGCCCATGTCGGCACCGTCAGGATACGGATGAAAATGCCGATCATCGGGATGTTGAGGATCAGAAGGGTAAAGTTCGCCATGTAGAGTGATGCGACCAGCCCCCAGACCAGATCGGGCTGTTTTTCGAACAGCAAGGGGCCTGGCTGCACGTTCAGCGTGATCAGCATCGCCAGCATGACCGCTGTCGTGCCGCTGCCCGGCACCCCCAGCGACAGCATCGGGATCAGCGCGCCGCCGGAGGCCGCGTTGTTGCCCGATTCAGGTGCCGCGACGCCGCGCGGATCACCCTTGCCAAAGGTGTTCCTGGCGTTGCTGATCTGCTTTTCGATCGTGTAGCTCATGACCGATCCCAGCGACGCGCCGGCCCCCGGCAGGATGCCCGCGAGAAACCCGATGACCGAAGCGCGCCCGGACGCGGGCAGGGTGTGCCGGATGACCGACCACCGCGGCATCCGGAAGCGGACGCGGAGGCCATCATTGGCCTGAACCAGCCGCTTTTCCAGAAGGATCAGGATTTCCGAGATCGCGAACAGCCCGACCAGCGCCACGATGGCGTCTACCCCGTCGTAGAGTTCAAAGGAATTGAAGGTGTATCTCGGAATGCCGGTCCCCGGATCAAGACCGATCGTGGCGATCATCAGCCCGATCAGCGCCGACAGCAGCGTCTTGCGCGGGTCGACTCCGGCGATGCCGCCGATGGTGGCGAAGGCCATGCAGTAAAGCGCGAAATAGTCCGCCGGTCCGAAATGGATCGCGGCGCGTGCCAGCAGCGGCGCGAAGAGCGTCAACCCGATGGTCGCGAGCGTGGCCCCTATGAATGACGCGACGCCGGAAATCGCCAGCGCATCGCTGGCCTGTCCCTTCTGCGCCATCGGGTAGCCGTCCAGCGTTGTCATGACCGCCGGTTCATCGCCGGGAATGTTCAACAGGATCGACGAGATCCGCCCGCCATACATGCAGCCGTAGTAGACCGCGCTGAGCAGGATCAGCGACGAAGTCGGATCGAAGCCGAAGGCGAAGGTCAGCGGGATCAGGATCGCGACTCCGTTCACCGGGCCAAGTCCCGGCATGGCCCCGATCAGGGTGCCGGCAAAGCAGCCGGAGACCAGCAGAAGCAGGTTCAGGGGGCTGACGGCTACGGAAAAGCCGTGCCCGAGCAGGCTGAGGGTTTCCATCTGTATTTCTTATCCGAACCAGGAGCCAAGGAGGTCGAGCGGCAATCCCAGAAGCCGGTCGAAGAGGACGAACAGGCCAAGGGACAAGGCGGCTCCGACGGCCAGGGACTGTGGAACCGGCCCGCCCATCAGCACCGCCAGCGCGGCGATCAACCCGAAGGTGGCGATCGGAAAACCGAGCTGCCCCAGGAACAGCACATAGAGGCCCATGACCGCCAGCGCCGCCGCCTGCCGCGCGATCCGGCGCGGTTCGGGCCAGGACACGGACCCGCTGGGCGCGATCACCAGGGAAGCGCTCAACACCAGCGCGATCAGGCCGATCATGGTCGGAAAAACGGACGGCCCCAGTATGTCGCCGAAATTCGCCTGGAACCCGCGGGCCTGCCACAGATAAAGCGCCGCGATCACGAAGATCGCGACGCCCATGAGCCGGTTGCTCATTCGATGATGCCGATGTTGCGGGAAACGTCTGCCATCGCCTTCTCCTGTTCGCGCACATAGGCTTCGAACTCGGATCCGCCGCGCCAGATCGGAACCAGACCGCTGCCGGTCGCCGCGTCCTGCCATTCGGCGGAGTCATAGACGGTTTTCAGCCTTTCGACCCAGCCGTCATATGTCTCGTCGGACACGCCGCCGGGGATGTAGAGACCGCGCCAGTTGTACCCGGTCACGTCATAGCCCTGGCTTTTGGCCGTCGGGATGTCCGGAAAAGCCGGGATCGGGTCGTCCGACAGGGCCGCGAGGATGCGGATATCGCCGGATTCCACGAAGCCCGCGATTTCGCCGAGATCGGTGGACACAACGTCGATCTGCCCGCCCATCATCTGCGTCACCGCATCGCTGCCGCCGTCGAACTGGACCCAGCGCAAGGCTTTCAGGTCTTCGAATCCGCCCGCCTGCGCGAGCAGCAGAAGCCGGATATGGTCCCAGCCGCCGGCGCTGCTGGAACCGGCCGTGACCACGGCGGACGGATCGGCCTTGATGGCGGCCATCAGGTCATCGATCGATTGCAGCGGGCTTTCGTCGTCGACCGCGATGACGCCGACATCGGCCCCCAGCATCGCGGCATAGCGCATGGTTTCAAGCGGCGCCGGATAGCGGCCCTGCGCGATCTGGGTGATGCCGACGGTCGATGTGGCGACGATCAGATCGGGGTCGTCGTTGCGCTCCGCGGCGACATAGGCGAATGTCACAGCCCCGACGCCCCCCGCCTTGTTCGTCACCTGGACCGTGCCGTCGACCAGGCCCAGATCCCCGAGAATCCGGCCGATGGACCGGCAGGTGAAATCCCAGCCGCCGCCCGGATTGGACGGTGCGATGCATTCGGTCGCCGCTGAAACCGGTGCGCTTCCCAACATCACGCCCGCGGCCAGGACCGAAGCCGCAATCAAACCATTTGTCTTCTTCATATTTTCCTCCCTGAGAAACCGAACGGTTTTTCTCCTGTCGCACATGCCGCGGTGTCGGCATGCCTGCGTGGGCACGTTAGCGGCAGTTTTTTCGTTGCGCCAGACGGGGATCCGGTTTTCTCCGGCGGCCTCGCGTCTTTCCGGGCCAACCTGCGGTTGAGGCCGGTCAGGCGATCAGGAACCTGTCGTCAAGGCTCACCGTTTCGATGTCGGCGAGGGCATCGGCATCGCTGGTCCGAAGATCGGTAGTGATCCAGAAACCGGCGGGCGCCTGTTGATTGAGGCTAAAGGGACGGATTTCGCAAGCGCGCCCGGCCAACAGCTTGAATTTCGCGCGATTTGGTGATTGCTGTTCAGCGATCAGCCGCGCCCATTCGCGCTCCGCAGAAAGAACAGCTCATGACCCAGATCATATCCGCGCTCGACGAGATCTCCGACCGCTACCAGGCCTTGTTCGTGGATCTCTGGGGCTGCGTCCATGACGGCGTCCGCGCCCTGCCGGACGCGGTTGCGGCGCTGCAGGCCTATCGGCGCGCCGGGGGCGGTGTGATCCTCGTGACGAATTCACCGAAACCGCGGGCGCAGGTGGCTTTGCAACTGACCGAGTTCGGCGTGCCGGATGATGCCTGGGACGCCATAGCGACTTCGGGCGACAGTGCGCGCGCCGCGATGTTTCGCGGCGTGGTCGGCGAGAAGGTCTGGTTCATGGGCCAGGAAAGCCGCGACGCCGCGTTCTTCGAGCCGATGGCGGTCATCGAAGACCCGGTGTCGATCACGCGGGTTCCGCTGGATCAGGCGGATGGCATCGTCTGCTGTGGACCGTTCGACCCGATGGCGGACCCGGCGGTGAACCGGCCGGAATTCTTGTATGCCAAGCAGAAGGGCCTGAAACTTCTCTGCGCCAATCCGGACATCGTGGTGGACCGCGGCGAGACCCGTGAATGGTGCGCCGGCGCGCTGGCGCGGCTCTATACGGAAATGGGCGGTGAAAGCCTTTACTTCGGCAAGCCGCATCCGCCGATCTATGACCTGGCGCGGCGGCGGATGATCGAGGCCGGGTTCCATGTGGCGGATTCGTCCGTTCTGGCGATCGGGGACGGGATCCATACCGATATTCTTGGGGCGATGGGCGAGGATATCGATTCCCTTTTCATCACCGGCGGGCTGGCCTCGATTGAAACCAAAACGTCGCACCAACCCGACGCGAATGCCCTAAGCGATTACCTCGAAAGGGAAATGTCCAATCCGACCTTTGCGATAGGTAAGCTTCGCTGATCTAATAAAAGCTTGCTTTTCTGCATCTGCAAAGTAATAAAGTTACAAACTTGGCCCGTATGGGCGTTGTAAAATTACTCTGCCGATGGCGAACGAGGACACCATGTTGGACAATCTGCCCCGCGGAACGATCTGTATCGAAGACATCGAGATGGGTATGTCCCGCTACCTGCGCAAGACGGTGACGGATCAGGATATCGAAATGTTCGCGCAGGTCTCCACCGATCGGAACCCGGTGCACCTGGACGACGATTACGCCCGCGACACGATCTTCGAGGGACGGATCGCGCACGGCATGCTGACGGCGGGCCTGATTTCGGCGGTGATCGGAGAACAACTGCCGGGACACGGGACGGTCTACATGGGGCAGTCGCTGAAGTTTCTGGCCCCGGTGCGGCCCGGCGATACGGTCTATGCCGAAGTCAAGGTCGTGGACATCGACATGGCCAAGCGTCGTGTCAAGCTGGATTGCCACTGTGCTGTCGATGGCAAGAAGGTGCTCGTCGGCGAGGCGATGGTTCTGGCGCCGAGTCGCAAGTTCGACTGATCCCGGTCTTTCCGGCGGCCCGCGCGTTTTCCGCTGCGGATGGCCGCGAAGTCACGCAATCGAAGGCGATTGCCCGCCTTGGGTGATCAACCCCTATGAGAATGTGCCGGAAGTGTGTTAACCTTCTTGCATTTTTCAGAACATGGTGCCGTTGATACAGGCGATGACCTACGCGACATTGATTTGGCCGATTGCGGTTTTCCTGTGTAGTGCTCCTTCCTACGGTGCAGCCCAGGGAGAGACTCCGGACAATCCTGCCGCCGTTCAGCCCGCCCAGCCGGCCGATCCGCCGCCCGCCCCCGTGACCTGCAAGTGGAACGGCGTGGCCGCGATACCGGATCCGAACTGCCCAGGCACACGCCAGCGCCGCGTCCTGTCCTGTTCGGACGGCTCCGAAGGCATGGGGAGCTGCCTGCAATGACAAGTTTTTTGCCCGCGGGCGGAGTAGGGCGTTCTGCATGAATGAAAAGCTCAAGTCATTGCTGGAACGGATCGAAGCGCTGCTTGCCGCGATCCCCTTTTTGCGCACGGTTTTCACATTGGCGCTGGTCATTCTGTTGCTGGTCAACATCTGGCCATGGATCCAGAGACTGCCGCTATGGCCGATCACGACCAAGGGGCACATTTTCGTCGAAAGCCCCGAAATCTATACACGTGAACGGCTGGTCAATGATCGCTACAGCCAGGCTTTCTGGCTGGAACAGCAGTTGCGGAAACTGGACGAGGCCACGAATTTCACCGCTGTGAACCGCGATCTCGCGCTCAAGCTGACCGTGGGCACGGGTGGGGAAGCCAATCTGCCGACGCTGACGCAACTCTCGACGCCGCCGTTTCAGCATGAATACGAGATCCGTTCGGCGCTGCGGGCGCGGATCCGGCAGGCGCTGCTGGAAAACCAGCTCGACGACCGGCACGATCTGACCGGGAACTCGGTCTACGGATTGAAATTTGACACATCCGTGATCCCGGGCACCAACACGCGGACCAGGGCATATGTTCGCGTCCGGGTCGTGCCGCCGGAACAGCCGGGTCCGGAACTGCTGCCGGATCTGCTGAGCCAGAGCCTTGACGAATTGCGCAGCGACACGCCGGACAACAAGTTCAGGCATTTTCCCGAGCATTACGAGAATTGGATCGCCAGCATCGAATGGCGTCTCAATTCCTACCTTGCCGACATACCCGAATACGACGACCGCGAGGCGGTCTGGCCCTGCATCAAGGGGGAACTGTCAGACGGCCAGAAGGAACTGACCCGGAAAATCCTGGCCGAAGCGCTGGCAAAGGTGCTCGCCATCGACGAACGCAAGGTGGTCTTTCCGGATCAGCTTTTTCCCGAGACCCCGGATGGCGGCAAATTCGGCGCGAACGAAAAATTCGACCTGCCGGAGCCCTGGAAGCGCTATCTGCAAGTCGCGTTCGTGCACAACGACACCTGCCGGAACTGGAAACAGTTCGAAGTCAGCCCGTTGCGGCAGTATTTGCTGATCACCGAGGATGCCGAGATCGGCAAGCTGGATGATGTGCAGCAGGGCGAATTCTCAAAAGCCTATTTCCAGAACACGCGGCAGGGCCTGACCGATGCCGACGGCGCCGAAACGACATATGTTATTTCCAGCCAACGGACCAATCCGGATGGCAAGCCCTGGCCCAGCCGGGAAGAATTCGAAGGACTGAAGCTTCAGTTCAAGCTGGATGGAACGTCTCTGGCCAAGCTGATATCGCATTCCGCCGCCTACGACCGCTGCATCGCGCCCCTGGATTTGCCGGCCAGCGCGGAGGATTGCGCGGCGACCGGGAAATCCATCGCGGTCGAGGTCGGCATGTACAACTTCGCGCAAAAGATCCTTGACGCGGATTCCTATCTTTACACGGTGTTTCCGAAATCCGACGTTTCGGGGGTTCTGGAACGCAGCCTGATGTCCAGCGTCATGGGGCTGGACATCACCGGCGGGCAGGGCAGCCTGTCGTCGAGCTCTGCCGAGGCTGCAAGCCAGCTGGTGGCGTCGCAACTGAGCTTTTCGGACGAGGAGGTAAGCGGCGAAATCGTGTTCGGCTGGATCGTCGGTTCGGAAGGCGTGCAGCAGCCCGTCCAGAAATCGCAGTTTGTCCTGCTGTCCTTGCCGGCGCACCTGCCGTTGCTCAACCTGCAACTGGACACGGGATGGCTCGATCGCAATTCGGCCTTCCATCCTGACAAGACCGGCATGACGATGAATGTTGCCCTGCCTCCGGATTACGAGGCGTTCGACACTCTGATAAGCGGATCAAAACGCTATGGCCCGGCGATTTTCGACCGCCTCATGGAACGCAAGAGCATCCATGCCTGTCGGTCGGCATCCATTCTCATCCCCGGCGCCCGGCTGTGGCGGTCTTCGCTTGTCACCCTGGCCGGTCAGCCCGCGGATCAGATCTCGGTCATGCCGAACATGCGGGGAATAATCGCGCATTACAAACAGGTGCCGCCGTTGGAATCGGGCGCCGCGCTGCTTCAGGTTTGGACCAGCGAGGGAAGCGACAGGATCGACGACCGGGTGACGATCATCAACGAAGGATCCGACGATTGCCCGCCAAATCCGGCTGCCGGTCAGGAACCCGCCGCCAAAGACGCGAAATCGGAAGACGCCGACCAAACCGTTTCGAAAGATTAGCGGTTTCGGCAAATTGCAACGTCAACCATGCCGCTGAGACCCCGCGCGCGGCGTCGGCAGGCCGGCCCGCACGGGTCCGCAACTCGTCCTACCAGACGATGACGCCCTTTTTGGATCCGGGGCATTCGCATGACGCGCCGACGGGCTGTGCCGCGACATAACAGATCGACCCGTCCGGGATGCGGCATTTGTTGCTGTAGGATTGGGCCAGGTCAGAGGAAAGCCCCCTTGTCTTCGGCATCGGTTCCGGGGCGGTCCCGGCTTGCGGCGCCACGCGTGCGGGCGCGGCCTGCGGTTCGATCCGAAGCGGTTCGATCGGCGCTGTTTCCATCGCGGTAGAGGCGAGTTTTGCCGCGCCGGACGTAGAGAACGGGGTTTCACCGCCGGTCCAGGCAAATCCCAGTCCCGCAGCCACCAGTCCCGCGACAGCCAGCAATATTGCTCCACGCACCACGATATCATCCTTTCCATTCGGTCCAATCAATCATATCGCATCGACCGCAAACGGTCATCACGCAAAGCCGATTGTCTGTCGAATAGGTAAACAATTGCCGACTTCCTGCCACAGTGGGAATTTTTCCCCGGCTTTCCCCGGCTGGCCGGTCGCCAAGCGGGGTCTTGCGCCTCTGGCCGCGGGTCGCTACGCCTGCGCCATGCGGATCATTCGGGATCATCGTTTCGTCACTTGGCAGGATCGCGGGGCCAGCGCCGCCATCGGCAATTTCGACGGTGTCCATCTGGGGCATCAGTCCGTGATCGGGCTTGCCCGCGAGGCGGCACCGGACGCGCCTCTTGGCGTGCTGACCTTTGAGCCGCATCCGCGCGAGTTCTTTTTCCCCGATGCGCCGCCGTTTCGCCTGATGAGCCGGCAAGCGCGGGCCAGCCGTCTTGAAAAGCTGGGAGTGGAGATTCTTTATGAGATCGCCTTCAACGCGTCCCTGGCGGGATTGAGCCCGCGCGACTTCGCGCAAACCGTCATACATGACGGGCTGGGGCTCACCCATGTCGTGGTGGGCAGCGATTTTCGTTTCGGCAAAGGCCGCGCCGGGCAGGCCGCGGACCTGGTGCGCTACGGGGCCGAAATGGGGTTCGGAGTCACCGTCGCCCCGCTGCTCGAAAAGGCCGAGAACACCGTGTCGTCGACCGCCATCCGGCAGGCCCTGACAGAGGGGCGGCCGCGCGACGCCGCGGCCATGCTGGGCCATTGGCACCGGATCGAAAGCAAGGTGATCAGCGGGGAACAACGGGGGCGTGACCTGGGGTTCCCCACCGCGAACATGTCGATTGACGGCATTCATCCCCCGGCCTTCGGCGTCTACGCGGTGCTGGTGGACGTTCTGGATGGCCCGCACAAGGGAAGCTATCACGGCGCGGCTTCGATCGGAGTGCGCCCGATGTTCGGTGAGAACCGCCCGAACCTTGAAACCTTCATCTTCGATTTCGCTGGCGATCTCTATGGGGCGACCCTGTCCGTCGGATTGGTCGAATACCTGCGCCCGGAACGGAAACTCGACAGCCTGGATGCGCTGATTGACCAGATGGGGGCCGATTGCGACCGTGCCCGCGTCATTCTGGGCGCGCTATGACGGACCCGATCAAGCGGACGGGGCTCGCCAGGCGGTTCTGGGAACACAAACCCCTGGACAGGATGACCCGGCAGGAATGGGAAGCCCTGTGCGACGGCTGCGGCAAATGTTGCCTGAACAAGCTGGAAGACGAGGACAGCGGAGAGGTCGCACTGACCCGCGTCGCCTGCCGCCTGCTCGACGATACGACCTGCCGCTGCGCGCAATATGACATCCGCCACCAGTTCGTGCCCGAGTGCATCGTTCTGAGGCCCGACAATCTGGACAGCCATGCCTACTGGATGCCGGCGACCTGCGCCTATCGCCTGCTTTGGGAAGGCAAGCCGCTGTATGGCTGGCACCCGCTGATCTCGGGCACGGCGCAGTCGGTGCATGATGCCGGGGTTTCGGTCCAGGGCTGGACGGTGCCCGAATTTGAAGTTCCCGAAGAAGAATGGGAAGATTACGTGATAGAGGAGCCGACCTGATGTATTTCGCCTCTGACAATTCCGGGCCGGTGCATCCGCAGGTTCTCGCGGCGCTCACAGAAGCCAACGACGGATATGCCATGGCCTATGGCGCCGATGCGCTGATGGAGGAAGTCCGCCAGCGCATTCGCGACATTTTCGAAGCGCCCGATGCCGCCGTCTACCTGGTTGCCACGGGAACAGCCGCAAATTCGCTGGCGCTGGCGACCCTGATGCAGCCCTGGCAGACCGTGTTCTGTTCCCCGGTCGCGCATATCCACGAAGACGAGTGCAACGCGCCCGAGTTCTTTACCGGAGGGAGCAAGCTGACCCTGGTGCCGGGTTCGGACAAGATGTCGCCCAAGGCGCTGCAAGCGGCCATCGCGAAGGAAGAAAACCGTGGCGTGCACGGTCCCCAAAGGGGGCCGGTATCGATCACCCAGGTCACGGAACGCGGTTCGGTCTATTCCCTGGCGGAATTGCGGGCCCTTTCCTCGGTCGCCCGCGAGCGTGGGTTGCCGGTGCACCTGGACGGCGCGCGGTTCGCCAACGCGCAGGCGGCGCTGAACTGTTCGGCGGCGGAGATGACCTGGAAGTCCGGGGTGGACGCGGTGTCTTTCGGCGGCACCAAAAACGGGCTGATGGGCGTCGAGGCGGTGATCTTCTTTGATCCCGGCAAGGCGTGGGAATTCGAACTGCGCCGCAAGCGGGGGGCGCATCTGTTCTCAAAGCACCGCTACCTGTCCGCGCAGATGGCGGCCTATCTGCGCGATGACCTTTGGCTGACGTCGGCGCGGGCAGCCAATGCCAACTGTGCCCGCCTGGCTGCGGGACTGCGGGCGGCGGGGGCGGATTTCCTGCATTCTCCGGATGCCAACATGATCTTCGCGGCCTTCCCGCGCGCCGCGCACCGGCGCCTGCGCGACGCGGGCGCGATGTATCACATCTGGGACGGGGGGGTGATCGAGGGCGACGATCCGGACGAGATGATCGCGGCCCGGCTGGTCTGCGACTGGTCGATCAGCGGAGATCAGATCGACCGGTTCCTGGCGCTGATCCGGGGTTAGAGCGGGGTTCTCGCGAACAGGTCCCGGACATGCCGCGCCGTTTCCTGCGGGTGCGAGATCGGCAGCATGTGCCCGGCGCCCGGAACGATGCGGTTGTCGGCGCCGGGAATGCGCCGCGCAAGCCCGTCGTTGATGATGCCGATGACCGGATCGGTTTCGCTGCCGCGCAAAAGCAGTGTCGGCAGGTTCAGTCCCTGCAACCGTCCCGGCGCCAGCAGGTCGGCGCGGTCTGCGAACAGCGCGGCGTCGCAAAAGGGGACGACATGGATGCCACGGGTCATCGCGGCGCGGGTCGCTTCGGGCAGATCGGGCCAGCGCGGGCCGCCATGACTCCATTTGCGGTTGAATAGCCGGGCGGCCAGGGCCGCGTCTCCGCTGGCGAGCGCCTCCCAGGCTGGCGCGGCTTCGGCCTTGTGGCGTTCGACCGCTTCCGGGCCGTCCTCGATCGCCACGGCGAAGAACACCGGTTCGATCATCGTCAGGCTGCGAACGAGGTCAGGGCGTTCGACCGCGAGCCGCAGCGCCACGGCCGCACCAAAGGAATGGCCGATCACATCCATGCGTTCCGTCAGAAGCGGCAGGATGGCCTCGACGAGGCGGTCCTGGAAATCGCCTTCGCCGTCCCAATCCGGGCTGCGCCCGTGCGACAGCATGTCGGGGGCGAGGAAGCGCGCGTCGCTGGCCATCGCGTCCGACAGCCCGCGCCAGGCGCCGGAATGCGCGATGGTGCAATGCAGGGCCAGAATCCTGCGGGCGCCGTGCCCGATCTCGCGGTGAAACAGCGGCTGCTTCGGAAGGTCGTTGTTCACGCGGATGTCCCGGCGAGATGCGCATCGAGATCCGCAAGGCGGTCCTGTCCCCAGAACTTTTCCCCGTCGCCGGTGATGTAGAACGGCGCGCCGAACACGTCGCGTTCGACCGCTTCTTCGAGGTTGGCGGCATAGGTTTCCGCGCCCTGCAACAGTCCGCTGTCGGCCAGCGCCGGGTCGAACCCGGCGGATTTCAGGCAAGCGCGAA
This sequence comes from Sedimentitalea xiamensis, assembly GCF_030164465.1. Taxonomy (GTDB): domain Bacteria; phylum Pseudomonadota; class Alphaproteobacteria; order Rhodobacterales; family Rhodobacteraceae; genus Sedimentitalea; species Sedimentitalea xiamensis. The sequence continues at coordinate 40,178 of NZ_JASNJE010000012.1, forward strand.
CCACTTCGTCCTGCGCGATGTCCTTGTCTTCGGCCCAGCAGGCGCGCAGGAACCCCTGCACCAGCGCCCCCACGTCGCCGCCACCCGCATCCTGCGCCGCGATCACGGCGTAGGAGGATGGGGCCGGATTGGTGGGCCAGTGCGCCGGAGACAGGTTGAACGGCATCCCCAGCTTGCGGGACTGGCGGGTCAGTTCGATGGCGCGATACGCCTGCCGGGCCGGGTGGCGCTGAGGCACCGGCGTACCGCCCGTGCGCCCGAACAGGGCAATCAGGTCCAGGGGCTTGTATGTCACCGCCGCGCCATGCTTCGCGGCGATCCGTTCCAGCCGGTCGCCGGCCAGATAGGCATATGGCGACAAGGTCGCAAAAAAGTAGTCGATTGTCGTCATTTCCCGATTTCTCCCCGCCAAATTCTTTGCGGGACGGTAAGGCCATGCTAAGCGGTGTCAACATCACGAATCTGTCACAGTGGCCCAGCAGGCCGGGAACTCATCGTATGCCGACATTGACCGAACCCAAGCTGATCGCCGGGAATGCCAACCTGCCGCTGGCCACGGCCATCGCGAAACGCATGACAATGCACCGGGGCATCCATACCGGGCTGGTCGATGCGCGGGTCGAAAGGTTCAACGATGGCGAAATATTCGTCGAGGTGTTCGAGAACGTGCGCGGCGAGGATATGTTCATCATCCAGCCCACGTCCAATCCGGCCAATGACAACCTGATGGAACTCCTGATCATGGCCGATGCGCTGCGCCGGTCTTCGGCGGCGCGGATCACCGCCGTGCTGCCCTATTTCGGCTATGCCCGGCAGGACCGGCGCACCAAGGCGCGGACCCCGATCTCGGCCAAGCTGGTGGCCAACATGCTGGTCGGCACCGGAATAGAACGGGTGCTGACGATGGACCTGCACGCGGCGCAGATCCAGGGCTTTTTCGACATTCCGGTGGACAACCTCTATGCGAGTCCGGTCTTCGCGCTCGACATCAAGACCCATTTCCGCGACAGCATGGACGACCTGATGGTCGTGTCGCCGGATGTCGGCGGGGTTGCCCGCGCCCGCGAACTTGCCAAGCGCATCAATTCACCGCTGGCCATCGTGGACAAGCGCCGCGAAAAGGCGGGCGAAGTGGCGGAAATGACCGTGATCGGCAACGTGCAGGGCAAGATCTGCCTGATCGTGGACGACATGTGCGACACGGCCGGCACGCTCTGCAAGGCGGCCGAGGTGCTGCTGGAAAACGGCGCCAAGGAAGTCCATTCCTACATCACCCACGGCGTGATGAGCGGCCCGGCGGTCGAACGGGTGACGAATTCGGTGATGAAATCGCTTGTCATCACCGACACGATCCAGCCCAGCCCCGCCGTGCGCGGCGCGCCCAACATCCGCATCGTGCCGACGGCGCCGATCTTCGCCCAGGCGATCCTGAATATCTGGAACGGCACGTCGGTGTCTTCGCTGTTCGAGGATTCGACCCTGAACCCGATCTACGAGTCGCTGTATTCGGCGGCCTGAGAGCGACAATAGACGGCGGTCGCGCCTCTGTCCGCAGGCGGTTATCCTGGGGAACACGATGCTTGCAGACCCGCCTGCCGGACAAGTCTGACCCTTGCGGATGCGGCGCGTCGTCCATCGCGGTTGTGTTCAACGTCAAGCCGGTTCCGGCAGCTTCTCCGCCTCGGGCATGCAAGACGCGCCGTGCGTCTGCCGCCAGCATCGGACGCATGGGTCGGCCTCGCAAACCGGGGCCGAGCATCGTGAAAGACCTTGACCCCGATCATTGAAATGTCCCGAGTTCGTGTTAGCGTTCGAAGTAGGTCGAACACGGGCGGACCCCGGTAGGATCAACCGGCGGCAATTGAAGGAAAACGTTATGCGAAGAGCAACCTTGGCGGCGGTCATGACCGTTGCCGTAGCGGGGTTTGCGGCCAGCACGGTCGCTGCCCAGGATCAAACGGAGAAACCCAATATCCTGTTCATCGTGTCCGATGACACCGGTTATGGCGATCTTGGCGCCTATCTCGGCGGCGAGGCGCGCGGCATGCCGACACCGAACCTGGATCGGCTTGCCGATGAGGGCATGATGTTCACCCATTTTTATGCCCAGCCGAGCTGCACGCCCGGCCGCGCTGCCATGCAGACAGGGCGTATCCCGAACCGCTCCGGCATGACCACGGTGGCCTTTCAGGGCCAGGGCGGCGGTCTTCCGGCGGCGGAATGGACGCTTGCCTCGGTTCTGAAGACCGCAGGCTACAACACCTATTTCACCGGCAAGTGGCACCTCGGCGAAGACGATTACGCGCTCCCGAATGCCCAGGGCTACGACGAGATGAAATACGTTGGGCTTTATCACCTCAACGCCTATACCTATGCCGACCCGACCTGGTTCCCGGACATGCCCGACGATCTTCGCGAGATGTTCGTGAAGGTGACCAAGGGGTCGCTGTCCGGCAAGGCGGGTGAACAGGCGGTCGAGGACTTCAAGATCAACGGGCAATATGTCGATACGCCCGACAAGGGCGTCGTCGGCATTCCGTTCTTCGATGGTTACGTCGAAAAAGCGGCGATCGAGTTTCTCGACAAGGCCGCGCAGCAGGATGCGCCCTGGTACATCAATGTGAATTTCATGAAGGTGCACCAGCCGAACATGCCGGCGCCGGAATTCGAGCACAAGTCGATCTCGAAGACCAAATACGCGGATTCGGTCGTCGAACTGGATACGCGGATCGGGAGAATTCTCGCCAAGCTGGAAGAAGTCGGCGAGGCGGACAACACCATCGTGTTCTACACCACCGATAACGGCGCGTGGCAAGACGTCTATCCGGACGCCGGCTATACGCCGTTCCGCGGCACCAAGGGCACCGTCCGCGAAGGCGGCAACCGCGTTCCGGCCATGGTGCGCTGGCCTGGTCATGTCAAGCCCGACAGCAAGAGCGCGGCGGTCGTTGGCGGGCTCGACCTGATGGCCACCTTTGCCGCGGTGGCGGGCATTGACCTGCCGACCGAGGACCGCGAAGGCCAGCCGATCATATTCGACAGCTATGACATGACCCCGGTCTGGACTGGCGCCGGAGAGTCCAAGCGCTCTGCCTGGTTCTATTTCACCGAAGTCGAGCTCACCCCCGGCGCAGCGCGCGTCGGGAATTACAAGGCCGTGTTCAATCTGCGCGGCGATGACGGGGCCGCGACCGGCGGTCTTGCCGTGGATGCGAACCTCGGCTGGAAAGGCCCGGAAAGCTATGTCGCAACCGTGCCGCAGGTGTTCAATCTGCTGGACGACCCGCAGGAGCGCTATGACCTGTTCATGAACAACTTCACCGAACGGACCTGGTATCTGCCGGTGATCAACGATCAGGTGAAGGAACTGATGCAGACCTATGTCAAGTATCCGCCGCGCAAGTTGCAGAGCGAGGTCTACACCGGTCCGGTCACGCTCTCGCAGTACCAGCGGTTCCAGTACATCAGGGATTCGCTGGAAAAGGACGGTGTCAGCATCGGCCTGCCAACGGGCAACTGACGGCCATCGGGGCGGATCGGAAAACAGGCAACGGCCGGACTGTCGCGGTCCGGCCGAATGCCTTGGCAAAGAAGTCTCGAATGTCCGGCCGGCCGGGCGCTGCGCCGGGGGGTGGATCCTGAAACCTGCGAGGGTTTCGCAGTGGCGCTGTCTTGCCGGAACGAAAGCGATTGTCGCGGTTTCGCGCCTTCGCACCCCGGAAATAGCGAGCGGGCGACATTGGTTCCGGGTATCGGCCCAGATTCCGCCCAAACGAAAAAGGCCCCCGAAACGGGGGCCTTTTCCAGTCCGTGCTGTCCGGGTTCAGACGTTGATGTGATCGCCCATGGCGACCATGTCCGCCAGCAGTTTGGCGGCGTCGTCGACCGGACCCGGTTCGTTCTTGAACGTCTCCTTGGCCGCTTCATGAGCGGCGCGGGCGTCCTCGATCATCTCGTCGATATGTGCGCGGGTCACTTCGTTCAGCGGGATCGCCTTTTCGGCCAGGACCGACAGGCTGGTCGCGTTGATCTCGGCAAAGCCGCCGGACACGACATATTCGGCCGTGCCTTCGGGGCCTTCCACGTGCAACACGCCGGGACGCAGGGTGGTAATGACGGGGGCATGATCGGGCATTGCCGTCATGTCGCCATCCGCACCCGGAATCCGGACCGCGCTGACCCGAAGCGACGCGAGGCGACGCTCCGGGCTGACGAGATCGAATTGCATTGTATCTGCCATCAGGCTGCTCCTCAGGCTGCGTCTGCGGCCATGCGCTCGGCTTTGGCCTTCACTTCGTCGATGCCGCCGACCATGTAGAACGCGCCTTCGGGCAGGTGGTCGTATTCGCCGGCCACAACCGCCTTGAAGGATGCGATCGTGTCTTCTAGCGGCACCTGAACGCCGGGCGAACCGGTGAACACCTGGGCCACGTCGAAGGGCTGGCTGAGGAAACGCTGGATCTTGCGGGCGCGGGCCACGGTCAGCTTGTCCTCTTCGGACAGTTCGTCCATCCCGAGGATCGCGATGATGTCCTGAAGCGACTTGTAGCGCTGGAGGATCTGCTGAACGTCGGAAGCCACCTTGTAGTGTTCTTCACCCACGACAGCCGGGTCCATCAGGCGCGAGGTCGAGTCCAGCGGGTCCACGGCGGGGTAGATGCCGAGTTCGGAAATCGCACGCGACAGAACCGTGGTGGCGTCGAGGTGCGCGAACGAGGTCGCCGGGGCAGGGTCGGTCAGGTCGTCCGCAGGCACGTAGATCGCCTGCACCGAGGTGATCGAACCGGCCTTGGTCGAGGTGATGCGTTCCTGCAGGGCGCCCATGTCGGTGGCCAGCGTCGGCTGGTAGCCCACGGCGGACGGGATACGGCCCAGCAGGGCGGACACTTCGGAGCCGGCCTGGGTGAAGCGGAAGATGTTGTCAACGAAGAACAGAACGTCGGTGCCGGACTGGTCGCGGAACTGCTCGGCCAGGGTCAGACCGGTCAGGGCGACGCGGGCGCGGGCTCCCGGAGGTTCGTTCATCTGACCGTAGACCAGGGCCACCTGGGATTCTTCCAGGTTGTCCGGCTTGATCACGTTGGATTCGATCATCTCGTGGTAGAGGTCGTTGCCTTCACGGGTCCGTTCGCCCACACCGGCGAAGACCGAGTAGCCCGAGTGCACCTTGGCGATGTTGTTGATCAGTTCCATGATGAGAACCGTCTTGCCCACGCCGGCGCCGCCGAACAGGCCGATCTTGCCGCCCTTGGAGTAGGGGGCCAGCAGGTCGACGACCTTGATGCCGGTGACGAGGATTTCGGATTCGGTGGACTGTTCCGAAAAGGCCGGGGCTTCGGCGTGGATCGGGCGGTGTTCGGTTGCATTGACCGGGCCGCCTTCGTCGACGGGTTCGCCGATCACGTTCAGGATGCGGCCCAGCGTTGCGTTGCCGACCGGCACGGAGATCGGTGCGCCGGTGTCTTCGACGACGGTTCCGCGGACGAGACCTTCGGTGGCGTCCATCGCAATGGTGCGAACGGTGTTTTCACCCAGGTGCTGAGCGACTTCCAGCACCAGTTTCTTGCCGTTGTTTTCGGTGGTCAGCGCGTTCAGAATTTCGGGGAGCGTGTCCTCGAACTGAACGTCGACGACGGCGCCGATGACCTGAGTCACTTTGCCTTTTGCGTTTGCCATTTAGTTGTCTCCGGTTCCTTAGAGCGCTTCCGCGCCCGAAATGATTTCGATCAGTTCGTTGGTGATCACGGCCTGGCGCGACCGGTTGAATTCGATCGTCAGCTTTTCGATCATTTCGCCCGCGTTGCGGGTCGCGTTGTCCATGGCGGACATCCGCGCACCCTGTTCGCTGGCGCCGTTCTCCAGCAATGCAGCGAAGATCTGCGTCGCCACGCCCCGCGGCAGAAGATCGGCCAGGATGGCCTCTTCATCGGGCTCGTAGTCGTAGATCGTGCTGGCTTCGGCGCCTTCGGGCGCTTCGAACGCGGCAGGAATGATCTGCTGCGCCGTCGGGTTCTGGGTCACGACGTTGACGAATTTCGAGTAGAAGATCGTCGCCACGTCGAATTCGCCCGCATCGAACCGCGCCAGGACGTCCTTGGCGATGCTCTGGGCGTCAGAATAGGCGACCCGCTTGATCTCGGTCATGTCGACATGACCGACGAACTTGTCCCTGAAGTCGCGTTTCAGCGCATCGCGGCCCTTCTTGCCGACGGTCAGGATCTTCACGGTCTTGCCGGCGCGGATCAACTCGCCTGCCTTGATGCGGGCGAGCTTTGCGATGTTGCTGTTGAACCCGCCGCAGAGACCGCGTTCGGCGGTCATCACGATCAGGAGGTGCACCTGATCGCTGCCCGTGCCGCTGAGCAGCTTGGGCGCGGAATCGGATCCACCGACCGACGCGGCCAGTTGCCCCATCACGGCGTTGAACCTTTCCGTGTAGGGGCGCGACTGTTCCGCACTTTCCTGCGCGCGGCGAAGTTTCGCCGCGGCAACCATTTGCATGGCCTTGGTGATCTTGCGAGTGCTCTTGACACTCTCGATCCTGTTTTTCAGGTCCTTGAGGCTTGGCATATCTCAGACCCTCAAGCGAAATCAGCGGCGAATTCGTCGAGAGCTGCTTTCACTTTTTCTTCGGCCTCGCCCTTGATCTTGGGATCTTCGGTGGTGAGGAATTTCAGCAGATCGGTATGCTTGCCGCGCAGATGCTTCAGCAGCCCGGTTTCGAACCGGCCCACATCGCTGACCGGCAGCTTGTCGAGATACCCGTTCACGCCGGCATAGATCACGCAGACGATTTCCGCGTTGGTCAGCGGCGAATACTGCGGCTGCTTCATCAGCTCGGTCAGGCGCGCGCCGCGGTTCAGCAACTGCTGGGTCGCCGCGTCGAGGTCGGAACCGAACTGGGCGAAAGCCGCCATTTCGCGATACTGCGCCAGTTCCAGCTTGACCGGGCCGGCGACCGATTTCATCGCGTTGGTCTGGGCCGAGGAGCCCACGCGCGACACCGACAGACCGGTGTTCACGGCGGGGCGGATGCCCTGATAGAACAGTTCGGTTTCCAGGAAGATCTGACCGTCGGTGATCGAGATCACGTTGGTCGGAATGAACGCGGACACGTCGCCGCCCTGGGTTTCGATGATCGGCAGCGCGGTCAGCGAACCGGCGCCATTGTCTTCGTTCAGCTTGGCGGAACGTTCGAGCAGGCGGGAGTGCAGGTAGAACACGTCGCCCGGATAGGCTTCACGTCCCGGCGGGCGGCGCAGCAGCAGCGACATCTGGCGGTAGGCGACAGCCTGCTTGGACAGGTCGTCATAAATGATCAGCGCGTGGCGGCCGTTGTCACGGAAATGCTCCGCCATGGCCGTTGCGGCATAGGGCGCGAGGAACTGGAGCGGCGCCGGATCCGACGCGGTCGCGGCCACGACGATGGAGTAATCCATCGCGCCGTTTTCTTCCAGTTTCTTGACCAGCTGGGCCACGGTCGACCGCTTCTGGCCGATGGCGACATAGACGCAATACAGCTTCTTGGATTCGTCGTCGCCGGCAGCGTCGTTGTAGGATTTCTGGTTCAGGATCGTGTCGAGCGCCACGGCGGTCTTGCCGGTCTGGCGGTCGCCGATGATCAGTTCCCGCTGGCCACGGCCGATCGGGATCATCGCGTCGACCGATTTCAGGCCTGTCGCCATCGGTTCATGCACCGATTTGCGCGGGATGATGCCCGGTGCCTTGACGTCGGCGACGCCGCGCGCCTTGGCGTTGATCGGACCCTTGCCGTCCAGCGGGTTGCCCAGACCGTCGACAACGCGGCCCAGGAGTTCGTCGCCGATCGGAACGTCCACGATCGAGTTCGTGCGCTTGACGGTGTCGCCTTCCTTGATTTCCCGGTCCGAGCCGAAGATCACGATGCCGACGTTGTCGCTTTCCAGGTTCAGGGCCATGCCCTGGATGCCGCCCGGAAACTCGACCATTTCACCGGCCTGAACGTTGTCGAGGCCATAAACGCGGGCGATACCGTCGCCAACGCTCAGCACGCGACCGACTTCGGCCACCTCGGCTTCCTGACCAAAATTCTTGATCTGGTCTTTCAGGATCGCAGAAATCTCTGCTGCTTGGATACCCATTTATCCGACCTCTTTCATTGCATTCTGAAGGGAGTTGAGTCGCGAGCGGATCGATGTGTCGATCATTTTCGATCCGACCTTTACGACAAGACCGCCGATGAGGCTTTCATCGACGGTCGCATTGACGGTGACGGTCTTGCCGACGCGCTCTTTCAGCGTCGCGGCGAGTTTTTCGGTCTGTGCCTTGGTCAGCGCTTTGGCGCTGGTCACCTCGGCGGTGACTTCGCCGCGTTCGTCGGCCAGCTGTTCGCGCAGGGCGCTGACCAGTTGCGGAACGACAAAGAGCCGGCGTTTCTGCGCCATCAGCGCAAGTGCCTGGCCCAGCACCGGGGCGAGGTCCATTTTCTTCGCAATGGCGGAAATCGCGGATTCCTGTTCGTTGCGCGAGATCAGCGGCGACTGGATCAGGCTGCGCAGCTCGGCGCTTTCGGACAGCGCGGCGGCCAGGTCGTTGATGCTGGTTTCAAGGCCATCGAGGTTCTTGTTGTCTTGCGCGATCTCGAAGATCGCCGTGGCATAGCGCGCTGCTATGCCCGCGGAAATCGAAGCTGGTTCGGACACGTCCACCCTTCCGATACTTGGCCCCGGTTTGCTGCGGTCGCGCAGTGTCCGGGGGCGTGAAGACGCCCCGCCAAACGGCAGGGCAGCAAAATCAGCGTGGATGTAGCAGAGCCCCTGCTTGCCCGCAACAACCTATAGCGATAACATCTGCAGCCATAAATTCCATGTTATTAAGGCGTTAGTCCAGGTGCGACCGTATGCGCCTTCTTTGCGCATCTTAAAAATACAGGGATTTTGCGCAATTAGGCGATTCCTGAACGTGCGCGACGCCGAAAAGCCGTGCTCCGGTGCTGTCTGGCCCGCATGGCCACCCGGCGGGGCGGCGGGGCGGGTCAGGCCGGTTTCGCCAGCCCCTCCAGCGCCTTTATCGGCCGCTTCCCGGCTTTCCGGGCGACCGTGCCGGTCGGCGGCAGAACGCGTTTGCTCGCCTCGACCATGAACACCCCTCCCGGAAAGACGGTTGGCAGCCGGCTGCCATATTTCTCGAAGAGCGGCCCGGACTTCAGCCAGAACCGGCGCGAGGATGGCGGCTGGTAGAGCGCGGCGCCGTTGCGTTCCGGCAGGAACTGGTGCTTCTTCAGCTGGGTTTCCAGCTGCCCGAGCGTGTAGGGCCTGCCGTAGCCAAACGGTGTCCGGTCGCTGCGCGACCACAATCCGGCCCGGTTCGGAACGATGAACATCGCCTTGCCGCCGGGACCGAGGACGCGCCAGCATTCGTCCAGCAGGCGCGAGGGGCGTTCGGAGGTCTCGAGCCCGTGCATCACCACCAGTTTGTCCACATGACCGGTTTCGATCGGCCAGAGCGTTTCCTCGGACAGGACCGAGACATTGGGCAGAGCCGGCGGCCAAGGCATGACGCCCTGCGGCGCGGGCATCAACGCGATCACCCGGCGCGCATCCGCAATATAGGGCCGCAGCAGCGGAACCGCGAATCCGAACCCGAGCACTGTCTGCCCCTTGGCCTCGGGCCAAAGCGCGATCAGGCGTCCCCGCACAGAGGCCTGCGCCGCGCGTCCAAGCGTGCTGCGGTAGTAGAAGTTCCTCAGATCCTGCACATCAAGATGCATTGCGGGTGCCCGTCTGATCGGCCAAGCTGCCGACAATGTAACAACGAAAGGGCGAAAGACCATGCCTATCGAGATCGTGACGATCCCCTGTCTCAACGACAACTACGCCTTTCTGGCGCATGATCCGGCCAGCGGAGACACCGCGCTGGTGGACGTTCCGGAAGCGGCGCCGATCCTTGCGGCGCTCGGGGAGCGGGGCTGGACGCTGAGCCATGTTTTCCTGACGCATCATCATGCCGATCACGTGCAGGGCCTGAAGGAAGTCCTGTCGCAGCACCGCGCCAATGTCGTTGGGGCGGCGGCGGATGCCCACCGCCTGCCGAAGCTCGATATTGCCGTGGCCGAAGGCGACACCGTGCATGTGGGCAAGGAAGTCGGACATGTGATGGACGTCTCGGGGCATACGGTCGGGCATGTCGCTTACCACTTCCCGGACAGTGCGGCGGTCTTCACAGCCGACAGCCTGATGGCCCTGGGCTGCGGGCGTCTGTTCGAAGGCACCGCGCCGCAGATGTGGGCGTCCCTGGGCAAGCTCGCGGCCTTGCCTGACGAAACCCTCGTCTATTCCGGCCATGAATACACAAGGGCCAACGGCGCATTCGCCCTGACCATTGAACCGGACAATCCGGACCTTATATCCAGGGTCCGCGACATCGCGGCGGCGCGATCCAGGGGCGAACCGACGGTGCCGTCTTCCCTGGCTCTCGAAAAGGCCACCAACCCCTTTCTGCGTGCGACGGTGCCTGCGGTTCAGGCGAATGTCGGGCTTTCGGGGGCCGACCCGGTCGAGGTCTTTGCCGAGATCCGTGCCCGCAAGGACCGGTTTTGATGCCGGATTTCTGCGCGTCAAGGTGACGAGTGCACTTTTTGTGACCATAAATCGAAATAAAAAACTTGAAGCCGGGGCGTGATCAACCAAACTCTAATACTATGAGGACATGGTTGGTTCAGGAACGCAGCAAAGATTTGCGTCCCACCCGACCCAGACAAGAGGAGCACGCCCGTGCCTTCATTCTCGAGCACACTTGAACAGGCCATCCACGCCGCGCTCGCGCTGGCGAATGAACGGCGCCACGAATTCGCTACGCTGGAACATCTGCTGCTGGCCTTGCTGGACGAACCGGACGCGATCCGGGTGATGAAGGCGTGCAGCGTCGATCTTGGCGAATTGCGCAGCACACTGGTCGAATTCGTGGACGAGGACCTGTCCAACCTCGTGACCGATATCGACGGGTCGGAAGCGGTTCCGACCGCCGCGTTCCAGCGGGTGATCCAGCGTGCCGCGATTCATGTGCAGTCTTCGGGACGCACCGAAGTCACCGGCGCCAACGTGCTGGTAGCCATTTTCGCCGAACGTGAAAGCAACGCGGCCTATTTCCTGCAGGAACAGGAAATGACGCGCTACGATGCGGTCAATTTCATCGCGCACGGGGTGGCCAAGGATCCGGCGTTCGGGGAATCGCGCCCGGTGAGCGGCGCGCCCGAGGCGGAAGAAGAACCCCAGGGCGTGACCGAGGGCGAAAAGAAGGAAAGCGCCCTTGCCAAGTATTGCGTCGACCTGAACGCGAAATCGCGCGAAGGCGACATCGACCCCCTGATCGGCCGCGATCAGGAAGTGGAGCGGTGCATCCAGGTTCTGTGCCGCCGGCGCAAGAACAATCCGCTGCTCGTCGGCGATCCGGGGGTCGGCAAGACCGCCATTGCAGAAGGGCTGGCGCGCAAGATCGTTGCCGGTGAAACGCCCGAGGTCCTGTCCAGGACGACGATCTATTCGCTGGACATGGGGGCCTTGCTGGCCGGAACCCGGTATCGCGGCGATTTCGAAGAACGGCTCAAGGCGGTCGTCACCGAACTCGAGGCGCACAAGGATGCGGTGCTTTTCATCGACGAAATTCATACGGTGATCGGCGCTGGGGCGACCTCCGGTGGGGCGATGGACGCCTCCAACCTGCTGAAGCCCGCGCTTCAGGGCGGCAAGCTGCGCACCATGGGGTCCACCACCTACAAGGAATTCCGCCAGCATTTCGAAAAGGACCGCGCACTGAGCCGCCGGTTCCAGAAAATCGACATCAACGAACCGTCGATCGAGGATTCCGTCAAGATCCTCAAGGGCCTGAAGCCCTATTTCGAGGAGCATCACGGCGTCAAATACACTGCGGACGCGATCAAGACCGCCGTGGAACTGGCGGCGCGCTACATCAATGACCGCAAGCTGCCGGACAGCGCCATCGACGTGATCGACGAAGCGGGCGCCGCCCAGCATCTGGTCGTCGCTGCGAAACGGCGCAAGACCATCGGCACCAAGGAAGTCGAAGCCGTGGTGGCCAAGATCGCCCGTATTCCGCCCAAGAACGTCAGCAAGGACGACGCCGAGGTTCTCAAGGATCTCGAAGGGTCGCTCAAGCGCGTCGTCTTCGGTCAGGATGCAGCCATCGAAGCCTTGTCGAGCGCGATCAAGCTGTCGCGGGCCGGGCTGCGCGAACCCGAAAAGCCGATCGGGAATTATCTCTTCGCCGGTCCGACAGGCGTCGGCAAGACCGAGGTGGCGAAACAGTTGGCGGATACGCTGGGCGTCGAACTGCTGCGCTTTGACATGTCGGAATACATGGAAAAACATGCGGTATCCCGCCTGATCGGCGCGCCTCCGGGCTATGTCGGATTCGACCAGGGCGGCATGCTGACAGACGGTGTGGACCAGCATCCGCATTGCGTCCTGTTGCTGGACGAAATCGAAAAGGCGCATCCCGACGTCTACAACATCCTACTTCAGGTGATGGATCACGGAGAACTGACGGATCACAACGGGCGCACGGTCAGCTTCCGCAACGTGGTGCTGATCATGACATCCAACGCGGGGGCGCAGGAACAGGCGCAATCGGCGATCGGTTTCGGCCGGGATCGCCGCGAGGGCGAGGATACCGCAGCCATCGAGCGCACATTCACGCCCGAATTCCGCAACCGTCTGGACGCGGTGATTTCCTTTGCGCCGCTGCCGAAATCCGTCATTCTTCAGGTGGTGGAAAAGTTCGTTCTGCAACTGGAAGCGCAGCTGATGGACCGCAACGTGACCATCGAACTGACCAAGGCCGCAGCGGAATGGCTGGCGGATAAGGGATACGACGACAAGATGGGAGCCCGCCCCCTCGGCCGCGTGATCCAGGAACACATCAAGAAACCCCTGGCCGAAGAACTTCTGTTCGGAAAGCTGGCCAAGGGTGGCGTCGTCAAGGTCGGCATGAAGGACGGCAAACTGGATCTTCGGATCGAGGGGCCGGACAAGCCGCGCCTGTCGGGAAACAAGCCGCCTCTGTTGACTGCGGACTGATGCGGGCGGCGTTGGCCGCTGTGATCCTGTCGCTCGCCGCGCCCGTCGCGGCGGGCGATTTCGTTCTGGACCTGCCGATTGGCTGCGATCTGGGCGAAACCTGCCACATACAACATTTCGTCGATCGCGATCCCGGCAAGGGAGCGATGGATTTCCGGTGCGGGCATATGACCTATGACGGTCACAAGGGAACGGATTTCGCACTCGCGACTCTCGCGGACATGCGCCGGGGCGTCGACATTCTGACCGCCGCGCCGGGTGTCGTGACCGCCCAGCGCGACGGGATGCCCGACATGGCGTTCGACGACGGCAATGCGGCACAGGTCGAGGGAAGGGAATGCGGCAACGGAGTCGTGATCGAACACGAGGGCGGATGGGAAACGCAATATTGCCACATGAAATCCGGCTCGATCGCCGTGTCCGAGGGGGACAGGCTCTCCGCCGGCGCCGTGCTCGGGCAAGTGGGGCTGAGCGGCAAGACGACCTTTCCGCACCTGCACCTGTCCGTTCGCCGCGAAGCGGCCGTGATTGATCCTTTCGATGTCGATCCGGCAGGGAACTGCGGCTACAACCCCCTGTCGATCTGGCGCGAGACGCCGCCTTACCGGGCGGGCGGTCTGATCGGCGCGGGATTCGCCGATGGCGTGCCAACCTATGATGCAATTCGCGACGGTTCTGTCCCCGAGACCGATCTGACGCGCGATTCAGCGGTGCTGGTTCTGTTCGGATTTGCCTATGGCGGGCGAGAAGGTGACGAAATGCGCCTGATCCTGACCGGCCCGGAGGGCGAGATCCTGTCTCATGCCGAACGGCTGGACAGGGCGCAGGCGCAGTTCTTCCGCGCCGCCGGCAAACGCAGGCCCGCCGCCGGGTGGCCCGCCGGACCTTACGAGGGCCTCGTGATCCTGCTGCGCGACGATGTGGAGCTGGACAGAAAACCGATCCGGATCAGGGTCGATTGACCCTCATCATTTCTCGGTCAGTTTCAGTTCGATACGCCGGTTCTGCGCTCGGGCTTCGGCGGTGTCCGCGGGATCGACCGGCTGATACTGGCCAAAACCGTTGGCCGACAGGCGGTCCGGAGGGATGCCGAGGAAATCGACCATGTAGCGTACCACCGACAATGCGCGCCCCTGGCTGAGTTCCCAGTTGTCCCGGTATCGTCCGGAGCTGATCAGCGGAATGTCGTCGGTGTGACCGTCGACCCGGATCACCCAGTCGATTTCGGGCGGTATGTCCCGCGCGACACCGCGCAGGATGCTGGCCACCTTGGCGATCTCCGCCTCGCCTTCGGGCGACAGATCGGCGCGGCCCGGCGGAAACAGCACTTCGGAGGAAAAGACGAATCGGTCGCCTTCGATCCGCACCCCTTCCTGGTTACCCAGAAGGTCGCGCAACCGCCCGAAGAATTCCGATCGATACCGTTCCAGATCCTGCGCCTGCGCCGCCAGATCCCGCGTTTCCGCTTCGAGCGCCTCGGCCTTGGCTTCCAGTGCGCGGGCCTCTTCCTCCAGCCGTTTGCGTTCGGCCTCTTCCAGCAGACGCCGTTTGCGTTCTTCCGACGCGGCCCGTGCAAGGGCCGCGTTGAGATCGGACCCCAGGGTTTCCAACTGCACCTTGGCGGCGGCATCGCGTTCCTTGAAATCATCCAGCAGCGCCTGCAATCCGCCCAGTTGCGTGCGAAGAGCCGCGACCTGTTGGTTGAGCAAAGCCGTCTGGCGCTGCGCCTGTTCGGAAATCCGTTCCTCTTCGGACAGGCTCGCCCGCGCCTGCGCCAGCAGCGCGGCCCGTTGCTCGGCCAGCGTCGCTGTGTCTTCGGCCCTGGTTTCGGCATCCTGTTGCGCCGCAAGGGCGGCCGCCAGCCGGGCCTGCAGCACCTCGCGGTCTGTGGCCTTGACCTGCGCCCGTTCCAGCGACTCGAGCGCCGCGAGCAGCCGCGCTTCGACCGCGGCGCGGTCCAGTTCCGTCTGGTCGGCGTCGGACACCGCCGCGGCCAGGTCGGCCTGCGCCCTGGCCAAATCGGCTTCCAGTTGCCGGCGCGCGGATTCGGCTTGCGACAATTGCGCCGCGAGATCGGTTTCGGTCGCTTTCCCGTCGGCGCGGGCCTTGTCCAGTTCGGTCTGAAGCCGGGCGAGGGCGCGATCGTTTTCGGCCTGCGACGCCTCCATCTGCGTCAGCACGCGGGTCAGCCTGTCGACCAGGGCGTCGCGTTCGCCGGCTTCGCTGCGCGCCGCCGCGATCCGGGCCAGCGCGTCCGTCAACTTGCCGTCCAGCGTCTCGCGGGCCGCCTCCGCGGCGGCGAGCAGCGTCAGCGTATCCTCGGCCTCCTTGCGCTGACGTTCCAGTTCCAGCGTCATGGCGGTCAGTTCCGTGTCCGCGTCGCGCAACCGGTCCCGCAGCGCTTCGGCGGCGGCCGCTTCGGCGAGCCGTCCGGCTTCTTCGGCGTCCAGTTCCTGTTCGAGTGATGCGATGGTTTCAGACGTCTCGGCCGCGTCCCGCCGCAGATCGGCGACCAGCGCTTGCAGGGCCTCGCGCCGCGCCGCGGCCAGCCGTGCGGCTTCGGCCTGGGCATCGATCTCGCTCCGGCTTTCGGTGAGCGCGAGACGGAGCGCCTCCTGATCCGATATCAGCCGGTCGCGTTCAGCAGAGAGCGACGCGATATCCTCCCGCGCCTTGGTCCGGTCGGTCAACAGCCCCGCGACCTGAGCTTCAAAATCCGTGATCCGCTCCCGAGCCGCCGCCAGAGCCGTGGCCTGCTGGTCCCGCTGCGTCGTCAGGGTCGCGATGACGTTCGCCTGATCGGCCAGATCGTCTTGCGCTTGTGCAAGGGTCGCATTCAGGGCGCCCATCCGGGCTTCGAGTTGTGCGGATTTGCGTTCTTCGAGACCAAGCGCGCTGGCCAGCGCGCTGACTTCGGAGGACAGCGCGTCCAGTTCGCTTTCCTGGCCCGAAATGGTTTCGCGCAGCACGAACTGAACCACCATGAAGATGGTGAGCAGGAACATCAGAACCAGCAGGAGCCCGGTCATGGCGTCCACGAAACCGGGCCAGATCGAGGCCTGGAACCGGGCTCCTGTGCGACGGGACAGGGCCATGGCCTAGGTCTCGCCCGCGTCCGTGGGCCGCGCGGCGCCGCGGGGGCGGGCCAGCGCCCGCACCAGCAGGTCGATGTCCTTGCGCAGTTCGGCCATGCTTTCCTGCCGCCCGGCGGACATCTCTTCGAGGATCCGCAGCATCTGCACGTCGATGGACCGCAGGCGCATCCGGCTTTCCGCGTCGATCCCGTCGCCGCTGCCGTGCGACCGAAGCGCCTCGATCAGCGTTTCCTGACCCAAGGCCACGCGATCCAGCGCGGCGGCGGTGCTTTCGGACTGTTCGGCGCGCCGGTTCATGTCCCGGATCGCGTCGACCAGGTTGCCCAGCTTGTGATCGACCGAGGCGCGGCTTTCATCGGACAGGGCGAACATCTGGTGCAGGGAATCCATCTGCTCGGCCATGTGGTCCATGACGCGGGACATGGCGTCGGCCTCGGAAGCGCCGTCCTCGCCCGACGAAAACCCGACCCGCGTGATCGACGACAGCCATTCTTCGAGTTCGCGGTAGAACCGGTTCTGTCCGTGTCCGGCGAACAGTTCCAGCAGCCCCACGATCAGCGATCCTGCCAGTCCCAGCAGAGAAGATGCGAAGGCGACCCCCATGCCGCCAAGTTGCGCTTCGAGTCCGGTCATCAGGCGATTGAACACCGCGATGCTTTCTTCGCCTTCCTGCGGCGCGAGGCTGCGGATCGTGTCCACCACGGCCGGGACGGTGGTGGCCAGCCCGTAGAACGTGCCCAGAAGCCCGAGAAAGATCAGAAGGTTGACGATATACCGCGTGATGTCGCGCTCTTCGTCGATCCGGGTCGCAACCGAATCCAGGATCGACCGGGTGGACGAGGAACTGAGCTGCATCCGCGCCCCGCGGGAGCGCAACAGCGAAGCCAGGGGCGCGAGAAGCTGCGGCGGGCTGACTTCGCTGTCCGCTTCGCCCAGGGCAAAGCGTTCGATCCACCGGACCGATCCGATCAGCTGAATGACCTGGTAGAAGGTGGCCAGCACGCCGATGACGAAGACGAAAAGGATGAACCCGTTGAGATAGGGGTTCGCTTCGAACACGGGCAGCACCCGGGGCAGGGCGACGAAAACGCCAAAGCCGGACAGGCCGAGCGCTGTCAGCATCATCAGGATCTGACGCACCGGCTGGCTGAAATGTGGCGTGGGTTCGCGGTCTGGCTTCGCCATGCGCCTTGGTCCTGACGGTTTTCTGCTCTTTTCGGGACTCTACAGAATAATCACAGGCTGCGCCAAGGCTTTATGCTGTCAGCGCACGGACCCGCGCGGCGAGCCAATCGAGATCGGGATCGTTCAGATTCATTTCCGCCAGATGGTCCGTCGTGTTGAAGAGGTATTCGGTGTTCGGGCCGCGCCCGCCGACCGCGCGGGCGATGATCCGCGCCTGTTCCTCAAGCGGGAGACCGCCGCAATACTGGCCGTGGTTCCGATCTATCACATAGGTCACGGCGGTCACGGACTCGCCGCTGTCGAGGGTCACGGACAGGTTCTTTTCCAGGTAGGCCGATGAAATCAGCTCGCGTTCGCGCAGGTAGTCCAGGGTCGGTTCTTCCTGACCTTCGGCGACGGCCAGCGCCAGCCCGCGACAGCTTGCGCCCGCGACCTCGTCCAGGGCCAGGACAAGTCCGGGATCGGTCTCCGTGCCGCGGTGATGGATCGAGCGCATGCAGAAGGACCGGGCGTAATGCGGCAAGGTGGCCAGGGCAGTTTGCGCCACCTGGAATCCGGGATTCCACAGAAGCGATCCATATCCGAATACCCACATCGTCATAGTGCTGGTCCTTGTTGATTTCGCCCTATAAACAGCAAAGCGTTGTCCGCGAAAAGGGGTCGGAACATGATCCGCCTGTTGAAAATCTGCATTGGTCTCGGTCTCGTCTGGTCAGCCTACTGGTATGGCTCCGGATTCCTGGTGCGCCAGGGCGTGGCGAGGTGGTTCGATCAGCAGGCGGCCCTGGGCTGGCAGGCGGACTTTGTCGATATCTCGACCAGCGGCTTTCCCTTGCGCCATGTCACGACGCTGACCAACCCGGCGCTGGCGGACCCGGCGAACGGGACGGCCTGGCAGGCCGACTGGCTGGTCATGGACAATCCGGCGATATGGCCGGGTCATCAGACCCTGCTGTTCCCGCCCACGGTGCAGCGCCTGTCCTATCTGGACCAGACCGTCGAGCTCATGGCCGAGGACATGACCGCCGATTTCCACCTGAAACCGGGAACCGACCTGCAGGTGGAACGCATGGCGCTGACCGCCGGCGTGTGGTCCGTTCACGCCCAGGGCACGGACGTGCTGGGCGGCCAGGAACTGATCCTGTCGATGCAGGAAACCGACGGGCCAGCGACCTATCACTTTACGGTTGCGGTGCCGCAGTTCGTCCCGGATGAACGGTTGCGGGGCGCACCGGGCGCCGCATCGGCTTTGCCGGCCAGCTTTCAGACGCTGGAACTGGACATGAAGGTCGGGTTCGACCGGCCCTGGGACCGGCGCGCGCTGGAAGAGCGCCGTCCACAGCCAACGTCCATCGATCTGCGGCTGGCGCGGGCGGAATGGGGGCCGCTCAGCCTGTTCGCGGCTGGCCAGTTGACCGTCGATGCCGGCGGTGTGCCGACGGGGACAGTGACGCTCAAGGCCGAGAACTGGCGCGACATGCTCGCCATTGCGCAACAGTCCGGGACGATCCCGGACATCGCGGTGGAGCCGACGGCGAAGATCCTGAACCTGCTGTCGCGGGTCAGCGGCAACCCGGACACGCTGGACGTGGAACTGACCCTGCGCGACGGGAAGATGTCGATGGGGTTCCTGCCGCTCGGGCCGGCCCCCTACATCTACCTGCGCTAGCGGCAGTAGGGGCCGCTGCGGTAGCTGGCGGTGTCGAAGTGGAAATGATCCTTGTGATACCCGTCGGAGTCAGGCCCAAGGGTGGTGCCGAACGGGCCGCAGGCGCGGTTGTACGCCCTGCGCAGCGGGCGCAGCGTCGTGCCTTTGCCCCAGCCGTTCAGCACCGTGATGACTTCGCCGTCCTTCATGGTGAAAGCCGAAAGGTCGATGGCGTTGCCCTTGCCGTGCTCTGAAACGCGGCCGCCCGCCTGGTTGTTGCGGGTGCGGCAGGCGTAATGGGCCGCGACCCGCATTTCCACCACTGGTCCGCGCTGGCGGAAAGCGGGTTTCAGGCCATTGTCCGTCCATTCCCGCAAGGCAAGCGCCGTCTTGCAGTTCATCAGCGCGGGCGGAGACAGCACCACACCTGAAACCGACCGGACCCGCACCGCGTCCTGGATGCCGCAGGCCTTGATCTTGCCGGGCACGTGACCGACCGCGTCGCCCTGTATCGCGATGTCGCCGCAGACGGCGCCCTTGCGTTGCTGCCGCTTCCTGGCCATCGCCTTCTGTTCCAGTTCGGACGGGCGCAGCCAAGGTCTGAGAGAGGTGCCGGGCGACAGGAAGGCCATGGTTTCCGGACGGGCGGCCAATCCCGCGATCTGTTCGGACAGCGGGCGCAGCGACGGGCGCATCAGGGCGGCGTCGATCAGGGTTTCCGCGGCCGCCGCGGGGCCGGGCCGCTGGACGGGACGCAGCGATTGATCCGGGGCCGCCGGCAGGGCCGGCGAAGCCCAGACCGCAAGAGCGATCACGACCGCGATGTGCCGGGCCGCTGTCACCGCACCGACTTTGCGCGGCCGAAGTCCGGCGCATCCGTGTCCTGGCCCGCTTCGATGATGCCGCGCCGGATCGCGCGCGTGCGGGTGAAATAGGCGTGCAGGTGGTCGCCATCGCCGATCCGGATCGCCCGTTGCAGGGCAAAAAGCTCTTCCGTGAACCGCCCGAGGATCTCCAGCGTCGCATCCTTGTTGTTCAGGAAGACATCGCGCCACATGGTCGGGTCGGAGGCCGCGATCCGGGTAAAGTCGCGAAAACCGGCGGCGGAGAACTTGATCACCTCGCTGTCGGTCACGCGGCGCAGGTCGTCGGCCACCCCGACCATCGTATAGGCGATCAGGTGCGGCGCGTGGCTGGTGACGGCGAGCACCAGGTCGTGATGGTCCGCATCCATGATCTCGACATTCGAACCGATGCCTTCCCAAAGCGCGGTCAGCCGGGCCACCGCGTCGTCGTCGCTGTTTTCCACCGGAACCAGCAGGCACCAGCGGTTGTCGAACAGTTCCGCGAACCCGCTTTCTGGGCCGGAATGCTCGGTCCCGGCCAGCGGGTGCGCCGGCACGAAATGCACCCCGTCCGGAAGATGCGGCGCGACCGCCTCTATCACCGCGCGTTTGACCGACCCGACATCCGTGACCGTCGCGCCGGGCTTCAGCGCCGGGGCGATGTCCCGTGCGACCTGTTCCATTGCGCCGACCGGCACGCAGAGAACGACCAGGTCGGCGCCTTCCACGGCCTCTGCGGCGCTGTCGCAGACGCGGTCGCACAGCCCGATCCGCCGCGCCGTGTCCCGCGTCGCCCGGGACCGGGCATAGCCTGTGACTTCATCCGCCAGCCCGGCGCGCCGGATCGCCCAGAACATCGAGGATGCGATCAGGCCAAGGCCGATCAGCGCGACCCGATCATAGATTTTGGTGCTCATGACGCTCCGTTCTTGAAGGCTGCGACCGCCGCGGCCACGCGGCGGCAGGCGATCTCGTTGCCGACGGTGATCCGCAGCGCGTTCGGCAGGTTGTATCCCGCCACCCGCCGCACGATCAGCCCCTGGGACTTGAGGTAGTCGTCGCAGGCTTCGGCTTCGGCCCGGCTGGCAAACCGGGCGAGGATGAAATTGGCGCAGGACGTGTCGGACGGCACCCCGAGTTCGGCGAGCGCCTCCGCCAGCCAGGTGCGCCACCGGGCATTCTGCGCGCGGCAATGTTCCACATACTCCGTGTCCCGGATAGCGGCCTCGGCGGCGGCCAGCGCGGTTCCGGACAGGTTGAAAGGGCCGCGCACCCGGTTCAGCACGTCGATGATATCCCGCGGTCCATAGCCCCAGCCGACGCGCAGGCCGCCAAGACCGTAGAGCTTTGAAAAGGTCCGGGTCATCACCACGTTGTCACGCGCCGAAACGATCGACGCCCCCCCGTCAAAGCCGTCCACGAATTCCGCATAGGCGCCGTCCAGGACCAGCAGCGCCTGCGGCGGCAATCCGTCCGCCAGCCGCGCGACTTCCGACGCGCCGATCATCGTGCCTGTCGGGTTGTTGGGGTTGGCGATGAAAACGAGTTTCGTGCGGTCGGTGCAGCCCGCCAGCAAGGCGTCCACATCCGTCACCCTGTCGCGTTCGCCCACCTCGACCGGGGTTGCCCCCGCGGCCAGCGCGCTGATGCGATACATGGCGAATCCGTGTTCGGTGTGCACAACCTCGTCGCCGGGTCCGGCATAGGCCTGGCAGAGAAAGGTGATGATCTCGTCGCTGCCGACGCCGCAGATGATGCGCTCCGGATCAAGCCCCATCGCCTCGCCGATGGCCGCCCGCAGCTTGGCATGGTCGGTCGACGGATAACGGTGGATTTCCGAAGCGCTGTTTCGGACCGCCTCGGCGGCCTTGGGGCTGGGGCCAAGCGGGTTCTCGTTGCTCGACAGCTTGATGACGTTCTCGACGCCATCCACATGCGCGGCCCCGCCTTGGTACAGGCTGATATCCATGATTCCGGGCTGCGGCGTGATCTTGGTCATGACAGGAGGCTCCTAGACGTGCCCCGTCATAGCGTCACCGCCGCTGCGTGAAAACCCGCAAACCTCAGGCGACCCGCGACATCGGCTTGAAACGCGCGGTCGCCGAATCCACGGCATAGCGTGGCGCGTAATCTTCGGTCGTGCGGCTCAACGCATTGACGCTGTCGATGATGAACCGCGCCGTTCTGTCATCCATCATGTAGCTGAAATTCAGCCGCACCCATCCGGGTTTGCGCAACTCGCGGCCCTCTGCCAACTCCCTGTGCAATGCGGTTGATTCGGCCTCGCCAATTTGCAGCAGGCGGTGCGCATAGGGTCCGGCGCAGGCGCAGCCGCCGCGCGCCTGGATGCCGTAGACGTCGCTGAGCATGCGGGTGAACAATTGCTGGTGCACCGGGGCGCCCTTCGCGTCGCGGACCCGAAAGGAGAAGATCGGCAGCCGGTGCGGGTGATCGGCGCCCAGCAGTTCCAGGTGAGGATTGCCGCGCCAGCCCTCCAGCGCCATCCGGTTGAACCGCGCTTCGCTTGCGGCGATCGCATCCGTCCCCACCGCGTCCTTGACGATGAAGGCCAGCGCCGCCCGGATGTCGCCGATCACGTTGGGCGTGCCGGCCTCTTCGCGGGACGCGAGGTCTGCGGAATAATCGTGCCGCCAGGGCGAAACGAAGGACACCGTGCCGCCACCCGGCCAGCTGGGCGTCGTGCGGCGCAGGGCGGACTGGTTCACCACCAGCACTCCGGATGCTCCGGGACCGCCCGGAAACTTGTGCGGCGACACCACGACGGCATCCTTGCGCGCTTGCGCCCCGTCGGCCATGTCGATCGGCAGGTAGGGGCCGGCGCCGGCATAGTCCCAGACCGACAATGCGCCATGCGCCTTGAGCAGCCGGGTCACGGGTCCGGTGTCGGTGATCACCCCGGTGACGTTGGAGGCGGCGGAAAAGCTGCCGATCTTCAGGTCGGATTCCGCGTGTTCGGCCAGCGCTTCGGCCAGCGCGGCGATATCGACGCCGCCATGCCGGGCTTCGGGAATTTCCACCACCTTTGCCTTGCTTTCGCGCCAGGGAAGGATGTTGGAATGGTGCTCGTATGGGCCGATGAAGACCGCCGGCGAACGGGCTTCGTTGACGCCGAAGAGGCTGACCAGACGGTTCAGCCCCGCTGTCGCCCCGGACCCGGCAAAGATCACCTTGTCATTCTCGCCCGCGCCGACAATCCGGGATATCTCAGCCCGCGCCGCGCGCCTGAGGCGGGTCATGTGGGCGCCGCAGAACGAGGCTTCGGTATGGCTGTTGGCGTAGAACGGCAAGACATGGGTCGCAATGAAATCCTCGACCTGCCGCAGCGCGCGCCCCGAAGCGACGTAATCCGCGTAGACCAGCGGCACGTCGCCGTTCAGACCCGGTATCAGGATGTTTTCCCCGATCAGACCGTCGCGCAGCGTTCCTGCGTCGGTTGCGGCCAGAATCGTATCGCGGAAGGCGGGCAGGGTCATCGGCGGGCTCCTTTTCATGACTGAAATATGACCTTGGCAATGCGCGAAAACTTCACCTATCTTTACGTTAAAGTGTCAATAATTGGGTCAAATAAATGAAAACAAGTCAAAATCCAGATCAAATTGATATCAGCCTGCTGCGGGAATTGCAGCGGGACGCAAGCCTGTCGCAACGCGATCTCGCGGAGCGGGTGGGACTCTCCCAGAACGCCTGCTGGCGGCGTCTCCGGGCATTGTCTGAGAACGGGGTGCTGCTGGGAACCACCGCGCGCATCGACAGGGCGCGGCTGGGGCTATCGCTGGTGGTGTTCGTGATGCTGCGCACCCGGCACCATTCGGCGGGCTGGCTGCAAGCCTTCCGCCGCCATGTGCTGACGATTCCCGAGGTGGTCGATTTCCACCGCATAGGCGGCGACTACGATTACATGCTCAAGGTCGTGACCGAGGACATGACAAGCTACGACAAGGTTTACCAGCGGCTGATCGAAAAGGTCGAACTGGACAGCGTAACGTCCTATTTCGCGATGGAGGCCATCGCCGAAAGCCGCCCGCTGCCCTTGTAGGCGTCAGGTCGCCAGCACGTTCCGGAACTGCCAGGGATCGCTTTCGTCGATGTCCTCGGGGAAATGTTCCCACCGGTCCTGAAGCGGCGTCCAGTCGGTGTAATGCGCCTCGACCGGCCCAAGATAGGGGCGCTGCACTTCAAGGCAACGGATATGGTCCATCTCGTCGGTTTCAACGATCCCGGCCTCGGGGTTTTCCAGTGCCCAGACCATGCCCGCCAGAACCGCGCTCGTTACCTGAAGACCGGTGGCGTTCTGGTAGGGCGCGAGCTTGCGGGTTTCGGCGTTGGAGAGGCGCGATCCGAACCAGAGCGCGTTCTTCTCGTGGCCATAGAGCAGCACGCCCAGCTCGTCGATGCCCTCGACGATCTCGTCCACGTCGAGGATCTCGTGCGTGCTCTGCTGGCGTCCCGAACCGAACATCTCGTGCAGCGACAGCACCGCGTCATCGCAGGGATGGTAGGCGTAGTGGCAGGTCGGGCGGAACTCCGGCGCGGCGGCGTCGCCGACGGTGTAGTAGTCGGAAATCGAAATCGCCTCGTTATGCGTCACCAGGAAGCCGAACTGCGGCCCCGGAGTCGGGCACCAGGTATGCACCCGCGTGATCGCGCCGGGCCGGTCCAGCCAGATCCCCGCCAGGCAGCCGCTGTCCTGCCGGTGTCCGTTTTCCGGGAACCAGGTCTCATGGGTGCCCCAGCCCAGTTCGGCTGGCTGGAACCCTTCGGAAATGAAACCTTCGACAGACCATGTATTGACGAATGTTCCGCGCGGGCGCGGCAGGCGGCGGGCCTGGGTGTCGCGTTCCGCGATATGTACGCCCTTCACGCCCAGCGACTGCATCAGCGCCGCCCAGCCCGCGCGGTCCGTGGGCGTATCCACCGCGCGTCCGGTATCGCGGGCAAGCGTCAGCAGGGCTTCCTTGACGAACCAGCTGACCATGCCGGGGTTGGCGCCGCAGCAGTTGACCGCCGTGGTGCCGCCGGGGTTGGCCGCCTTTTCGTCGCGCACCTTCTGGCGTAGCGCGTAGTTGGTGCGATCGGCGTTGTTCTCTGTGTCGAAATAGAACCCGGCCCAGGGTTCGGCCACGGTGTCGATATAGAGAACCCCGAGTTCGCGGCACAGTTTCATCAGATCCAGCGACGAGGTATCGACGCTGAGGTTCACGCAGAAACCGCACTTGCCGGGAAACAGGCGGGTCAGCACCTCGCGGTAATTTTCCTTCGTGATGGCGATCTCTTCGTGCCGGATGCCATGCTGGGACAGGAACAGATGCGTGTCGGGGTTCGGGTCGATGACCAGCAGCTTGTCGGCGTCATAGTCGAAATGGCGCTGGATCAGCGGCAACGTGCCTTTTCCGATCGACCCGAAGCCGATGATGACAATGGGGCCGTCGATGTGGCCATAGACGGGGTGGGACATGAAAGGCTCCTGCGGCGATCAGCGGGCGAAAACGGGAAGGGGCCGCGCCGGATCCGGCGCAGCCCCTGAAGAACGGATCGGATCTGCGCTTAGTTCTTGGCGTAGAATTCGACGACCAGATTCGGTTCCATCACCACGGGATAGGGCACATCGCCCAGTTGCGGCGTGCGCACGAAAGTGCAGGTCAGCTTGGAATGGTCGACTTCCATGTAGTCGGGGACGTCGCGTTCCGGCAGTTGCGTGGCTTCTAGAATGGCGGCCATTTGCTTGGAGCGGTCGCGCACTTCGATCACGTCGCCCTCCTTGACGCGGTAGGACGGGATGTTGACTTTCTTGCCGTTCACCCGGACGTGGCCGTGGTTCACGAACTGGCGTGCCGCGAACACGGTCGGCACGAATTTCGCGCGATAGACGACGGCGTCCAGGCGGCGTTCCAGCAGACCGATGAGGTTTTCACCGGTGTCGCCCTTGACGCGTTCGGCTTCGGCATAGATGCGGCGGAACTGCTTCTCGGTCAGGTCGCCATAGTAGCCCTTGAGCTTCTGTTTGGCGCGCAGCTGGATGCCGAAATCGGACAGCTTGCCCTTGCGGCGCTGGCCGTGCTGGCCAGGGCCGTATTCGCGGCGGTTGACCGGCGACTTGGGGCGGCCCCAGATGTTTTCGCCCATGCGGCGGTCGATCTTGTACTTGGCAGACGTGCGTTTGGTCACGGCTGATCTCCTTCTGTGTGGCCCGATGTGGGCATGAAGGGCGTTGTCCTCTGGATTGCTCCTGACAGGCTGTCCCTTGCGGGGGCCACCAACACCAACGAAGCCGCGCTTATACGCGCCAATCCGGCAGAGTCAACAGGGCCCGGTGCCTTGACAGGGCTTGGGCGCATATCCCAACTGAAAGCAGGCATTCGAGGGGGCAGGGATGGGAAAAGTCGTCGTACTGGGGATCTTTGTCGCCGATGCCGCCTTTCGCGCGGACCGGATGCCGCGCATGGGCGAAACCGTGCTGGGCAACGGGTTCCTGCTCGGCCCTGGCGGCAAGGGATCCAACCAGGCGGTCGCTGCCGCGCGGATCGGGGCCGAAACGCATTTCCTGACCCGCCTTGGACAGGACGCCTTTGCCGACATGGCGCGCGGCGTATGGGAAAAGGCCGGGGTTATCGCGCATGTGCGCACCGATCCCGACAGCCACACCGGGGCGGCGTTCATCTATGTGGACGACGCGACCGGGGACAATGCCATCATAGTCTCGCCCGGCGCTGCCGAACGGATTTCCCCGGCGGACGTAGAGGCCCACGCGGCTCTGATCGCCGGGGCCGACGTGTTCATGGCGCAACTGGAACATCCCGTCGCGGCCACGGTCGCGGCGCTGCGAATCGCGCGGACCGCGGGCGTGGCGACAATCCTGAACCCCGCTCCGGCCGCCGATCTGCCGCCGGAGGTGCTGGCGCTCTGTGACTACCTGACCCCCAATGAAACCGAGGCGGAGGCTCTGACCGGACTGGCCGTGACCTCTGTCGCGGGTGCCGAACGGGCCGCCGCGCGGCTGTGCGAGATGGGGGTCGGCACGCCGATCATCACTTTGGGTGAACGTGGTGCCTATCTGCACGGTCACGGTCTAGTGCCGTCGTTCAAGCCGGGTTCGGTAGTTGAAACCACCGGCGCCGGCGACGCGTTCAACGGCGGTTTCGCCGCAGCCCTGTCGCGCGGAGCGGAACCGCTCGAGGCCGTGCGCATCGGCTGCGCGACCGCTGGGCTGTCTGTCACGCGCCGCGGGGCTGCGGCGTCGATGCCGGCCCTGGCCGAGGTCGAAAAGCTGATCGGTTGAACCCGGTCAACCGCCCGCGCGCAGCGCTTCGGTGGCGGGGTAGTCCACTTCGGTCCCTTCCCCGCTCAACGCCACGCCGAACAGGTCCCGTGCCTGAGTGGCGGTGTATCTGTCCAGCCGCACGTCTTCCAGCACCGCCTCGGGCGGGCGCTGGAACGGGTCGCCATAGCCGCCGCCGCCCGGCGTGCGCACATGCACCCGGTCGCCCGGCGCCAGCGGAATGTCCTGTTCCTTGGACAGATGCGAGGGCGTATAGGGTTGGCCCGCCTGCCAGACCGTCACCCGGTTCACGCCCCCATCCGCGCCGCCCAGAACGCCCTGCGGGCCGAACCGGCCGTGATCCATGACAAAGCTGGCCGTCGCCGTGCCGCGCCGCAATTCGACCATGTAGTCCAGCCCGAACCCGCCGCGCTGCCGCCCCGCGCCGCCGGAGCCTTCGTGCAGCGCATAGTGGTGATAGAGCACCGGAAACGCCTGTTCCATGATCTCGACCGGCGGGGCCTTGGAAATTCCGATTGTCGAACAGCCGTTGGACAGCCCGTCGTGATCCGCATTGCCGCCATAGCCGCCGCCGGAAATCTGATACATCACGAAATCCCGCCCCCGCGCCGGGTCGTGGCCGCCAAGGGCGAAATTGCCGCTGGTTCCGGCCGGGGCCGCCGTCACGCGGTCGGGCAGGGGGGCGACCAGGGCGGCGAACACCGCTTCGGCGATGCGCTGGCTGACTTCCGCGGCGCAGCCCGACACGGGCCTGGGATATCGGGCATCCAGAAACGTGCCCTCGATCCCCGTGACCTTCAGCGGTTCGAACGCGCCCGCGCTCATCGGAACTTCGGGAAAGATGTGGCGCATGGCGAGATAGACCGCGCTCAGCGTCGTCGCCCGGACCGAATTCATCGGTCCCCGGCAGGGCGGGCTGGAGCCGGTGAAATCAAACCGCAGGTCGTCACCGTCCCGCGTCACCGACAGCCTGATTTCGAGCGGTTCGTTCACCACCCCGTCGCTGTCGATCCAGGCGCTGGCGCGGTAGGTGCCGTCCGGAATGCCGGCGATGAAGGCGCGCATCTGCACCGCCGCGCGTTGACGCAGTTCGGCGATCGCCCCGGCCACAGTGTCGTCGCCATAGCGGTCCATCAAGGCGTTCAGCCGGTCCTCGCCCACCATCAGGGCGGCGGCCTGCGCCTTCACGTCGCCGATCCGTTGGTCGGCGACGCGGATGTTGGAGTTTATGATCGCCATGATTTCGGGATCGAGCCTGCCCTGCTTGAACAGGCGCACCGGCGGCAGGCGCAGGCCCTCCTGTTCCACGGCCGTGGCGCTGGCCGAAAACCCGCCCGGCACCGCGCCGCCGGTGTCGGGCCAGTGCCCGGTGTTGGACAGCCAGCAGAAAAGCTGTCCCTGCCGGTAGAAAGGCCGCGCGAAGCGCACGTCCATCAGGTGCGTGCCGCCGAGATACGGGTCGTTGACGATATAGATATCGTCCGGCTGCGGCGGAGCGGCCTGGCCCGCGGCGATCATCTCGATCAGCGTCCGGGTGGAATATTGCATGGTGCCTACGAAGACCGGCAGGCCGCCGGCGCCCTGCGCGATCAGGGATCCGTCCTTTGCCGCATAGATCCCGTCGGAACGGTCGTTGGCTTCGGCGATCACCGGCGAGAAGGCGGCGCGGGAAAAGCTCAGGTCCATCTCGTCGCAGACCTGCTGCAAGCCCGCCTCGATGACGGAAAGCGTGATCGGGTCCAGCGTCATGGCCTGTCTCCGATCCGGATCAGGATATTGCCGCCCGCATCCGCGGTGGCGGTGTCGCCCGGTTCTATCAGAACCGTGGTGTCCATCTGTTCGAGGATCGCCGGGCCGGGCAGGGAGAACTTGAGCGGCAGGTGGTCGCGCCGGTAGACCGGCGTGTCCCGCCACATGCCGTCAAAAAAGACGGGGCGCTGGCCGGATTGCGCCTCTTGCACGGTGGCCTTGCGCCCCGCCGGGTCGATCAGCGCATCGAGATCCAGGTCGGCCCGCACGCCGATCACCGAGGTGTTGGCGTTCACGAGATTGGCGCGGATATTGTCCAGTTCGACCCGGAAACGGCGAAAGTAGGCCGCTTCGAACAAGGCTTGCAGATCCTGCGGCGTCACGTCCGGGCTGTCCAGCGGCACGCGCAGCAGGTGGGTCTGGCCGATGAACTGCATGTCGACGCTGTGAACGTGCCGGATGGCGCGGACAGCGATGTTTTCCTGCGCGATCTGCGCGTTGCCCTCGGCGGTCTGGGCGGCGAAGACCGATGCCAGGTGATCCGGGTCCAGGTTGTCCAGCGGGCGGTTGATCGTGTTGACGAAGTCGTGGCGCAGATCGGCCACGACGCAACCGATGGCATTGGTGATGCCCGGACGGCCCGGCACGATGACCCGCGGAATGCCCAGTTCCCGCGCCAGCGCGGCGGCGTGCAGCGGTCCGGCCCCGCCAAAGGCGAAAAGCGCGAAATCGCGCGGATCTGCCCCGAGCGAGATCGACACCATCCGGATCGCCCCCGCCATCCTGGTGTTGGCGATCCTGATCACCGCATCCGCCGCCTGCACCGGGTCCAGCCCCAGCGGTTCCCCCAGTTCGCGGGCGAACACCGATTTCACCTGATCGAGCGGCACGCCGCCCCGGACCGCGTTCAAACCGGACGGGTCGAGCCGCCCGAGCAGCAGATTGGCATCCGAGATCGTCGGCTGCGTGCCGCCCTTGCCATAGCAGATCGGTCCCGGATCCGCCCCGGCGCTGTCCGGACCGACCGCCAGCAACCCGCCGGGCGTGACCCGCGCGATCGACCCGCCGCCCGCGCCCACGGTGCGCACATCGACCATCGGCACATGGATCGGCATCGCGTATTCGATCTCGATCTCGTTTGACACCGCCGGTTCCGCGTCGCGGATCAGGGCCACGTCGGTCGAGGTGCCGCCCATGTCGTAGGTGATGAGGTTCCGGACGCCCGCCTTGCGCCCGGTATAGGCCGCCGCCATGACCCCTGAAGCCGGCCCGGACATCACGGTCTTGGCGGCCTCATCGGCGACGCGGGCGGCACTGACCATGCCGCCGTTTCCGTTCATCACCAGCACCTCGCCGGCGTAGCCTTTGCCGTGCAGTTCCCGAACCAGCTGTTTGATGTAGCGATCCAGCAACGGCTGCACCGCGGCATTGGCCGCCGCCGTCACGCCGCGTTCGAATTCGCGGCTTTCCGACAGCAGCGCATGACCCATCGTGATGTGGTCGTTCGGCCAGACCGCCGTCAGGATTTCGGCGGCGCGGCGTTCATGCGCCGGGTTGGCATAGGCGTGCAGGAAATGCACGACCAGCGATTCACATCCCATGGACAGCAGCCGAAGCCCCGCGGCCCGCACCGCATCCTCGTCCAGCGGCACCACCACGTCGCCGGCGGCATCCATGCGCTCGGGCACTTCGAGCCGCAGGTCGCGGGGGATCAGCGGCGTGAAACGCCCGGTCATGCCATAGGCCTGTGGACGGGTCCGGCGGCCCAGTTCCAGTACGTCCCGAAAGCCCTGGGTGGTGATCAGCCCGGTCCTGGCCAGCTTGCGTTCCAGGACCGCATTGGTGGTGGTCGTGGTGCCATGCACGATCAGGTCGAGCGCCGCGAGATCGCAGCCCGCCTGATCCAGCGCCTCCAGCACACCGAAGGCCTGGTTGTCCAGGGTGCTCGGCACCTTGGACAGGCGCACCCGGCCCGTGGCCTGATCCAGTTCGATCAGATCGGTGAAGGTTCCGCCGACATCGACACCGACAACCTTGCCCGGAGAGTCACCC
Source organism: Sedimentitalea xiamensis (assembly GCF_030164465.1). Lineage (GTDB taxonomy): Bacteria > Pseudomonadota > Alphaproteobacteria > Rhodobacterales > Rhodobacteraceae > Sedimentitalea > Sedimentitalea xiamensis. The sequence goes on from NZ_JASNJE010000012.1 coordinate 71,122, forward strand.
GTCATGCCGGCCCAGTTCCCAGAATTCGCTCTTCGGTGGATGGTGTCTGCAAGGCCCCGGCAATGTCAACGCTCCGCAAGGCGTGGGCCGGATATCAGGGAACGGTGATCAGCGCCGTGGCCGTCACCGGATCGTCGCCGACCACATAGGCGCGGTGATCGTTGGTGTTGAGGGTGACGCGGACTTCATGGGTTCCTGGCGGCAGCGCCCCGATCCGTACTTCGGGCTCAAAGAACCGCTGAAGCTTCAGCCCGCCGAGATAGAGGTGTCCGTGCCCGGTTCCCGGCACATGCGGTCCGTCCAGCATGTCCTGCGAAAAGGTGAAATCCTCGGCCTTGACCGCGACGATCCAGTCCGCGCCGTCCGGGCGGACCTCGAGCGCGAGGCGCGGCGCGGGTTCGCCTTCTTCGACGGTGCAGATATCGCCGATACCGAACAGGCCGTAGGCCCCGGCGATGCCGGTCGTCCGCGGCATGACCAGACGGGCCTGGGTGCGCAATTCTCCCGCGGTTTCGAACCGGAGCGTTATCGGGATCATCCGGCCTTCCTTGAGATCGCCGCCGACGCCGTCCAGCAGGATGAACGCGCCGTCGGGCGCGAGGGACGCGGAACTGTCCGCCGGGATCGGCAGCCCGGCGTCGGCGATGGAGGACTCCAGCCGGGCGCGCTGGGCCACGATGGAGCGCGCCGCCGTCAGCCTGTCGGGTCCGCCGGAATTCTCGATGGTCAGGAAGACGCCGACGGTGGCCGGTTTGCCCAGAAGCGGCGCGGCGGTCGCGCCGGTGATCAGCAGCGTGTTCCTGTCCGGCAGGAGAACGAACAGAACCGCGAGCAGCGCAGCCATCGCCAAAAGACCGACCAGAACGACAGGTTTTGCGGCTTTCATCCGGACCTCCTCCGGCTATCATCGCGTGTCATGAGCTTGTTCCACAATAGGCGGCAGATCAAGAGTCTGGCCATGGCTGCGGTTCTGCCCGCGCGGGCAGGGCGGGCGCATGTGTCAGAACAGGGCTTCGTGCTCCTGCTGCCGACGGATGTCTATATCTCCGCCGGGGCCGCCTGTGTCGCGCTGACGGTTCTCGTGCTGACTCTGCTGCCGGATCGTGCCGTGTCCGGGCTGTTCCGCCCGGTCGCAACCCTGCGCTGGCCGCTCTGGACCGGGGCGCGGCTGCTCACGAGCTGCCTGTCCTTCGCCGGTTTCCTGGCGCTGCTCTGGGTCGGACTGGCCGGGCCGCGGGATCCGCTGGCCAATCCGCTGACCCTCGTGGTCTGGACGGTCTGGTGGATCGGCTTGGTCACCCTCCAGGGGCTGTTCGGGAACCTGTGGCGCTGGATCAATCCCTGGACCGGCCCGGTCGCCCTGACCCGGCGGCTGCTGAATCTGCGCCCCGCCCTGCGGCTGCCTGCCTGTCTCGGACAGAGCTTTGGGATCCTGACCTTTCTGGCCTTCGTCGCGATCCTGCTGGCCGATCCGGCCCCGTCCGACCCGGCGCGGCTGGCTGGCTATGCGGGGGGCTACTGGCTGTTCACCTTCGCCGCCCTGCTGGTGTTCGGGCCACGCTGGGCGGCGCGTGGCGACGGCATTTCGATGCTGATGCGCCATTACGCGGCGCTGGGGCTGTTCGGACGTCTGCGCGGACGGCTGGCGCTGGGCCTGACCGGTTGGCAGGCGCTGCATCGTCACCCGCCGCGGGCCGGGGCGGCGGTCTTCATGCTGCTGATGCTGGGCAGCGGCAGCTTTGACGGGCTGAACGAAACCTACTGGTGGCTCGACCTGATCGGGATCAACCCGCTGGAGTTTCCCGGCCGTTCCGCGGTGATCGCGCAGAACCTGACCGGGCTGATCCTTGCCAATGCATTGCTGGTGGCGGCCTATGGGCTGGCGGTCTGGATGGGGGTGCGGCTGGTCTCTTCCGGTATCGGGCCGGGGCAGGCATTCTGCCTGTTCGCGCCGTCGATCCTGCCGATCGCACTGGGCTATCACATCGCCCATTACCTCACCAGTTTCCTGGTCGACGGGCAATATGCGCTGGCGGCGCTGAACGATCCGCTGGCGCGGGGCGACGATCTGCTGGGCCTTGGCACCTTTTACGTGACGACGGGTTTTTTCAACGCTCCGGACAGCGTCCGCACGATCTGGCTGACGCAGGCGGGGGCCGTCGTCGCGGGACACGTTCTGGCGGTGATGATGGCCCATACGATCGCGCTGCGCCGGTTCGGCGATACCCGCAAGGCGGCGCTCAGCCAGGCGCCGCTGGCGCTGTTCATGGTGCTCTACACGCTCTTCGGGCTCTGGCTCCTGGCTTCGCCACGCGGTGCCTGACCCGGCCTCCGATCCGCCAAAACACTGGACAAGACAGTGCCGGGATCGCAAGATCGACCGACAGCCAGAGATCGCGGGCCGATCCGCCCGAGGCTGATCCAAGGGGGTATTCCATGACCGATGCTTTGAAGGCACAAACCCGCCGCGCGGCGCTGAAGACGCTTGCCCTCGGGGGCGCGGCGGCGGCCGCGGGAGCGAATCTGCCACTCTGGGCGCGCTTCGCCGAGGCCCAGACATCCGAGCCGATCCGCATCGGCTTCCAGGTCCACCGCACCGGGATCGGCGCGGCCTACGGGCGCTGGTATGACCGGACCACGATGGCGGCGGTGAAGCGGATCAACGACGCCGGCGGCATCAACGGACGGATGGTCGAGATCATTGCCGAGGATGATGGAACGGACCCCAAGCGCGGTGCCGAGGTGGTCGAGAAATTCGCCAACCAGCACAATTGCGACATTGGCTTCGGCACCCTGTTTTCCCATGTGGTGATCGGCTCCGCCCCGCGCGCGGGGGAATTGAAACTGCCGTATTTCGTGGTGTCCGAAGGCCATCATGTCGCCTCGGGCATGCTCAACCGCTACACGCTGCAACCGGGCATCACCGACGTGAAAAGCCAGGTGATCGCGATGGCGCCCTTCGTATCCGGAAACCTCGGCAAGAAGGTCACGATGATCTACCCCGACTTCGCCTTCGGCCACGATCACCGCGACTATTTCAGCGCCGCGATCGAGGCGCAGGGCGGCGAGGTGGTCGCCAGGATCGCGATTCCGCCGACGGAAACCAGCTTCACCAAATATTTCCCCAAGATCCCGCGCGAGACCGAAGTCGTCTATCATGTGATGGTCGGCCCGGCGGTTCTGACCTTCGTCAAGGAAATGGGCGAATTCTTCGGCCCGAGCCGGCCCGAGATGTTCGGCTTCATCGACAGTCTGGAAGCGGTGGACATTGCCAGCCCCGGTCTCGAATTTCTCGAAGGCACCTATTTCTGGGAAGGCAACCCGCGCTATGCGCAGCCCGGCCAGACCAGCCACGACAAGATGTATCGCGCTGCCGTGGGCGTGGACGAGAACGGCGCATCGGTCAGCGATCCGAAGGATATTTCAACCTACGCCCATATGTTCGGCTGCTGGGAAACCCTGAACGTGGTCAAGGCCGGGATGGAAGCCGCGGGCTACCAGGGGCCCGCCGACCGGCCCGCTCTGATCGAAGCGGTGGAGGCGATGGGAGACATGCCCCTGTCCGACGACCATCCGCAGGGCGCGAAACGGTTCAACGGCAAGACCCACCAGGTGTTCGGCCACCAGTATATCAGCAAGGTCGAGAACGGCCGCCTGAACGTCGCGCACATGACGTCGATCGAGGATACGCTCTATCCCGACGAGGTCGATTACACGCAGCAGAGTTTCTGAAGCGGCTCAGTACTGCGGCGGTGGCGGCAGGCTGGCGCAATCGACCTGGGTTTCGCGCGCATAGGCCAGCCCGTCCAGCATGGCGCGCTGGCCGCACAGCGACATCTTGCAGTCATGGTCCGGGTCGGCGATGCGGATGCCGGCTTCGGGGGTGACGCGGATTTCCATCCGGCAGAGCCGGCCGTAGAAATCCTCCTGGTAGATCCAGCCGCCCGCGACCGGCTGCGCGGTGCCCGCCGCGCTGCAGGAATGCCCGCCCCCCTGCCAGCTTTCCAGCGTGAACCGCGCGCTGCCGTCGCCCGCCACATAGAGCCGGAACTCGTCGCTCCCGGAGCGATAGCAATAGCCTGTCTCGCCCGCCGGCGCGGGCGCCGCCGCCGGTCGCGGGTCGCAGGTGACGCCTGACAGCGCCCAGCCGGGATAGCCGATATCATTGATCCGCCAGAACCCGTCTTCGACGATGAAATCGTAATGGATCTGCGCCGGAGTCCCGAAATTGGTGAACCGCGCGGTGATCCGCTGGCGCGTCGTATCGGCTTCGGTGGTGAGGCTCAGGGTCCTGTTGATTTCGGCGGCGTCCATGTCGTTGCCGGGAATCTCGAAACCCCGCTCGAAACAGGCGTTCATGAGATTGTCGCCGAAATTGCTGTTCAGATCGTCGGTGTCGTAGAGCCGCACCAGGCGCTGCGACAGGTAGGTGCCGCGCCGCTCCGGCACTGTAAGATAATGCAATCCCTTGGCCTGTCCGTCCGGCGGCAGCGCCAGCGAGCTGTAGATCCAGCGCACGATCTCCTCGGGTGTCTGTGCCATGGCGGCTTCAGCCCCTACGGCCCAGACCAGCAGGGCAAGCCATCCAAACTGCCGTCTCATGCGCGAACCTCCCATCCCGTTCCGGAAAAGAATATCCCGGAGCGTTGCCCGGGCAAGCGCCAGTTCACGACGGGTGCCGATTTTTCGCCCGCGAACAGCCGCTTGCCCTTGCCCAAGCCCCGTTCCTGCGCAATCGTGCGCCTCGATGGACATCGGACCCTATCTCCTGCTCGCCTCGCTCGAAGGGGCGGTGACCGCAGCGGTGCTGGCGCTGACCGCCGTCGGCCTGTCGCTGGTCTTCGGGGTCATGCGCGTGGTCAACGTGGCGCATGGCGAGTTTTTCATGCTCGGCGCGGTGCTGGCCTGGTGGGTCACCAGCCTGGTCGCCGGGCATGCCGCGCTCGGCTTCGTGCTGGCGCTGCTGGTGGTGCCGGTCATGGTCGGGGCGCTCGCGGCGCTGGCCGACATGACGATCCTCAAGCGCATCGCCTATGATCCGGAGCGCACCATCGTCGCGACCATTGGCATCCTCTACATCATCCAGCAGGTCACGCTGATGACCTACGGCCCAGATGCGCGGCCTGTGGAGCCGCCTTTCAACACGCGGCTTGCCCTTCCCTGGATCGAGTTCGTCGACGGCAAGCCGCATATCTATTGGCCCTGGGGCCTGTCGACCACCACCTACAAGCTGGGCGTGATCGCCGCCGCCGTGCTGGTCCTGATCGGGGTCTGGCTGGTCATGGCGAAGAGCCGCATCGGCCTGATCATGCGCGCGACCCAGCTCGACCGCGACATGGCGCTGGCCTTCGGCATCCCGGTCGAACGGGTCTATGCGCTGGTCTTCGGACTCGGGGCCGCGCTCGCGGCGCTGGCGGCGGTGCTGATCGTGCCGATCCAGCAGGCGCATTACCTGATGGGGGGCGATCCGCTGCTGCTTTCGTTCATCGTGGTCATCATCGGCGGGCTGGGCAGCCTGCCGGGCACCGTGGTCGCGGCGATCCTGATCGGCCTTTCCGACGGCATCATCTCGGTCTTTTTCTCGCCGACGCTGGCCAAGATCCTCGCCACGTTGCTGGTGGCGCTGGTGCTGGTGTTCCGCCCGCAGGGCCTGTTCGGCGTGCGCCGCGCATGAGCGACACCGCCAAGACCGTGGCCCTGCATGGCGGGCTTCTGGCGCTGCTCTTCGCGCTCGGGTTCCTGCTGCCCGCCTATCACCACGGCAATCTCGCCCGTATCATGGTGCTGGCCAGCTATGCCATCGGCTACAACATCCTGTTCGGCTATACCGGGCTGCTCAGTCTCGGCCACGCGCTGTTCTTTGCCGCCGGGATGTATGGCATGGGGCTGGCCGTGCAGTATCTCGGGCTGTCGCCGGGTCCGGCCCTGACCGCCGGGCTTGTGGCGGGCGCGATCGTCGCGGGCGCGGTGGGTCTGCTGGCGCTGCGCACCGCCGGCGTCGCCTTCATGATCGTGACGCTGATGTTCGCGCAGGCCGGATACCTGACGGTGCTCTATTTCGGCGCATTCACCCGCGGCGACGAAGGTTTCGTTCTTCAGCAGGCGCAACGTGTTCTCTGGGGGATCGACCTGTCCGACCCCGTGCACCGCTATTTTGCCGCCTTCGCGCTGTTTGCAACCTGCCTGGCGGCGGTGCTGTGGATGGTGCACCGTCCTTTCGGCAAGGTGCTGATCGCCATCCGCGAGAACGAGGATCGGGCCCGGATGCTGGGCTATGACGTCTTTGCCTACAAGCTGGCGGCGGTGATCCTGTCCGGCACGATCTCGGCGGCGGCGGGGGCGGCTTACGGGCTTCTGTTCGGCTATGTCGGGGCCACGTTCGCCTCGGTCCAGTATTCGATCTTTCCGCTGCTCTGGGTGCTTCTCGGCGGGGCCGGAACGGTTCTCGGGCCGTTCATCGGCACGCTTTTCATGTTCTACCTGATCGACCTGTCGAGCGGGATCACCACCGCCTACATGCTGATCGCGGGTGTCGTGCTGGTGCTGCTGACCCTCTTCGCGCCACAGGGTCTGGCGGGCGAGTTGCGCAAGCGGATCTGGCGGGGGCTGCCATGATGCTTATGTCGACGCGCGGCCTGACCAGGCAATTCGCAGGGCTGCATGCGGTGGAAGACGTGGATTTCGATCTTCCGCAGGGGCAGGTGCGGGCGCTGATCGGCCCCAACGGCGCGGGCAAGACCACCTTTGTCGGCATGCTTTGCGGACGCATCGCCCCGACCTCGGGCACGGTGGTCTTTGACGGGCAGGACATCTCGCGCCTGGCCGCGCACAAGCGTATCAATCTGGGCATGGCCTACACGTTCCAGATCACTTCGGTTTTCGCCAACCTGAGCGTGGCGGAAAACGTCGCGCTGGCGGCCCGGCGCAGGCGGCACGGCGGGGCGGTGCAAGACGCCGTCGTCCGGGCGCTGCAACAGGTCGGCCTGCAGGATCGTCTGGCGCAGAATGCGGGCGATCTCAGCTATGGGCACCAGCGCCTGCTGGAAATCGCGATGGGCCTGGCGCAGCACCCGCGTCTGCTGATCCTGGACGAACCGACCCAGGGTCTGACCGACAGCGAAATCGCCGCCTTCAAGGCGCTGGTGCGGGGGCTGGCGGATACGACGACGATCCTGCTGATCGAACACAACATGTCGGTGGTGATGGAAACCGCAGACGTCATCACGGTGCTGAACTCCGGCCGGGTTCTGGCCGAAGGCTCGCCACAGGCGATCCATGCCGACCCCGCCGTGCAGCGCGCCTACCTGGGGACCGGCGGCTGATGCTTGAGGTGTCCGGGATCAACGCGGCCTATGGGCGGGCGCAGGTCTTGCGGGACCTGTCGCTGAGCGTGGCGGCGGGCGAAATCCTGTGCCTGCTGGGGCGCAACGGCGCGGGCAAGACCACGACGATGAAGGCGATCATGGGTCTTCTGCCGCTGTTGTCGGGCCGGGTGTCGCTGGATGGCCAGTCGATCAGCGATCTGCCCCCACATCGCGTGCCAGGGGCCGGGATCGGCTATATTCCGCAGGGACGCCGGCTGTTCGCCGAACTCACAGTGGCGCAGAATCTCGAAATCGGCCTGATGGTGCGCAATTCGGGTCGCGAGGTTCTGGAGGGCGTGCTCGCCCTGTTCCCCCGCCTGCGGGAACGGTATCGTCAGCGCGCCGAAACCCTGTCGGGCGGGGAGCAGCAGATGCTCGCCACCGCCCGCGCGCTCTGTCTTGAGCCACGCGTGCTGTTGCTGGATGAACCGACCGAAGGCTTGCAGCCATCGATGATCGAACTGATACGGCAGGTCATCGTGGTCATGCGCGACCGGGGCGTCGCGATCCTGCTGGTGGAACAGCGCGTCGATGCCGTGCTGTCCGTCGCCGACCGGGTGGCCTTCATGGAGAACGGCCGGAATCTCGAAACCCTGCCGGCGGCCCGGTTGCGCGACGATCCGGAGATCCTGCACCGCCATCTGGGGGTCTGACTCCGCGGCGACCGGACCATGCAGAGCGTTGACAGGCCGCGACCCAGACCGCAACAATCCGGTATCGAGATTTCAGCGCTCCTCACGCCAAGGGACCATCGCGGTGGATGAATATTTCCGGCCCCAGACCCTGACCGATGCGCTTGCCGTTCTGGACCGGACCGGCGCGACGGTGGCGGCGGGCTGCACCGACCTGTTCGCGGGCACTCAGAAGCAGACCCTGCCCGGACCTGTGCTCGACCTGACCGCGATTGCGGCGCTGCGCGGAATCGCGGCGACGCCGGAAGGATGGCGGATCGGCGCGACCACGACCTGGAGCGACGTTCTGGGCGCCGACCTGCCGCCAGCGTTCGACATGCTGAAACAGGCCGCACGCGAGGTCGGATCGGTGCAGATCCAGAACGCCGGGACGGTCGCCGGCAACCTGTGCAACGCCTCGCCCGCCGCCGACGGGGTGCCGCCGCTTCTGGCGCTCGGGGCGCAGGTCGAACTCCGCTCCGCGTCGGGCCGCCGAACGCTGCCGCTGTCGCACTTCCTGACCGGCGTGCGCGCGACACGGCGCGGCGCGAGCGAACTGGTAACGGCGATCCACGTGCCGCGGGCGGCGGCGCGCGGGCGCAGCGGGTTCCTGAAGCTGGGCGCGCGCCGGTTCCTGGTGATCTCGATCGCGATGGTCGCGGTTCGGGTTGCGGAAACGGCAGGCCGGGTCGATGACATAGCCCTGGCCGTGGGGTCGTGCAGCGCGGTCGCGACCCGGCTGCCCGAGGTCGAGAGCGCCTGCCTAGGGCAACCTGTGGCCAGCATTGGCGATCACGTCCGCGACGACGCGGTGGCCCGCGCCCTGTCGCCGATTACGGACATCCGCGCCGATGCCGCCTATCGCGCGACCGCTGCGACGGAACTGTTGCGGCGGGCCTTGCGGGACGTGACCGCCGGGGCGCTGGCATGAAGGATGCGGACGCCGTTTCCCTGACCGTCAACGGCGCGACGGTCGCGGTGCAGTCCGCGCCGGGGCGGCGGCTGTCGGATGTGCTGCGCTCGGACCTGGGCCTGACCGGGACCAAGGTCGGCTGCGATGCGGGAGATTGCGGTACCTGCACCGTGCTGATGGATGGCGCGGCGGTCTGCGCTTGCCTGACGCCGCTGGCCCGAGCCGCGGGGGCTGATATCCGCACGGTCGAAGGGCTGAGCGAGGGCGCGGCGCTGTCCGCCCTTCAGGCTTCGTTCCTGCGCCACGGGGCCGCGCAATGCGGCATCTGCACACCGGGCATGCTGATGGCGGCGACGGCCTTGCTGTCGCGTAACCCGGACCCCGAGCGCGCCGAGGTGGAAGAAGCGCTTGGCGGCGTCCTGTGCCGCTGCACCGGCTACGCGGCGATCGTGGACGCGGTTCTGGATGCGCCGAACCCGCCGCCAGCCGCAGCCTGCCCACGGGCCGGAGGTGCGGTCGGTGCGGCGGTCGAGCGGCTGGACGGGCGGCCCAAGGTCGCCGGGCGCGAAATCTTTGGTGCCGATCATGTCCCGCAGGGTGCGCTTCTGGTGCGCGCGATCCGGTCGCCGCACGCCTCGGCGCGGTTCCGGATCGGCGATGTGCAGGCCTGGGTCGCGGCCCAAGCCGGTCCGATCCGGGTGTTCACCGCTGGCGATATTCCCGGCGACAACCGGTTCGGCGTGATCCCCGTCTTTCGCGACCAGCCCGCGCTGGCGGAGTCCCATGTGCGGATGCGCGGCGAAGCCGTCGCGCTGGTCGCGGGTGATCCAGAGATCGTCGAAACGCTCGACCTGTCGGATTTCCCGGTCGCGTGGGAGGCGCAGGATGGCCTTGCCGACGCGGAAACCGCGAAGGACCCCGGTGCCCCGCAGGTGCATGAAACGCGCCCCGGCAACATCCTGATCGCCGGCAAGGTGCGCCGGGGCGATCCGGATCAGGCGCTTTCGGATGCGGCCCATCTGGCCGGGGCGACCATCCGGACCGCCTGCGTCGAACACGCCTATATCGAACCGGAGGCCGGCGCGGCCTGGATGGACGGCGAGACGCTGGTGATCCAGGCCTGCACCCAGGCGCCGGCGATGGACCGTGACGACACCGCCCGCGTTCTGGGTCTTGCGCCCGATCGCGTCCGCATCATTCCGTCGGCGTCCGGGGGCGGGTTCGGATCCAAGCTCGATCTGTCTTTGCAGCCGCTGATCGGGCTGGTGACGTTGAAGACCGGGCAGCCCTGCCGCATGGCGTATTCCCGCCGCGACAGCATGACCAGCACCACAAAGCGCCACCCGGCGACCATGTCCGCCCGCGCCGGCGCGGATGCGGCGGGCCGCGTCACCGGCATGGTCTTTGACGGGGATTTCGACACCGGCGCCTATGCCAGCTGGGGGCCGACCGTGGCGGTGCGGGTGCCGGTGCACGCTTCCGGTCCCTATCGGGTGCCGAATTATCACGCCGAGGCGCGCGCCGTGCACACCAACGGCCCCACCTCGGGTGCCTTCCGCGGCTTCGGCGTGCCGCAGGCGGCGATCCTGCAGGAAACGCTGTTTGACGATCTGGCGGAACAAGCCGGCATCGACCGGTTGCGGTTCCGCTTGCTGAACGCCCTGCGCGACGGCGACAGTTCCGTGTGCGGGCAGGTGTTGCACGGCGTCGGCATCCATGACTGTCTGACGGCGCTGCAGGATCCCTGGACCGAAGCGCTGGAGGCGGCACGCCGGGTCAACGGCCGGTCGGGCCGGGTCCGGCGCGGCGTCGGTATCGCGTCCTGCTGGTATGGCTGCGGCAACACGGCACTGCCGAACCCGTCGACCATCCGCATTGGCCTGACGCCGGACGGGCGGCTGTGCCTGCATCAGGGCGCGACCGATATCGGGCAGGGCGCGAACACGGTCATCGCCCAGATTGCCGCCGATGCGCTGGGTCTGCCGCTGTCGGATGTCACCTTGGTCGGGCCGGACACGGCGCTGACGCCGGATTGCGGCAAGACCTCGGCATCGCGCCAGACGGTGATCACCGGCAAGGCGGCGCTTCTGGCGGGCGCTGCGCTGCGGGCGCGGGTCCTCGCACTGACCAATATGGGCGACGGGGCGGCGTTGGCGCTGGAGGGCAGGCGGCTTGTGGTGCGCGACGGGCCGGGGCAACGCGTGATCGACCTTGCCGCGTTGCCGCCAGATGCGCATGGCTATGTGCTGGCGGCGGAAGAAAGCTACGATCCGCCGACGCGTCCGCTGGACGAGAACGGGCAGGGCGTTCCCTATGCGGTCTATGGCTATGGCGCGCAGGTGGTGGAACTCGACGTCGACATGACGTTGGGAACCGTCAAGGTGCGCCGGATCACCGCGGCTCACGATCTGGGACGGGCGATCAACCCGATGCTGGCGAAAGGGCAGATCGAAGGCGGCATCGCGCAGGGTCTGGGCATGGCGCTGATGGAGGAATATATTCCGGGCCGCACCGAGAACCTGCACGACTACCTGATCCCGACCGCCGGCGACATGCCCGACATCCGCTCGATCCTGATCGAGAAACCCGACCCCGAAGGCCCGATGGGCGCCAAGGGGCTGGGCGAACATGTGCTGATCCCGACCGCGCCCGCGATCCTGAACGCGATCCGCGATGCCAGCGGCGCACGGATCACCCGGCTGCCGGCGCTGCCGCACCGGGTGCTGGCGGCGATCCGGGCGGCAAGCGAGGGCGCATGAGCGAAGATCGTAGCGAAATTCCGGCGAAACGCATAAAACCGTCCGACAAGATCCGCTGCGACGCCTGCCCGGTCATGTGCTATATCGCCGAGGGCGGGATCGGCGCTTGCGACCGCTATGCCAACCGGAACGGTCGTATCATCCGCTGCGACCCGCTCACGGTGCTCGACCGGCGCATCGAACAGGGCGGCGAGATCCGCCCCTTCCTGAAATCGGAATGGGAAGGCGATCTCGTTGGCGGCGACGATCTCTTTGTGACCGCCGTGGGTTCGGGCACCACCTATCCCGACTACAAACCTGCCCCTTTCATCGTCAGCCGCGAGATCGACGGGGTCGATTTCGTCACCGTCGTAACCGAGGCGATCTTTTCCTATTGCGGTGTCAAGGTGAAGATCGACACCGACCGCCATATCGGCCGCGAAGGCGCGGTGGTGCGGGCACAGGGTGAAGCCGTGGGGCTGATGATCACCAGCGAATACGGCAGCCAGATGATGAGCCTTGGCGGCGTCGAACACCTGACCGGGGGCTCCAAGTCCGAGGGCCGCGTCACCTGCGACACGCTGATGCGGCTCTGCAACCGCGCGGCGGTGGACCTGACCGTCGACGGCGGCGCAACCGTCACCGTGCAGGCGGGCCACGCCCCCATCGTCGACGGCCACCGGGAAGAACGGATGCGGGTCGGCTGCGGTTCGGCCACCATCGGCATGTTCGCGGTGCAGTGGCAGGGGCTGGTCGACGAGGTGGTGGTGGTCGACGATCACATCACCGGCGTGGTCAGCGAACACCAGGCCGGCAAGGTGCTGGGCTGGCCCGATACCGGCATCCGCATCAACGGGCGGCGCTCGACGCCGGGGCGCTATTTCCAGGTGGCCGGGCCGGGTCTGGGCTGGGGTGGCACCGATATCACCGACCCGCTGACCATCCTGGGCGAGTGGAACCCGAAAAAGGGCGCGCGGCCCGGCCTGACCCTGCTGATGGTGTCCACCACCGGCGAGCAATGGGGCTATTACGTGCTTGACGACGGCCTCGTCCCGCAGCCCGCCGATCTGCCCGCGCGCCTGAAACCCTCGGTCGATCTCATCGCCGAGAATTGCGAACCGGCGCTCTGCACGGTGATGTTCATGGGCGGCGCGGGCGGCTCGCTGCGCTCGGGCGTTACGACGAACCCGGTGCAGCTCACCCGCTCGGTGCAGGCGCTGAAAACCCGCGTGACCGTGGGCGGGGCCGACGCCTATGTCTGGCCCGGCGGCGGCATCACGCTGATGGCCGATGTGACCGGCACGCCCGACAACGCTTTCGGTTACGTCCCCACGCCCGCCATCGTTGCGCCGCTGGAATTCACCCTGAGCCGCGCCGATTACCAGCGGCTTGGCGGGCATGACGCGGCGGTGCGGTCGATTGCGGATATCCTCGAACATGGCGGCGAATACGGCGCAGATATGCGCGCGGTGTCGCGCGACAAGGGCTGAGATGCAGGCGCCGCAGGTTTCCTTTCTGCCGGACGGGCGGCGGCTGCACCTACATCACGGACCGATCGACCTGATCGTGGACGCCACGGGGCCGGGGCGCGAGGCCGGGCTGCGCCGCGCGGTGAAACGGTTCGACTCGGTCCTGACCGAACTGGCCGGCGAACTCGTCGCCCTGCGCCGCCCGGTCGCTGAACCTCACGTCTTCCAAGGACGGATCGCCGCCACCATGCAGCGCGCCGCCCGTGCCCATCTGCCGGGATTTGTGACCCCGATGGCCGCCGTTGCGGGTGCCGTGGCCGACGAGATGCTGGCGCAGATTTGCGTGCAGGGCGACATGACCCAAGCCTATGTGAACAACGGCGGCGACATCGCCTTTCACCTCGCGCCGGGCGAAAGCTTTACCGCCGCCCTGCCGAACGCCCGGCTCCAACTCACCGCCGACCTGCCGGTGCGCGGCCTCGCCACCTCTGGCTGGCGCGGGCGCAGCCAATCGCTCGGCATCGCCGACAGCGTCACGGTGCTGGCCCGAACCGCCGCGCAGGCCGATGTCGCCGCGACCCTGATCGCCAATGCGGTCGACCTGCCGGGCCATCCGGCCATCCGTCGCGCCCCGGCCCGCGACCTTGTGCCTGACAGCGACCTCGGCGCACGGCTCGTCACCGTCGCGGTGGGCGACCTGCCGCCAGAGGACGTGGCGATCGCGCTCGATGCCGGGCAGCGATACGCCGAAACCTGCCGTGCCCGCGGATTGATCGCGGGGGCCTGCCTGCAGCTTGGCGCGCTGCGCCGGGTGATCGGCATGCCCCACACCCTGACACAGCCCGAAAAGGACGAGCTTCATGCCTGACTTCCCCCTGCGCAAGACCATGCTCTTCATCGAGGACATCCACCATGACGGCGGCCCGGCCCCGGCCACCCCGCGCCGGCGTGCGGCCATCGTGGCGCTGGTGAAGAACCCCTTTGCCGGCGCTTATGTCGCCGAGTTGCAACAGGCGATGGACGATCTCAAGCCGCTCGGATTGATAATGACCGACCGGCTGATCGCCGCGATGGGCGGCATCGAGGGGATCGACGGCTATGGCAAGGCGGGGTTGGTGGGCGAGGGTGGCGAACTCGAGCACACGGCGCTCTGGCATGTGCCGGGCGGCTACGCGATGCGCGAGCGGCTGGGCGAGGCCAGGGCCATCGTGCCCTCCTCGATGAAGATGGGCGGCGTCGGCACCCGCATCGACATTCCGCTCGGTCATATCAACGCGGCCTATGTGCGCAGCCATTTCGACGGCATGGAAGTCGGGGTGCCGGACGGGCCGCGCGCGGATGAACTGCTGTTCGCGCTGGCGATGGCGCGGGGGCCGCGTATCCACAACCGCATGGGCGGCCTCGCGGCGGAGGATGCGGTCGGAGAAGACGGGTTGCGCTGATCAGTCCGACAGATCGGCCCGCATCAGCGGCAGCGTTATGTCATCCGGATTGGCCGCAATGGCCGCGTCCAGCGTCTTGCGCGCCTCCGCGCGGTTGCCAAGCGCGTCATGGATGCGGGCGATCATCACCCAGGCGCGGGTCAGTTGCGGGTCCAGCGCGACGGCTTCGCCAAAGGCGGACAGGGCGGCGGGCATGTTGCGGGTGGTCAGGCCGATCCCGCCCAGAACCAGCTGTGTCTCGGGAAAATCGGCCTTGTTACGGATCGATCTCTGCCATTCCGTCATCGCGCCGTTCAGCGCCTCGGTCGCGTCCTTCGGCATATGCGCGATGCGCAGCCCCAGGAATTCGCGCGCCGCCGCCATCCGCACGGTGCGGCTCGGATCGTCGAGAAGGGAAACCAGCCGCTGCGCGACATCGGTCTGCGCCGCGCCGCGCTGGCTGGACACCGCCGCCGCGCGCACCATCGGATCGGGATCGGACAGGAATGGTTCGGTCCGCGCGGCGATCGCCGGATCGGACACCTGCGCCAGCAGGTCCAGCGCGGTGGCGCGCAGGATTGCCGGCAAGTCCTCGTGCTCGACGATGCCGATCAGCCCTGAGACCGAATTCGCAGGGTCTTGCCGCGCCGGGGCAAAGACCTGTGCCACATGCGGACCCCGGTGGCGGCTGTCGGGATACCAGGCGGCGACGGTGTCGGTGGCCCATTGCGCCGACCGCTCGGCGTGGCAATCGTTGCAGGCGTTGGGCGCGCCGGTTTCCAGCGTCAGGTCCGGGCGCGGCACCCGGAAGGAATGGTCGCGCCGCCCGTCGATGCCCATGTAGTCGCGCTCGATCATGTGACAGTTCCGGCATTGCGCCCCGTCGCTGCCGGCAGGGTGAAAATGATGCCCGGGATCGTCGTAATTCGCCAGTGGCAGCGAAGGAAAACGGTCGTTCCCGGCCTTTGAATGGCATTGGGTGCACAGGCCGTTGCCTTCGGCCACATGTCTCGCGCTGTGCGGGTTGTGGCAGTCGGTGCAGGCCACCCCCTTGGAATACATCCTGGATTGCAGGAACGAGCCGTAGACATAAACCTCGTCGAGGATCTGCCCGTCCGGATGATAGAGGCCCTCGCGCAGCGGAGACAGGCGGTAGGCGTCGTGATAGGCCGTGCCGGGCAGCGGGTTGCCGTCCTCAAAGGGTTCGCGGCGCGAATGGCAGCCGGCGCATTGCTGGATTTCCGCCTCGGCCCCGGCGGAGAAATCCATGGTCAGCGCCGTGTCGCCCAGCCCCGCCCAGCGGTCTGGGTCATAGGTGCCGTTGGCCAGCGCCCAGTCACGATGCGCCTCGCCCGGCCCGTGGCAGGCTTCGCAGCCGACGCCGATTTCCGACTGCGTGCTGGCGTAGGCCTGCGCCTGCGGATCGTAGTTTTTTTCGAAACCCGTCGCGTGGCATTCCGCGCAGCGCGCGTTCCAGTTCTTGTAAGGTCCGGTCCAGTGCAGCCCGTCACCGGCGTGAAGACCCTGGTCGGGATAAAGGTGATACCAGCGTTCCCGTTCCACATCCCAGACCACGTCAAAGGACTGTAGCTTGCCGGGTTCGGTTTCGATCAGGTATTGCTGCAACGGCGCGATGCCGGCGACCCCGGCCACCGGCCAGGTGGTCAAGGCGCCTTCGGGGCCATCGCTTTCGATGAAATACCGGCCATCCCGCGTGGTGAACCGGGTCGTTATCCCGTTCAGGGTAAAGGCGGCATCGTCGAAATCGCCCAGCACATGCACGGCGTCCGGCGGCGTCCATGCCAGTTGATGATGCGAGCCTTGCCAGTCGCGGGTTTCCTCCTGATGGCAATCCGCGCAGGCGGCGCTGCCGATATAGGCGGGCGTTCCGCCAGCGTCCTGCGCCGCCGCGCCATCCGCCGTCGCAAGAAACAGCCATGTGGCCGCAAACACTGTCATCATGGCGCGCATGGGGTATCCGTTTCGTATCCCGTTCCGTCCGGACCGTTATCGGATGTGGGTGGGGCGGATACAAGCAAAGAGGCTGCCAGCGCCAAACACGATTTCAGGTCGCGCAGAATTCCGACATCCGGCCCCGGTCGCCGACCCGCAGGCGACCGTATCCGAGTTCGATCAATCCCTGATCCGCCAGTTTCTTCAGGATCCGGCGCGCCGTGGGCAGCGAAATCGCATTCATCATGGCAATCTGTTCCTGCGAACACAGAATCCACCCATCCGTGTCCGACAGGCTTTCATCCGAGAACAGAAGCCACGCCGCCACACGGCGGGTGGTGTCCGGAATCGACATATTGGCCAGCAAGCGAAGCGCGACCGCCGTATTTTGATGGTTCAAGGCATAGAAATCGGCCAGCAGGTCAGGGTGCGGCCGCAGCAGATCGGTCAGAGCGGCCTGCGGCAGGAACCAGACATCCACCGGCGATCGGGCGGTGATCGTGATCAGACGGGGGGATCTGGCGAAGAGAGCCAGATCCCCGATCCAGAAACCGGGATAGGCAATGTGGCAGTCAAAGACGCTGCCGGCATCGTTGGGCGTGGACAGGCAGACCCGGCCTCGCAGAAGGCCATAGATTCCGTCTGGCATGTCTCCGACCCGGTATAGCGTCTGGCCGGATTCGTAGGACCGGGCGCGGCCCAGCGGCAAGAGCAACCGCCGCACGGATTCGCTGCGTTTGGACAACCAACCGGACCGGGAAAAAATATCCAACTCATCCGGAAGCTGAATTTTTTTTTGCGCATTGGGAAGGGAACCGATCATTTGAACATATTAACCCGTCCGCGCTCGTGTCACAACTGCCCGGAGTGTCATGTGGAATTTACGGCGAAGTTCAACATTGTAAAAACCGTCTGGCATTCTGTCGCTAGTGTGCTAGCTGATTGAAAATGCGGTCCGCACCGACCAAAGATGCCGGAATTGTATTCGAAACCAAAGACATGTCCGGGACCGCACCGCTGCATCAATTCTGAACAGGGAGTCTTCACAAGATGTCAAACCCACCTTCCACTGTCTCGTCCTGGACGGACCCGATACGGAAGCTCGCGGTCCTTGCCTGCGCCGTTTCCCTCGCGGTGCCGGCCTGGGCGCAGGATGAGAAACCCAACATCCTCGTGATCTGGGGCGACGATGTCGGACAGTCCAACATTTCCGCCTACACGTTGGGTCTTATGGGGTATCGCACGCCCAACATCGACCGCATCGCCGCCGAGGGCATGATGTTCACCGACTATTACGGCGAACAGTCCTGCACCGCTGGCCGGTCCTCGTTCATCATGGGGCAATCGGTGTTCCGCACCGGCCTGTCCAAGGTCGGCCTGCCCGGCGCCGAGGAAGGCATGCAGATCGAGGACCCGACCATCGCCGGCCTTCTGAAGGCGCAAGGCTATGCCACCGGCCAGTTCGGAAAGAACCATCTCGGTGACCGGGACGAGCATTTGCCGACGAACCACGGTTTTGACGAGTTCTTCGGCAATCTCTATCACCTCAATGCCGAGGAAGAGCCCGA
Source organism: Sedimentitalea xiamensis (assembly GCF_030164465.1). Taxonomy (GTDB): domain Bacteria; phylum Pseudomonadota; class Alphaproteobacteria; order Rhodobacterales; family Rhodobacteraceae; genus Sedimentitalea; species Sedimentitalea xiamensis. The sequence goes on from NZ_JASNJE010000012.1 coordinate 89,219, forward strand.
GAACGAGGATTATCCGCAGAATCCCGAGTTCCGCGAGCGCTTCGGCCCGCGCGGGGTGATCAAGTCATCGGCCGATGGCAGCATCGAGGATACCGGCCCGCTCACCAGGAAGCGGATGGAAACCGTCGACGAAGAAACGGCGGCGGCCGCCATCGACTTCATCAAGCGTCAGGAAGAGGCAGGCACACCCTGGTTCGTCTGGTGGTCCGGCACCCGGATGCACTTCCGTACCCATGTGAAGCCGGAGATGCGCGAAAAGGCCAATGAGATCGCGGGCCGCAATGTGGACGAATATTCCGCCGGCATGATCGAGCACGACCAGCACATCGGCCTGTTCCTCGACACGCTGGATGAACTGGGCATCGCAGACAACACCATCGTGTTCTATTCGACCGACAATGGCCCGCATATGAACACCTGGCCGGATGCCGCCATGACTCCGTTCTGGGGCGAGAAGAACACCCAGTGGGAAGGTGCATGGCGCGTTCCGGCGATGGTGCGGTGGCCCGGCAAGATCGCCGAGGACACGGTGTCCAACGAGATCGTTCACCACATGGACTGGTTGCCGACCTTCCTGGCCGCTGCCGGCAACGAAACCGTCAAGGAAGACCTGCTCGACGGCATCACCGTGGCCGAAGTCGGCGGCGGACGCGACTATCGGGTGCATCTGGATGGCTACAACATCCTGCCGATGCTGACCGGCGAGACCTCCACCAGCCCGCGTAACGAGATATTCTACTTCACCGATGATGGCGACCTCGCGGCGCTGCGCTATCGCGACTGGAAGATCACCTTCCTCGAGCAAAAGGCCTGGGCGACTTTGCGGGCCTGGATGGAGCCGCTGACGCCGTTGCGGACGCCGCTGATCTTCAACCTGCGTCGCGACCCCTACGAGCGTGGCTACCGGACCTCCAACACCTTCTACGACTGGATGCTGGATAGGGCCTATATGCTGGTGCCGGCACAGCAATACGTGGCGCAGTTCCTCGAAACCTTCCAGGAATACCCGCCGCGGCAGGAAGCGGCATCCTTCAGCCTCGACAAGGTCATGGAGAAGCTCAGCAGCCCACAAGGCACGCCCTGATCTACGGAAGACGGCATGACAAAGGAACGAAACCGCGCCCCAAGGGGCGCGGTTTTTCGTTGTGCCGCTGGCTTGTCGGGCGCGCGGGGCGATGACGGGATCGGGGTTTCTCAGGGGTTCAGCGGAGGGAGTGAGCGGCCGGACCCGGCCGTGCCAGCCGCGCGTCGTGCCGCCCTGCGCGCGCTTTGTGCGGCGCGTTCGGCACCGTTCCACGCCGGTTTGCCTGTCTCTGCCTGCCGGCCGAACCGGGCCGCGCCGATCCCGGCCAGCGCCCGCCGCACCGGCAAGGCCGCCTGCGGCAGGTCGGGGAAGAAGCCCGCCCATTTCTCGACCGCGGCGAGGCTTGCCGAAAGGTCGCGTGTCCTGAGCGCCCGCATCAGCCTCCGATGCGCCGCACGCTCGGACGCCTCGTAGCCTGCCCGCGCCTCTGCCAGCGCGCGGAACAGGGGCGGGCGGAGGACTGTCCACGCCAGCCACAACCCCAGCGCGCCCAGAAGGCCCCACCCGACACGGCGGGCGATCTCGCGCGGGCTCATCGGCGGCGCGGCGGATAGTGCCGATCCGGTCACCGTCACGACGGTCTCGGGCACTGTCGCCGTCTCGACCTGTCCTGACTCGACATTGAACCAGTCGATGGTCAGTCCCGGCAGGATCGCCTCGCCCGCCGACTGCCCGACATAGGTGGTCGTCTCGACCCGTGTTCCCGACAGCACCCCGCGCTCCTCGGTTTCGCTGATCACGGGTTCCTTGCCATAGGCCCGCACCGCCGTCGCCTCCGTTTCCGCCGTAAGCGTCGGGATCAGGACCGGGGTCGTGCCCTCGATGCGCGCGGTGATCGTCCGCGTGATCGCGTCGCCGGCGGCCAGTTCGGTCGCGCCTTCCAGCGTCTGATCCAGAGCGAAGCCCCGCGCGATGACCGGCGGGTTCAGCCCGCGCGCACCGGCAGGCACCCGCGCGGCAAAGCGGATGTCCGGCAGCGGCGCTCGAAACTCGACCGGGTCGCTTGTGTCGGGATCGGCATAGGTCACAACGATTTCGCCATCGGGCAGTTCGAACGGCCCCGCCGCCAGCGGATAGAGCCGATAGCTGCGCTGCACCCCCGACCATGTCGCCCCGCCGATGCGCTGGCTGACCGGCCCGGTCGCCCGTTCCGGCAGGCGCACCATCAGCGACGGCACCTCGACATTGGGAAAAACCGCAGGTTTCGGCATCCAGGTGGGCACCAGCACCTGGATGCGCAGCGTCACCGGCTGGCCGACGATGGCGGTTTCGGAGTCCAGTTCGAACGAGACCTGCGGGTCTTGTGCCAACGCACTCTGCCCGAGGCACGACAGCCCCGAAATCACCGCGACAGCAAGCCGGATCATTCCGCGTCTCCCGACGTGTCCAGCAGGAACCGGCTGCGCAGGAAATCGCCCATGTCGGTGTCGATGCTGTCGATCCACTGTTCCGCGGTCAGCGGGGCCGAGTCTTCTTTCGGCGCTTCGATCTGGGTTTCCGCCCCGCGGTTGGATTCGTTGTCGAACACCAGCTCGTCGGCGCCGATGCCGGTGTCCTCGCCGGTGTCGGAGGCTTCGGCGGTTTCCTCCACAAAGGCCACGATGGCCCAGGCCACGTCTCGGTTCGTCTCGGCTTCGGCCCAGCCTGGCCGCCGCACCAGCGCGGTTTCGAACGCCCGCGCTCCGGGGCGGTATTCGCGGTTGCGGATCCGCGCGGTGCCTTCGGCGAACGCGGCCTCGGCGCTGTCCAGTCGCGCAAAGAGTGCTGCCGCGTCGGCGTAGCGCCCGGCCTTCATCATCGCATGGCCCCGCCACATCGGGTCCTGAAACAGGTCCGCCGCCTTGGCGAAGTCCTTGTTCTCATAGGCCAGCCGCCCTTGCTGATCCGGTGTCAGGAACCAGTCCAGCCAGCCATCGGCCCGCGCCGCCCCCGGTGTCTGCACGGCCAAAGCCAGGATGATCGCGATCCCCCAGCGAATCGTCCAGCCTTTCCGGAACGACAACAGCGCCAGGAGCGCCGCCGGCCAGACCAGCCACCATCCGCGATCGTCCCAGGCCAGCCGGTCGTCCGCCAGCAGCGCGGCGCGATGCGCCGACCGCAAGCGCCTTTCGATAAGGTTGATGTCGCTGTCGTCGGGAGAGATCTGCACGATGGTGGCCCCGTCGATCCCGTCCAGTTGAGCGACCTTGCGGCCTTCCGGCAGGACCAGCAGAAACACAACGGGCGGACCGTCGTCCACGTCGAATGCGGCAATGTCGACCGGATCTAGGTCGTCCAGCACGAAGAGCACGGCGCCATCGCTGTCCGCGTCGTCCAGGATGTCGCGCGCCATGGCGAAGGCGGCGGTGGCGTTCTGCCCCGCCTTCGGCATCACCTGTGGCGACAGCCCTTCGAGCAGCGGGCGCAGGATGTTGGGATCCTCGGTCAGGGGCGACACCCGATGCGCGGTCCCGGCATAGGCGACCAGCGCGGTGCGCGCGCCGGCGCGGGCAGCGATCAGGTCCAGCACCTTGAAACGCGCGCGGTCCAGCCGGGTCGGGGCAAGGTCCGGCGTTTCCATCGACTCCGTCACCTTGAGCGCCACCACAAGCGGCGCGGTTTCCGCGATCAGCGGGTTCGGCACCCGGCTCCAGGTCGGCCCTGCCGCGGCCAGCGTCAGCAGGACCAGCCCCGCCGCGACGCCGTCGCCGGGATGAACCCGGCGCCCTTGCCCGGATCCGATCTGCAAGGCCGCGAAAAGGTGGGGCGCGAACTGCCCGGGCTCCGTTGCGGCGCCCGATCCGCGCGGCCGGGTCAGATACCAGACCGCCGCGACGCCGAGCAGGGCCAGCAGCCAGGCCGGGCGCAGGAAATGAAAGGCGGCCAGCGTGTCGATCATGCGGTTCTCCGCCGCCGGGGCAGAAGCAGACCGGTCAAGGCCGCCAGCGCGGTCAACACTGCCGCGCCGGCCGCGACCCATGTCAGGTCCTGCGTCGGGCGGAAACTGGTCTGTTCGACCTTGCGCGGCGCCATCGCGTCGATCCGGTCATAGACCTCGGTCAGGGCCTCCGAATTGTCGGCATAGAAGTATGCGCCGCCGGTGCGCTTTGCGATATCTTCAAGCGTATCGAGATCGACCCGATCCTCGCCGCTGGCCTCGGGATCGCCGACACCGATGGTCTGGATCGTCACGCCGCGGTCCGCTGCGATGGCCGCGGCGTTGATCGGCGTCATCCGGCTGCTGTTGTCGGCGCCGTCGCTGAGCAGGATGACCAGGCGTTCCGGAACGTCGCTGGCGTCGAACAGGCGCACCGACAGCCCGATGGCATCGCCGATCGCGGTGTTCGGCCCGGCCATGCCGACAACGGTCTGGTCCAGGAAACCGTTGAGGCTGACGAGGTCGTCGGTAAAGGGCGCCTGCACGAAGGCCTTGGTGCCGAACACGATCAGCGCCATGCGATCGCCGTCCCGCTGGCCGATGAAGGCTTTCAGAACCTCCTTGACGGCCGCCAACCGTTGCTGGACCTGCCCGTCCGGCAGGGCGAAATCCCTTTCATCCATCGACCCCGAGATATCCAGCGCCAGAACGATGTCGCGCGCGGATTTCTCGATCACCAACGGCTCGCCCAGCCGTTCCGGGCGCGCCAGCGCCACCACGATCAACCCCCAGACACACAGGGCGGCAAACATCTGCCACCGGCTCCGTTTCGGCACACGGGCGCCGGGGCGGGCCTCGATCCCCGCGGCGTCGGTCAACCGGCGGAAGAAGGGCACACGCGTCGCGGCGACCTGTTCGCGATGCGGCGGCGCGAAACGCCAGACCAGCAGCGGCAGCGGCAAGAGCGCGAGAGCCCAGGGGATCGCCAGCGAGATCATGCGTCCTCCCGTTCCGGGGCGGCGTGCCGGCGCACCCATCGCTGCGCCAGCCGGAATAGGGCCGGGTCGGGCGCGGTGGCGCGATAGGGGGCTTCGGCGACGATCCGTCCGGGTCCGCTGACGAAGCCGTCGCCGGCCATCGTGCGGTCGAGAAACCGCAGCCAGTCCGCTCCGGTGAGGTTTGCGACCTCGGCGCGGGGAAAGCCGGCCAGCGCCGTGCGGCGCAGGATGTCGGCGATCCGGGCGGGGTCGTCGCCGGCTGCCGCCAGCGCCGCCAGCCCGGCGCGGCGGTAGGCGGTGGCGCGGCGATGCAGGATCAGCAAGCGCAGCCCGGCCAGGATCAGCGCCGCCAACGCGATCCCGAGCCAGATCCAGCCGGCCGTCTGCGGCATCCACGACACCGGCGGCGGTTCCGGCACCGGTTCCAGCAGGTCAAGCAACTGGACGAGGTTCAGCCCGTCGAACCGGTCCTCCATCAGCGGCCCCCCCTGTGGCCGAACAGTTGCAGCATTTGCCCCAATGCCGGTGCATCGGTGCTCAGCGACAGGAAGGGCGCGCCATATCTGCGCGCCCAGTCCGACACATCCCGAAGCCGGTCGCGCATCGCCGCGCTCAGCCGTTCGCGGGTCCGTTCCTGCGCCGAGTCGAATTCCGCCTGGAGCTGCCCGTCGGACGCGGTCAGCCTGAACCGGTCCGGTAATGTTCCGGCCAGCGGATCGGAGACGCTGAACAGCAGCAGGTCGTTGTTCATCGCCAGCGCCCGTAGCAGCGGTTCGGTGTCCGCAGTGACCCCGTCGAAATCCGAAAAGACCAGAACCAGGTAGTTGGTCTTGGCGATCCGCGTGGCTGCCTGCAAGACCCGGTTCAGGGTGTCCTGTCCGCCGGTGTCGCGGGCTTCGGCATGGAGCCGCGCGTTGGCTCCGGCGATCGACGCCAGCAGGCGGGTCAGGGCGGCGTGCGACCGCACCGGGCGGTGTTCCGCGATGCTGTCCCCGCCGAAAACCAGTCCGCCGACCCGGTCGCCCTGCGCCAGCAGCCGATGCGCCGAGATGGCCGCGGCCTCGGCGGCGACCACCGATTTCATGTAGACACGGCTGCCAAAGAACATCGACATCCGCTGATCGACCAGCAGCAGCGCCGGGCGGTCGCGCTCTTCGGTGTAGACGCGTACGTGGGGCGTCCCGGTGCGGGCCGTCACCTTCCAGTCGATGCTGCGGATGTCGTCGCCGGTCTGGTAATCGCGGAGTTCCTCGAAATTCAGTCCGCGCCCGCGCAGTTTTGACGCGTGGCGACCGTTCAGGACCGAATGGCTGGGCTGACGCGGCAAGAGGCTCAGGTGCCGGGCGCCCTGGGCGAGGGCGCGCAGCTGGGGCAGGTCCGCATGCACGCGGGGATCGTGCGGTGCGCTGCTTGCAGCGGGCTGCGTCATGTCGCTCTTCCTTTCCGCCGAACCGGCTCAGGGCAGCGCCACCAGCCGGACAATGGCGTCGGTGACGTCATCGGTCCGCCGGTCTTCGCCCTGGGCCTCGAAGCTCAGCGATATGCGGTGGCGGAATACGTCGTGGACGATGGCGCGCACGTCCTGCGGGTCGACATAGTCCCGCCCCGCCATCCAGGCATGGGCGCGGCTACAGCGGTCCAGCGCCAGCGATGCGCGCGGGCTGGCCCCGACGGAGATCCAGCGCGCCAGGTCCTCATCCAGCGCCGCCGGGGTGCGGGTGGCCTGCACCAGATCGGCCATGTAGCGATCCATCGCGTCCGAGGTGTGAACCTGCCCGATCTCTGTGCGGGCATCGAACACGGCCTGCTGCCGGATCGGCGCGGGTTTTTCGGCTTCAGACGGATTCGCCGCGTCGGCCTGCGCGGCGATTTCTTCGCCCCGTACCAGCCGGATCACCTCGACCTCGTCCTCGACCGGCGGATAGGTGATGTTCACATGCATCAGGAACCGGTCCATCTGCGCTTCGGGAAGCGGATAGGTGCCTTCCTGCTCGATCGGGTTCTGCGTCGCCATCACGATGAACAGGGGGTCCATCTTGTGGGTGGTTCCGGCGACCGTGACCTGCCGTTCCTCCATCGCTTCCAGAAGGGCGGCCTGAACCTTGGCGGGCGCGCGGTTGATCTCGTCCGCGAGCACGATATTTGCAAAGATCGGCCCCGGTTCGAAGCGGAATTCCGCCTCGCCGCCGGCCTGGTGGTAGATTTCGGTCCCGGTCACGTCCGACGGCAGCAGATCGGGCGTGAACTGGATGCGGCTGAACTTCGCGTCGAGATTCCTGGCCATCGCCTTGATCGCGCGGGTTTTTGCCAGTCCGGGCAGGCCTTCCACCAGAAGGTTGCCATTGGCGAGAAGCCCGATCACCAGCCGGTCGATCACATCGGTCTGCCCGATGATCGACTGCGCCATGCGTTTTTTCAGATCGCTTATGGCATCATTGGCGGACATCGACCGCTCTCCTTCTTTTTCTGACCTGACGGCGCGTTGGCTGCGCCCATCATGGATTTGCCCCGGATCCGAGGGCGGAAAACGGCGCAAGAGTATCCGGGTGGACCTTCACCGAGACCGGGCACGCACCGACTTGTAGTGTAAAACCCGACCAAGCGTGTTCAAGAGGATTTGTGCGGCCAGGATCGCGGTGGAACCGGTATGGTCATAGTCCGGCGCGACCTCGACCAGGTCTATCCCGACCACGTCGCCGCGCCGCGCCAGGCCGTCGATCAGTTCCAGCACCTCATAGTAAAGAAAACCGCCGTGGCTCGGCGTGCCGGTGCCAGGCGCTATGGACGGATCGAACGCGTCGATGTCGATTGTCAGGTAATACCGCGCGCCTTCGGGAATCCGCGCCAGCATGGCGTCGGTCCCCATGCGTCGCACCTGCCGCACCGACTGGATGTCGGATCCCATGGCGCGGGCGTCGGCATAGCCCTCGCGGGCCGTCGATGAAACATTGCGGATGCCGATCTGGCTCAGCCCGGTGACATGGGGCCGTTCGGCCGCACGCCGCATGGGGTTTCCATGGCCGAAACGGACCCCGTGGCGTTCATCGACGAAATCCAGATGCGCGTCGATCTGCACCACATGGATCGGCGGCTGGTCGTCAAAGGCGGCGATGCAGGGAATGTTGATCGAATGATCGCCACCCATCACCACCGGCAGAGCGCCGGCCGCCAGCATCCGTCGCACTCCGAATTCGATGTTGGCGTGGCTGCGGATCGTGTCAGTGTGCACGATGTCGGCATCGCCGATATCCACGATCCGGACCCTGGCGGGGTCCAGGTAGGTCACGTCGTCTTCGAAGTCATAGGCTCCGGCGTGGCCGAAGGAAAACAGCGTTGATGCTTCGCGGATCGCGCGCGGACCCATCCGCGCACCGGATCGGAACTGAGCGCCGAAATCGAAGGGCGCGCCCATCACCGCCGCTTCCGCGTCGATGGCGTCCCAATTGGCCACGTAGGGATATTTCCCGAATGTGCAGATCCCCACGAAGGGCAGGTTCAGCCGCCTTTCGTCATAGCCATGCCCCGCCATTCACCATCTCCGTATCGCGAGAAAGGGCCGCCGCGCATCGGCGCGGCGACGCGTTCGTCAATAAAGGGCCACCGGATTGATGATCATCTGCACGGTTCCGCGAATTCGCGCCTGTCCCAGCACGAACATGAACTCGTTTACGCCATCGCGCAGCACCGGGCCGGTGTTCATCGTCTCGAGGATATAGATGCCGTTCTCCTTCAGCAGCACCACATGACCGTAAAAGGCCCCGTCCCCAGGCGCCGGGGGAATCGGCTCTATGCCCCAGGTGTCGGCGCCCACTGCCATCACGTCGAGCGAGGCCAGATAGCGCGCCCCTTCGACATTGATGCCGGGCTCACCCGAGACCCAGGCGGTGGGGTCGCTGTCGAGCATGTTCTCGGTCCATCCGGTGTGGAACAGCACGATGTCGCCCTTGCGCAGTTCGACGCCCTGGGCCTCGGCGGCGGCCTTGATCTCGGCTTCGCCGAAATGATCGCCCGCGGCGAGGAATTCCTTGCCTCCTTGGGCGGCCATGTCCAGGATCACCCCGCGCCCGACCAGCGGCGGAATGTCATGCACCCCCAGCTTGGTCAGCCCGGTGATCGCGGAAATTTCCTTTTCGTCGCTGCAATTGTAGTAGTAGCCGTTCTCGCCCAGGTGGCCGAGCCCGTCGATCTGGCTGCCGATCCCGACCCAGGTCTGCAGGATGTCGTCGTTGTAGTTGCCGGGGTAGCCGAACTGCGTCAGTTTCTGGCCACCCTGCTGGTTGGGCTGCACAACCTGCAGATTCAGGGACCGGGGCGCAAAGGCCGGCGTGTTCGAATCGATGACGATGCCCAGCGGCATCGACTTGCCCTGCTTGATCAGCTCTGCCGCGGCCAGCGTGTTCTCGGGTGTGACCAGGTTGGCCGAGCCGATCTGGTCCGCCGCGCCCCACTTGCTTTGCTTGCAATCCTGCGCGACCGCGCCCGACGCGATCAGCCCGATGGCGCAGGCGAGTCCTGCGATAGGTCTTTGTTTCAAAATCAATCCTCCCAGATTCTTCTGCAGTTCCCAAGACAGGAACCGGCAGACAACCGGAAGGATAGCATATTTTCTTTTGATGTTAATCAATGCTTGAGTCCGGCTGCGGATTGCCGCGTCGCCAGCCCGGCCCCTTTCAAGACGATCGGGATGCCTTTCGCTGACCGGTTTCCGGCCGGCCGGATCGCGTTGGCCTGGCAAAAACCCGTTCCAGAAAATCGATCCATACAGGCCCTGCCGTGCTGACTGCGGGGCCGGGTATCGACGTCCCTTCGCAAAGGCTGTCCAGCGCCCGGTTCTGAAAGAGATGGAGCAACGGCGCGGCGGTTTTGTTTTCCGTTGGCCCATCCGGGCGCGGTGACATGCGTTGCGCTTGGTCTTTGCCAGGTCAGACGATCTCAGACCCCTGAAATATCAACTCCGCATGTGGCCGCGGCAGAGTCGCTGTCAAATCAGCCGATTGCGACCGTCGGGTCTTTCCGGTTGGCGAAATGACAGTCATTCCTCTGCGACGCGGGGTGATTTTTTTGCAATCTCGCCGGAGGCCTCCGGCGGGAGTATTTCGGCAAAGATGAAGACCGCTTGGTGAAAGGATCGGCGAACACGGGCGTGTCCTTGCCGCGCCGCGCCGGTTCTGCTGGACTGAAGATGCAATCCGGCGCGGTCGGTGGGGTCAGGATGCGGAAGGTGCCTCGCGCCGTTCCGGAGATTATCCGGGGGCTTGGCGCCGTGGTGCTGGCACTGGCCCGCAAGGAGGCCGGCCGCCGCTGGCCCGGAGGCAGGAAATCGACGGTCGGCCCTATGGCCGATAGGCCCGAGCCGCCGGCCATGGCGTCTGACCCGGTCACCGTGACCGGGCGCTGCTGGAACGGCTGGCCGTGATTGCCCGATCTCAGATGGCGACTTCCACTCCGGGCAATCGGAGCGTTTTCATCATGTCCCGAAGTTCTTGTCGCGCGGCGATGTTGGAAATGTTCAACTGCTTCACCCCGATGTCCTTGAGATCGAGCAGCGTCAGGCCGCGCGGGAACAGCTCGCGGAAGATCACCCGTTCGCTGAAGCCCGGAGAAACCCGGAATCCGATCCGGCCGGCCAGAAGATCGATGGCCCGTTCCATCTTTTCCTTGTTGACCATGCGTTGCGTGCCGACCCGGTTGCGCACCACCACCCAGTCGATCGGTTTCAGCCCCGCCTGGGCGCGTAGCTGCCGCGCGCTCCAGACCATCTCCGAATAGACGGACGGCCCCTTGATCTTTTCACCATCGGAATCGATCCGGGCGAGCAGGTCGAAATCGACGAAACTGTCATTCAGGGGCGTGATCAGCGTGTCGGCCAGCGAATGCGCCACCTGGCTGAGTCGCGTGTGCGAGCCGGGGCAATCGATCAGGATGAAATCGCAGTCCGGTTCCAGCGCCGCGACGGCGGCGGACAGGCGGCGGTCGTAGATGTTTTCACCGGGCTCCAGGTCGGCCTGGTCCACCTCGGGCAGATCGTGGCATTCCGGCCCGGCGAAATCCAAGCCGGACTGGCATTGAAACTCGCGCCGGTTTTCCACATACCGGCCCATCGTCCGTTGCCGCAAATCCAGATCGAGCGCGCAGACCTTGTGGCCCAGCCGCGCCAGAGCCGTGGCTACATGCATGGAGACCGTGGACTTGCCGGCACCGCCCTTTTCGTTTCCGACGACAATGATATGCGCCATGCCTGATCCTTCTGCCTGCACGCATGGGAGCGTTTTTTGAAAGCACTCTTAGGGTCTAGCCGCAGAGAATGAAAGATTCGTGGATGCTGAAAAACCGGCTTCGATCAAAATAGTTCGCATTGGATCGACCTGGCGGGTGCGGTCCCGGATCGCCCGCGGCGACCCCCTTTCCGCGCCTAGGACGTCTGCGCAGGCGGGAACGTCAGCGACACCCGCAATCCGGGCGCATTGTCGTCCAGGTGCAGCGCAGCGTCATGGAGACGGGCGACCACCGACACGAAGTTCAGCCCGAGTCCGCTTCCCGGCGTGCCCCGGCTTTGGTCCAGCCGATAGAGACGTTGCAGGACGTTGTCCGTTTCCGCGCTCGGGATACCGGGGCCGGTGTCCGAAACGCCCAGAACCGCGGATCCGTCGCGGAATGCCAGCGACAGGCGGATCTGCGTCCCGTCGGGCGTGTGGCGCATGGCGTTTTCCACGAGATTGGCCAGAAGCTGCATCAACAGATTCCGGTCGCCGGAAACCAGTGGCACGTCCGGCGAAATCTCCGTCGTGACGTCGTGGCCCGTCTCTGCGGCAGCCGGGCCGTAGAGATCGGCGCAGGTGCGCAGAAGCTCCGCCAGGTCTACCGGCGCGAAACCGGATTTCGGGCTTCCGGATTCGATCTGCGCGATCTGAAGCAAGGAACCGAACACCGAACCGATCGCCTCCAGTTCTTTCTGCGCGCTTTCCAGGTGCCGGCGCGCGTCCGTGGGCAGGTCGGAACTGTCCGACAGGTCCTGAAGGTGCACCGAGACCCGCTGGATCGGCGTCTTGAGATCATGGGCGATATCCGACGACACCTGCCGGATCGCCGCCACCGAGGCTTCCTGCGCCCGTGCCATCTGGTCGATCCGGTCCGCGATGTCGGCCAGATCGCCGGACCAACCTTCGACCATGCCGACCCGCGCCTGCAGATCGCCGTTGGTCAGCCGGTCCAGCGTCCCCGCGATGGCGTTCACGTTCCTTGCGCCGCGATGGGCGAGATACAAACCGCCGGACAGCGCGATCAGGATTGTCGGAACGAGGCTGAGGCCGAGGATATTCAGGAAAACGCCGCGCAGCGCTTCGATTTCGGACCGGCTGCGCGCGATCGTAAGCTGGCCACCGTGCAGGACTGCCGTGAGCGCGAGATAGCGCCCCTTGAGATCCGGGCTGTCCTGATCCAGCGAGACGATGTGATAGCCTTCGTCGTCACGCGCGATTGCGGCATTGCCGAAATGGCTGCGGTTGGGTGCGAGGTAGCTCAGAACCATCCTTTCCGGGTCGGTTACCCGCGCTTCCGCCTTGACCAGCGCGGCGACCGCGGTGGCGTTCGGGGCCGCGCGGAACCCGGCCATCCGCTGGGTGAGATCGGCGCGCATCGCCTGTTCGAAGGACCGCTGCGTGACCAGAAAGCTCGCCGCCAGGCTGATCAGGCTGATCACGGAAAACAGCACCACCAGCCCCAGCGCTAGGCGCAGCGGCATGGATCGCAGCAGCGGAGCCAGCCTTTCGCTCATGCCTCGATCCGGTAGCCGGCGCCGCGCACCGTCTTGATCAGTTCGGTTTCGAAGGGCTTGTCGATCTTGGCGCGCAACCGGCTGATATGGGTTTCCACCACGTTGGTCATCGGATCGAACCGGATGTCCCAGATCGATTCCAGCAGCATCGTCCGCGTCTGCACCCGCCCCTTGCGGCGCAACAGATGTTCGAGAATGGCGAATTCCCGCGGGAGAAGATCGATCTGGACGCCGCCCCGCGAGACCCTGCGGGCGATCAGGTCCATTTCCAGGTCGCCGGCGCGCAGGACGGTTTCCTGCTCCAGCGCCGCCGGTCGGCGTGCGAGTGCTGCGACACGCGCCGACAATTCGCCAAAAGCGAAAGGCTTGATCAGGTAGTCGTCGCCGCCCGCGTTCAGGCCGCTGATCCTGTCATCGACGCTGCCCAGGGCGGTCAGGAACAGCACCGGCGTCCGGTTGCCGGCGCCACGCAGGGTCTTGACCAGCGTCAGCCCGTCGATTTCCGGAAGCATCCGGTCGACGATCAGAACATCATATGCGCTCGTCGTGGCCTGGATCAGGCCATCGCGCCCGGTTCTGACAAGATCGACACTCTGGCCTTCCTCGCGCAGACCGCGGGCAATGAAGGCCCCGGTGGTTTCGTCGTCTTCGATCACAAGCAGTTTCACGTCTTCCCCGCACCCTGATCAGCCCGGCCCGAATTCCGGCCTCCGCCCCTAGATAGGCACGGCGCGGAAATCTGCGACCCGGCGCCAACATGACAAATGCGCGCGGCCTTGTCGCGGGCCCGCGGGAATCCTGAACTATTTGTATAGTTGCCAAGACCTGCCTGTAACCCGCCGGTTCCAGATATCCTGTCATATCCCTTCATGGAACGGAGTATGCACCATGACAAATCTGAAAACCCCGGTTCTTTTCCTGCGCCGGATGACCCTGACCGGCGCGCTTGCGGCGACGACGGCGCTGGCTGTGGCGCCCGGCGTGGCGCTGGCCGTGCCTCCGGGCGGCTACGGTGATCTGGTCGAGGCGGTTTCCCCCAGTGTCGTCTTCATCGAAGTCACGACCAAGGCCGGCCCCGTCGAGGACGCGGGAGCGTTGCCCGAAGGTCTGCCGGAAGCGTTCAAGCGCCGCTTTGGCCAAATGATGCCCGACCAGGGCTCGTCGAAACGGCAGGGTGTCGGGTCCGGCTTCATCATCTCCGAGACAGGCGAGATCGTGACCAACCACCACGTGGTACAGGGTGCCGACTCCGTCCTCGTGAAGTTCGCCGACGGGCGCAGCCTTCCGGCCACCGTTGTCGGCAGCGATTCCATGACCGATATCGCGCTGCTGAAGGTGGAGAGCGACGAAACCCTGCCGGTCGTGCCCTTTGGCGACAGCGCCACCGTCCGGGCCGGCGACGAGGTCGTCGCGGTGGGCAATCCGTTCGGATTGGGCGGAACCGTCACGTCCGGCATCGTGTCGGCCACGTCGCGCAACATCCATTCTGGTCCCTATGACGATTTCATCCAGACCGACGCGGCGATCAACCGGGGCAATTCCGGTGGGCCGCTGTTCAACGCCGCGGGCGAAGTGATCGGTGTGAATACCGCGATCTTCTCGCCGGACGGCGGGTCTGTCGGGATCGGCTTCGCCGTGCCGTCGGATCTGGTCCAGACCGTCGTCGCCGATCTCAAGGACGACGGGCAGATCACCCGTGGCTGGCTCGGTGTGCAGATCCGGCCGATGTCCGACGAGATCGCGTCGGTGCTTGGTTACGACAGTCCGAAAGGCGCGGTGATCGAAGCCGTGACCGAGGGCAGCCCGGCGGACAAGGCCGGCCTGATCGACGGCGACATCATCCTGGCCTTCAACGACACCGAGATTTCGGAACTGCGCGATCTGACGCGCGCGGTGGCGTCCAGCCAGCCGGACAAGCCGGCCACGATGACGGTCCTGCACAAGGGCGAAACCGTCACCCGAGAAGTCGTTATCGGCACATTGCAGCCGCAGGACGCCTGAGCGGACACGCCGCCGCCCACCCCAAGGGGCGGTGGCGTTCCCTGCGGTTCACGGTCGACCTGAGGGGAGGAAGGTCCCGGAACGCGGGGAAATCGCCGGGGCATTGCTCCGGCGATTGACTTTCCTGTGTCACCGTCCGCCCTGGGCCTGAACCGGAACGGTCCGACGTCTTGTTTCACGACAAGGCCTGCGAGACCGGCGAAACATTTTGTCTTTTCACCTACCCCTCTGGTAAATGTCAGGCTGCGAAACAGGTTCGCGCGTCGTCAACGACCCGTCGGGAAAGCCATTTGAACGGTTTCACTAGGAAAAGCCCGGCTCGCCGCAAGGCATCCTGCCGCGGGTCTCTGTGGGCGGTTCGGATTGCGGTGTCGGGACTTGTGCTTGCCGCGCTTGCAATCGGTCCTGCATCCGCGCGCGATCGTATCTTTGATATTTCCACGTTTTCGGAAGACACGGAAGATTGGCGCACTCTCCGGTTGTTCACCGGGCAGACCATTACCTTCTACGGCCTGATCAGCCCGATCGTGTTGAACTATGACGACGGGCTCGTGTCCAGGACCTATGCGCCTGTCGGCAATTCCAACAAGACCTCCCGGCTGGGGTTTCGATGGCGGATCAGGTCGTTCGGGGACTGGTCGCCGATCGCACGGGTCGAGATCGGCCTGTCCGCGCGGCCGTCCAAGGAGGTGAGCCTTCTGGAGCCCGGCACCAACACCTGGAGCATCAAGGACGGTGATCTGCGCAAGCTGGAAATCATCGTGAAACACCCGAAATACGGGGCGTTCTCCTTCGGGCAGGGCAGCATGGCGACGCATGGGATAACCGAGGTCGATTATTCGAAGACCGATTCCGCCTCCAAGTCCAATGTGGGCCGGATCGTCGCATCGCAGATTCTGCGCAACTCGGACGGGACCCTGGCAAGCGCCGAGGTCGGGGCGTTCATCGACAATTTCGACGGGTCGAACATCACCGGCACCTATTCGGACGGCAGTCGGAAGATGCGGTTGCGGTATGATTCGCCGGCCTACCGGGGATTCGCCCTGTCGGTCGCGCTCGGCAACGAAGTCCTGCGCGACGACGCAGAGGCGAACGCCGACGCCGCGCTGACCTATGAGGCGGACTTTGGCGATTACAAGCTCGCAACCGGGCTTGGCTACAGCTGGCAGAGCGATACGCGGATCCTGTCAGGCTCCGCCTCGGTGCTGCACGAACCGACCGGGTTCAACCTGACCGCGGCGATGGGGCATGAACGCGGCGGCGGCAATTTCGTCTATCTCAAGGCCGGGGTCCTGCGGTCGCAATGGAAGATGGGCGAGACCGCCCTGGCGCTGGATTACTATCGCGGCGACAACATCTACACCGGCGGGTCGATGGCGGCGTCCTACGGGCTGTCTTTCGTGCAATTCTTCGACAGGCTCAACTTGCAGGGCTATGCGCTGGTCAGGTCTTTCGATTTCAAGCAGCCCGGCGCCAGCTACGAGAACAGCCTCGCCGTGATGACCGGCCTGCGATGGGAATTCTAGCCCTGACCGGCGCGGTGGGCAGCGCCGAATGTCCGCGGGACAGGTCGCATGGCGGACCGGATGACGCGGAATTCGTGCCCGCGCTGCCCCTGTTCGCCTTCGTGTCCTCAATCACGCCGGGGGGGGCGAACGCTCTGATTCCGATGGCATCGGTGGGCCAATGTCGGGTTCGGCAGGACGAGACCGCCGACAGCGCCCGTCGTGACGGCGGGCAAGGGCAACACCAGCATCGCAAAAGCGCGCAATTGCAAACCGGACTGCCATTGGTCATATACAGGTCAATCGAGGGAGCCCGGCAATGACGCAGTATCTGGATTTCGAAAAACCTCTGGCGGAAATCGAAGGCAAGGCCGAGGAATTGCGCGCGCTGGCGCGGGCGAATTCCGAAATGGACGTGGCCGACGAGGCGGCGGCGCTGGATGCCAAGGCCGCCAAGCTGCTCGACGATCTCTACCGGGATCTGACGCCCTGGCGGAAATGCCAGATTGCCCGCCATCCCGAAAGACCGCACTGCAAGGACTATATCGGCGCGCTGTTCACCGAATTCACGCCGCTCGCCGGGGACCGGAACTTTGCCGACGACCTGGCCGTCATGGGCGGGCTGGCGCGGTTCCAGGACCGGCCGGTGATGGTGATCGGCCACGAAAAGGGTCATGACACGAAATCGCGCATTGAACGCAATTTCGGCATGGCCCGTCCCGAAGGCTATCGCAAGGCCGTGCGCCTGTTGCAAACCGCCGACCGGTTCAACCTGCCGGTGATCACCCTTGTCGATACCGCTGGGGCCTATCCCGGAAAGGGGGCCGAGGAACGCGGCCAGTCCGAGGCCATCGCGCGGTCGACCGAAGCCTGTCTTCAGGTCGGTGTGCCGCTGGTCAGCGTCATCATCGGCGAAGGCGGGTCCGGCGGCGCGGTTGCCTTTGCCACCGCCAACCGCGTGGCGATGCTGGAACATTCGATCTATTCGGTGATTTCGCCCGAGGGCTGCGCGTCGATCCTGTGGAAGAACGCGGAAAAGATGCGCGAGGCCGCCGAGGCGCTGCGCCTGACGGCGCAGGATCTCAAGCAGCTTGGCGTGATCGACCGGATCATACCCGAACCCAGGGGCGGCGCTCACCGGGCCAAGACCAAGACGATGCAGTCCGTCAAGGAGGCCATCGCCCAGATGCTGAAGGACCTGTCCGGCAAGGACCGCTCCGCCCTGATCGCGGACCGCCGCAAGAAATACCTCGACATGGGCTCGAAGGGTCTGGCGGCCTGAGAAAGAAGCGGTCTGGCGGGTCAAAGCAGGACCGCTTGCAGCCTCGCCAAGGGTCTCGTGTTGACTGGAAGCGTCAGCTCCGCCAGCGCAGCAGGCGCATTTCCAGCCGTCCGATGCCCCAGCTGGTCAGAACCCCGAGCGCCGAGAGGATGACCACCCCGGCGAAGAGCCGTTCCAGGTCGTAGAGTGATCCGGCCTGCAGGATATAGGCGCCGATGCCGTATTCCGCCCCGAGCATTTCGGCCGCGACCAGCAGGATGATCCCGATGGCGACGGACACGCGCAGGCCGGACAGGATGCCGGGCAGGGCGCCGGGCAGGACGATCTTGCGCACGATGGACAGCCAGCTCAGCCCGAAACTCTGGCCCATGCGGATCAGCGTGCGGTCGACGTTGTCCACCGCGCCATAAGTCGCCACCACCGTCGGCGTAAAGGTTCCCAGTGCGATCAGGGCGTATTTGCTGGCTTCGTCGATCCCGAACCAGATCACGAACAACGGCAGCAGCGCGATCTTCGGGATCGGAAACAGGGCCGCGACCAGCGGGATCAGACCGGCCCGCACATGGCTGAACAAGCCGATCAGGACGCCGACGCCGATCCCTGCGGATATGCCCATGGCCGACCCGATGACCAGGCGCGACAGGGACGGCGCCACATGCGTCCACAACATGCCCGACCGGGCCATGTCGATGAGCGTCACCGCCACGTCGGAGGGGCGCGGCAGGGTCAGGTTGGAAATCCAGCCGGCCCGCGTGCCCCATTCCACCAGAGCCAGTAACAGGACGAACACCACGACGCCGGTGCCGGCCTTGGCGACGGGGCGAAAACCGCCGCCGCGAAACGGCACCGGGCGCGCTTCGGTCTCTTGTGACAGGTCAGACATGCAGCAGTTCCTGATCCGCCGCCGCTGCCTCGTCCTTCATGACCTGCCAAAGCTGCGCCTGAAGCGCCTCAAGCCGCGGATCGCCGGGCCTGCGCTCTGCCAGCGGCACGTCCACGTCCAGAACCTCGCGCAGTTGCCCCGGCCGCCGCGACAGGACGGCGATGCGATGGCCGAGGCGAACCGCTTCGGCCAGGTTGTGAGTCACATAGACGGCGGTGAAGGGCTGGCGCGACCACAGGGCGACGAGATCCTCCATCAGGAGATCGCGGGTCTGCGCATCCAGCGCCGACAGGGGTTCATCCAGCAGCATCACCGCCGGGTCAACGACCAGCGCGCGGGCAATCGCCACGCGCTGCTTCATGCCGCCGGACAGTTGCCGTGGCAGGGCAGCGCGGAAATCGCGCAGCTTGGTGCGGTCCAGCACGTCGTTGATGATCGCATCCGCCGCGCCGCCCCTGATCCCGTGATCCTCAAGCACCAGTGACACGTTCCCCGCGACCGTGCGCCAAGGCAAAAGGGCGAAATCCTGAAACACGTAGGTCAACGGGTTCAAACAACCTTCGGGCGCGTCGCCGCGTTGCAGGATGCGCCCGACATCGGGCCGCTCAAGCCCGCCGATGAGCCGCAACAGGGTGGACTTGCCGCAGCCAGACGGACCGACGATGCACAGGATTTCGCCCGAAGCGATGGTCAGGGACACGTCCTGTAGCACCGGCACGTCGCCATACCGGTGCGTCAGGGATTGGACGTTCAGTTCCAAAAGGCGTCAAACCATTTCGGCATAGGACGGATCGACCAGCGTTTCGGTGGTGATGCCGTCCTTGATCAGCCCTTCGGAGCGGAACCAGTCCAGCTGGTCGGTTACGGAACCCATGTTCAGCGCCGCGTTCTTGTTGATCCGCATCGCGCCGTTGATGATTGACGGAGCCGCCTTTTCCAGCGGCTGATCCGTATAGACGTATTTGTGAATCAGCTTGACCATCTGGTCGGCGGCGTCCTCGCCCGCCGTCTTGTCGACCAGCGCCGCGTTGAAATCGTCCGCGCCGCGTGAAAACGCCCGCAGGAAGGCTTCGGTCATGGCCCGTTCATTCGCCGCATTGGCGGCCGAAGTGAAGACCGTCGTGACCTGATAGTCGGGGATATAGTCCGCCACCATGCCGATCTGCTGCACCGCGCCGCCGCCGACCAGCGCCTTGCCGATATGTGGCACGATCGCCCAGGCATCGACCTGCCCGGACTTCATCGCGCCGATGATCGCCCCGACCTTCTGAAGCGGCTTGTAGCTGACGGAAACGCCTTCGGCGCCGCTGACCTTCGCCCCGATGTAGTGGAACGACGATCCGGTCTGGGTGACGGCGAAGCTCTTGCCGTCCAGCATCGCCGGGCTGGTCAGGCCGGCTTCAAAGGCCGCGTTGCTGGCCAGGATCATCTGCCCGTCGATGCCCTTTTCCTCGCTCAGGGCGCCGCCGATCACCTTGGTCGCGCCCTTTTCCGCCAACGAGATCAGCCCGCCCGAAATCGCGGTGACGGCATAGTCCGCGTCGCCGGACGCGACAGCCACCGCCATCGGCTGCGCCGCCTCGAAGAACCGGAATTCCACGTCCAGTCCTTCGTCAGAGAAATAGCCCCGCTCGAACGCCACGAAACTGGCGGCGTGGCTGGTGAACCGCAGCGCGCCCACGTTGATCTTCGTGTTGGCGAACGCCGGCGTGCCGATCGCCGGCAACACCGCCGCCCCGCCGATCAGGCCCAAGGCGTTCCGGCGCGAAAATTGTGTCATGTCCTGTCCTCCCAAACAGTTCCGGCCCTTCGGGCCTTCGGTTTTCCTTCCCGCTTTATTGCGCCAAGTCCGGCAAAGGGCAATCGCCAAGCCCGCCTGCGGTCCGGAATTGTCCGTCCTCGACCGGGAACCGCCGCGCCGGGACCGGCTCAGCCCGGCGGCAGCGGGCGTTGCAGCGCCGCGAGGCAGGCCCCCAGCGCCAGCGCCGCGGCGGCCGCGAGCAGCCCGTCGCCGATGTCGCCGGACCTGTCGCCCAGCCAGCCGGCGGCAAAGGGGCCGATGGTCTGCGAGATGGCGAAGACCACGGTGAACCGGCTGATGGCCGGACCCCATCCCTGCAGCGGCAGGTTGTGGCGCACGAAGGTCGTGACCGCCCCCGGCGCCATGAAGACCGAAAGACCGAACACCACCGCCGACAGGATCAGCCCCGGCGCGTTCGGCACCAGGACCGGCAGCGCGGAGCCGGCCGCGATGCAGCCGAGGATCATCGCCAGCGGCAGGCCGGAGGCGAAACGCGCGAAGACCGGGCGCCAGACAAAGGGCGAGACGCTCTGACACAGCCCCAGCATGATCCAGACGGCGGCGATCAGCCCCGCGCCCGCATTCTGCGCCGTCATCCAGGCCGACAGGAAGGTCATGTAGACGATGTAGCCCAGCCCGAAACTGGCATAGCCCGCGTATTCCGCGAGCATCGCCCGCGTTGGCAGCGGGCGGGGATCGGTGGTTTTCTGCACCGGCGCGTGCAGTTGCCGCGCCGACCACAGGCTCAACGGCAGGAAGGTGACGCAGGCCAGGCCGATGACGATCCAGCCCCAGGCCCAGGATGCGGGACCAAGCCGGTCGAGCATCAGAGGCAGCGCCGCCCCGGCGAGCACGATCCCGAGCCCGCCGCCGAACCCGAAGAGCAACGCGATGGCCAGCGCGTTGCGCCGGGCGTCGTCCCGGAACAATTGCGCCGCCAGCGCGCCGCTGGTGGAAAACGACATCGCGCCGAAGACACCGGCGGCGACCCGCCACAGGGTCTGCCACCACAGCGCCTCGTGCAGCCCGGTCGCGAGCAGCGCCGCCGTCGTCGTGATCATGCCGAACCCGAACAGCCGCGACGGCGCCACCCGTGTGATCAGCCCCATGGTCAGTACTGCGCCGATGATATAGCCGATCGCGTTGGCGGTGTTCAGCCAGCCCGCCTGGGCATAGGTCCAGCCCAGTTCGGACCGCATCGCCGGCAGCAGCAGCCCATAGGCGAAACGCGCGAAGCCGTTGGTCACGCACATTCCCAGGGCAAGCCCGACCAGGACCAGCCAGGGCCGGGAAGGAGAGGCCGTCACGCGGTGGCCGTGCCGTCAGAGTGCCGCATAGACCGCCCGTTCATAGGCGTCGTAGGTCTGCATGAACCGCGGTTCGCCAAAGGGCAGGGACTGCGTCATGATCACGGCGGCCAGGTTTTTCTTCGGATCGACCCAGTAATGGGTGTTGCAGACGCCGGCCCAGCTCTGCGTGCCCGCGCTGCGCTTGCCGGGGATATCGGTTTCGGTGCGCACCGCGATGAAGCTGTGGGTGCTGCCCGGCGGCAGTTCCACATCCGCCGAAACCGGTGGCGCGGAGGTCTTCATGGTCTGGAATGTCAGCCCTCGCATCTGGTTTGCCAGCATCTCGTCAAAGCTGTCTTCGGACAGCAGCCGGTTGCCGTCTAGCTGCCCCCGGTTCAGCACCATGCGCAGGAACCGCATGTAATCCGGCGCGGTGGAATAGAGCGCGTGGCCCATGCCATAGACCTCCGGATGCGGCGGCGGGGCCAGTTCGAACGGGCCGAAACCGCCGTCCTCGCCGCGCATCCTGACCGTGCAGAGCCGATCCTGCAGCGCATCCGGTTCGAAGGCCGTGTCAGCCATACCCAGCGGTTCGAAGATCTCGGCGGAGCAGAACGCATCGATGCGCCGCCCGTCCACCGCTTCGACCATCCGCCCCAGCCAGTCGATCGACGGGCCATAACCCCAGCGCGTGCCGGGGTCGGTGGTCAAGGGATAGTTCAGCGACGCCTTCAACCCGGACAGGACCGAGGGATGTCCGGTCAGTTCCATGTATTTCGGCACATCCGCGTTCCAGAATTCGTACTCCATCCCGCTGGTGTGGGTCGCCAGGTGCCGCGCCGTCGCCACCGTCTTCGGAGCGCGCAGGACCGGCGTGTCGCCGTCGAACCCTTCCAGAACCCGCAGGTCGTTCCATTCGGGCAGGATGTCGCCCACCGGCGTGTCCATGCGCATCTTGCCGCGGTCGATCAGGATCATGGCCGCCAGCGATCCGATGGCCTTGGTCATCGAAAAGATCCGGAACGCCGTATCCTCGGCCGCCGGGCGACCGGCCGCCGCCTCGCCCGCCGCGCCGCTGAAGGTGATCCCGTCCGCGTTGCCGACCATGCCGACCGCGAAGGGCACGTCCTGCGCCGCCACCGACTTGTCCAGGGCTTTCTGAATTCCGTTCATTGCAACCTCCCGAATGCCGTTGCGCCACGCTAGCCGCGGCAGTGGCCATATGTCCATCGCCTCCTTGCAATCGCGGAACGGGGCGGCTAGCAGGACGCAACCACGTTACGGGGGCCGTCATGGACGATCTGAAAGCGAAATATCTGGGCCAAATCGCCGGTGCAGCGGATGAAAACGCGCTGGAAACCATCCGGCTGGCCGCCGTCGGCAAGAAGGGCGAAGTCGCCCTGAAGATGCGCGAACTGGGAAAGATGACGCCCGAGGAACGCCAGGTGGCCGGCCCCGCGCTCAATGCGTTGAAGGACGAGATCAACTCGGCGCTGGCGGCGAAGAAGGCTGCACTTGCCGATGCCGCGCTGGACGCGCGCCTGCGCACCGAATGGCTCGACGTGACGCTGCCGTCCCGGACGCGGCGGCAGGGCACGCTGCATCCGGTGTCGCAAGTCACCGAGGAAGTCACCGCGATCTTTGCCGAACTCGGTTTTTCCGTCGCCGAAGGGCCGCGCATCGACACCGACTGGTATAATTTCGATGCGCTCAACATTCCCGGCCATCACCCGGCACGGGCCGAGATGGATACGTTCTACATGCACCGTGCGCCGGATGACGACCGCCCGCCGCACGTGCTGCGCACCCATACCAGCCCGGTCCAGATCCGCACGATGGAAAAGCGCGGCGCGCCCCTGCGCATCATCTGCCCCGGCGGCGTCTATCGCGCCGACTACGACCAGACCCACACGCCGATGTTCCACCAGGTCGAGGGGCTTGCCATCGACAAGGACATCTCGATGGCCAACCTGAAATGGGTGCTGGAAGAGTTCTTCTCGGCCTTCTTCGAGATCAACGGCATCAAGACCCGCTTCCGGGCCTCCCACTTCCCCTTCACCGAACCCTCCGCCGAGGTCGATATTCAGTGTTCCTGGGTCGACGGGCAGTTGCGCATCGGCGAGGGCGACGGCTGGATGGAGGTTCTGGGCAGCGGCATGGTGCATCCCAAGGTGCTCCAGGCTGGCGGGATCGACCCGAACGACTGGCAGGGCTTTGCCTTCGGTATGGGCATCGACCGCATTGCAATGCTGAAATACGGAATTCCCGACCTGCGCGCATTCTTTGATAGCGACCTGCGCTGGCTGCGCCACTATGGCTTTGCGGCGCTCGACATGCCGACGCTGCATGGCGGCTTGTCGCGCTAGACGCGGCGGGCGGCTTTCGGGACGCAGACCGAAGATCGGGAAATACCGCCTCCGGAGCGAGGCTGAAGCCTCCGGGTTGCCGTTCCGCGGTCCCGACCGGTTGCGCGCCGTCAAGGATGAACCCGGTGGCTTGCATACCCGGAGGCCGCCGTCGCGCATGCCTCATGGGAAGATGCGCCCGGAGGCCCGGTCGTCGGTCAAAACCCGGTAGTGGGTCAGTTTGAAATCTAGCGCCTCACACGCGCGCGAGGTTCCGTTTGCGTCGGATCAGGACTGCACCTATCTTATAGGCATGACAGACAAACCCAAGAGACCCAGAGACGCGAA
>NZ_JASNJE010000013.1 GCF_030164465.1 Sedimentitalea xiamensis
GCTGATGGATCAATTCGATCTGAGCGAGACAGAGAACGCCGGGGCGGCACGTCGCGCGCTCCCGCGGGCGCCGAAAGACATCCCCTGCGACACGGTCGGCAATCCCGCCGATCCCGACGCCAGCTACAACGCGCGCAAGGGTATGGGGTATGCGGCCCAGTTCGTGGAAACCTATCGCGAAGACGATGCTGCGGAAGCCGGGGAAGATGCGCCGGACCTGATTACACATGTGGCCGTGCACAAGATGACCGTCCATGATGGGCACCGCGTTCTTGACGCCCTGGACGATCTGGCGAACCGCCACCTGCTGCCCGAAAGACTTACGGGCGACACGGCTTATGGCGGCCCGGACAACATCGCTTTGGCCACGCAGATCGGCGTATCCTTGGTGGCCCCGATCTGCAGTGCCAAAGGCCGTGCGCAGGGCAATTACACCCTGGAGGATTTCGCCCTGTCCGAAGATGGCCGCGTCGCAAGATGCCCTCAGGGGACCGAGCCTGTCGCCACCTCGCGGTCAAAGGCCAAATTGCAGGCAAGCTTCGATCTGACCTTGTGCCGGGCCTGCTCGGAAAAGCATCGCTGCCCTGTCAAACCCGACCGGCAGACAGGCGATGCCGGGCGTTTCCAATATGAGCCGGGCCGGATCGAGACCCGCGCCCAGCGTCTTTATCAACAAAGCGACGGCTTCCACGACATATACCGATGGCGCGCCGGCATCGAGGCCAGCATCGCCCGCCTGAAACATCAGATGAACCTTGCCCATCTGCGCATCCGCGGCATGCCCGCGATGCGCTATGTCACCCAACTGCGCGCACTGGGTCTAAACATCTTCAGATGTACGAAATTCGCGGGGATCAGCCGCCCCGCCCGACCATGATGATCCACAGACATCACCGCAACAATTCCGGAAGCCGTATCGGACACCTTGCTGAACGAAGCCAGAAAAAACACCATCGCAAACGCGTCGATCATAACCACAAAACAATAGCGTCCCGATGGCTTTTTACCGCCCCGTCAACTTCTGTGCATATCTCTTGGGGAAACCCATCGCAACCAACTGATATTGCTTGCACAAACAGCAGGTGCAACGACCGGATTCTCTACTGTTCGACAAAACACCCTGCAAATCGACCCGAAACAGGGAAACCCGCCCCAATCCGGACCCCCGTTCCAGCCCACCTGAGACACCGGCAGTTTTGCCCCGAGAACTGAAGCGAAACGGGAGCTGTCAGACGAATTCGAACTCGTCCCTGCCAGGCCAGCGACGCTGACCATCATGCCGCACGAAGGCCGCGCCACTCGGCGAGAGCGGCGGCGGGGTTCACCGTGTTCGCCGGCATCATTCCGAGACCGTCACAAAATCGGCCCGGACCTGCTAAGCAGATCCAAGCTGCGCTTTCGCGGGGCGGGCCAGAACGGCGAGTACGATGATCGCCCCGATCACGATCGTCACGTAATGTGTCGAGATCAACAGCAGCCCAGCGATGGTCAACGCCAGCTTTTCCCATACCGCGAGGTCGCGGCGGAACCAGCCGATATAGGCTGCGGACAGTGCAAGGACACCGACCAGGCCCGACAGCAGTGCCGTTGTGAACTCCAGCCAGGTGAAGTCCACGAACAGCAAGCTGGGCGCATAGATGAACATGAACGGCACCAGCGCCTTGCCCATGGACAACCGGAAGGCGGTCGTCCCGGTCGTCATCGGCTCTGCGCGGGCGAGCCCGGCGGCGGCATATGCCGCCAGCGCCACCGGCGGGGTCACATCCGCCAGAACGCCGAAATAGAAGACGAAGAAATGCGTTGCGATCAGCGGCACCCCGAACTCGGTCAAGGCCGGGGCGGCGATGGATGCGAGGATGATATAGGTCGGTGTGGTCGGGATGCCCGCCCCCATGATGATGCAGGCAATGGCCACGAAGATCAGCCCGAAAAACAGCGCCATCCCGTTTTCGGACAGCAGCCCGGTAAAGTCGAGCGCAACGACGAACCCGGCCACGTCATGCGCCAGTTGCACCACCGCCGCCGAGAACTTGAAACCCAGACCGGTCAGCGTGGTCATCCCCAGCAGGAAGCCGACGCAGGCACAGGCCGCACCGATGGCGAGAGCAAACTTCGCGCCGTCTTCGAAGCCCTGCACCAGCCGCGGAGGGGTAAGCACCGTCGAGGTGTCCATCGTCGTGTTGCCAAATGCGCGCATCAGCAGCGGCACATAGCTGCACACGATGGTCAGGATGATGCCCCAGAAGGCCGCGAGGAAGGGCGTGTATTGCATCAGCAGCATGGCCACCATCACGCCAAGCGGGATGAACAGGTGCCATGCTCTTGCCAGGACGGCACCGAATTGCGGGATCTTGTCCTTTGACAGACCGGTTAGCCCCAGTTTCTTGGCTTCGAGGTGAACCATCAGCAGGATGGCGATATAGTGGAAGGCCGCCGGAACGATGGCGATCAGGATCAACTCGTTATAGGGCACGCCCAGCATCTCGGTCATGACAAAGGCCGAAGCGCCCATGATCGGCGGTGTGATCTGCCCCCCGCACGAGGCCGACGCTTCGACCGCGCCGGCGAACCGGCCTGAAAACCCCGATTTCTTCATGAGCGGGATGGTAAAGGCCCCGGTGGTCACCGTGTTGGCAATCGGCGAGCCGGAGATCATCCCGAAAAAGCCCGACGACACCACGGACACTTTCGCCGAGCCGCCGGATGCGCGGCCCGCCACGATGGTGGCAAGATCGATGAAGAGTTGGCCGAGGCCGCTCATCTGGGCGAGGATGCCGAACAGAACGAAATGGAAGACATAGGTGGCGACGACGCCGACGGCGACGCCGTAGATGCCTTCGGTTCCGACGAAGAGGTGGTTGATGATCCGGGTGATGGAATAGCCGCGATGCGCCATGATCCCCGGCAAATACGGTCCGGCCAGCGCGTAGACCAAACAGAATACACCTATCCAGGCCAGCGTCGGGCCCATCGTGCGCCGCGTCGCCTCGAGCGTCATGATGATGGCCACGAAGCCCATCATGTAGGCCGGTTCGGGCGGACTACCGACGTTTTCGATGAAGATATACTTGAAAAAAACCGACAGGTAGGCGGAGAACCCGGCCCCGGCCGCCGCAAAGATCCAGTCGCGGATCGCGACCTTTTCCGGGTCGGCCCCTTTGCGGTTGAAGGGCAGCGTCAGGGCAATCAGCAGCAGCATGACGGCGACGAAGACCGTCTTCAGCGTGCTTGCAGAGAGCGAGGTCGCCAGGCCGTAAAGGATATAGAGATAGAACCCCGCAAACAGCAGCGACTCGGTCCACAGGCGGGTGGTCGGCGCGGCGCGCTTGCGTGGAAAGACGAGGAAGATCAGCCCCATTACGAAACTCAGGTGGATCGTGCGGTGCATGACCTCGTTCAACAGGCCGAACCCGGCGGTGTAGACGTGGAACAGGGACAGCACGACTGAGGTGATGGTGACCAGTATGGCGGTCGGGCCGACGAGGTTGCGAAAGTTCGACTCCGAGTCGTATTCCCGGACAAGGGCCTCGACTTCGTCCGCCGTGAAGTCATGGTCGCCATCGGCAGCGGTGTGGCCGCGGTTGTCTTCGGAATGAAGATCCTGGGTCATTGGGACATTTCCTCGTCGCAGGGGGCAAGGGTGAGGGCCGCATGGCCGAGATCGGCCAGGTGCAAATCCGAGCCTCCGACCGTCAGGGTGTTCCTGAACTCTGCTTGAATACGGAGCGGAATCGGACCGGTAAGGCGGTTCATTTCGAGGATGAAGCGCCCGTCTTCATGCCGCCAGCCGGTCGCGTCCATGTCATTGGCGACCGAAGGAAGTCCCGCGCCGTGGGCGACGAAAACCTCGTGCGTCTGAAGGACCTGTCCGCCTTCCACACGATAGCTGTCGATGACGGGCGTGCGCGACACCGAATGAATGAAGCTCAGGTCAAAGGTCCGGTCGGCGCCAAGCGGCAGGCGGGCGATTTCCGCCTGCGCGCCACGCGTTTCAGACAGGCAAAGCCAAACGGTCCCATCCGCTGCTTTCGCAGTCAGGGCCGGCATGGCGAAAAGGGCGGTCAAAACCGCCCTTCCCATGGTGCGCAAGGGAATGCGCACCGCCATTACTGGGAAATGCCCTTCTCGGCATAGTATTTCTCTGCGCCCGGATGGACCGGGATCGACACGGATTCCAGCGCCTTGTCCAGCGAGATGCGCTGCCCCATCGGGTGCACTTTGCCCAGTGTCTCGGTGTTCTCGTACAGCGCCTTGGTCACGGCGTAGACGATTTCTTCGGACACATCCGCATGCGTCGCCCAGATCGCGCGCACTGCAAGGGTTTCGACATCTGCATCGACGCCCTTGTAGCTGCCTGCCGGAATCGTCGAATTCGCGTAGTACGGCTGGGTTTCCTGCAATTTCGCAATCGCCGGACCGGTCAGCGGCACGATCCGGATGTCGTGGCCGTTTGCGAGATCCGTCACCGATGAGGTCGGCAGTCCGGCGGTGATCAGCGACGCGTCCAGATTGCCGTCCTTGATCTTGTCGACGGACTGCGCGAACGAGGAATAATCCTCCGAGACATCCTCGCGGGTCAGGCCATGCGCTTCGAGCAGGTCGCCCAGCAGCTGCCACTGGCCCGAGCCCGGCGAACCGGACGACACGGATTTGCCCTTGATGTCCTCGAAGGTCTCGATGCCGCTATCGGCACGCACGACCAACTGAACGGTTTCCGGATAGAGCGCACCGATGGCCCGCAGGTTGGTCAGCGCGCCGTCTTCGAACTGGTTCACGCCTTTGTAGGCGGCGTCCAGAATATCCGCGGCCGCGAAGGCCGACTCGATCTCGCCACGGCCCAACAACTGGGCGTTGGCCACCGAGGCGTTGCCGGTTTCCGCAGTGGCCGAAAGACGGGTGTCGGGCAGCTCGGCGGTGTTCGAGATCAGCTGAGCCAGCATGCCGCCAAGCGGATAGTAGGTGCCGCCGGTGCCGCCGGTCGCGATCCCGAAGAAGGTACGGCTTTGTGCAAGGGCAGAGGTGGAGAGCAGAGCGAAGCTCGCCGTGGTCGCACCCAGAAACTGACGACGGGAAAGGGACATGAGATCCTCCGTTAAGGGTTGTCGAGTGCCGCAACCACCGTGTCCGGCGGCGCGACCCTCGGGTGTCGGATGAATATTTCTTGACCTGGTAATTTTGTATGTCAATAACTCTTTTCAGATATGAAAGGACAGGAGATGCAGGATTCATCGACCGCCCTCGGACAGCGCCCGCTTTTTGAACAGATCAAAGGCAACACTCCGCTGTTGCTGCATGTGCCCCATGCCGGCACCGAAGTTCCTGATTCCCTTCGCTCCGCCCTCAAGCCCGAGGCGCTTGCTCTGAGCGATACCGATTGGCACATGGATCGTATCGCCCGCGATCTGCTGCCAGAGGGCGCGAGCCTGATGAGAGCCCGCGTGACGCGATACGCGGTGGATCTGAACCGTCCCCCGGACGACACGCCACTGTATTCGGGGGCAACGACCGGCCTGATTTCGACGATCGATTTCGATGGAGCGCCGCTCTATCGGCCTGGTGCGGAACCGGATTCGGATGAGCAGACCGACCGCATCGCCACCTGGTGGACGCCCTATCACAAAGCCCTTGGCGAGGAAATTGCCCGCATCAAGGCTGCGCATGGGTTTTGCGTGCTGTTGGACATGCATTCGATCCGCAGCCACATCCCCCGGCTGTTCGAGGGGCGTCTGCCCGATCTCAATCTCGGCACCAATTCCGATACGGCGTGCCAGCAATCCTTGTCGGATGCTGCACTGGCTGCCTTGCAGGCCAGCAACTTCAGCGTGGTTCGCAATGGGCGATTCAAGGGGGGTTACATCACCCGGCATTACGGCCAGCCCTCCAGGAACGAGCACGCATTGCAGATCGAGATCGCGCAATCCTGCTATATGATGGAAGAGGCTCCCTGGACCTACCTGCCGGACCGGGCCGACCGCCTCAAAGACGCGCTGGCACGGTTGATCGCCGTGCTTGCCGATTTCAAACCCAACTTGGAGCAGGCGCAATGACATTCGAAGCCCTGAAGGGAGCCCATTTTCAATACGCCCTGACCCCGACGGGCTGGGTCCGCAATCTGTCCGTCCACTTTGGGCCGGACGGTACGATCACTTCGGCGGACGAGGATGACAATCCGGACGGTCTGCCAGTTTACCGCAATCCGGTCGTGCCCGGCATCACGGACCTGCACAGCCATGCGTTCCAATACGCGATGGCTGGCCTGTCCGAAGTGCGGCGCAATCCGATCGACAGCTTCTGGTCGTGGCGCGACATCATGTATTTCTTTGCGCTCACCCTGTCGCCGGAGGACATGCGGGCCATCGCCGCGCGCCTGTATCTGGCCCTGCTCAAGGGCGGCTATACCGGGATCGTCGAATTCCACTATGTTCACAATGATCTCGACGGCGCGCCCTATGCCCGCCCCGAGGAGCTGTCGCTCGGCATCTTTGACTCGGCGCAAGCGACAGGAATAGACCTCACACATCTGCCGGTGTTCTATGCACATTCCAACTTTGGCGGCCTTGCACCAAACGACGGGCAACGTCGGTTCATCCAAAGCCTCGACGGATACGCGCGGCTGCTCGACAACCTGCGTGCGCCCGCGAAGGCGGCCGGGCATACGCTTGGCATTGCGCCACATTCTCTCCGCGCCGCCACCCCGCAGGAAATCGACCGGCTATTGGAACTCCGGGCAGACTTGATTCCAGATACGCCGGTTCACATCCATGTCGCGGAACAGGTCAAAGAGGTGCAGGACGCACTGGCATGGAACGGGCGCCGCCCGGTGCAGCAGCTTTTCGACATTGCTCCGGTCGACGACCACTGGTGCCTCATTCATGCGACACATCTCGACGACGAGGAGGTTGCATTGATCGCGCGCAGTGGCGCCACGGTGGGTCTGTGTCCAATGACCGAGGCGAACCTTGGCGACGGTATCTTCAGGGCATCAGATTTCGTTTCCCAAGGCGGCGTCTTTGGCATCGGGTCGGATTCCAACATCGCCACATTTGCGGCGCAGGAATTGCAGCAGTTGGAATACAGCCAGCGTCTGCGTGACCGGCAGCGCAACATCCTTGCCGCGATGGACGCGCCCTACGTCGCCACCAACCTGTGGACCCGGGCGGCGCATGGGGGCGCCCGCGCCGCGGGCCGCCCGGAACAGGGCCTCGCTGTCGGAGGAATGGCAAGTTTCGTCGAAGTCACATCGCACGAACCAGAGGCCCTGTCCGCCGTCCAGCCAGAGGCGCTTCTGGACTTTCACGTCTTCGCCGGTCGGGGCTTCTGCGTGGGCGATGTGGTGGTCCGCGGGAACAAGGTGGTGGCAGACGGGCACCATCCGCTGGAGGGAAAGATCATTGCGGATTACGCCGGCGCGATGGCACGCATCGCGGACCGGTTGTCCGCCAGAAAAACGACGTGAATCCGCAGCCATTGAGGAGCCGCCTTGGCGAAGGAACCTGACTATCGGTCGAACTCCCTTTTGCGGGGACTCAGCATCCTGGAATGCTTCAACGCGAACCGCCCGGAATTGACGCTGTCCGAGATCGCCGAGGCGCTCTCGATCACCAGCAGCGCGGCGTATCGGTTTGTCGTGACGTTGGAACGCGAAGGCTATCTCAGCAAACGCAAGACCGCCTATCGTCTGGCGCCTCGCGTGATGGACCTCGGCTATCGCTATCTGGCCTCGCAGGATATTTACGACCTGGCCCGCATCCCTGCGGACGAGCTGCGCAACGAGACGGGCTTCACGGTTCATGTCGCGATGCTGGAGGGAACGAATATCATCTATGTCTACCGCGCCCTGTCCGATCGTTCGATGGTGTCAAACGTCCCTGTTGGCTCACGTCTGCCCGCATTCTCGACGACCATGGGGCGGGTGCTTTTGTCGGACCTGACCGAAGACGAACTTGACCGCCGGTTCGATGGGTATGTCTTCGAACAGATGAGCGCGCTCGCGCCATCCTCTCTCGAGGAGCTCAAGCCGCTGCTGAAGGCCGACCGCGAACGCGGCTATGTTGCACAAAGCTCGCACCTCGCCACCGGTACATTGTCCATCGCCGCGCCACTTGTCTCTCGTCATGGTCGTTACACTGGCGCCATCAACTTGTCCGGCCATGAAATGCAGCTTCAACCCAGTCCCGAGTTGATCGAGAAAGTGCTGGAAACGGCGCGGACGATCTCTCGGATGCTGTGATGTGTTGATCTGAGACACTGACGGAACTTGACCGTCACGGCGACTCCGGGCGCGACTCTTTCCGTCTGGCACGGACGATCCCGATCAGGATACGTGCGTGATTTTCCAGCGCGAGACCCCACCGGCCGCTTCGAAGATTCGTCAAAGGTGAGAGGAACTGGCTCAGCAGGTAACCACGCGCCGCATGGTTCCACACGACATCAAAGCCTCCCTCCTTGGCACACGCGGCGGTTTCGGCGGTCTCGGCGGACTGGGCGACAAACCGCTGAAATCCATATTCGCATCGCACTGATGAACCGCTTCAACGCCCTCGGCACCGCCGAGATCGTCCGCATCGCCTGAAGCCAACGGGGCAAGGGGCCGGCACGTCTCAAGCCGTAGTTCTGAGACAACGCCGGGTCCGGCAGCGCCGTTTCCACCATAGCGGCAGCTCGGCTTGCGAAACGCAGCTTGATGGAGATTTATACGGTGCCGTAGATTGATAGTGTTGCGAGTATCGTTTTACCATTGAAAGTGTTCGGCACCATGAAACCTGCAAGACTGGCCCTTGAGGCGTCGATTGAACCTTCGGATTTTCATACGCGGCGAAAGACAGCCGGCGTTCTGTTCTCCTTCCTTTGCATCGGTTTGCTGATGGGGTGGGCGGGCAAGGCAGCCGCGTCGACCTATGATTTCAAATACGAATCCGGCATGCTTTTCGTGACCGGGACAGACGGCTCCTTCGGCAAGAAAATCGGCGACGCGGCGGGATGGATCTATTTCACGCTGTCCATCACCGAAGACGGCGGACTCGCCGGAAAAACCATTGATTTCAACGAGTCCAACATAGATGTTTACCAGGGCTACGTGACCGGCGGCGGCTTTGTGACCTTCGACGCCAATCAGAACATCACGGACTACGCGTTCAGCTTTACCGGCAATCATCGCGGCGCGTTCTCCTGGGGCGGCAGCACCAGCGGCGCGGCGCAGTATTTCGAACCCTACGAGGTCTACAGCACCGACAACCCGATCGGATGGATCGCGCCGCAAGCGACCTCGCCGGGTCCCCTGAGCGCGGTTCCGTTGCCCTCTGCCATCACCCTGTCGCTGGCCGGACTGCTGTCATTCGGGTGGATTCGCCGGCACAGGACCTGACCTCGGTTCGCACAGTCGCGGAACAATCGGCACCTCGGCAGTGCAGGAACCACGTTTCCGGAAACAATTGCCGGCAATGCCTAAAATGCCGTGCATTTTCCGGGCTGCTACGGATCGTTGATCCATGCCCGGACACCGCCGGGCATCTTTGGGCGAAAATAGGCGATCATGCGGCCGTCAGGGCCAGACTTTGCGTCCGGTGTCCAGGGGGCAACGCCATGCAGGAGCAGCCTGTGCAGCAGGACCGCCTGCCCCGTCCGCACCGGCAAAGGCACCCGCACACAGGTGTCAAAGACCTGTTTGCGGGCGGCGACATAGGCGTCGGTCACATCGACCTCGGCCGGATCCCTCGACATGCCGTCCATCAACACGGCTTTTAGGGCATTGCGCATGATGGCGTGACTGCCCTCCCAGACGACCAGGGGCGCGGCATCGGGATCGGCGTCGGTGAGCGGAATTCCGAGAATGAAGGCATGCGGTTCACGCACATGGCGTCGCTTCTCGGGTCCGCTGGCGAGCACCCCGTCCAGATGCGCCGAATCCCGCCGTTCCCGGTAGCGGAACGCGGCCTCGCTTTCACCGCGGCGTGGCTGCGGATAGCCGGGATAGGTGACAGAGACCTGGGCACGATGCAGCGGCGGCATCGGCGCGATGTGACGCGTGATGAAATCGACCGCGCCGCCGCGCAGCGGACCGGAAGCGCCGACCCTGCCCTCGGCGTCGTTCGCCAGCGCGTCGACGCCCACGAACCACGTCCCGCCGCAATCCAGCCAGTGCGACAAGGCCGGGTCCGAAACGGCGCGCCGCGCCGCGGGAAGAGCATGGTTCACCCAATCCAGAAGCGCCGGATCGGTATCGAAACGCAACCAGCCTCTGGTCGCGAAGCGCTCCGCCGGTCTCGCGTCCGACATCGGTCAGACCGCCTCCCGGTCCGATGGCAGGGGCGCAACCATCGCCAGCGCCTCCTGCACGAGAGCGGAACCGGCACCGGGACGGTGCGCCCCTTCGGACAGCAGCCTGCGCCAGGCCCGCGCACCGGGACGACCGGCGAAAAGCCCCAGCATGTGGCGCGTGACCTGGTGCAGCTTGCCGCCGCTGCCCAGATGCGCGTCGATGTAGGGCAACATCGCGCCCACCGCCGCGACAGGATCGCTCGCATCGCCCTGCCCGAAGATCAACGGATCCGCGGCGCAGAGAATCGAGGCGGGATCGTGATAGGCGGCGCGACCGATCATCACGCCGTCGAGCCCTTGCTCCAGAAAGGACCGCGCCTGACCGAGCGAGGTGATGCCGCCGTTGATCGACAGGTGCAGATCCGGGAACGCCTGTTTCATCCGTCGCACCAGATCGTAATCCAGCGGAGGAATGTCACGGTTCTCCTTCGGACTCAGCCCCTGCAACCATGCTTTGCGGGCGTGGATCGTGATCCGCCTGCATCCGGCGTCCCGCATGCGCTCCAGAAACGCGGGCAGACAGGTATCCGGATCCTGGTCGTCCACGCCGATCCGGCATTTCACCGTGACCTCAACTTCCACGGCTTCGCGCATCGCGGCGACGCATTCCGCGACCAGCCCCGGCTCGAGCATCAGGACGGCCCCGAAGGCACCGGACTGGACCCGATCCGAGGGGCAGCCGACATTGAGGTTGATTTCGTCGTATCCGGCCTGTGCCCCGATCCGAGCCGCCTCGGCCAGTTCCGCCGGATCGGAACCGCCCAGCTGAAGGGCAACGGGGTGTTCCTGCGGACTGAAGTCCAGCAAATGCAGGGCCCCGCCCCGCACCAGAGCAGGCGCCGTCACCATTTCGGTGTAGAGCAGCGTATTCCGGCTCAACAGGCGATGCAGGTATCGGCAATGACGATCCGTCCAGTCCATCATCGGGGCAACGGCAAGCCGAGAAGCGTTTGATACGTTAGGTTTTTTATTTTTTTCAATCACTTACAAGCACCTTTAAGTCGTGCGATTTCCATTCGTTGCAGGCGAAATCCGGCGATTTTGACACTGGATTTGGTCCTGTGGACCAAATAGAGTATCCGTGGACCAAATCCGGAGGTCACCATGGGTACGATCACCAAACGCAAAGACGGAAGTCATAGCTACAGGGCGCGCGTGCGCGTGATGCGCGAGGGTTCCGTCTATCATGAGACGATGACATTTGACAGACGAGCCGCCGCTTCCACCTGGATGAAGAAGCGAGAGAGAGAACTCGCCAGGCCGGGCGCAATCGACGCGCTGAGCGCATCGGACCCACCATTGTCCAAAGCGATTGACCGCTATACGCAGGAAACCGTGAAGGAGATCGGTCGCACGAAGGCTCAGGTGCTCAAATCGATCAAGACGCATCCGATCGCAGACCTGCCCTGCTCGACGATAAAATCCAAGGATATTATTGAGTTCCTCCAGTCCCTGACGGCACAACCGCAGACGGTCGGCAACTATGCCAGCCATCTCGCATCCATATTCGCCATAGCGAGGCCAATGTGGGACTTCCAGTTGGACGATCGGGAAATGAGAGACGCAATCACTGTGGCACGGCGCATGGGCATCATCTCGCGCTCAGCCCAGAGAGACCGCAGACCGACTTTGGATGAACTCGACCGGCTGCTGGAGCATTTCATCGAACGCAGAAAAAAAGTGCCCCAGGCCATGCCGATGCACAAGGTCATCGTGTTCGCTCTTTTCTCGACGCGCCGGCAGGCTGAAATTACGCGGCTGACATGGGACGATTTCGAGGAAAAGCACAAGAGGGTGTTGGTTCGCGACATGAAGCATCCCGGCGAAAAGCTCGGCAACGATACCTGGGTCGATCTGCCCGAGGAGGCCATTCGCATCATCGAAAGCATGCCCCGGCGTAAGCAGGAGATATTCCCCTACTCTCCGGACGCGACAACCGCAAACTTCACCCGCGCCTGCAAGCTTCTTGGCATTGAGGACCTGCACTTTCATGACCTACGTCACGAAGGCATATCACGTCTGTTCGAGATGGGCTGGAACATACCCCATGTTGCGGCTGTCAGCGGGCATAGATCCTGGGTCAGCCTGAAGCGCTATGCGCATATCCGCGATTCTGGCGACAAATATGCAAAGTGGGACGGCCTGCAACTCGCGATTGACAACGACTGAGATCACCGCGGCGAAACGGTGCGGCGATGATCGCGGGCTGAGATGTAACCAATCGAAGACCGGTTAAGTCGGTCGACGCACAGCCCCGCTTCGGCAAGCAATGGCGTTTGCGGTGTGCTGTTCAAAGTCCACGGTGATGTGCGCAGCCGGAGGCGATGATCGAGCACCCGCCAACTGGATTTCAGGTGGCGCCTATCCATTCGACCTGCGTTTCAGCCATGGTGCCCTTCGATATCTTTACGCAGCACAGCGGGCATCAGTCTTCTCCCCTCAGGGGATTGGTGATTTCCAAGCCGACAAAGTCTTTTTCATTGTCAGTGATTACCACGCAATCGTTCGCTCCAGCGACCGCCGCGATGATCATATCAAGTGCGCTACGGGGACGACCGGCAGCCTTGCCATCGGACATCAGGCGCGCCCAGATCAGTGCAGCCTTGTCATCGAAGGATAGAATACGACCGGCGAACAGTTCCTGCGGCCCTTCCGGCCCTTGGAACCAGGCTTCGAGCGCGTCACGTTTTCTTCCACGTGGCTTTTCGAGTATGCCGCGCCAGATTTCAGCGATGGTAAGCGAGGCGACGAAGAGGTCATCGTCCTTCTGCCCTGCCCACCATGCCAGAAGCGCATCCGATGGCTGCGGCTTGATGACGTTGCTGATGATATTTGTATCGAGCAGACAGCGCGTCACAGATCGACCCGACGCCCTTCTTCGCGCGAGCGCGACAGATCGAGATCGGCGCCGACCAGTGGCGATCGCCGGAGCGCGGACAAGATACTGCCAGCCTTGGGAGGTTCACCCGAAACCAGAGCCCTTACGGTTTGCCGGGCCTGGTCCGCTTCCGGCCCCTCCTCGGCCAGCTGGCGGGCGAGTGAGCGGATCAATTCGCGGTCGGATTCCAGCGCAAGAACCTCAAAACGCTTGAAGCCGCGCTGCGTCAGACGCGCGCGGTAGCTCTCGATTGCTCTCTTCTGTGCGGTATTGCTCATCGCGGGCCTCCAATCTATAACCTGACATATAGCCGATAATAATCCCAGAATCAAGAAATGCCGGAGATGGGCATGGCCTTGAAGTAACGGGATGGACGGTGGTGTCAGACCGTTTCTAACCAATCTCAGTATTCGCCGAACTGCCGGAACTTATGCTGAACAAAGCTGGCGCCACTCGGCGAGGGCGGTGGCGCGGTTCAGCTTGAAGTTTTCTCGTGAATATAGGTGGCGTTCCTGATTGAAATGGTTGTGCACTGAGGAATGGACGGCGGCGAATTTCTGCAGACTTCGCATGCGCCGGAAGCGGAGCATTGCGCGTTCTCGTCGTCGAAATGGCAGGTGTGAATTCTCTGCGCGATTGTTGGCCCAGTGGCCGGTTTCCTGCCTGTTCGCCAAGCCGATGTCCTTCAACGCCGCGCCGTAAGAGCGCAGCAGATCCGTGACGAATGCATCTGGACAACCATGCTTACGCATTGCTTTCTTTAGGAATTTCAATGCAGCTTTCTTGTCCCGTGTCTTCGTGACGAAGCTTTCCAGAACCTCGCCCTCGTGATCAACGGCCCGCCAGAGATAGTGCCGTTCGCCATTTACCTTCACGAACATCTCGTCGAGGTGCCATCTCCATCGGCTGGATTGCAGCCTTTCGATCCGGCGCTTGCGGATCTCGGACGCGAACATCGGGCCGAAACGGTGCCACCAGAACCGGACGGTCTCGTGGCTGATTTCGACGCCGCGCTCGTGCAGCAGATCCTCGACGTTGCGAAGCGACAGCGGAAATCGAACGTACAACATCACCGCAAGGCGGATGATTTCCGGGCTGCTGTGAAAGCCCTTGAAAGGGTGAGCTTTGGACATGGTCCGACGCTACGAGACCGCCCTGCCCGCCTCAAGCCAATTTGTTCTGACAAGGCCCACCTGAGACACCCGCCAATTTGACCCGGAAACTGAGGAGAAAGGTGCGTCTCCGACCGCGACCCCACCGCGCAACCGACGGAAATCACGCCGAAATTCGGCACAGTCTGGACATGGGAAATAGAGACGATTGTCGGTGGCGGGGAGACAGGGATTCGAACCCTGGGGACGCTCTCACGCCCAACGGTTTTCAAGACCGCCGCATTCGACCACTCTGCCACCTCCCCGCGGGATCCCGGACGGGATCGACGAAACCATGGTGCCGGCCCAATGTCGCTGCGCCGATTTAGGCGGACCGTGTCTTGCAGGCAAGCGAAAACCGAGGAAAACTTGCCCGCCGATCCGCACCGGACTTTTCATGCGGCGGAGGTCCGGCTAAGATGCGCGGCAAAAGCGCGGGACGTGTAGCAAGAACGGCCGGACAACCGGCGGCAGAACGCCTCCTCGAGACGGCACACAGGCAAGGAACGTGAAATGATCCGAAACTCAACCGGCCTTCGGCGATTGTCCAGCCTGACGGCGATGGCAGCCGTCCTTGGCTTGCTCGCGGCTTGCGAGGACGGCACGGGTTTTCTGAAACCGTCGGACACGGACGACTCCGCCGTGGCCGGAACCGGGAAAAAGGCCCGCCAGACGGGCGACGGCGTCGAAGCGCCCGACGTATTTCAAGTCACCGAAGCAGCCCTTTGGGATGGCCGCCCGTCGCTGGGCGGCGTCTGGGTCGCCCATCCGGACGTGACTGACCCCCAGCGCGTCATCATCCGCAACACGGCCAACGACACCTCGGTGATCGGCGCCCTTTTCCGGCGCGAACGCGACATCCCCGGCCCGCGCATCCAGGTGTCGTCGGACGCGGCCGAGGCGCTGTCGATGCTGGCGGGGGCGCCGGTTCAACTGAATGTAACCGCCCTTGTCCGCGAACCGGCGGAACCGGATGTCGAAAACGCCATTTCTGCCGAAGAAACCCCGTCTGCCGAGGAAACAGAACCGCATCGGACCGCCGCAACAGCGCCGATCGCGACCTCGGTCGAAGCCGGCGAAACGGCGACCCCGGCAGAAATCGCATCCGAAACGCCGGAACCCGCGCGCAAGAACGGGTTCCGCTGGCCCTGGGCAAAGCCCAAACCGGCCGAAACGGCTCCGCTGGCAACGACCGCCGGCGTCACCGGCGCAGCGACCGTCGTGGCCAGCGAATTGCCTCCGGCGGCCGCTTCGGACCTGGACCAGCCTTTCATTCAGGTCGGCATCTTCGGCCAGGAAGACAATGCCGACCGCGCCGCGACGAAGATCCGCAATGCCGGGATGACTCCGACCGTCTATGAACGGGAGAGCGGTGGAAAGACGTTCTGGCGGGTTCTGGTCGGTCCGTCCCGAACGGAAGCCGAACAGGCCAGCCTTCTGAACAAGGTCCGGGAAACGGGTTTTCCCGACGCCTACACCGTAACCAACTGACAAAGGAGAAACCTTGGCAATGTCCGCATTCCGACGTTTTCTCGCAGCCTTGCTGTTCTGCCACCTGCCGCTCACCGCGCAGGCCTTCGACACCACGGCCACCTCGGCCTTCGTCATTGACCAGACGACGGGCACCGTGTTGCTGGCCAAGAACGCCGACGAGCCGTTGCCGCCGGCGTCCATGTCCAAGCTGATGACGCTCTACATGCTGTTTGACGCGCTGCGCGACAACCGCGTCAGCCTTGGCGAACAGTTCAGCGTCTCCACCAGGGCCAAGAACATGGGCGGATCGACCATGTTTCTCAACGAACTGGACCGGCCAACCGCCGACGAGCTGATCCAGGGAATCATCGTTTCCTCGGGCAATGACGCGACGGTCGTCGTCGCCGAGGGCCTGGCCGGGTCCGAAGAGGCCTTTGCCCAGCAGATGACCGAAAAGGCCAAGCAACTGGGCATGACCCACTCGACCTTCGCCAATGCCTCGGGCTGGCCCCATCCCTACCAGCGGATGAGCATGCGCGATCTCGGCATCCTCGCACAGCACCTGATCGAGGAATTTCCCGAGTTCTACCAGTATTTCCAGCAGACCGAATTCAACTACAAGGACCGCTCTCCGGCCAACCGGTTCAACCGCAACCCGCTTCTGGGGTTGGGCATCGGCGCGGACGGGCTGAAAACCGGCCACACGCAGGAAGCCGGCTATGGCCTCGTGGGGTCCGCGAAACAAGGCGACCGGCGGGTGATATTTGTGCTGTCCGGCCTGCCAAGTCAGGAGGCCCGGACGCAGGAATCCGAAGCCGTCGTTAACTGGTCGTTTCGCGACTTTGTCGAAAAGACAATCGCCGCCGCCGAAACCCCGATCGCCCAGGCCGATGTCTGGATGGGAGCACAACAATCGGTAGGTTTGGTGCCGCAGGAAGACGTGACCGTGCTGCTGCCGGCATTGA
The DNA here is from genome assembly GCF_030164465.1 of Sedimentitalea xiamensis. Lineage (GTDB taxonomy): Bacteria > Pseudomonadota > Alphaproteobacteria > Rhodobacterales > Rhodobacteraceae > Sedimentitalea > Sedimentitalea xiamensis. Next base: position 16,785 of record NZ_JASNJE010000013.1, read on the forward strand.
ACGATGAAACGGTCCAGGCCGAGATCGTTTACCAGGGGCCCTTCGACGCGCCGATCCAGAAGGGCGACATGCTGGCCGAACTGGTCGTCAAGCCGGAAGGATTGCCCGAATTCCGCCGGCCGCTGGTGGCGGCGGAAGATGTTCCCAACGGCGGCTTCATGGTCAAGGTCAAGACCGCGGCCAGGCATCTGATCACCCGGTTCGCCAACGGTCCGTCGGAGGCGATGTGACAGGCGCATCCTCCGGCCGGTTCATCACCTTCGAAGGCATCGACGGATCGGGCAAGTCGACTCAGGCCCGGCTTCTGGCGCAGGCGCTGCGTGACGCTGGGCAGGACGTTGTGCTGACCCGTGAACCCGGCGGATCGCCCGGCGCGGAGGAAATCCGCCGGCTGGTGCTGGAAGGCGACCCGGACCGCTGGTCCGCGGAAACCGAAATCCTGCTGTTCACCGCCGCGCGCCGCGACCACATGGAACGGCTGATCCTGCCGGCGCTCACGGCTGGAAAGGTGGTGATCTGCGACCGTTTCGCCGACAGCACACGCATGTATCAGGGCCTGTCGCGCGGCGATCTTCGGGCCCTCGTGGACACGCTGCACGATCTGATGATCGGGCGCGAACCCGACCTGACCCTGCTGATCGACATGGACCCGGCGCTTGGGCTTGAGCGCGCGCGCCAAAGGCAGGGCGCCGAAGAACGGTTCGAAGATTTCGGCCCGGAGCTGCAAAGCAGGATGCGTGCCGGGTTTCTCGCGCTGGCCCGCGAACACGCCGCCAGGTTCCGGGTAATCGACGGCAACCGAGCGATCGACGCCGTCGCCGCCGACGTGCTGGCCTGCGCCGCCCCTGCCCCGGCATGAGCGAAGACCATCCCCTCCCCGACCAGGTTCCCGGCGCGCCGCATCCGCGCGAAACCCGGACCCTTTTCGGGCAGGACGCCGCCCAGGATGCGTTTCTCGAAGCGTTCAATTCCGGCCGGATGCATCACGCCTGGCTGCTGACCGGCCCGCGCGGCGTCGGAAAGGCGACCCTGGCCTGGCGCATGGCCAGGTTCTTGCTCGCGACGCCCCCCGCCGCCGGTGCCGGATTGTTCGGTGCGCCCCTTCCGGCCACATCGCTGGACATTGACCCGGAACATCCGGTCGCTCGCCGCATTCTCGCCGGAGCAGAGCCGGGACTGGCCGCCATTACCCGCACGGTCAACGAGAAAACCGACCGGATGCGCAACGAGATCGTGGTCGAGGACATCCGCCGCCTGTCGCGTTTTTTCGGCCTGTCCGCCGCGGATGGCGGGCATCGCGTCGTTATCGTGGACGACGCGGATGAAATGAACACATCGGCGGCCAATGCGCTGCTGAAGATGCTGGAAGAACCCCCGGCCCGCACCACTCTTCTTCTGGTGTCGCATCAGCCTTCGGGGCTTCTGCCGACGATCCGGTCCCGCTGCCGCACCCTGCGCCTGCGCCCGCTGGATACCGGCGGCATGCAGTCCGCGCTGGCGCAGATCGGGCTGGAAACGCCCCGCTCTGCCGACGAACTGGTGCATCTGGCCACGCTGGCCTCCGGATCGGTCGGCGCGGCGCTGCGATTGATCAATCTTGGCGGGTTGCAGACCTACAGCGAACTGGTTGCGATTCTCTCTTCGCTGCCCCGGCTCGACCGGGTCCAGGCGCTCGCCCTGGCCGATGCGGCGGCGGCGCGTGGCGCATCGGACCGTTTTGATCTGCTCCTGACCCTCATCGACATCCTGCTGGTCCGGCTGGCACGCACCGGGGCGAGCGGCACTGCCCCGCTCCCCGAAGCCGCGGCGGGCGAAGCGGCGGTGCTCGCACGCCTGTCGGACACCGTCCGCATGGGACGGTCCTGGGCCGATATCGCGGCGACGATCACCGCGCGCGGCCGCCACGGGCAAGCGGTCAACCTTGACCCCGCCGCGCTGGTCCTAGATACGGTTTTCAAGATTCAGGAAACTGCGGCGGGCGCCCCCCGCGCCCCGAGGCCATGACCGACACACCCGAAATCACCGACAGCCACTGCCACCTCGATTTCCCCGATTTCGACGGCCACCTGGACCAGATCATCGCCAATGCCGCTGCAGCCGGCGTCACGCGCATGGTCACGATCTGCACCCGTTTGCGCAATGAACCCGCCGTGCGCGCCATCGCGGAGGCGCATGCCCCTGTGTTCTATGCCGCCGGCACCCACCCGATGAGCGCGGCGCAGGAACCGCTGGCCACGGTCGACGAACTGATCGCGCTGGCCCGGCACCCGAAATGCGTCGGGATCGGAGAGACCGGGCTGGACTATCATTACACGGCCGACAGCGCCGAGATCCAGCAGCACAGCCTGCGCCGCCATATCGCGGCGGCCCGCGACACCGGCCTGCCGCTCATCATCCATGCACGCGATGCCGACGCTGACATTGCCCGCATCCTGACCGAAGAACACCGCAATGGCGCCTATTCATGCGTCATGCATTGCTTTTCCTCGGGTGCCGGTCTGGCCCGCGCGGCGCTCGACCTTGGGTTCTACCTGTCGATGTCGGGAATCGCCGCCTTTCCCAAGAGCCAGGAGTTGCGGGACATCTTCGCAGCCGCCCCGATCGACCGCATTCTCGTGGAAACCGACGCGCCTTACCTGGCGCCGCCGCCCCATCGCGGCAAACGCAATGAACCCGCGTATACCGCGCACACGGCCCGCAAGGGCGCCGAGGTCTTCGGCCTCAGCTACGCCGAATTCGCCGCCCGGACCCAGGAGAATTTCGACCGGTTGTTCTCCAAGGCGGCCCGGTTCGAGGCCGCCGCCTGATGACCGACCTGCGGTTCACCATTCTCGGCTGCGGCTCCTCCGGCGGTGTGCCGCGCCTTGGCGGGCATTGGGGCGATTGCGATCCGAACAATCCGAAGAACCGCCGCCGCCGCTGCTCCATGCTGGTGGAACGCGACGGGCCTGACGGCACCACCAGCGTTCTGATCGATACCTCGCCGGACCTGCGCAGCCAGTTGCTGGACACCGGCACCGGACGGCTCGACGGGGTGGTCTATACCCACGGCCACGCGGACCATGTCCATGGCATAGACGACCTGCGGATGATCGTGTTCAATATGCGCGCCCGTGTGCCCGTCTGGGCCGATGGCGACACCCAGAACGACCTGATCAGCAAGTTCGGCTATGCCTTTGTCCAGCCCAAGGGGTCGCCCTATCCGCCGATCCTCAGGCTGAACACCATCGACGGCCCGTTCGAGATCGACGGTCCCGGAGGACCGGTGCCCTTTCACCCCGTCAAGGTCGGACACGGCTCCATAGACGCGCTCGGCTTCCGCATCGGACGCCTGGCCTATCTGCCCGACGTGGCTGAAATCTATGACGACTCCTGGGCGGAACTCCAGGATCTGGACTGCTGGATCGTCGATGCCTTGCGCCGAACACCGCATCCCACGCACGCGCATCTGGCGCAGTCGCTGGACTGGATCGAGCGGGCGAAACCCAAGCAAGCAATTCTGACCAACATGCATATCGACATGGATTTCGACACCGTGACCGCGGAAACGCCGGACCATGTAAGCTGCGCCTACGACGGTCTGACCCTGACCGTGCCGATGTGAGTACCGCCATCCGCCTCACCTGTTCGCACATATCCGGGCTGGAGCATCCCTCCAACGGTGCAACATATGACGGAATCCCATGTTCCAGACCCTGATCGATGTTATTCTGCCGGTTTTCCTGGTCATCGGCGCCGGCTATGCGGCAACCCGCACGCGGTTCTTCAACGATCTGCAGATCGACGCGCTGATGCGTTTTACCCAGCAGTTCGCGATTCCCTGCCTGCTGTTCCGCGCCATCGCCCATATCGACCTGTCCGCCGGATTCGACCCGCGTCTTCTCGCGAGCTTCTACACCGGGGCGGCCCTGTGTTTCCTGCTCGGTATCGCCGGCGGACGCCTGTTCTTCCGGCGCGACTGGGAAGACTGCATCGCCATCGGCTTCTGCTGCCTGTTCTCGAACTCCGTGCTGCTCGGTCTGCCGATCACCGAACGCGCCTATGGCCCGGACAGTCTGACTGGCAACTACGCGATCATCGCGTTTCATGCGCCTTTCTGCTACGCGCTCGGGATCACGTCGATGGAAATCGTGCGCAACCGCGGCGCTGGCGGGTTGGGAACCCTGCGCGCCACCTTCAGCGCGATGTTCCGCAACGTGCTGATCTTGGGTATCGGTCTCGGGTTCATCTTCAATGTCACCGGTTTGCCCATCCCCGGCGTCATCGACGACGCGCTCGGCCTGATCATCCGCGCCGCGCTGCCCTGCGCCCTCTTCGCACTTGGCGGGTTGCTCGTGCAATACCGTCCCGAAGGCGACCTGCGCACCATCGCCTATGTCTGCATGATTTCGCTTATGATCCACCCGGCCCTGGTCTGGGCCTTTGGCAAGTCTCTCTCGCTGCAACAGGACCTGTTTCGCTCGGCAATTCTGAACGCATCCATGGCGCCCGGAGTCAATGCCTATATCTTCGCAAACATGTATGGACGGGCCAAACGGGTAGCCGCTTCTTCGGTGCTGATCGCCACGGGCAGTTCGGTCTTCACGATCTGGATGTGGCTCACTCTCCTGAATTAACCAAAGGCCGGCGGTGCCAGCCCGGACTGGAACCAGTTGAGGAAACTGACGATCGAATAGACCGGCAAACCCGTGTCTGCGGCGATATCCGCCGCAAAGGGCCCCATGTTCGTGCACTCCAGCACGATTGCCCCAAGGTCCGGATGCGCCGCCGCAAGCGACCGGGCGGCAGCGACATTGTCCCGCCGCGCCAGGTTCACGTCCAGTTCGAACCGGTTTTCCAGGATCGCACGGGTGAATTCCCGCCCGCCTTCCGTCGTCCCGATCGGGGTGTCGTCGGGCACGTTGGCCTTCGCCAGAAGTTCGGCCGTCAGCGTCGATGCGCAGATCGTCAGAATCCCCGCGCGCTGTCCAGCCGGCAGAACCCGGTTCACCATCTCGACCTGCATCAGAGACGACGTGGCGACCGGCACCGAAAGCGCCACCGCCAATTCGTCCTGAAACATCGACAGGAAGCCGCAGGTCGTGGTTATCCCCGTCGCGCCGTCCCTGACCAGTTCACGGCCGGCATCTATGAAAGGCCCCAGAAGATCCGGATCTTGCCGCATCACGACCCGATCGGGAGTGGCGCCGCGGACAATACCGTAGCGGACAGGGAACGGCCATGTTGCCGGATTGCCCACATCCCCCGGAAGGCGCGGAAACCGAGAATCCAGCATCAGAATGCCGACAGTTGCCTCAGGCTTCATTGTTCCACCAGGAATCCTTGGCAGGCGGCCGGCCGCCGGCCATGACCCGACCGGAAACAGACCGGCCAGGATCAAGCAGGTCAGAACGCTGCCCCAAGATCAACCCCTGTTGGCAGGAGATTGGCCGCGCGCCGGCCCTGTCCTGATATCAGGGCTGGGACAAAAGGCCTTCGGCGCGCCACCCGTCACCAGCGAAGGGGTGCCACGAAAGATCCCGTGGCAACCCCGTTCAGGCCGAAAAACCAAAGCCCGGCCGTCAGATCATACGCCCAGGGAAGCCGTCGCGCCGGCCCCGGCCATCCAGAGCCGTTCGCCGTCTTTCAGCTTCATGGCCTGACTCAGGTAGGGCAGCAGTGGATGGCCCTGCGAAATGGCGACAGCAGGTTTCAGGTTGTTCGTGGTCAGCGTCCAGGTGACGACCCGACCGCCCGTATTGCTCAGAATGACGTCCGTTTCCCCGGCGGCCGTGTACCGGTTGACGGCATCCCAGGTGTCCAGCAGAGTATATGCAGTTGTGGCCATGTCTAATCCTTCGGATCAAAGCCCTGTAAGGACTTGCGGTTGAGTGCGCGACCACAGGCATATGGTCCGCGTCACGGTCCATGGGGTATACAGGGCCATAGTTCAGTCATCCGCTAACCGCGCGCCCGCGCCGTTAACACTTGGTCAATCCGCCGAACAAGTTCGCTGAACGGCAGCAGTTTTGTCGTTGCATCTTCGTACTGCGAGCGCCGGGACGACAAATAGAACCTTCGGAAGCCCGTTGCCCCAAGCGGCATCGCCAAGCGACGCTCCCTCATGCCAAGATCCGGAAAGTCGCACGGAAGAAAGCGCTCCTGAACAATTTCATCGCCTTTCACAGCGACGAATTTCAAGCCGAATCAATGAAATCAATCGATTTCGTTCCGGGCATAAAATCCGAAACCCGGTGATAATATGCGATCCGATCTTCGGCGACGAAAACCCGGAGATGTAAAGTGAACGACACACCGGCTGACGCCGGTGTCATCATTTTGCGGAATGTAATTCCAGGTACTGCATGATGATGTCGTCGGTAACGTTGCCCGAGGTGGTCGAGAAATATCCGCGCGCCCGGAAGCGCCTGCCCCGGTACCGTTTGCGCAGTTCGGGGAACTCCATCTGGATGCGCCGTGAGGAGCGGCCCTTGATCCGCTGCATGACATCCGACAGCGAGAGTTTCGGCGGGATCGACAGGAACATGTGGACGTGGTCTCGCGCCAGTACGCCGCGCACGATGTGAACGCCCATTTCGTCACAGGTCTGCCGGATGATCTGCCGGATACGCTCGCGCATCGGTCCCTGAAGAACCGCGTAACGGTATTTCGTGACCCACAGGACATGGAACCTGTGGTAAAATCGCGTGTGCGCGGATGACGCGTAACGCATGATCTCTCCTCCTGGATTTTGAAATCGTACCGCCTCCGCGGGTTTCAAAATCCAGGAGGAGAGATCAGCAATATAGTTGCTGAAGCGGACCGGCTGGAAGCCGGTGGTTTATCTCCAATAGGTGGAAAATAAAAAAATCCTGGCATCGCCGTCAGGTTTGCTGCGGCTTGGGGACCGGCAATCGCCGAGCGGTATCAGTCCTCGTCGCGGGTCAGAATTACGAAATGCTTTTCGGTGGTTTCCATGACTTCCCAGTAGCCGCGAAATCCATCGGGGATGAGAAAGCTGCTGCCTGCAGTAAATTCCCGCCGCGTGCCATCTTCGTGGATCAGAGCACAGCGTCCGCTCAGGATATAGCAGTATTCGTCACGGTTCGTGAAAGCCCGCCATTTTCCAGGTGTTGAAATCCACTGCCCGACACGCAGTCGTCCGCTCCCATCAGAATAGTGCAGCGCAATCTTCTGTTCTGGATCCCCCTCCAGGACGCGGCCCTCTTCGTCTGCCAGCCGCCGGGTCTGGACGGTTTTGGCGTCGGCGTTCAGGTCGATGATGTGCCGGGTCATGCCGTGGTCTCCGGATCACGCTGCTGCGCCGCATCCGCCTGCGCCGCCGTCACGGCGATCATGTGCAGGATGTCTTCGGACGAACAGCCGCGCGACAGATCGTTGGCGGGCTTGGCCAAGCCTTGAAGAATCGGTCCGATCGCAACAGCACCGCCGACCCGCTGAGCGATCTTGTAAGCGATGTTGCCGCTTTCGAGGTTCGGAAAGATGAACACGTTGGCCTCGCCCTTGAGCGGCGAATCCGCCGCCTTGGCGGAGGCCACTCCCGGTTCAAAAGCGGCATCGAACTGCAACTCGCCGTCGATAAGAAGGTTCGGATAGGCCGCCTTCGCCCGTGCCGTCGCCTCGACGACCTTGGAAACCGACGCATGGCTGGCGCTGCCGCGGGTGGAAAAGGACAACATCGCAACACGCGGCGTCTCGCCGGTCAGATCGGTCAGCGACTGTGCCGACGCCCCCGCGATCAGCGCCATTTCCGTGGCATCCGGGTCGATGACCAGCCCGCTGTCGGCAAAGACATGCGCGCCTTTCTTGCTGTGATGGCTGGCGCAGAACAGCATCAGGAAAAAGCTCGATACCAGGTTCGCATCCTTGTGCGGACCGATCACCTGGATCGCGGTGCGCACGATGTCGGCGGTGGGCGCGACGGCCCCGCCGATGGTGCCATCCGCATGTCCGGCAGCGACCAGAGCCGCGGCATAGACATGCGGGTCGCACACGGCCTCACGCGCCAGCTCCGGCGTCACGCCCTTGCGCTTGCGTTTCTCGTGATACAGCGCCGCCAGTTCGTCGCGCAGGGGCGAATCGACCGGGTCGTGGATCTCGATCCCCGGCAGGATCTCGTTCCCGGCCCTGGCAAATGCCGACTCTACCTCGGCGCGCGGACCGACCAGAATCAGGCGCGCGATCTTTCTCGCGCGAGCCTGGACCGCCGCTTCCACAACACGTGGGTCGGCGCCTTCGCTCAGAACGATCAGACGTTCCGACTTGGCTGCGTTGACCAGCAGCATTTCAAGGGGTTTCATCGGATGCCTCCTCAGTGTCCAAGCAGCGCCACGCCGGCCAGCACCAGCACCGCGATAAAGATGGTTTCCGCCACGATCAGGAAAATCGCCTGCCCGCCCACGTCCAGAATGCGCTTGAGCGAGGTCTTCATGCCGACCGCCGCGATCGAGATCAGCAGCGCCCACCGCGACAGGCTGGACATCGCGTCCGACACCATCGCCGGGATCAGGCCGAAGGAGTTCAGCGTCGCGAAGAACAGAAAGCCGATCACGAAGAACGGCAGCAGCGGCGGTCGCTTGCCGTCGGTTTCGCCCTCCTGCGCATATCGGCGCACCGTCAGCGAGATCACCAGAACCACCGGCGCCAGCATCGCGACCCGGATCAGCTTGACAAGAGTCGCGACTTCGCCGGTTTCCTCCGAGACCGAGAACCCGGCCCCGACCACCTGCGCCACATCATGAATGGTGCCGCCCAGGAAGACGCCCGCCACCTCGTCGGTGAACTCGAAGGTCTGGGCCAGAATAGGATAGGCGATCATCGCCACGGTGGACAGCACAGTGACCGACAGGACGGTGAAGATCAGATTGCGTTCGGAATGTTCGTTGCGCGGCAGAACGGCGGAAATCGCCATCGCCGCCGAAGCGCCGCAGATCGCCACCGACCCGCCGGTCAGAAGACCGAAACGCCAGCCGCGCCCCAGAAGCCGCGCGCCCAGCAAACCGAAACCGATGGTCAGCACAACGCCCGCGATCACCAGTCCGATCAGGTCGGCGCCCAGCCCGATCATCAGTTCGGCGCTGATCCGCACGCCCAACAGAGCGACGCCGATGCGCAAAACCGTACGCGCGGTGAATTCGATGCCCGGTTTGCATGGGCCTTCTTCGGCGAGAAAGTGGAACGCGATGCCCAGCAACAGCGCCAACAGCATCGCCGGAGCGCCGTAATGTTCGGATATGAACTGCGCGGCAATCGCGATGACCGCGGCCACCAGGAAACCTGGCATGCGGTGTTGCATGCCCTCGCGCAGCTTGAAGAATGCCGTCTTCGGGGCCAGGGAGAGTTCCATGACGCACCTCGCAGTTGAAATGAGGATGGATCCCGGCCTCAGCAAGAGGCCGGGACCGGAGGGGTTACTCGGCAGCGACGCCAGCCTTTTGCGATCGCATGTCGGCCTTGTTGATGCCTGCGACGGCGACAGGTTTCTTCATGGCGTCGCGGCGGAAGGGATCGCCGAGTTCCTGGTTGATCATGGCTTCGATCAGCGTGGTGACGCCGTTCTCCATCTGGTCCTTGATCGCCTGGTTCAGCGCAGCGGTCAGCTCTTCCTGGGTGCGGGCAACCACGCCCTTGAGTCCGCAGGCATTTGCGATCCCCGCGTAGGACACGCCTTCATCCAGCTCGGTGCCGACGAAATTGTCGTCGAACCACAGCGTCGAGTTGCGCTTCTCCGCGCCCCACTGGTAGTTGCGGAAGACGATCTGGGTGATCGCGGGCCACTCGCCGCGTCCGATAGCCGTCAGTTCATTGACCGAGATGCCGAAGGCGCCGTCACCGGCAAAACCGACCACGGGAACGTCCGGGCAGCCGATCTTGGCACCGACGATGGATGGCAGGCCGTAGCCGCAGGGACCGAAGAGGCCCGGCGCCAGGTACTTGCGGCTTTCGTTGAACGACGGATAGGCGTTGCCGATCGCGCAGTTGTTGCCGATGTCGGAGCTGATGATCGCCTCAACCGGGAGAGCCGCCTGGATGGCGCGCCAAGCCATGCGGGGGCTCATCCAGTCAGGTTTCGCGGCCCGCGCGCGGACGTTCCAGTCGGTGCCGGGATCGTCCTGCTCCTCGTTCATCGAGGTGAGTTCCTGCGCCCAAGCGGATTTCGTGGTGGCGATGGTGTTTTTACGCTCCGCACGGTCGATGTCACCGGCCGTGTCCGCCAGTTTGGCGGTGATGCCCTTCGCAACCTTTGCCGCATCGCCGACGATACCGACGCTGACCTTCTTGGTCAGGCCGATGCGGTCCGGGTTGATGTCGACCTGGATGATCTTGGCATCCGAGGGCCAGTAGTCGATGCCATAGCCAGGCAGCGTCGAGAACGGGTTCAGTCGCGTGCCCAGGCACAACACCACATCCGCCTTGCTGATCAGCTGCATCCCAGCTTTGGAGCCGTTGTAGCCCAGAGGTCCGGCAAAGAGCGGGTGGTTCCCCGGGAACGCGTCATTGTGCTGATAGCCCACGCAGACAGGCGCATCCAGACGCTCGGCCAGAATGCGTGATGCCTCGATCCCGCCTTCCGAAAGGACGGCACCGGCGCCATTCAGAATGACCGGGAACTTCGCGTTGCTGAGCATTTCAGCCGCCTGCGAAACCGCCGTCTCGCCGCCCTGCGGCAGTTCGAAATCCACGATCACCGGCAGGTCGATGTCGATGACCTGTGTCCAGAAATCGCGCGGGATGTTGATCTGCGCCGGTGCGGAGGCGCGCTTGGCCTGCATGATGACACGGTTCAGCGTCTCGGCGATCCGGCTGGGGTCGCGCACCTCTTCCTGATAGGCAACGCAATCGGCGAACAGGTTCATCTGTTCCATCTCCTGGAAGCCACCCTGACCGATGGTCTTGTTCGCGGCCTGCGGCGTCACCAGCAGCACCGGCGTGTGATTCCAGTAGGCGGTCTTTACCGCCGTCACGAAGTTGGTGATCCCGGGGCCGTTCTGCGCGATCATCATCGACATCCGGCCGGTCGCACGTGTGAACCCGTCCGCCATCATGCCGCCCGAGGTTTCATGCGCGCAGTCCCAGAAGGTAATGCCCGCGTCGGGAAAGATGTCGGAAATCGGCATCATGGCCGACCCGATGATCCCGAACGCATTATCGATGCCGTGCATCTGAAGCGTTTTGACAAAGGCTTCTTCGGTGGTCATTTTCATTTTGTAACTCCTTGAGTTCATTGGTGAAGTCAGATGACTTCGTCGTTGAGATAGTACCAGAGATAGGCGAAGCGCTGGCCCAGACGCCTGAATGGCGTCAGAACGCCGTGGCTCGGCAGAGGCGAGGTGAAGATCGGCAGATCGAACGCTTCGGTTTTCTTGCCCGCGACGAGCTGCGCCATACGCCGTCCGGCCTGGGCCGAATACATGACGCCGTTGCCGCCATAGCCCATCGCGTAGAAGATCCGCGTGCGTGGATCCGGCTGCACGATGCGCGGCATCATGTCGTGGCTGACATCCACCCATCCCCACCAGGAATAGTCGAGACTAATGCCGTCGAGCGCCGGGAACTTGCGCGCCAATCCCTTGCGCAGCAGGTTCAGGTGCTTCTCGTTCTCGGCATCGCGCCCGGTCAGCGCGCTGCGGCTGCCGATCTGCACCCGGTTGTCCGGCAGCAGCCGATAGTAGTGGCGCAGGGTCCGCGTATCGGTCAGCGGCGACGTCACCTTGATGCCGCACTCATCCAGTTCGGACTGTGTCAGCGGGCGTGTCACCATCGAGTTGGACAAGATCGGCATCAGGCGATGCTTGGTGCGCTTGTGCAGCCCGACCGGGGTGTAACCGGCGGTCGCGATAGTCACCGACTTCGTCTTCACGATGCCACCAGGCGTACGCAGGTAGTGCCAGTCGCCCTGTTGCTGCCAGCCCATCACCGGGCTCGCCGTGTGGACCCGCGCGCCGAGCCGCCGCGCCATGCGCAGATAGCCATAGGCCAGCTTGGCAGCGTGGATGCAGGTTCCGTCCGGTTCCCAGAGGGCTCCGGCGGCTTCCTGGTCACGCACATGGTTCTCGTGCAGTTCCTCGCGCGACAGGATCTTCGCGCCATAGCCGAATGTTTCGTTGAGAACGGCACATTCGCTCTTGAGGCCGGCCATGACCTTGTCGCGGTGGGCGATGTAGTAATGTCCGCCCGGCTGCGGATCGCAGTTGATGTCGTCATCAGCGATCAGGTGGTTGAAAAGGTCAAACGCCTCGGAAACCTCGCGGTGCATGCCCCGCGCCACGTCGACGCCCCAGCGCTTGATCCACTGCGACCGCTTGAGCCGCCCCGACGAGATCTGCGCCTGTCCGCCATTGCGGGTGGAACAGCCCCAGGCGACGCTGTTGGCTTCCAGCACCACGGGCTGCATGCCGTGATCCTTGGCGAGGTGAATGGCAGTGCTCAGCCCGGTATAACCCGAACCGATGACCACGACATCCGCTTCCATATCAGCGGTGACGGGTCCGTCGTCTTCCGGTGCTGTGCCGCCGGTCCCGATCCAATAGGTCGGGGCCGGTTCGCGATTATGGCCCGGTCCAGCATCCTGGATCGGATCGTATTTGGGATCATAGCTAGCTTTCGGCCAGCTCAGAGGGATCGAGCCGTCTGGCATTGTCTTGTCCTCTTGAAAACCGGGGAACCGGGGGGTTGCGATTAGGCCTTGAAGGCGGGGCGGGATTTGCGCAGGGCCTGCTTGACGACGATCTTGCCGTCCTTCAGCGTGAACAGGTCGGCGCCTTCGGCCTCGATGCGCATGCCGTCGGCATCGGTGCCTGAGAATGTCCATTCCGACACCGCGCGGTCGCCATGCACGAAATGCGAATGGTGGTCCCAGTGAGCGTCCTTCATGCCGGCCCAGACGGCCGAGAAGGCGGCGGCGATGGCGTCTGCGCCTTCTACCTTGTTGCCATACTTGTGCTCGCCGCCGACGGTGTAGAACACGCAGTCATCGGCGAAATGGGTCATCACGCCATCGATGTCGTGCCGGTTGAAGGCGTCGAACGTATCGGCGAGGTCCTGGGCGGTCAGGGTCTTGTCAAGGGTTTGGGTCATGTCGGTCTCTTTCGGTTTGAGTGTCATTTCGACGGGGTTTCGGGATCGTCCCGGTAGGGAATGATGAGGGTCGGAATGTCGGAGCGGCGCAGAACCCGCTTGGCGACGGTCCCGAGGAAGGTGTGAGTCAGGCCGTGATCATGCGCACCCATCACGATCAGATCGCAGCCCAGTTCCTTGGCACGGCGCAGGATCACCTCGGCCGGGTAGCCATCGGTCACTTCCACCGATGTCACCAGGTCGCGGACCTTGCGGTCCTCGCCCTCGAATACCGCCCAGAAGCGCGCCTGGCGCTCTTCCAGCACCCTGCGCACCATCTCGTGACGCCGCTGCGTCGCGGTCTGGCGCGCCTCTTCGTTCAGAACGAACAGGTCGAAGGTGATCTTGGCGTCTTCCGACACCGGCTCGTTGACATGCAGCACGTGGATGTCCGCGCCCATCGCCTGGGCGATGCTGGCCGTGTGCTTCAGCGCGAAGGTCGAGTTGTGAGTCAGGTTGGTGGCGAACAGGATGTTCGTGATCGACGGTGTCATGATGCGGGCCTTTCCTCAGTATCCGAGCAATCGCGGCAGCCAAAGCGACAGCTCCGGCACGTAGGCGATGATGAAGATGGCGATGGTGTTGATCGCGGCGAAAGGCAGAGCGCGCAGCGAGATTTCCTCGATCGTGATGTTGGAAATGCCTGACGCGATGAACAGGTTTTCCCCCAGCGGCGGCGTCTGGAACCCGATGCCGAGCGCACAGACCATGACCACACCGAAATGGATCGGATCGATTCCCACGCTATAGGCCACCGGCAGCATCACCGGCACCAGGATCAGGATCGTCGCCAGCGTTTCCATGAACATGCCCACGAAGAGCAGGAAGAAGATGATCAGCGCCCAGATGATGTAGATGTTCGTGGTCACGCTCAGCATCGAATCCGCGATGATCGCCGGAATTTGGTTTTCGACCAGCAGACGCCCGAAGACGGTCGCGGTGAACAGGATCAGCAGCACGCGTCCGGTCAGCCAGGTGGTGGCTTCGAGCGAGCGGAACAGCGCGCTCCACGTCAGTTCGCGATAGATCACCACGCCCACGACAAGGGTATAGGCGATTGCGACGATGGCGGCTTCGGTCGGGGTGAAGAAACCGGTATAGATACCGCCCAGGATCACCAGCGGCGCCATCAGCGACCAGAAGCCCTTGTAGAGCTGTGTTCCGATCAGCTGAAGCGACCAGCCTTCGGCACTGCCGGAATAGCCGCGCTTCTTGGCCAGCAGGTAGTTCATGAACAGAAGCGACGAGGCGATCAGGAAGGCCGGCACGAAGCCCGCGATGAACAGCTTGGAGATCGACACCGACTGGAAGGTGCCGTGTTCGGCCACGGCTTCGGCCGGCGGCGCCATGCCAAGCGCGGCGATGCCGAAGATCACCATCGGGATTGAGGGCGGAATGACGATGCCCAGCCCGCCGGAGGAGGCGGTGACAGCCGAGGCATAGCCTTTGTCATAGCCCCGATTGATCATCGCCGGGATCATCAGCATGCCGACGGCGGCAGTGGTCGCCGGACCCGAGCCCGAGATCGCTCCGAAGAACAGGCAGGCCATGACGGTGGCCGCCGAGATGCCGCCGGTGAATGGCCCGGCAAAGCTCTCCGCGACGTTGATCAGCCGCTTGGAAATGCCCGCCGCTTCCATCAGCGCCCCGGCCAGGATGAAGGCGGGCAGCGCCATCAGCGGGAACGAGCCCACCGAGGTAAAGGCGATCTGGACGAATTTTAGCGGGTTTTCCCCGAGATAGAGAAAGGACACCAGCGAGGACACCCCCAGCGCAACGGTGATCGGGGCACCGATCAGCAACAGCAGCAGGAACGATCCGAACAGGATGGTTGTGATTTCGGCTTCCATGATTAATCCTCCTTGCGCGCGGGATCCGCGTCGCGCAGGGTGTCGGCCTTGATCGCATCAAGATCGATCTGGTCGGGGTCCGTGACCTCTTCGCCGCGCACGAGCTTGATGTAATTGACCTGAAGAATGCGGATGGTCATCAAGGTGAAGGCGATGGGCAGGACGATATAGACCCACTTCATCTCGATGCCGAGAGTCTGGCTCTTCCAGAACTTGTTCATCTTGTTGAAGACGAAATCGTAGGACAGCCAGATGAAGGTGACGTTGAAGGCGATCCAGAACAGATCGGCGAAGGCTTCGATGTATTTGATGTAACCGTGCGGCAGGAACCGGAACTGGAACGTCACCCGGTTATGCGCGCCTTTCAGGGCCGCGAAACTGGCGCCGAAGAACACGAACCAGACGAACATGTAGACGGACAGTTCCTCGATCCACGAGAAGGAATAGCCAAACGCCTCGCGTGATACGATCTGAACGAACAGCAGCAGCACGAAGCCGCTCAGCAGCGTTCGGCAGATGATACTTTCGATATTGTTGAAAATCTTGGCCGGCATCTGGACACTCCTGTGGGGTGCGGAGAAGCGCCTCGGGGCGCTTCTCCGGTCGGTCGGCGGTTTGAAACCTGGGAGGAGGCTTATTCGGAGACCGGGTCGCGACCGATTTCGGCCAGGGCGGCGTTGAGCTTCTCGATGCCGCCGATGGAGTCGTAGAACTTCGGCCAGACCGCAGTGGTCGCAAGGTCAATGAATTCCTGCTCGTCATTGGCCGGGTCCGAGATTTCCATCCCGCGCGAAACGAGCTCTTCCTTGATCCGGGCTTCCTGCTCGCGCAGGTATTGCTCGGAGAAATCAGTCGCTTTCTGACCGGCGGCCAGGATCGCGTTCTGGTCCTCTTCGGACAGGCTCTGGAACACCGATTCCGACACGATCAGCGGCTCGATAGAGAACAGGTAGCGCAGGTTGGTGATGTATTTCTGCACTTCGTCGAACTTCATCGCATAGACGGTGATATAGGGGTTGTCCTGACCGTCCACGACCTTGGTCTGAAGACCGGCGAAGGTTTCCGACCACGCCATCGGGGTCGGATTCACACCCCAGGCCTGGTAGGTGGCGATCATGATCTCGTTCTTGGGCACCCGGATGACCAAGTCCTGCAGGTCGGCCACTTCGGTCACGGGCTTTTTCGAGTTGGTCAGAACCCGGAAGCCGGAATAGGCCCAGCCGATAATGCGCACGCCGGAATCACGGATGGTGTTCTCGACCAGTTCCTGACCCACGGGGCCTTGCGTCAGCTTGACCGCGTCTTCGAGGCTCAGGATGATGTAGGGCAGCGTCAGCGTGCCCACGGATGGCGAGAACGGCGTCACGTTGTTGATCGCCAGGATCGAGAAGTCCAGCAAGCCGATTGCCGCGTCATTGACGGTGTCCTGTTCGGAACCGAGCTGACCATTCAGGAAGAGCGTGGCAGTGTGTGCGCCGTTGCTTTCCTCTTCCAGCGCGGCGATGAAAGCCTTGCCGAGCGCCTCCTGGGTGCCACCGGCGCCGTCGCCAACCGCGATCTTGAACTCCTTGGCGGCGACCGGTGCCGCCGCCATGATCGCTGCGACTGAAACGGCGGTGCCGAGTTTTACAAGTTGTTGAATGAAGCTCACGTCTTCCTCCCGAGTGAAAATGTTTACCCAAGGTTAATTTGCTCGGGCATGGCGGGCTCTCTAACCTGTGGAAAAGCGTTCAAAAATATATTAGTGTGAAACCTATGTTTGATGATTTGGAAACATTCTGACCATGCGGAAACCCCTGCCTGCGCTCAACATCGGGGATGCGGACCTGAAACTTCTGCGTGTTTTCAAAAGCGTGGCGCAATGCGGCGGAGTTTCCGCGGCGGAACCCGAACTGAACATCGGCCGGTCCACGATTTCCAAACACCTGTCCGATCTGGAATTGCGGCTCGGATTGCGCCTGTGCAGCCGCGGCCCGGCCGGCTTCCATCTCACCGACGAAGGGGTGCAGGTGCTCCGGGCAACCGAATCGCTGCTCGATTCGGTGCGTGGCTTCGCCACCGACGTGAGCCAGGTTCGCAACACCCTGGCCGGGACATTGCGTATTGCCTGCTTCGATCAGTGCATCACCAATAATGATGCCCGCCTCAGCAGCAGCATACGGCTCTTTTCCGACCGTGCGCCCGATGTCGATCTGCAACTTTCTCTGCTACCGCCCAACATTATCGAGGCGCAGTTGATCGAGGGAAAGCTGGATGTCGGCATAGTCGCCATGCACAAGCCCTCGCCCGCTCTGGACTACATACCCGTGCACAACGAACGGATGTATCTCTATTGCGGACCCAGTCATCCGTTTTTCGACCGCGATCCGTCCGAGCTGACCCTGGAACACGTGAAGGACGCACGCTATGCCGGTATTTCCTTCAACTCACCCAATCTCAACTATGGCCAGCAGCTCGGCCTGCGCCCCAAGGCGGTGGTGCAGAACGAGGTCATGCTGGCTGTCCTCGTCATCTCGGGTCGATACATCGGGTTCATGCCCGATCATATGGCGGTTCTCTTTGAACGCATCGGCAAGATGCGCCGGGTCATGCCTGAGGCGATCCACTATACCACCGATTACGCAGCCGCGACACGCCGGGCTCCGGAACCTAACCGCGTGACGAGGGTATACCTTGATTGCATGAAGACAGCCTATACCCAGCCGAGCCTGATTGGCACATTGTGACCAAGGCGAGGCACATGCTGCTTTGCACGGCATTCTGCGGTGTCGGTGTGAGAGGCGGCTCAGTTTGTCTGAACGGCTTGAAGCCGTTTTTATAGTGGATGAAGCTCCGGCAACCATCCGCTCCCCTTCAAGAAGCGCTCGGTCTTCGTCGCCATCTCGCCCTTCTTCAGGTGATCGGGGAATAGCGCCGTCCCCTCCCCTTTCGCCTCGCGCACGGCCTCGACGATCCGGGCCTTGGGCACACGGTTCAGGCAGGTGTCGTCCGTCGGCTCACACCCCGCCTCGACCATGTCGAGATCGGCCGCTCGGACTGAGCCATGCGGCGCGTCGGGCCACCGGAAGATGGTCACGATCCAGCCCGATGCGGTAGCGACGACCGCCAGATAGAAACGTTCCCGTTGAGCAATGGAGCCAACGCCTCCGGCAACTGGAGAGCCAACAGAGCATTGGGCTTGACCTTCCGGTTGCTGGAACCCCTATGATGGAAGGTATTCACTCACGCATATCGCCAGGAGGGGATGTCATGTCGCGAAATGAACTCACAAAATTGTGGTACGGGACAACGATTCTGGCTGCTGTCGGTTCTCTGAAAGCTTCCGCTGCGCTCGCCTATCCTGTCGAGGGACGATACGTCGACCACTATGGGATGATGGGATGGGGCGGCTGGTTCTACGGACCCGTCATGATGCTTCTGTTCTTCGCGCTTCTCGTGGGTGCGGTGGTTCTCGTGGTTCGACTGCTTGGGTCAGACAGCCTCCGATCCGGCGAGAAGCAGGAAGACCGCGCGCATGTCATCCTGCGGGAGCGCTTCGCCAAGGGGGAAATCACGAAAGAGGAATTCGAGGAGTCGCGGAAGGTTCTGGACGGAGGGGCGTCGTGAACATCGGCAAAATGTCGGAAGCCAGCCGCCTGCACGCCAATACGATCCGCTAACATGAGGATATCAGGCTCGGGCGGCCCGCGCGGCGCACATGACTATCGCGACTTCTCGGAGCGCGATGACCACAAACCCGCGTTTCTTGTGAAGCCCATGCTTCTTGTCAGCGCGTCCGGTCGCGCGGCGCTTGACAAGCTGCGGCTGACCACGGCGATGCAAGACGCGGCACCCGTGGTTGCGCGGCGTCTCAGACGATCCTTCGGAGTAGAAAGCGTGCTCACCCCGGCCATTCCCGCGACCACGGCAGCCCTCACGACGGTGACATCGTCCCCGTCCGAAAACACGCGCATCGCAGCGCAGCAACCGAAAACGGTGCAACTCACCGCACATGCTTCAGGAGACGTTCCATGGCGCACATGAACCGCCGCCGCTTTCATCAGGCCCTCTTTGGCACGACGGTGAGTCTGTGTTTGCCGCGGATTGGTCAGGCTGAAGCGACCGAAGACCTCTTTGCCCGCGCGACGCGCGCCCGATTGGCTCCTGACGAATACCCGGAGACCGAAGTCTGGGCCTATGACGGTTCGGTGCCCGGACCTGTCATTCGAGTGCCTCAAGGCGGACAGGTTTCACGGAAATTCATCAACGAACTGCCGCAGGCGTCAAGTGTGCATTGGCATGGAATCCGCATCGACAATGCTATGGACGGCGTCGCCGGCCTGACCCAGGACGCCGTCGAACCTGGTACCGACTTCCTCTACGACTTCACGGTGCCGGACGCCGGAACCTACTGGTATCACCCCCACAATCGCAGCTGGGAACAGATGGCGCGCGGTCTCTATGGCGCGCTCATCGTGGAGGAGGCCGAATCTGGACCCGAGGTCGATCTCGACGAAGTGCTGCTGATCGACGACTGGCGCCTGACCGATCAGGCGCAGATCGCGGACGATTTCGGCGCCATGCATGACTGGGCACATGCCGGGCGCGTCGGCAACTGGATCACCGTGAACGGTGATGGCGCATGGTCGCGCGACATCAAGCACCTTTCACGTATGCGTCTTCGGCTTGTGAACACGGCGAATGCCCGGATCTTCGCGTTGGAGACCCGTGGACTGGACGGCTGGGTGGTCGCGCTCGACGGCATGCCGCTCGAGACACCGGAGCGGCTGGACCGCCTGACCCTCGCGCCCGCGCAGCGGGCCGACCTGATTGTCGATGTCACGGCGGAGGACGGCGAGGAGGCCCTGCTCGTCAGCTTCGAGCGGGACGGCGGCTACGCAATCGCGGGGTTTCCTGTGCGGGGAAAGGCTCGCGCCGCGCGCCTCGCCAATCCGGCTCCGCTGCCGCCCAACCCGGTGGCCGCACTCGGGTCATTGCGCGAAGCCCGGCGTGCGGACCTCCTGATGGAGGGTGGCGCAATGGGAGGCATGCGCGGTGCCATGATGGGAGGCCGGATGATGAGCATGCGCGACATGGCGGCGGCCGGCAAGGTCTGGGCCTTCAACGGCATGGCTGACATGGGCGATACGCCTCTGATAGAGGCTGACCGGGGAGAGACGATACGGATCGCGCTCACCAACGATACGGCTTGGCCGCACGCGATGCATCTGCATGGTCATCATTTCAGAAAGATCGCCATAGATGGCTCATTGGGTCCCTTGCGAGACACGCTTCTGATGGAGCGGGACGAGACGGCAGAGATCGCTTTCGTCGCCGACAACCCCGGAGTCTGGCTCCTTCACTGCCACATGCTGGAGCATTCCGCCGCCGGAATGATGACCTGGTTGCGCGTGGCCTGAAACATGGGCACTCAAGATATAAAGGAAACAGGAGAAATCACATGAACCGCAGACATTTCATCATGACGACCCTGGCCTTGGCCACCGCATCCCGGCCCCTGCATGCGGCACCCACCCGGATCGAGGTCTACAAGTCACCGACCTGCGGTTGCTGTTCCGCATGGATCGAGCACATCGCCCGAGCCGGATTCGCCGTGGATTCCCGGGATGTCGATCAGGACACGCTCCATTCCCTCAAGGCCCGGTCCGGGATCGCACCCGAACTGGCCTCCTGCCACACGGCGATCGTGGATGGATATGTCATCGAAGGCCATGTCCCGGCCAGCGATGTCGAACGCCTTCTCGCCGAAAGGCCGGACGCGCTCGGGCTGACGGTTCCGGGCATGCCGATCGGTTCTCCAGGCATGGAGATGGGCGAAGAGCGCGAGGCCTTCGATACGCTCCTGATTCTACGTGACGGCACCAGCGAGGTCTTCGCACGGCACACGTGATGTTCGACGGCCGACCAATCGCTTCGGATCCCCCGGCCATTGCACCTCGGAACACCTGTGGCCGGCGGTGGAGGAGAGACCAATGCGAAGGCTGACTGCCGTAGCTCTCTGCCGGTCTCAAAGCCAGGAGTTCGACCTACAGTATACTCGTGCGTTGCCGGTGGCGACTGGTGGGGATCCGGTCGATGAAGCCGCCGGTGAACTGCTGCGTTTCATGGGCCATCATCCGAACCGTCCCGGCAACATGCATTTCATCATTCCAAAGGACGGCTGCCGCCCGCTGATCGGCCAGATCTATGATCTCCGACAGTGCGTGGCTGGAAGATGACAGCGTCTTTGCGGCCAAGGAAAGCCCGATCGGAAAATTCAAGCCGGCGGTCAGCCGGGTGGCGGTCGGTGAAGCTGTCCGCGTCGTTCCCGATCCGGTGTCATCCGCGCCGCGAAAAGGCATGGAATTCCTCAGGATAGAACCGAAATCGCGCGCACCGAACTGTCTGTCTGCTACCGCCTCGACGAACAGGGCGTGCGTGTCCAGAACTGCGTCCGCCTTGCACAGAAGGCCGCGCGCAGGATCCTGTGACGCCCATCTTGACGGTCAGGTTGCCGGGCGCAGGATACCGTCAAAGAACGTGGCCAGGGCCAGCCCTCCGCCGATCGGCAGAATGTTCGCAACATATTGATCGGGACGGACCACGACGATGCAGCCGCGCGTTCGGTCGATCCCGCGCAGCGCGTAGATGTCCTGCCCGGCCCGCTGGTCGGCGCAGAAAACCTTTTCGTGATCCGTCAGGCCAAAGCGCCCCTTGCGCGGCAGGAGCAGGTCCGGCAGCGACGCGGCGTCCAGATCATGGTGATGGCAGGGATAGATCGCGCGCAGGTCGATCACACTGTCCGGATCAGCCCCCGCGCGGGTGAAACGGCGCAACGGCGCGGCGGGATCGTCGGCGAGGAACGCCAACAGCGCATCCGCGTCGGATCGCGCCTTTGTCCCGACGAAGACGAAGACGCGCCATCGTCCGTCCGCCTGCACCACGTGGCCAAGGTGCATGGGCTTTGCGTCAAAGAAGCGGATCACCGGCGCGGAATGGAACCGCGCGCCGATCTCGAATCCGTGGGCCAGCGCCTGATGGCTACCGTCTCCGGTCAGGGCCGACGGCGCATAACGCACCGCCACGCCCGCCGTATATCGCCCGTGTTCGATGAAGTATTTCTGGAACACCGGCGTCGCCTCGTCCGGCTCGGATCCGGACCTGTCGGACATGATTTTCGCCCATTCGCGGTCGAAATCGATCAGGTTCCGCGCCACACCTTGCCGTTCGGCGGAATAGCTGTGCAGCAGCGTTGCCTCGGCCTGCCCGTGCAGGACCGCCGCCAGTTTCCAGCCAAGATTGAACGTATCGCCCATCGACACGTTCATCCCCTGCCCGGCCTTCGGGCTGTGCGTGTGACAGGCGTCCCCCGCGATAAAGACGCGCGGCGAACGTTCACCTTCGGCTCCCACCGGCACGTCGTCGAACTTGTCGCACAGACGCTGGCCGATCTCGTAAACCGACCACCAGGCCACATCCTTCACCTCGAAGCTGTAGGGCCGCAGGATCCGTTGCGCCGCCGCGATCAGGTCGTCGACGCGGATCTTGCGGTCGGCGACGCGTTCGTCGGCGGCGAGCTTGTCCATCTCGATATAGAGCCGCACCAGGTAGCCGCCTTCGCGCGGGATGATCAGGATGGTGCCCTGATCGGCGGACCGGACAAGGGACTTGAACCGGATGTCCGGGAAATCCGTGGTGCAGAGCACATCCATCACGCCCCAGGCGTGGTTCGCGGCTTCCCCCGTCAGCGTCCGCCCTATGGCCTTGCGCACGGAACTGCGGGCGCCGTCGCAGCCGACGACATAGCGCGCACGGATCTTCACCTCCGGCCCGGCGCCTTCGGCGGGCCGGAACGTCACGGTGACGGGATGATCCCCGGCGTCTTCCTCCACCGACAGGTCGGTCATCTCGAACCCGTAATCCGGAGTCAGCCGCGACGGCGCATTCCGCATGACGTCCAGATACATGTCATGCACCCGCGCCTGGTTCAGGATCACGTGCGGCATCTCGCTCAGGCCGTCCCTGACATCCTGCACCCGGCCGTTCCGGACGATGCCGCCGCCGGGTCCGGGCTTCCAGAAGGCCGCCTCGTTCACCCAGTAGGCTTCGCGTTTGACCGCCTCGGCGAAACCGAAGGCCTGGAACATTTCCATCGACCGGCAGGACACGCCGTCGGCCTGCCCCTTCTCCATCGGTCCCGGCTTGCGTTCGACGATGCAGGTGGAGATCTCGGGAAAGGCCGAAAGCTGCGCCGCGAGGGTCAGCCCGGCCGGACCGGACCCGACAATCAGCACATCGGTCTTGGCGGGCAGACCGTCCCGATGCGCCCCAGCGCCGGGAACGGCTTCGGAAATGTCGGGGTCGCCGGGGCGAAAACCGTTCAGATGGAATTGCATGCGTGTCCTCCCGCTTTGCCTGCCGCCTCAGACTCCCGGCCAGGTATGCCGGGCGGCCTCGTCGGCCCTGATGCCGCCGGCGCTGCCGGTCCAGACCACCCGACCCTTGCCGACCACAAGCACATCGTCGGCAAGGAACGTGGCGAATCCGAAGTTCTGCCTGTCGATAATCATCGACAGGCCCGCGGCTTTCAATTCCTGAAGCTTGTCGTGAATCGGCTTCACAATGATCGGCGCCGGACGTTCCGTCGGTTCTCCTCGACGGTGAGTCCGTCAAACAGCGTGCTCTTCTGATAGCTGCGCGACAAGCCACGCGTGACGTAGACGGCGCCAAAGCTCTTATCCAGATTGCGAGTCTCAAGCAGCAGTCTGTGCCTCCTCGGGCTCCTGGTTGCGCGTGGCGTCGGCCACGCGGCGTTTGATCCGCGCGCGACAGCGGGATTCGATCCAGCCGAAGATCCCGTTGGCGCGGCTCATGACGACGGCGATCCGGATCGCTCCGACGACAAGGTGTCAGCAGGTCGTCACCGCGCTGAGTTCATGTTGTAACAGCATCAACGCAACGGCTCGGACCAGCGTGCCAAGACCGCCGAGAATGATCACTACCAGCGCCTCGCCCGCCGCCCCCGGTCCGCCCTGTCATTCAGCCGCGCAAGAGTTCCGCCACATGGTCCGGCACGCCCGGCACGATGCCCGAGGGGTTGAGCGCCCTGATCGAATAGTATCCGCGCAGGATATGATCCATATCGACGGTGTCCCGCACGCCGGGAATACGCAGCATCCGCGCGACAAGGGCGGAAAGGCGTGGATAGTCCCGGATCTGCCGCCGGTTGGTCTTGAAAAGCCCGTGATAGGCCGCATCGAAGCGGATCAGCGTGACGAAAGCCCGGATGTCGGTTTCGGTCAGCCGGTCGCCGAACAGGAAATCCCCCGTCAGACGGGTTTCCAACTCATCGAGCATGGCGAAGATGCCGTCGATCGCCTCGTCATAGGCGAGCTGGGACGACGCGAAGCCCGCCTTGTAGACGCCGTTGTTCAACGCCTCGTAGATCCGCGGGTTGAGGGCGTCGATCTCGTCCGCCAGATCCTCCGGATAGAGGCGCAGGCCCGATGGCACGAGTTCCTCAAAGGCGGTATCGAACATGCGCAGGATGTCGGCGCTTTCGTTATTGACCATGGTGTTCCGCTTGGTGTCCCAGAGCACGGGAACCGTCGCGCGGCCGGTGAACCGCGCGTCCGCACGGGTATAGATCTGGTGCATGTAGCGGGCGCCGAAAAGCGGATCTTCCCCTGCCCCCGGAAATCCGCCGAAACGCCAGCCCTGGTCGGTCAGGACCGGGTTGACCACGCTCACCGGGATCACGTTTTCCAGCCCTTTCAGCTTGCGGGCGATCAGCGTGCGCGAAGCCCAGGGGCAGATCAGCGCGACGTAGAGCCTGTAACGGTCCGGTTCGGCCTGGAACCCGCCCTCCCCGGTCGGGCCGGGACGGCCGTCCGCCGTAATCCAGTTCCGAAAGTTCGACACCTGGCGGATGAACCGCCCGTCTTCATCGGCTTTCTGCACCGGCTGCCAGTTCTCAACCCATTTGCCATCCACCAGCATCTGGCACCCTCCCTAGGCCGGGTGAAAGATGAAGGACCGCATGGACACCGATCCGAGATCGATGGATTCGGTCATGAAGGTCAGATCGTCGCCGGTATCGGACGCACCGGCGATCGTGAGAGCGGGCAGGTAGTGATCGACGCTCGGATGCGCCGCGTCCAGAAGCGCCCCCAGCCCGTCCCGGTCGGCCAGGGCCGCGAAATCGCGATCCGTCAACCGGTCGGCCACCAGAGCATCGAAGTCCAGCGCGAAGTCGAGCGGCGCGCCGCCAAAGCGCATCGCGCGCAGATTGTGAACGACATTGCCCGAGCCGAGGATCAGAATGCCCCGGTCGCGCAGCGCCGACAGGGTCCGCCCGATGCCGATCTGATGCGACAGACCCCGGCTCATGTCGATGGACACCTGAAAGACCGGCACGTCGGCATCCGGGTAAAGGAATTTCAGCACCGCCCAGGCCCCGTGATCAAGACCCCAGCGGTCGTCTTCCTGCGCGCGATGGCTGCCCAGCATCGAGACAACCTCCCGCGCCAGGTCCGGCGCGCCGGACGCCGGATATTCCTGATCATACAAGGCCTGCGGAAACCTATGGAAATCGTGGATCGTGCGCGGCATGTCCGAAATATCGACCAGCGTCGCACCGCGGGTCATCCAATGCGCCGAGACGACCAGTATCGCCTTCGGGCGCGGCAAGGTCCGCCCCAGCGCGGACCAGGCGCGGCTGAACGGTCCGTCCTCTATGGCATGCATCGGGCTGCCATGGCCGAGAAACACGACCGGCATGCGGTCGGATGGCGCAAAGCGGTCCCTGAGTTCCCGAAGGCTGGTGGTCTGCATGGTCCGTCTCCTTGTCGATCTCCCGGCCGCGACGACGCGACCGGGAGATTGCGGAAAAGTCAAGCGAACTGGCCCAACGCCCTTTGAAGCGCGGGCACGCGCAGCGCAAACGCGCCGCTGCCCAGGGCCGCGATGCTGGCCTGGACCATCGTCCAGAAAAGCGGGAACTCCCAGCCGCCGCCTTCGGCCGAGAACTGCCAGCCGTTGCCCGCATGCACCCAGGTCGCTCCAAGCAGGACCGGGATCAACGCCAGCGACACCAGTCGGGTGGCAACGCCAAGAACCAGGGCCGCACCGCCGACGATCTCGGCGAATATCGTCAGGTAGGCGAAAATTCCCGGCAGGCCGAGACTCTCGAAATAGCCGACCGTTCCGGCGACGGTGAAAACGCTGATCTTGAGCCAGCCATGGGCGAGGAACAGGAGACCGCTGGACACCCGGAGGGCGAAGGCGGCGTAGTCTGCATTGGTCTGCGTGGTCATGTCGAAATCCTTTCATGCGCAGCTTGTTTCCTGCCCGATAGATAGGCCTTGCACACAAAGTCCGAAATGGCGAATATCGAGAATGACTTTCCATAATATGTTCTCAATATAGCCATGGATCTTGTCGATCAGCTTCGGGCCTTTGTCGCGACCGCCCAATCAGGTTCCTTCACCGCCGCCGCCGGCCAGCTTGGCATGTCGAACCGGCTGACCTCGAAATATGTCGCCGAACTTGAAACCCGCCTTGGCGTGCGTTTGTTTCAAAGAACCACCCGGAAAGTCGGGCTGACGCCGGCCGGAAGCGACCTGCTGGCCCGCGCGCCGGCCCTGCTCGACGATCTCGACGACATTCTGGCCGATGTCGCCGAGGGGTCTCGCGGGCTGTCGGGCGTCCTGCGCATATCCGCGCCCGTCACCTTCGGCGAAATCTACGTCACGGACATGCTGGCGCGATTTGCCATCGCCAATCCGGAGGTCACGATCGATCTCCGGCTGAATGACCGGTTTGCCGATCTCGCCGCCGAGGGCATCGACCTGGCCTTCCGGATGGGCGGGTTCGACATGGCCTCGCTCAAAGTCCGGCGGCTTGGCAGGTTCCGCAGCCTGACCGTCGCCAGCCCGGATTACGTGGCGCGGGCGGGCAGACCCGCGTCGCCCGACGACCTGTCGCGGCACAACTGCATCGTCGACACCAACCGCCGCGCGCCGCGACGTTGGGTCTTCCGGCGGGACGGACAGGACATACAGGCAAATGTGACCGGCCGCTTCAACGTCAATTCCGCCAGTGCGGCGGTCGGTCTGGCGCGCCGCGGGTTGGGCATTGCCTGCGTCCCGCGCTTTGCCTTGCGGGACGATCTGGCGACCGGACGCCTCGTGACCCTGCTGGATGGCTACGAGGGCGAAAGCGGTTCTCTCGCAGCGGTCTATCTGGAA
The DNA here is from genome assembly GCF_030164465.1 of Sedimentitalea xiamensis. GTDB lineage: Bacteria > Pseudomonadota > Alphaproteobacteria > Rhodobacterales > Rhodobacteraceae > Sedimentitalea > Sedimentitalea xiamensis. Next base: position 43,978 of record NZ_JASNJE010000013.1, read on the forward strand.
GGCCGCGCCCTGCCGCGGAAGGTGCGCGCGGCAATCGACTTCGCCGCCGAGGATATCCGGAAAACGGACCTGCTGTAGAGACTGGCGCGGCACCGGCCATGACAAGCGCCGTCCCCGTCCCGGACACACGGATCGTTCGCCCCTGCCCCGCTCACAGGCGGGATGTCCGGGCGGCATTGCCGCCCGGACGGATCGTCATGCCACGAGATCGAAGCGATCGGCATTCATGACCTTCGTCCAGGCGGCGACGAAGTCGCGGACGAATTTTCCGGCGTTGTCGTCCTGGGCATAGACCTCGGCATAGGCGCGCAGGATCGAATTCGATCCGAACACCAGATCCGCGCTGGTCGCCGTCCACTTCACCGCGCCGGTCTTGCGGTCGCGGATTTCATAGGTCCCGTCCTCGGCCGGATGCCAGCTGTTGGCCATATCCGTCAGGTTGACGAAGAAGTCGTTCGTCAACTGGCCTTCGCGATCGGTGAAAACGCCGTGTTTCGAACCGCCGTGGTTGACGCCCAGCATGCGCATGCCGCCGACGAGAACGGTCATCTCCGCCGCCGTCAGGCCCAGAAGCTGCGCCTTGTCGAGCATCAGTTCTTCCGGTGCGACCGCGTATTTTTCCTTCTCCCAGTTCCGGAAGCCGCAGGCGAGCGGTTCGAGCGGCGAGAAGCTGTCGGCATCGGTCATGTCGTCGGTGGAATCACCGCGGCCCGGCGCGAACGGCACCTGAACGTCCTGGCCCGCCGCCTTGATTGCCTGCTCCAGACCGACGTTGCCGGCCAGGACAATCACGTCCGCGACCGAGGCCCCGGTTTCCGCGGCGATGGGTTCGAGAATGCCCAGAACCTTGGCAAGACGCTCGGGTTCGTTGCCTTCCCAGTCCTTCTGCGGAGCAAGACGGATGCGCGCGCCACTGGCGCCGCCGCGCTTGTCCGAACCGCGGAAAGTCCGCGCGCTGTCCCATGCGGTCGCGATCATCTCGCCCGCCGACAGGCCGCTTGCCGCGATCTTGGACTTCACGTCCGCCACATCGTAGGACGTGCTCCCGGCGGGGACCGGATCCTGCCAGATCAGGTCTTCCGCCGGCACGTCGGGGCCGTAGTAATTCGCCTTCGGACCCATGTCGCGGTGGGTCAGCTTGAACCAGGCGCGGGCGAAGGTATCGGCGAAATATTCGGGATCGGCGCGGAATTTCTGGCAGATCTCATTGTAGATCGGATCGACCTTCATCGCCATGTCGGCATCGGTCATCATCGGCATGCGGCGCACCGAGGGATCACTCGGATCGACCGGCATGTGATCTTCGGGCATGTCGACCGGTTTCCACTGGTTGGCACCGGCGGGCGACTTGGTCAATTCCCACTCATAGCCGAACAGATAGTCGAAATACCCCATGTCCCATTTGGTCGGATGCTGGGTCCAGGCGCCCTCGATCCCCGAGGTGAAGGCATTGGTCGCCTTTCCGCCCATGCCGGGATTGTCCCAGCCAAATCCCTGCATGTGAACCGGGCAACCTTCCGGTTCGGCGCCGATGCTGTCCGCAGCGCCCTTGCCATGCGCCTTGCCGACCGTGTGGCCGCCGCAGGTCAGGGCCGCGGTTTCCTCGTCGTTCATCGCCATGCGCGCGAAGGTTTCGCGCACATGCAGCGCGGACCGGGCCGGATCGGGATTGCCGTTCACCCCTTCGGGGTTGACATAGATGAGCCCCATGTGGACGGCCGCCAGCGGGTTGTAGAGCGTGGACGCATCGCCCAGATCGTCATAACGGTTCTCGCTCGCCGCGAGCCATTCGTTTTCAGCGCCCCAGTTCACGTCCTTCTCGGGACCCCAGATATCTTCCCGGCCGAAGCCGAAGCCGAAGGTTTTCAGGCCCATGGATTCATAAGCCATGTTTCCGGCGAGAATGATCAGGTCGGCCCAGCTGAGCGCGTTGCCGTATTTCTTCTTGACCGGCCAGAGCAGCCGGCGCGCCTTGTCGAGGCTGGCGTTGTCCGGCCAGGAATTCAGGGGGGCGAAGCGAATGTTGCCCGATCCTGCGCCGCCGCGGCCGTCGCCCAGACGGTAGGACCCGGCCGAATGCCAGGCCATGCGGATCATCAGGCCGCCATAGTGGCCCCAATCCGCCGGCCACCAGTCCTGACTGTCGGTCATCAGCGCTTTCACATCCGACTTCACGGCTTCGAAATCCAATGCTTTGACGGCTTCGCGGTGGGAATAATCCGGATCCATCGGATTGGTGCGCGCGCCATGCTGATGCAGGATTTCAAGGTTCAGGGACCGCGGCCACCACTTCGTGACGCTGTTGCCGATCTCGGTGTTCCCGCCATGCATGACGGGGCAGCCGCCAGCACGATCCACGTTGTTTCCGTCCATAGTTCTCTCCCGTATTTGATGAACCAACCAGAGCTCTCGTCTCAGATTGGAACACTTCTAACAAGAGGCATCGATTAAATCCAATTGAAAACTTTAAAGATTGCAATAAGCTGCGCTAATGATCGGTCTGACCCTCAAGCATCTCAGATACTTCGACGCTCTGGCGCGGCATAGCCACTTTGGGCGGGCCGCCGAGGCATGTTCCATCTCGCAACCGGCGCTGTCCCTGCAAATCAAGGACCTGGAAACTATGTTTGGCGCGCCGCTCTTGGAACGGGGGCCACGGCAGATTCGCCTGACACCCGTCGGAGAAGGCTTTCTGCTGAAGGCGCGGCAGATATTGCTGGGAGTCGAGGAACTCTATGACCTCGCCCGCGCCTCCGAAGGCCCGCTGACCGGGCGGTTGCGGATGGGCATCATTCCGACGGTCGCGCCATATTTTCTTCCCGCCGTCATAAGTGCGCTTTCGGATCGCTTTCCGGAACTGGATCTCGAACTGCGCGAAGCCTTGACCCGCTCGCTGATCGAAAGCCTACTGGACGGGCGGCTCGACCTCGCCGTCGTGGCCCTGCCGATTTCCGAACCGGCCCTGCGCGAATTCGCGCTGTTCGAGGAAGATTTCGTCCTGGTTCGCCCCCTGAAAGACGAGGGAAAGCCGGTTCCAAGCCCCAGGATGCTGCGAACCATGCGGCTGCTCCTGCTTGAAGAAGGCCATTGCTTTCGCGATCAGGCCCTGTCCTTCTGCCAGTTCACCAGATCCGAACCCCGCCAGATCATGGAAGGAAGCTCCTTGTCGACCCTGGTGCAGCTTGTCGGTTCCGGGATGGGCCTGACGCTGATACCCGAGATGGCGATCGGCCTGGAAACACCGCTGGCCAATGTCTCGGTCGCCCGTTTTCCGCCGCCGAGGCCGACGCGCACCATCGGGATGGTCTGGCGAAAGACGAACCCGCTTTCCGACCAACTCATGCAGATCGGATCGATCGTCCGCACCGTTGCTTCGGGCAGGTTCTGAGCAGGCCGCGCGAATGGCCTTCCATCGTGGAGCCGGGGCGTTTCTGCCGACAAGGAAACCGCGCCGAGGGCTAGTTGCGGCAAAGCCCCTGATTTTCCAGATGATCGCGCGCCGCCGCAATCATCTGTTTCGCCAGCGCAAGCCTTGTCTGACCCGGGCGTTGCGCTTCCATGGGGATTTCCAGCGCGGCCATGGCTTCGGGCGGCACATGGCCAAGAATGTCGCGCAGCGGGATCTCGCCCTGACCGGGTATCATCCGGGCCTCGCGGGCGGTGCGCAAAAGCGCATCTTCGGAATAGGCCGGCTGCACCATGGCGTCGCAGAGATGGATGAAGGGAAACCGGTCCGGGTCCGCCTGCGTCAGGTCGCCGGTGCGGCTTCCGGACCTGTCAAAATGTAGCGTATCCAGAAGAACCCCGATCGACGGGTTCCCGGTGGCGGTCACGATGCCCAATGCGGTTCGGAGATCCGGCACGTTCGTCCATGGGAAGAATTCGAGCACCGGGCGCAGGCCGAACCCTTCGGCACGGTCCGCGAAAGCCGCAAGGTTGTCCGTCAATCGCGCCAGATCCGGGTCATAAGGTGCCGTGACGATGTGCCTAGCCTCCAGTTCGGCCCCGGCTGCAAGGAACGCATCGAGCGTTCCGGCGTCGAACTCCGGCGTCAGGCGCACGAATTCGATGTCGTTCACCGTGACTCCGGTGTCCCGCATGGCCCGGCGCGTGTCCCGCATCATCGCCGGATCGTCCATCAGGCGATAGCCGGGCGTCGTCTCGGTCACGGCGATCAGGCGCAGGCCGACGGCGGCGAAACCGGCCTTTGCCGCAAGCCGGATCAGCGCCGGCGGCGGCAGGTCCAGAAAGGTGAGATGTGCAAGCGAAACCGGACGCATCAGACCGATCCCGCCGCGCGCCGGCCGGCTATGTAGCCGAAGGTCATCGCCGGCCCGATGTTGATCCCGCCCGCCGGATAGTGCCCGCCCATCACGCTCGCCATGTCGCAGCCCGCCGCATAAAGCCCGCCGATCACCGAGCCATCGGCGCGCAGGACTTCCGCCGCGCCGTTTGTCTTGAGCCCCGCAAAGGTGCCGAAGCTTCCCGGAATGACCTTCACCGCATAGAAAGGCCCGGTCTCGATCGGGGCCACACAGGGATTGGGCGTTTGCGCCGGATCGCCCCGCAACCGGTTGTAAGGCGTTGTGCCGCGTCCGAACGCGGGGTCCCGGCCCTCTCGGGCATCGGCGTTGTAGGTTTCCAGCGTTTCCTTCAAACCCGCCGGATCGATGCCGCAGGCGCGCGCCAGATCGGCGACCGTCCGGCCCGACCTGATATAGCCGGATCGCAGGTAGGGTCCGACAGGCACCGGCCGGGGCCGGGAAATCCCAAGGCCATAGCGGCGCTGGAACGCCCTGGTGCAGATCAGCCAGGATTCCGGGATCTCGCCCGCCGGCGTCGCGGCCAGCATCGCGACCACATAATCGTGATACCCGTTGCCTTCGTTGCAGAACCGCTTTCCGTCGCGCAGAACCCCGATGATTCCCGGTTTGCCCCGTTCGATGATATGCGGGAACAGAGCCGTTGAGCCATCGCCCTTCGGCACCTCCGACACCGGGCAATAGGCCGAGGCCGACGCGACGGAACCGTCAAATGCGGCCCCGACCGCTTCGGCAAGGGCGGCGCCGCCGCCGGTGCTGAACGGCGTCGCCAGGGTGCGCGGCGGCGTATCGGCCGGCGACAGCGGCGCAAGGCGCGTCATGTCATGGGCAACGCCGCCGGTCGCCAGAACGACACCCGCGTCCGTCACGATCCGGTGCGCGCCCCCGGCGGTTTCCACCTCGACCCCGCATACGCGCGCGCCATCGACGCAAAGCCGCTTGACGTTCACCGAGGTCCTGAGATCGACACCCAGATCGCGGGCGGATTTCAGCAACCGCGCGACGAGCGCATTTCCGTTGCGCAGCTGCATGCCGCGCCCGTGCAACGCCAGATCGACCAGATGCCGCCCGAACCGCCGGCTCACATGGGCAAAGGCGCGCGGCGACCGCGTCATCGTCATGAACGCCCGTAGATCGGCCCCGGCCTGTATGGTCATTCCCATGAACGCCGTCTCCGCCAGCGGTTTCCGCAGCAGGGCGATATCCTTGCCCAGGGCGCGACCATCGAACGGGGCGGCAATGACGGATCGCCCCCCTTTCCCCGCGCCGGACACCTGCCCATAGGTATCCGGAATATGCGTTCCGCCTTCGAACCGCACCGCCGTGGCCGATTCGAAAAAGCCGACCATCTCGGGTGCGGCCCGCAGGAAGGCATCGACCTTGGCGTCGTCAAAATTGTTGCCCAGGACCTGCGCGAGATAACGCCGCGGGGCGTCGATATCCTCGACGATGCCGGCGCGCACCGCCAGCGGATTGCGCGGGACCCACATCCATCCGCCGGACCAGGCCGTCGTGCCTCCGATCACCGGCGCTTTTTCGAGAAGCACGACCTTCAGGCCTTCATGCGCGGCGGTGACGGCGGCTGACAATCCCGCGGCCCCCGACCCGATCACCACCAGATCGCAGGTTTCCGGCGCCGTCATGTCAGCTCCAGGATTTCGGGTCATGGCCGATGACGACGGCGGCCATCACCATGTCCGCCAGCCGTTCCTTCAGGGCCGCCTGATGGGCTTTCGAATAGAGCGACGTTCCGAAAGACGCCGAGAACGTAGCCCGGTTCGAGACATTGTAGAAGCTGAACGAACTGATCAGCCAGTGCAGTTCCAGCGGATCGGCCCCGGCCCGAAACAAGCCCTCGGCCTTGCCGCGCCTGCAGACATCCGAAAGCTTGTCGATGATCGACCGGTTCAGGTTCGGAACGATATCGGATTTCCGCAGGTAATCGGCATTGTGGATGTTCTCGATCATCACCAGACGAATGAAATGCGGCGCGTTCGCATGGGCGTCAAAGGTCGCCTCGATCAGACGCCGGAGGGCCTTTACCGGATCGAGTCCCGCCACATCCAGAAGATCCTCGCTGCGGCGCAGAAATGCATAAACCCCTTCCAGAACAGCGCAATAAAGCCCTTCCTTGTCGCCGAAATAGTAGTAGATCATGCGCTTGGACGTCGATGTCCTGCGGGCGATCTCGTTGATGTTCGCCCCCGAAAGACCATGTGCCGCGAATTCTTCGGTCGCGATGGCCAGGATGTTCTGCCTGACCGCCTCGGGATCCTTTTTCCAAGATGTCTTGCGCGCCTTTGCCGGACGCTCCGCTCCTCCATCCATGGTCTTGCCTCATGCGTAAGTCTGATTCTGCCCCTTGGATAGCACAAATTTAACCCTGCGGTACATTTTTGTTGACAAATTAACCCTTAAGTACAAAAAAGGAGGCAATCCAGCGAAACGAGGAGCGAATCGCTGGCCGGAAAACACCAAGGGAGGACAGAAATGTCTCGTAAACTGATTGGCGCACTCGTTGCGTTCGGACTGGGCGCAACCGTCGCATCGGCGCAAGACTACCCGGCCAAGGAAATCCAGGGCATCATCCAGTGGGGCGCCGGCGGATCGACCGATACGGTCATGCGCTCGGTGACGCCGCATGCCGAGGAAGTCCTGGGCGGAACCGTCGTTCTGCAAAACATGACCGGCGCGGTCGGCGCCATCGCCCTGAACCATGTCGCCGGTTCGGACGCGGACGGCTACACCCTGCTGATGGGCGCGGAAAACCCGCTGCTCTACAAGGTGATGGGTCTGGGCGACAAGGATTATTCCGAATTCACGCCGATCAACATCCTGGCGCGCGGCACGCCGATCCTCGTTGCCAACAACGAGGCGCCTTTCGACGACTATGCCGGCATGATGGAATATATCGCGAACAATCCCGGCGAGCTGCGCATCGGGTCCACGGGTCCGGGCGGCGTGCCCTCCGTCATCACCGCGATGATGGACACCGTCGAAGGCAAGCTCGACGTGACGGCGGTTCCCTATGACGGCGACGGACCGGCCCTGACCGCCCTGCAAGGCGGCGCGATCGACGTGATGCCGGCGGTGCTTGGCGCCTCCATCGAGGGCATTCGCGCCGGGTCGATGAAACCGCTCGCGATCTTCGACGTCGCGCAGAACGCGAAACTTCCGGATGTGCCGCTGGTGACAAGCTTCAACGAAGGCTACAACACCTACCTGCCCTGGGGTCCGTTCTTTGGCGTGTTCGCCCCGAAGGGCACCCCGGACGACATTGTCGCCAAACTCGGCGAAGCCTATGCCGCCGGCGCGGCGCATCCCGATTTCGTCGAACTGATGGACAACCGCGGTTTCACCATGATGGGAATCAGCGGCGCCGAAGCTGAGGACTTCCTGGCCAAATGGCAGCAGGGCACCGCCTGGCTCTTGCAGGACGCAGGATTGACCAAGGCGTCGCCGGAAGACTTCGGCATCGCGCGTCCGGGCGAATAGGCCGGCACCCAACCGCGCGGCAGGCCAGAGGGCCAGCCGAACATGGCGCCGCCCGCGCCAGATGACGCTGGGCGGCGCCGCGCGTTCCGGGATAGGAGCCCGGATCAATTCAACGGGAGGAGACAACCATGGATCCGGATTTCAGGGGCGACAGCGATCACCACGATGGCACATCGGACGCGACGCCCGGCGGCTACACCGAACAACGCAGACCGGGCGAACTCGGCTTCGCGATCTTTCTGAGCGTCGCGAGCCTGTTCCTGCTCTACAGCGCCTACGGCATCTCGGGCTTTGAAGCGCTGTCCGCGCCGGGCGCCGTGCCGATGGCCACCACGCTGGTCATGGCGGTCGCGGCCCTGGTGGTGACGGCGCGCACCGCGCGGTTTCCTCTCGTGCCGACCGAAACCCTGGGCAAGGACATTCTGCCACCGCTGGTTCTTGTTTTCATCGGGTTTCTCATTCTCTTCGGCCTGCTGCTGAAACCGCTGGGCTTCGTTCCGACGGCCGCCATCTTCCTGGTGGTTTCGGTCAAGCTGCTCGCCCGCAAGGGCTGGGGCTACACCTTTGCCGTCGCGCTTGGCTCGCTCGTCATCATCTGGATCGTGTTCCGCGTGATCTTCACCGTGCTGTTGCCGGCGGGCATCCTGCCCGAGGCCGAATTCATCCAGTTCTTCCGCAATCTCGTTTCCGGGGGGGCCTCCTGATGGACACGATACTCGCCATGCTCACGATCTTCACGCAGCCGGAACTGCTGGTTCTGGTGGGGGTCGGAACCTTCGCAGGGATCTACATCGGGGCGATCCCCGGCCTGTCGGTGACGATGGCCGTCTCGATCCTGATTTCCTTCACCTTTTCCTGGGATGTCTATCCGGCGATCTCGTTGATGGTCGGCATCTACATGGGCGGCGTCTATGGCGGATCGCGCACCGCGATCCTGCTCAACATCCCCGGCGCGCCCTCGGCCATCGCGACGGCGATGGACGGCTACCCGATGGCCAAACGCGGCGAAGCCGGGCAAGCCATCGGCGTGACCACGGTCATGTCGTTCTTCGGCGGGCTGATCGGCATCCTGGTGCTGGCGCTGGCTGCCCCCTTCGTGTCGGACTTCGCGCTCACCTTCCAGCCCCGCGACTACATGCTGCTGGCCGTGCTCGGCATCCTGCTGGTCGGGTCGCTGTCCAGCGGGTCGCTGGTCAAGGGCATATTCGCCGGGGCTCTCGGCATCGCCATCGGCGCCGTGGGCCGTGACCCGCTGACCTTCACCGAACGCTTCACCTTCGATCTTCAGATCATGGAAGGCGGCATTTCCTTCATCGCCGTCATGATCGGCATGTTCGGGGTCTCCGAAGCCCTTCTTCAGTTGCAGAACGTCGGAATGAAGGCGGTGCGCCAGAAGATCAGCAAGATCGTCCCATCCTTCGGAACCATCCGCAAATACCTGCCGCTGTCCCTGCAAACATCGAGCATCGGCGTGATCATCGGCGCCCTGCCCGGCACCGGCGGCGACATTGCGGCCTTGATGGCCTATGACCACGCCAAGCGCGTCACCAAGAACCCGGAACGCCCCTTCGGCGAAGGCGCGATGGAAGGTCTCGTCGCGCCGGAAACCGCGAACAACGCCGCCGTCGGCGGGGCCTTCATTCCGATGATGACCCTGGGCATACCCGGCGATGCCGTGACCGCGATCATGATCGGCGCGCTCTTCATCCATGGGCTGAACCCCGGCCCGATGCTGATGATCGACCAGCCGGACATGTTCTGGTTCATCGTCGGCGCGCTGCTGACCGCCAATGTCTTCATGCTGATCTTCGGGCTGACCGGGATCAAGATCTTCACCAAGATCGTCGAGATGCCGCGTTCGGTCATCATCCCGCTGATCCTGCTGCTGTCGATTGTCGGGGCCTATGCGGTCAACAATTCGATCTCCGATGTCTACTGGATGCTCGGGTTCGGGGTCTTCGGATATTTCATGCGCCATTACGGCTACCCGCTGGGTCCGGTCATTCTGGGCGTGATCCTGTCGCGGCTGCTGGACGACAACTGGCGGCGCGCGATCATCTCGGAACGCGAAGACCTCGGCCGCTTCTTCGAAGGCATATTCACCAGCCCCCTGTCGCTCGTGCTCTTCGTCGCGGTGATCCTGATCTTCGTCAGCCAGACACCGCTCTGGATGTCCATGAAACGCCGTGTATTCGGAAAGGCAACGTCATGACAAATACATCGGAAACCACCGTGAAGCTCGGCCTGATCGGCGACAACATCACCCGGTCCAAGTCCCCCCGCCTGCATCGGACCGCCGGAACGCTGACCGGCCGCAACGTGACCTATGACCGGCTGATCCCGAAGGACCTCGGCCTGACGTTTGACGAAGTCTTCGAACAGGCCCGTTCCGGCGGCTTTCGCGGCATCAATGTCACCTATCCCTACAAGGAAGTGGTGACGGCCAAGGTGACGGTATCGGACCCGCTGGTGCGCGCCATCGGGGCCGTCAACACCGTGGTCTTCGACCCCGAGGGTCCGAAAGGGTTCAACACGGATTACTCCGGCTTCATGAGCGCCTACCGCAGCGTGCGCGGGTCGGAAAATCCGGGCACCGTCTGCCTGATCGGCACCGGCGGCGTCGGCAAGGCGGTCGCCTTCGGGCTGATCGGCCTGAAGGCCCGTGTCATCCGCTGCGTCGATCTCGACCCCGCCAAGGCGGAGGCGCTGGCCGACGCCCTGCGGGCGCTGGAGTCGGACACCCGGATCGAAACCTTCAGCGACCCCGTCGCGGCGGCGCGCGGCGCGGACGGGATCATCAACTGCACGCCCCTGGGCATGGTGGGCATCGGCGGCTCCGCCCTGCCCTTTGAAGCGATGAAAGGCGCGGCCTGGGCCTTCGATGCGGTCTATACCCCGGTCGAGACTCCGTTTCTCATGGATGCGGAACGCGCCGGGCTGACGGTGATTTCGGGCTACGAACTGTTCTTCGGACAGGGGATCGACGCCTGGTCCATCTTCACCGGCATCGGCCTCGACCACGCCGCCCTGCGCGCCGCGATCCAGGAGGAAGCGCCATGAAGACCTCGATCGCGACGGTTTCGATCTCCGGCAATCTGGTCGAAAAGCTGGAGGCCATCGCCGCCGCCGGCTTCGACGGCATCGAGATCTTCGAACAGGATTTCATCGCCCATGACGGCAATCCCCGTGAGGTCGGCGACCTGATCCGCACCATGGGTCTGGACATCACCCTGTTCCAGCCGTTCCGGGATTTCGAGGGCCTGCCGGAACCCTTGCGCGCCAAGGCGTTCGACCGGGCGGAGCGGAAATTCGACCTGATGCAGGAACTCGGCACCGACCTGGTGCTCGTCTGCTCCTCCTGCCATCCGCAGGCCCTGGGCGGCATCGACCGGGCCGCCGAAGACTTCCACGCCCTGGGCGAACGCGCCGCCGCCCGCGGCCTGCGCGTCGGCTTCGAAGCCCTGGCCTGGGGGCGGCATGTCAACGACCACCGGGACGCCTGGGAAATCGTCCGGCGGGCCGATCATGCCAATGTCGGGGTGATCCTCGACAGCTTCCACACGCTGTCGCGCAGGATCGACCCGGAAACGATCCGCCGCATCCCCGGCGACAGGATCTTCTTCGTCCAGCTGGCCGATGCGCCGCTGATCGACATGGACCTGCTCTACTGGTCCCGGCATTTCCGCAACATGCCCGGCGAAGGCGACCTGGCGGTCACGGATTTCATGAAGGCGGTGATGGCCACCGGCTACGCCGGGCCGGTCTCGCTGGAGATCTTCAACGATCAGTTCCGCGGCGGGCGGCCGAAGACGATCGCCAAGGACGGCTACCGGTCGCTCGTCGCCCTGATGGACGATGTGCGCCGCGAAGAACCCGCGGCCGTGCGCGACCTCGCCCCGATGCCGGCCCGATCCACCGTGAACGGCGTCGCCTTCGTGGAATTCGCCACGCGGGGCGAAGAAGCGGATGCGCTGGAAACCATGCTGCGGTCCCTCGGCTTCCGTCTTTCGGGCGCCCATATCGCCAAGAACCTGTCGCTCTGGGCACAGGGCGAAATCCGGATCGTCGTGAACCGGGAAACCAGCGGTTACGCCAGCAGCGCCTACAGCATGCACGGCACCACGGTCTGCGACATCGGCATCTCCGTGCAGGCCGCGACGGAAACCGTGGACAGGGCGCAGCGGCTGGGCGCCGATCCCTTCCGGCAGCCGATCGGACCGGGCGAACTCGACATCCCGGCGATCCGCGGCCTCAGCGGCAGCGTCCTGCATTTCATCGACGAAGCCAGCGGTCTGAACGACGTATGGTCGGTGGAATTCACCGAGACTCCGGGCGAGGACAGCGGGGCCGGTCTGAAACGCATCGACCACCTGGCGCAGACCATGAGCTATGACGAGATGCTCAGCTGGTCGCTGTTCTACACGACGCTGTTTGAGATGCGGAAATCCCCCATGGTCGATGTGGTCGATCCGGACGGGCTGGTACGCAGCCAGGCGCTCGAAACCCCGGACGGGACCTTCCGGATCACGCTCAACGGCGCGGAAACCCACCGCACGATGGCCGGGAATTTCCTGGCCGACAGCTTCGGCGCATCGGTGCAGCATATCGCGCTGGCGAGCGACGACATTTTCGCCACTTCCGATGCCCTGGCCGCGCGCGGGTTTGCACCCTTGCCGATGTCGGACAACTACTATGCCGACCTGGCCGCGCGGTTCGACCTGGACGCCGGCATGCTGGCGCGGCTCAAGGCCGGCAACATCCTCTACGACGAGGATGCCTCCGGCGCGTTCTTCCAGTTCTACTCGCGGCCCTATTCCGGCGGCATGTTCTTTGAGATCGTGCAACGGTGGAACGGCTATGCCGGCTATGGCGCGCCGAACGCGCCGTTCCGCATCGCCGCGCAGAAACGCCTGATGCGCCCGAAAGGAATGCCGAAAAGATGACCAGCCGTTACGCTTACGGGACGTCTGTTCGGCGTTCGGTCCTGGCGGAATTGCTCGTCACCCTCGCCCGGTTCAACGCGACCCAACTGGCCGGCGTGCACCAGGCACTCGTGCATGAACAGGAACGCTCGGGAACGGTCTGGGCGCTGGAGTGGATGATCCTGCCGCAAATGGCGCAGGCCACGACACGCGGTCTGACGACGGCGCAGGATCTGTGCCGGTCGGTGACGCGCCTGGGATCACCGAATCCCGGCTGAGACCGCGCCGCCGTCCGGACTGTCACCTGACCTGCCCGGTCGTGTTCCGCCAGTGTTCGCCCCCTTGCCGCGGCCGTAATCGTCCGGCTCCCGCCGTCATGCGCAAACCGCAAATGCGCCGGTCGCGTCGCCCTGTCCGCGCGGTGATCGATCCGGCGATGTTGACAACCCGGCCGGCGCCCCCGAACCTCGCGGCTGATTTCGGTCAGGAATGAACGGTGCGCCGTCGGGTTTTGCATGGAAACACTCACCTTCAGGACACGGGAGCTTGCGAAAGTCTACGGAGAGGGACGGTCCGCCGTGCACGCGCTGCGGGGCGTCGACCTCGACATCCCCAAGGGTGAAATCGTCGTGTTGCTCGGCCCCTCCGGAAGCGGCAAGTCCACCTTGCTGAACATCATCGGAGGGCTGGACCGCGCCACCGGCGGCGATGCGTTTTTCCGGGACCGCAACCTGACGGCGATGACGGACAGGGAATTGACCCGGTACCGGCGCGACCACGTGGGTTTCGTCTTTCAGTTCTACAACCTGATGCCAAGCCTGACCGCCCGCGAGAACGTCGAACTCGTCACCGAGATCGCCCGCGACCCGATGGACCCGGACACGGCACTGGCGATGGTCGGCCTGCACGACCGGGTGGACCATTTCCCGGCGCAACTGTCCGGCGGCGAACAGCAACGGGTCGCCATCGCAAGAGCCGTCGCCAAGAACCCGACCGTCCTGCTCTGCGACGAACCCACCGGCGCCCTGGACAGCACGACCGGACGGGCGGTCCTGAACGTCCTGAAGAACGTCAACGAGAAACTGGGAGCCACCGTCCTGATCGTCACCCATGCCGCCAGCCAGGCGGCGATGGCCGACCGGGTCATCCACTTCGCCGATGGCGGCATCCGCAAGATCGAGATCAACGAGACCAAGTTGGCCCCGGAGGAGATCGAGTGGTGAGCCCGCTGGACCGCAAGCTCCTGCGCGACCTCTGGCGCATCAAGGGACAGGCCGCGGCGATCGGCGTGGTCATCGCCGTCGGCGTCGCGATGCTGGTGATGATGAGCGGGCTGGTCACATCGCTGGTGCAGACCCGCGACGCCTATTATGACCGCTACCGTCTTGCGGACATCTTCGCCCCCGCCACCCGCGCCCCGGACCGCCTGGCGCACCGCATGGCCGCCATCGATGGCGTCAGCGCGGTGGAACCGCGGGTGACCGGCAGCGCGCTTGTCGATCTGCCCGGCCTCGACCTGCCGGTGCAGGCGCAGGCGGTGTCCCTGCCGGACCTGTCCGCGCCGCGGGTGAACGACGTGTTTCTCACCGACGGGCGGATGATAGACAGCGATCACGCCGATGAAATCCTGCTGCTGCGGTCTTTCGCCAGGGCGCATGGCCTGCGTCCCGGAGACCGGATCAGCGCGACGATGAACGGGGCGCGGCACGGGTTCCGGATCGTCGGCCTCGCCCAAAGCCCGGAGTTTCTCTATACGACCGCGCCGGGCGAACTGATCCCCGACGATGCCCGTTTCGGTGTCCTCTGGATGAGCCGTTCAGCGCTTTCCGCCGCCTATGACATGGAAGGCGCGTTCAACGAGGCGCTGCTGACGCTGGCGCACGGGGCGAACGAGGCGGCCGTTCTGGACGCGGTCGACAGGCTGCTCGCGCCCTATGGCGGAACCGGCGCCTACCCGGTCGCCGACCAGACCTCCAACCGTTTCGTCAGCGAGGAAATCTCCGGGCTCGAAGCGTCGAGCGCCGCGGTGCCGCCGATCTTTCTCGGCGTCGCCGCCTTTCTCCTTTATATCGTGATCAGCCGCATGGTGCAGTCCGAACGCGAGGAAATCGGATTGATGAAGGCCTTCGGCTATACCGACACCGAAGTAGGCGTGCATTACTTCAAGCTGGTGATGGCGGTCGCCGTCGGCGGCGCGCTGGCCGGGTGCCTGCTGGGCATCGCCGGAGGGCGGGCGCTGGTCGAGGTCTATGTGATCTACTACAAGTTTCCATTCCTGCTGTTCCAGCTTGATCCGGCATCCTTCGCCGCGGGTGTCAGCGTCAGCATCCTGTCGGCCTCGGGTGGCGGGCTGCTGGTGCTGCGCCGGGTGTTCCTGCTCACCCCGGCAGCCGCCATGCGCCCCCCCACCCCGCCCGACTACAGCCGGGCCGGAAACATCGGGCGGGCCTTGAACGCCTGGCTCGATCAGCCGTCGCGGATGGTCCTGCGCCGGATCACCCGTCAGCCGGGGCGCATGGCGGGGGCGGTGATCGGCATTGCCTGCGGCATGGCCCTGAGCGCCTCGATGATCACGATCTACGCCGCCTTCGACCGCACCATCGACCTGACATTCAACGTCATGGACCGCAGCGACGTGACCGTCAGTTTCACCAATGCGCTGTCGGACATGGCAGTCTTCGAACTGCGCCGCGACGATTCGGTGATCCTGGCCGAACCCCGGCGCCATGTTCCGGCCGTGTTCCGCAACGGTCTGAACAGCCATCGCGGCGTCATCACCGGCATCCCGCCCGGAGCGCGGCTCGGGCGGGCGCTGGATTCGCAGCAGGCCGAAATCCCGTTGCCCGCCAGCGGCATCGTCCTGTCCACGGCGCTGGCGGACATCCTGAACGTCCGCCCCGGAGACCGGCTGACCGTCGAGATGCGCGAAGGCCGACAGCCGACCCTTCAGATCCCGGTGACGGCAGTGGCCGAAAGCCTGCTGGGCGCGCCCGCCTACATGAACCTCGCTGCCCTGAACCGCGCCCTGGGCGAACCCGGCCGCATGTCGGGCGTCCTACTGGCCATCGACCGGGACCGCGCACCTGCGCTTTACGCCGCGTTGCGGAACATGCCGATGGTCGCCGGCGTCAGCCTGAAATCGGAGGCCGAGGCCGCCTTCCTGAAAACCATGAACACCGGCGCCGGGGCCATTCGCTACGTGATGGGCGCGATCGCCTTCGTGATCACCTTCGGCATCGTCTACAACGCCGCCCGCATCGCCCATGCGGAACGCTACCGCGACCTGGCAAGCCTGCGGGTGATCGGGTTCACCAGGGCCGAAACCGCCTTCGTCCTGCTGGGGGAGCTGGCGGTCGTGACCCTGGCCGCCCTGCCGCTGGGCAGTCTGTTGGGACATTATCTGTCCTTCGCCATCGCGGCGGGATTTTCCAGCGAACTCTACCAGATCCCGACGATCTTCGACCCGCCGAGCCACGGATTCGCCGCAATCGTGGTGATTGGCGCCGCCGCCGTCTCCGGCTGGCTGGTCAAACGCGACATCGACAGGGCCGATCTCGTTTCGGCGTTGAAAACGAGGGAGTAGCCGGAATGGTCAAAGCGAGAAAAAGATCCCGGATCGTTCTGACCGCCGGCGCCCTGCTGCTGGTTGCCGGGGCGCTCGCCGCCGCGTTCTGGCCCAAGCCGTCGATGGTCGACATGGGCGAGGTCACGCGCGGCGCCATGCGCCTGACCATCGACGAAGAAGGCCGCACGCAGGTGCGGGACGCCTATGTCGTTTCGACCCCCGTCGCCGGACAGTTGCAGCGCGTCGGCGTCGAACCGGGCGACCCGGTGGAACGCGGCAAGACAGTCGTCGCGCATATGCATCCCACCAATCCCGCCGCGCTGGACGTGCGCACCCGCGAACAGGCGCTGGCCGCGGTCGCCGCCGCAACCGCGGCCCTGCGGGTGGCGCGCGCCGACCTGAATGCCGCCATCGCCAACCGCGACGGCGCGGATACCGAACTCAACCGGACGGAAGAACTGGTCGCGCGCGGGTTTTCCACCAGCGCCGCGCTGGACCGCGCCCGCCAGGCGGCGCGGGTGGCCCAGGCCAGCGTCGACACCGCCGAAGCCGCGATCGCCATGCGCGAGGCCGAGATCGCCAATGCGCAGGCGCAGCTGATCGGTTTCGACGACAAGAAGCTGGCGGCAGCCATGGGCAACGGCGCCAATGACATCCCGCTCTACGCGCCTGCGGACGGGCGCATTCTCCGGGTGATCCAGCAAAGCGAAACGGCCTTGCCCGCCGGCGCGCCGATCATGGAAATCGGCAATATCGCCAACGATCTCGAAATCGTCGCCGAACTGCTGTCCACGGACGCGGTGCAGGTCGCCCCCGGCGATCCGGTGATCATCACCGACTGGGGCGGCCCGCGCGATCTCGACGGCGAAGTCACCCGTGTCGAACCCTTCGGCGTCACCCAGTTCTCGGCCCTGGGCGTCGAGGAACAGCGGGTGAATACGGTCATCGCCATTTCCAGCCCGCCCGAAGACTATGCCGGGCTCGGCCACGGGTTCCGGGTCGAGGCCCGGATCGTCGTCTGGGACGCCGAGGATACCCTGATCGTCCCCGCCAGCGCGCTGTTCCGAAACCGCACCTCCTGGGCGGTCTTCGTCGCGAACGACGGGGTGGCCCGGCTCCGCGAGATCGAGATCGGCCCCAACAACGGCACCGAAGCGCAGGTCGTCAGCGGTCTCAGCGAAGGCGACCGGGTCGTTCTCTACCCGTCGTCGGGGCTGACGGATGGCACGCGCATCGCGGCGCGCGTCCTCAACTGATCCGCCCGGTCACGCGGGCGTCGCGCCGGGGTCCGCGGCGGCCTGCACCAGGGCGCGGGCAAAGGCGCGGGAGGCGGCGGAGGGCACCTCTTCGGCGCGGGTCATGATCCCGACCGCTCCGGCGGTGGCAGCCATGTCGAGGTCGAGCCGGACCAGCAGCCCGCCGGCGATATCGCCGGCGACGACGCCGAGGCTGATGAACCAGACCGTTCCCGGATCGCCAAGCGTGACCGTGCGGCCAAAGGCCGGCGATGCGGATTCGATCCGGTTGGCGAACAGCGGAATGCCCTGCGAGATCAGGAGCCGCGCCACCAGCGGCCGGATCGCCGAATCCTTCGGCGGATAGAGCACGCGGAACGCTTCCAGGTCGCCGAGCCTGCGGACGGAAGCCGCCGGTCCGCCCCGCGCCGTCACCACCGCGACCTCTTCGCTGTAAAGCTGACGAAACGACAGCCCCTGCATCGACTCCGGCCGCCCCAACCGCCCCACGACCATGTCGAGCCGGCCCGCGCGCAGCCGCGTCGTCAGGTCGTGATGCGGCCCTTCGTGGATCTCGATCAGCGTATCCGGGTTGCGGGCGGCGAAAGCCGGGACCATGCGCGGCAGCAGGTGGGACACGACGCTGGGCAGCGCGCCGATCTTCAGGCTCGCCCCCGCGCCGCTTGTCGCCCGAACGCTGCGCAGCCCATGCCGCAGCGCCGCCGTGCTCTGTTCCGCGAATTGCAGGAACACCTCTCCTTCCGGGGTCAGCGCGACGCCGGAGCGGCTGCGCTCCATCAGCACGGCACCCACGATCTCTTCCAGTTCCCTGAGCGTCTTGGAAATCGCCGGCTGCGTCAGGTTCAGCTGTTCGGACGCGCGTTTCAGGCTGCGCGCCCGCGCGATCGCGCTGAAGGCATCGAGATGCCGGAACTTGATCCGTCGATCCATTTACTTACCCAAAACAGAAAGTATTTTGCCTTATTGTTCATTTTTCTTGTCGCTTGCAACATGCGAATATCAATCATCACGTGGAGGAGAACGGGATGAAAACCCAAATCGCGATCATCGGCGGCGGACCTTCGGGATTGCTCCTGTCGCAATTGCTGCACACCCGTGGGATCGACAGCATCGTGCTGGAACGCAAGACCAAGGACTATGTTCTGGGGCGAATCCGCGCCGGCGTTCTGGAACAGGGCTTCGTCAGACTGCTGGAAGAAGCCGGATGCGCGGACCGGCTGCACGCCGAAGGTTTCGTCCATTCCGGCACGCTGATTTCCTACGGCGGCGAGATGTTCCGGCTCGATTTCGAGGAACACACCGGAACCCCCGTGATCGTCTACGGCCAGACCGAAGTGACCCGCGATCTTTACGACGCGCGCGAGAAAGCCGGCGGACAGATCGAATTCAACGTCGATAACGTGGTGATCCACGACGCGGATTCCGACACCCCGCATGTCACCTATGCCGTGGACGGCAAACAGCGGCGGATCGACTGCGATTTCGTCGCCGGCTGCGACGGCTTTCACGGGGTCAGCCGGCAGACGATCCCGCTGGATGTGCGCCGGGAATACGAAAAGGTCTATCCCTTCGGCTGGCTCGGCATCCTGTCCGAAACGCCGCCGGTCAACCACGAACTGATCTACGCCAATTCCGAACGCGGCTTCGCGCTCTGTTCGATGCGCAACGACAATCTCAGCCGCTACTACATTCAATGCTCGCTCAGCGACAAGCCCGAGGACTGGACGGACGACGCGTTCTGGCAGGAACTTCGCCGCCGCATTCCCGCCGACCAGGCAGACAAGCTCGTCACCGGGCCGAGCATCGAGAAATCCATCGCCCCGCTGCGATCCTTCGTGACCGAACCCATGCGCTGGGGCCGGCTGTTCCTCTGCGGCGACGCCGCCCATATCGTGCCGCCCACCGGCGCCAAGGGCCTGAACACCGCCGCCTCGGACGTGCATTACCTCTATGAAGGGCTGCGCAGCTACTATGCCAGCGGCAGCACCGACGGGATCGACAGCTATTCCGGCAAGGCGCTGAGCCGCATCTGGAAGGCCGAACGCTTCAGCTGGTGGTTCTCGTCGATGATGCACCGCTATCCCGACCAGTCGGAATTCGACCTCAAGATGCAGGTCGCCGACCTGGAATTCCTGCGATCCAACAAGGCCGCGCAGAAGGCGATGGCCGAGAACTACGTGGGACTCCCCTACTGATGCGCGCCACCGGCCCTGACGCGGCGACCGCGCGCGTATTCGAAAACGGAAAAGGAGAATCGTCATGACCAGCCGTTACGCTTCTGGGATGTCTGTTCGGCGTTCGGTTCTGGGGGATTCGCATGTGGACCGGGCGGAGGCCGCCAAGACCGACTTCGACCTGCCCTTCCAGGCGCTGATCACCGAGGGCGCCTGGGGCACGGTCTGGGCCGATGACAGCATCTCAAGGCGCGAACGATCCATGCTGACGCTGGCACTGCTCGCCGCGACCGGGAATTTCGAGGAGATCCCGATGCACATCCGCGCCACCGCCAATACGGGCGCGACCAAGAATGACGTGATGCAGGCTCTGCTGCACGTGGCGATCTACGCCGGCGTGCCCAAGGCCAATCATGCAATCAAACTTGCCAAACAAACATACGCCGAAATGGAGGAGAACAGATGACCCAGCCCGGAGAGTTCTATCAGCGAGACCGGAGCATTCAGCCTCCGGCCTTTACGCCCGGATACAAGACATCCGTCGCGCGCAGCCCGCGTTATTCGATGATCTCGCTGCAAAACTCGGTTTCCGAGATAACCGGTCCCCGCTTCGGCCATAGTGACATCGACGCGGGCGACAATGACCTGCTGACCAACTACGCCAAGGCCGGCGAAAGCCCGATCGGCGAGCGGATCATCCTGCACGGGCGGGTGCTGGACGAGAACGCGCGGCCTGTTCCGAAGACGCTTGTCGAGATCTGGCAGGCCAACGCGGGCGGGCGGTATCGGCACAAGAAGGACACCTATCTCGCGCCGATAGACCCGAACTTCGGCGGCTGCGGCCGGACGCTGACAGATGAGAACGGCTATTTCTACTTCCGCACCGTCAAACCAGGCGCCTACCCCTGGCGCAACATGGTCAACAATTGGCGGCCCGCGCATATCCACGTCTCTGTCTTTGGTACGGGCTTCGCGCAACGGCTGATCACGCAATGCTATTTCGAAGGCGATCCACTGATCCCGATCTGCCCGATCGTGCAGACAATTCCCGATCAGGGTGCCATCGAGCAGCTGACCGCCAAGCTCGATCTGAACGCAACCATCCCGCTCGACAGCATTGCCTACAAGTTCGACATCGTGCTGCGCGGGCGTCGCTCGACGCTTTTCGAGAACCGTCTGGAAGGAAACTGACCAATGCCTCAGGAACTCGCATATCTGAAAGAATCCGCGTCGCAGACGGCCGGACCCTACGTTCATATCGGGTTGGCCCCCGGCGCCGCAGGCTTTGAAATCTATCGCCAGGAGTTGGGTCGCGACATGACCGGCCCCAACGCCAAAGGCGAACGCATTCGCGTCGAAGGCCGCATCATCGACGGCATGGGCGCACCCATCAAGGATGTACTGCTGGAAGTCTGGCAAGCCAATGCCGATGGCCACTATGCGCATCCCGAAGGCGGCGGCGAGGTCGAAGAGGGTTTCCGTGGCTGGGGTCGGGTCATTTCGGATTTCGACACCGGCGAATGGGGCTTTGACACGGTCAAGCCCGGCGCGACCCGGGGCCGCAATGTCGGCACGCAAGCACCGCATCTGAACCTGTGGATCGTCGCCCGCGGGATCAATATCGGGCTCAACACGCGGATGTATTTCTCCGACGAAGCGGAGGCGAACGCCGCCGATCCGGTGCTGAACCTCATTGAATGGGAAAACCGGCGCGGCACGCTGATCGCAGAACGTACGGAACGGGATGGCATGCCCGTCTACCGCTTTGACGTCCGCCTGCAAGGCGAAGATGAAACAGTGTTCTTCGATGTCTGATCCCAAGCAAAAGCCCTGCATCATCTGCGTCGCGATCACCGGCTCCCTGCCCACCAAGGCGAACAACCCGGCGGTGCCGATCACCGTCGCCGAGCAGGTCGAGAGCACCCAGGAAGCCTTCGAGGCCGGCGCCTCCATCGTGCACGCCCATGTGCGCAACGGTGACGGGACGCCCTCCTCGGATCCGGAAAAGTTCGCCCGGCTGAAGGACGGGCTGGACAAGCACTGCCCCGGCATGATCGTGCAGTTCTCGACCGGCGGGCGGTCGGGCGCCGGGCAGACGCGGGGCGGGATGCTGCCGCTGCGCCCGGACATGGCCTCGCTCTCGGTCGGCTCCAACAACTTCCCGACGCGGGTCTACGAGAATCCGCCGGACCTGGTGGACTGGCTGGCGTCCGAGATGAAGGCGTATGATGTGAAACCCGAGATCGAGGCCTTCGACCTCAGCCACATCTTCCAGGCGGCGAAGATGCATGCCGACGGGCGGATCAAGGACACCCCCTATGTGCAGTTCGTCATGGGCGTGAAGAACGCGATGCCGGTCGACCGCGAGGTCTTCGACTTCTACATCCGCACGGTCCGCCGCCTGTTCGGGCCGGACGCGCCCTGGTGCGCCGCCGGCATCGGCGCGCAACAGCTGACCCTGAACGAATGGGCCGTGGCGAGCGGCGGCCACGCCCGCACCGGGCTCGAGGACAACGTGCGCCTGGACCGCGATACGCTCGCTCCATCGAACGCGGCGCTGGTACGGCGCGTGGCTGAGATCTGTGACAAAAACGAACGCCCCGTGGCGACCTGGGCCGAGGCACGGCAAATCCTGGGGTTGAAGGAGGTAGCGGCCTAGACCGGCGGCTTCGGAATAGGCGGCTACGGTCAGTCCGGATCGGACGGACCGTCCGCCCGCAGCGACTCCAGCGCCCGCCGGTCCTTTTTCGTCGGCCGCGCGCCCACCCTTTCGGGCGCAGGTCCGGAGTCCGCGACGGGCGCGAGATCGGTGAACAGGGCCTGCGCCTCGGACGCGGGTCCGCGCCGCGTTCCCAGAGCCTGAACCTGCACCACGCGGATCCGCCGCGCCTGGGCAAAGGTCAGAACATCGCCCATGGTCACGGCATGGGCCGGTTTCCCGACGCGGGCGCCGTTCACCCGGACGTGCCCGCCGCTGACCAGGCGCGCCGCCTGGGTCCGGGTCTTGAAGAACCGGGCATGCCAAAGCCACTTGTCCAGCCTCAGCTTGTCCGCGGACTGTTCCGCCACCGTCAGGTCTTGTCTTTCAGTCCCATCAGCGCGGCGGCAAAGGGGTTGTCGGGATCGATCTTCTTTTCCGGCCTCGGCGGGCGGGCGGAAAAGGATTTCGCCCCCTGGTCGCGGCCCGGCTCGCGCTTACCGTCACGCCTCGGGCTGCCCTTGGCCCGCGGCTTGCCCTTGCCCTGCGGCTTGCCGCCGCTGCGCGGCTGCCCCTTGCCGCGTCCGCCCTGCGGGCGCTGGCCCCATGTGAAGGTGTAGAACACTTCCATCTCCGGCGCATCCGTGTCGATGCCGGCCGGCGCGCCGGTTTCCGTTTCGGCGGCTTCGGCGCGGTCTTCGGCCCCGGTCCCGGTCGGGCTTTCGGCATCCGGCTGCGTCTCCGCTTCGGCGGGGGCGGTATTCGCCTCCGGTCCGGACGCGTCCGCGACCGTTTCAGGCGCGGATTCCCCCGACTCCGGTGCCGCTTTCGCCGCTGCGGGCGCGGGTTTGATCTTGACCCGTTCGCCGCGCTCGCCCTTGTAGCCCAGCCCCTGCATCAGATCCGCGAACTGCTCGAGCGTCGTGCCGGTGATCGACAGCATGTCGGGCCTGGCCTCGAACCCGCCCCGGCTGTCCTCGGCCCGCAGCAGATCGGCCAGCCGTTCCAGCATGTCGATCCGCACCGCGCGCTCTCCGGCGGCGCGATAACCGCACATGGTGTGATAGCCCTCGGGCGCGTCCTTGACCGTCGGCACCGTGACCAGCCCCGGCGGCGGTGCCTCGGGAAATTCCTGCAAGCCTTTGGCAAGCGACCACAGCACCAGCCGCAACCGCGTCGGCGCCGGTTTCAGCAACAGCGGCATGAAGACGGTGAACTGCCCGAAGCGGATGCCATGCTTGCGCAGCGCGCCCCGGGCGTCCTGATCGAGATCCTTGACCTCCTGCGCGATGTCCGCGCGTGGCAGGATGCCCATGGCTTCGACCATGCGGAAGGCGAATCCGCGCGCCAGCCCCGACAGCGCCTCGTCCCGTTGCAGGGCCAGCAGCGGTTCGAACAGCGCGGCGACCTTGCGGTCGATGAAATGCTGCAACCGGCGCTGCACTTTCTGCTCCACGTCCGGGCCCGCCGCGTCGTCGACGAAAACCTCGACCAGCGGTTTCAGTGGCTCGGCCCCGGCGACGAGCTTGCCGACCGCATGTTCGCCCCACATCAACCCGCCCTGTTCGGTATAGTCGATTTCGGTATCGGGCGCATTGTAGAATCGGTCTGCGCGCAGATGGAAATGCGGCGCAAGCGCCTGCAGGGACGCCGCCTTGACGGCCTTTTCCTCCGCCCCGGCCGCGGCCGACTTGTCGGCGGAAAACCGGAATCCTTCCAACCGCCCGACGAATTCGCCCTCGACGGTCACTTCACCCTTGTCATTCACTTCGGCCAAAAGGGCCTCCTTCTGCTTGAGCCGGCGCAGGAGCACGGATGTGCGCCGGTCCACAAATCTCTGGGTCAGACGTTCGTGCAGCGCGTCCGACACCCTGTCTTCTACAGCGCGGGTCTGCCCGCGCCAATGGCTTTCGTCACGGGTCCAGCCCCTGCGCTGAGCGACATATGTCCAGGTGCGGATATAGGCCAGCCGCTTGCTCAGCGTATCTATGTCTCCGTCGGGGCGGTCAATCCGTTTGATCTGCCGCGCCAGCCAGTCGTCGGGCACATGGCCGGTTTCGTGCAGATGGCCGAAGATGACTTCAAGCAGGCCGGCATGTTCAGCCTGGCTGATGCCGCGGAAATCGGGGATCCGGCACACATCCCAGAGCAGCCGCACCGAAGCGGCATCCGACGCCCTGGCAAAGACCTCGTCCACCTGCGCCAGCGATTTCAGCGCCCCCAGGT
Organism: Sedimentitalea xiamensis; assembly: GCF_030164465.1. Lineage (GTDB taxonomy): Bacteria > Pseudomonadota > Alphaproteobacteria > Rhodobacterales > Rhodobacteraceae > Sedimentitalea > Sedimentitalea xiamensis. The sequence goes on from NZ_JASNJE010000013.1 coordinate 68,636, forward strand.
CGTCGGCCTCGCGCGCCTTGACGAGGTGTTCGCTGTCCGGCGCGACCTCCAGGCTCCGGATCAGCGCGTCGATGCTGCCGAACTGCAACGCCGCGCTGCGCCAGTTCAGCTTCTTCAGCGGCGTGAACCGGTGATCCATGATCGCCTGCGCGACCCCGTCGTCCAGCGGACGCGCCTCTCCGGTGACGCCGAAGGTGCCGCTCGCCATGCCGCGCCCGGCCCGCCCGGCGATCTGCGCCAGTTCGTTGGGCGCGAGCGGACGCATCCGGCGACCGTCGAATTTCGTCAGGGCGGAAAACGCCACGTGGTCGATGTCTAGGTTCAGCCCCATGCCGATGGCGTCAGTCGCCACCAGGTAATCCACGTCGCCGTTCTGGTAGAGATCCACCTGCGCGTTGCGGGTGCGCGGGCTCAGCGCCCCCATCACCACCGCCGCGCCGCCCTTCTGGCGGCGGATCAGTTCGGCTATGGCATAGACATTGTCCACCGAAAACCCGACGATGGCACTGCGGGCGGGCATCCGGCTGATCTTTTTCGCGCCGCTGTAGACCAGCTGCGACATCCGCTCCCGCCGCAGGAACTGCGCCTCGGGCACCAGCGCCGCGATCGGGCCGCGCATCGTGTCGCTTCCCAGGAACAGGGTCTCATGCTGCCCGCGCGACCGCAGAAGCCGGTCGGTGAACACATGGCCGCGTTCCGGATCGGCGCAGAGCTGGATCTCGTCCACGGCGAGAAAATCGCAGCCCATCCCCTCGGGCATCGCCTCGACCGTGCAGACCCAGTATTGCGTGCGCGGCGGCACGATGCGTTCCTCGCCCGTGACCAGCGCCACGACCGACGGGCCGCGGACCGAGACGATGCGATCATAGACCTCGCGGGCCAGAAGACGCAGCGGCAGACCGATGACGCCGGTGCGATGGCCCAGCATCCGTTCGATAGCATAGTGAGTCTTTCCTGTGTTGGTCGGCCCCAGAACCGCCGCCACCCGTGATGACGCTGTCACCTTTGCCCCCTGCCCGGTTCGGGCCTAAAGCGACTGGCCCTCGATCTCGGACCGCAGCCGGTCCATGGCCTTGGTTACGTCCTCGAAGTGGGGATGTATAGCCTTGGCCCGCGCATAGGCGTCATAGGCGCGGGCGTTGTCGCCGAAGGTCTCCAGAATCGTGCCCAGCCCGAAAATCGCGGTGTAGTTGTTCGGGTTGAGCGCCAGGGCGCGTTCCAGATCGGCCAGCGCCGGACCATAGAGTTCGGAATGGAAATAGGCCGAGGCGCGCGCGTTCCAGCCTTCGGCGAATTCGGGCGCATGATCGGTGAGAGCGGTCAGATGGTCGATCGCGGCGGCGAAATCCTCGGACTTCAGCGCATCCCGCCCCCGTTCCAGCAACAGGTCCATCGACGCCGATCCGCTTTTGGACCAGAGCCGCTGCAACTGCCTGTCCAGCCCCTTCGCCTGCGCGGCATCGGCGGAGGCAAGCGCTGACAACAGGGCGGATTCGTCCTCCAGGTCGCCATTCTGGGCGCTCAAAGGTATGGAATACATGACTATGGCGCAGGTTGCCGCCACGATACGTTGGAAAAGGGTCTGTTTTACGCTCATATCGCCATGCAGTGTAACGCAGCGCGCACCGATTTCCAGACACGAGCGCGTCAAACAGCAACGAGAGTGAACATGAGCGAATTTCTTGAACAGGCAGCCGCCGAACTGAACACCAAGCTGGCCGCCGCCGATTTCGACGGCACCGCCAAATTCGACGTGGCGGGCGAAGGCTCCATCGTGATGGACGCCTCGGGCGCGCGCGTGTCGGACGACGCGGCGGACGTCACGCTGAGCGCGGATGCCGACACCTTCAAGTCGATCTTCGACGGCGACATGAACCCGACCAGCGCGTTCATGAGCGGCAAGCTGACCGTGGACGGCGACATGGGCATGGCGATGAAACTGGCGGCGGTTCTCGCCTGATGGCGCTGACGCCGGCCCCGCTGTTCGATGACTTGGCTGGCGTCCCGTCCGGAGGGGTGGCCTATTGGGCGACCGCTTCGGATGGGGTGCGCCTCCGTGTCGCGCTCTGGCGTCCCGCCGGGGCGCCGCGCGGAACGGTCCTGATGTTTCCTGGCCGGACCGAATATATCGAGAAATACGGCGGGCTCGCAGACGAACTGACCGGGCGCGGATTTGCGACGGTGGTGATCGACTGGCGCGGCCAGGGACTGGCCGACCGGTTGCTGGAGGACACCCGGCTGGGCCATGTCGATGCCTTCACCGACTACCAGAAGGACGTAGCGGCGATGCTCGACGTCGCCAGGGCGGCCGATCTTCCCGAACCCTTCCACATGATCGGCCATTCCATGGGCGGCGGCATCGGGTTGCGGGCCGCGATGGATGGCCTGCCGCTGCAAAGCTGCGTCTTCACCGGACCGATGTGGGGCATCTACATGTCCCCGGCGGTCAAGCCCTTCGGTTGGGCCCTGTCGCATGTGGCGCCGATGATGGGCTTGGGCAACCGCCTGCCGCCAACCACCCGCTACGAAGGCTACGTGACCGCGCAGGGCTTCGCGGACAACGCGCTGACCACGGATCCCGACGCCTACAGGCTGATGCAGGACCACATGGCGGCCCGCCCGGAACTCGGCATCGGCGGTCCGACGCTGATCTGGTTGCGCGAAAGCCTGATGGAGTGCCGGAATCTGGCCTCGCGCGCCTCGCCGGACCTGCCGTGCCTGACCTTCCTGGGCGCCGGCGAATCCATCATCGACTGCGATTCGGTCCGGCGCAGGATGGCGGTCTGGCCCAGGGGCAGGCTCGTCGTGGTCGAGGGCGCGCGCCACGAGGTGCTGATGGAACGGCCGCAGATCCGGTCCCGGATCTTCGACCAGATGGACGCGCTGTTCGCCTCCGGAGCCGCCCCGGACCGGGTCATCTCGGCCTGACCGGCTGACAGCGGCGCGAACTGGCCTGGCGCGGTTTGCGCGCTATGATCGCCTGCATGGCGCGTTCCCCTGTCCTGACATTCACCGAAAAGGGCATCTACTGCCCTGCCGGCGACTTCTTCATCGACCCGTGGCGGCCGGTGGACCGGGCGCTGATCACCCATGGCCACGCGGATCACGCGCGGCCGGGGCACCGGCGCTACCTGGCCACGGCCGCCGCCGCGCCGGTCCTGCGCCACCGGCTTGGCCGGATCGACCTGGATACGGTCGGCTACGGGGAAACGCGCCGCATCGGTCAGGCCACCGTATCCTTTCACCCGGCCGGCCATGTGCCCGGATCGGCCCAGATCCGGGTCGAACTGGGCGGCGAAATCTGGGTGGTTTCCGGCGACTACAAGACCGAGAACGACGGGTTCTGCGAGCCTTTCGAACCGGTCGCCTGCCACAGCTTCATCACCGAAAGCACATTCGGCCTGCCGGTCTTCCGCTGGCCGCGCCAGTCCGAGACGGCAAAGCGGATCAACGGCTGGTGGCACACCTGCATCGCCGAGGGCCTGACGCCGGTTCTGGGGGCCTATAGCCTTGGCAAGGCGCAACGCCTGCTCGCCCTGTTGGATCGCGGCATCGGCCCCGTCCTCACCCATGGCGCCATCGAGGCGACCAACCAGGTCCTGCGGGCGCAGGGGCTCGCCCTGCCCGACACCGTGGCGCTGACGCCGGACACACACCTGCGCGATCATCCGGGCGCCCTGCTGCTGGTGCCACCAGCGGCGCTGTCCGGGTCCTGGGCGCGGCGTTTCGGTCCGCTCTCGACCGGATTCGCCAGCGGCTGGATGCAGATGCGCGGTGTGCGGCGGCGCAGGTCCGTGGACCGGGGGTTCGTGATGTCCGATCATGCGGACTGGAGCGGGTTGAACGAGACGATCCGGGAAATCGGAGCGGAAAACATTTACGCAACACATGGTTACACGGAAATCTTCACGCGATGGTTGACCGAGAGCGGATATAACGCCCGGATCGTTCCGACGGAATTCAACGGCGAGGATTCCGAAAGCGGGAATGCGGCATGAAGGCTTTCGCCGCCCTCTTCGCCCGGATCGACCAGTCGACGCGCACCTCGGTCAAGGTCGCGGCCCTGGCGGGTTATTTCCGCGAGGCCCCGATGCAGGACCGGCTCTGGACCATCGCCCTCTTCTCGGGCCGCCGCCCGAAACGCGCCGTCACCACGCGCCAGCTTAGGGAATGGGCGGCGGATCACGCGGGGCTGCCTCTCTGGCTCTTGGAAGAAAGCTATCCGGTGGTCGGGGATCTGGCCGAAACCATCGCGCTGATCCTGCCGCCGGCCTCCGGCGGCAGCGATCACGGCCTGAGCCACTGGATCGCTTACCTCAAGGACCTGCCGAACCTGCCGGAGGAGACCCGCAAGGCGCGGGTTCTGGCGGCCTGGGACCGGCTCGACAGCACCGAACGGTTTCTGTTCAACAAGCTGATCACCGGCGGGTTCCGCATCGGGATCAGCCAGAAGCTGATGACCCGCGCCCTCGCGGAGGCGACCGGGCAGGATCCGTCGGACCTCGCGCACCGGCTGATGGGCGACTGGACGCCCGACACCGTCGATTTCGAAACCCTGGTCCTGGCCGCCGACCCGCAAGCCGATGCCTCCCGCCCCTATCCCTTCTACCTGTCCTACGCGCTGGACCGGGACGCCGACACGCTCGGACGCCCGCAGGACTGGACCGCCGAATGGAAATGGGACGGAATCCGGGGCCAGTTGATCGTCCGCAACCGCCAGCATTTCGTCTGGTCGCGCGGCGAGGAACTGATGACCGACCGTTTCCCGGAACTGGCCCGCGCCGTGGACGCCCTGCCCGATGGCACGGTGCTGGACGGCGAACTCCTGGCCTGGGAAAACCACGCCCCGATGGGGTTCAACGCCTTGCAGAAACGGATCGGGCGCAAGACGGTTCCCCGCAGTCTCCTGCGCGACGCGCCGGTGATCTTCATGGCCTACGACCTGCTGGAATGGGGCGGCGAAGATCAGCGCGGCCTGCCCCACGCCACCCGGCGGGACCGGCTGCGCGCCGCCCTTGCCGATATGCCGGACGACCGCAATCTGCGCCTGTCGCCCTGCATCGCCTTTGACTCCTGGGACGGTCTCGCCCGCGTCCGCGCCGGCGCGCGCGCCGCCCATGCCGAAGGCGTGATGCTGAAACACAGGGATAGCCCCTATCTCGACGGCCGCCGCAAGGGCGACTGGTGGAAATGGAAGCTCGATCCGCGGACGATCGACGCGGTGATGATCTATGCGCAGTCCGGCCACGGGCGGCGCGCCAATCTCTTCACCGACTTCACCTTCGCGGTCTGGGACGGCGACGACCTCATGCCCTTCGCCAAGGCCTATTCCGGCCTCACCGACGCCGAATTCCGCGAGATCAGCGCCTGGGTGCGCCGGAACACGCAGCAGCGTTTCGGCCCGGTGCGGCAGGTCACGCCGCACCATGTCTTCGAAATCGCCTTCGAAGGCATCCACGAAAGCCCGCGCCACAAGTCCGGCGTCGCGCTGCGCTTTCCCCGCATGGCGCGCTGGCGGCGGGACAAGCCCGCGTCCGAGGCCAACACGCTCGACGATCTCAGGCGAATGCTGGCCGCCTGCGGTTAGACCGCGCCGTCCCGCGCCGCGTCAGTCGCAGCGGCCGGTCAATCCGACGGTCCCGCCGCGAATGCCGGTCACGGTGACGGAACAGGTCCTGCCGTCCACCTCCGTCTCGGCGCTTTCACCGACCGCGAGCACCTGTGTCCCCACGCCGTTGATCGACAGCCGGGCATCGCCGCCGACCACGCCCGACACGAAGGCCCGCAGCGCGCCATCGGCCAGCATCACCGTCTGGCCCGGTGTTGCCGAAACCCCGTCTTCCGGCGCGGCACCGCCGTCGCAATCCGAAGACAACGCCACCCCTGCGCCCGACACCTGCGCCACGCCGACCCGGCAGGTCCCGCCGTCATGGCGCACCACCACCGACTCGCCCGCGCCGATCTCCGAGGACGCGCCGTTGATCGACAGAACCGCGCCCTCCGCCGTCACGCGGCGGACAAAGGCCCGCACCGCGCCGTCCGCGAACAATGCCGTCTGCCCCGCGCCCAGCGTCGGACCGGCTGCCGGCATCGCCACCGGATCGGCGGCGGGCGCCGGCGCGGCCGCGCTTTCGGCCTTGTCCGGCCGGGGCCGCACCGCCGCCTGCTTCAGCGCCTCCGCCTGCGACGCGATCTTGGTCGAGATCTCCGCCAGCGCCGTCTTCAGCGCCTCCGATTGCTCGGACGCCGTGCCCGAAATCGCCCCGCCGATGCTGTCCTTCAGTTCCGCAAGCTGCGCCCCGAAGGTTCCAACCAGATCCTCCGAGGCCGAAGCGCCCTCGGCCAGTTGCGCCTCCAGCGACTCGATCCGCGCCGACAGCGCCGCCATCGCGCTGCTTTGCGCGGCGCTGGATTCCGTCATCGGCGCCATCGCCCGCTGCACCGCGTCATGCAAAGGTCCATCGACCGAACCCTTGCCGATCATCACCCCTGCCAACAGCCCGATCACGCCGCCCACGATACTGGTGACAACCGGATTCTTTACAATACTCACGCCATTCTCTCCCCTGTTGTTCGCACCCGCAATCAGCCCGTGCCACATGCCGCCCGACCCGGTGCACCCGGCAGATGATACCGAATCAAAGCCGGATTTGTGGATTTTTTCGCTGCATTCGGCCCGAACACTTGCATCTGCCCGACCCGGCACACTAGGTGCCATGAAAAGCGAAAGGAATGTGCGATGACGATCAAACCGAATTTCGACGCCAACGCCACGGGTGGCGGCAAGGATCTCGGCAACCTGCCCGAATGGGACCTCAGCGATCTCTATAGCGGCGAGGACGCGCCGGAACTGAAACGCGATCTCGACTGGCTCGAAACCGCCTGCGCCGATTTCGCCCGCGACTACGAGGGCAAGCTTGCGGAACTCGACGCCGCCGGGCTCTTGGACTGTGTGCTGCGCAACGAACGCATCAGCACCGTCGCCGGGCGCATCATGTCCTTTGCCGGGCTGCGCTATTACCAGCAGACCACCGATGCGAGCCGGGCCAAGTTCCTCTCCGACATGCAGGAGAAGATCACCAATTTCACCACCCCGCTGGTCTTCTTCACCCTCGAATTGAACCGGCTGGATGACGGCGTTCTGGACGCGCATTTCGCCGCCAATGCCGATCTCGCCCGCTACAAGCCGGTGTTCGACCGCATCCGCGCGATGAAACCCTACCAGCTCTCCGACGAGCTCGAGAAATTCCTGCACGATCTGGGCGTCGTCGGCGACGCCTGGGAAAAGCTGTTCGACGAAACCATCGCCGGGCTGGAATTCACCGTTGACGGCGAGACGCTGAACATCGAGGGCACGCTGAACCTCTTGACCGAACAGGACCGCGCCACCCGCGAGGCGGCGGCCCGCGAACTGGCCGATGTCTTTGCCGACAACATCAAGACCTTCGCCCGCGTCCACAACACCCAGGCCAAGGAGAAGGAAATCGTCGACCGCTGGCGCGGCATGCCCACCCCCCAGACCGGCCGCCACCTGTCAAACGACGTGGAGCCCGAGGTCGTCGAAGCGCTGCGTGAAGCCGTCGTCGCCGCCTATCCCAAACTCAGCCACCGCTATTACGAACTCAAGCGCAAATGGCTGGGGCTCGACAAGATGCAGGTCTGGGACCGAAACGCGCCGCTTCCCATGGAAGACACCCGCATCGTCGATTGGGCCAGCGCCGAAACGACCGTGATGGAGGCCTACAATGCGTTTGACCCCCGCATGGGCGAGATCACCGCGCCCTTCTTCTCCAGGGGCTGGATCGACGCCGCCGTGAAACCCGGCAAGGCGCCCGGCGCCTTCGCCCACCCCACGGTGACCGAGGTGCACCCCTACGTGATGCTGAACTATCTCGGCAAACCGCGCGACGTGATGACGCTGGCCCACGAACTGGGTCACGGCGTCCATCAGGTGCTTGCGGCGGGCCAGGGCGAAATGCTCTCCTCCACGCCGCTGACGCTGGCGGAAACCGCCTCCGTCTTCGGTGAAATGCTGACCTTCCGCAAGCTGCTCGACAATGCCGAAACCCCCGAACAGCGCAAGGTGCTGCTCGCCGGCAAGGTCGAGGACATGATCAACACCGTGGTGCGCCAGATCGCCTTCTACGATTTCGAATGCAAGCTGCACGCGGCGCGGCGCGGCGGCGAACTCACACCCGATGACATCAACGCCCTCTGGATGAGCGTGCAGGCCGAAAGCCTCGGCCCGGCCTTCGAGTTCATGGAGGGCTACGAAACCTTCTGGGCCTATATCCCGCATTTCGTGCATTCGCCCTTCTACGTCTATGCCTACGCCTTCGGCGACGGGCTGGTGAACGCGCTCTACTCGGTCTATGCCGAAGGCGACGCGGGCTTCGAGGACAAGTATTTCGAGATGCTCAAGGCCGGTGGCTCCAAGCACCACAAGGAGCTTCTCGCGCCCTTCGGGCTTGACGCCAGCGATCCGAAGTTCTGGGACAAGGGGCTCGACATGATCTCCGGCCTGATCGACGAACTGGAAGCCATGGAAAGCTAGCCGCCATGCCGCAGGAGCGGAACGGCGGAACCGGCCGCACCCTGCGCGGGCGCATGGCCCGTTTTCTGGTGCGGACCCGCAGCCGGGTTCCGCCAGGCCTGCGGCTCGTCCTCGGCCTGCTGCTGATCGCCGGCGGCATCGTCGGCTTCCTGCCGGTGCTCGGCTTCTGGATGATCCCGCTCGGCGTCATGGTGGCGGCCCTGGACGTGAAACCCCTGGTCCGCCGGTTCCGGGGCGACAGGCGAACGCCGCCGAAATCGGATTGACACCGCCACGCCCCGCGCGCCCGGCCCGGCGATCTGCACGACGGCGTATGCACGGAAAGCTGCGCACATGTCACAGCCCGTCCCGGCCCTGTTTCATCGCCGCGATGCCAAAGGCCGCGACCGCCGCCTCAACCGCCCGGCGCGCTCACTTCAACTGGCTGTCCTTGCTGCCCCGGCGATTGATCCCGCCCCGCGCCTGGAAGGCGCTGTCGCGTTCGGCCATGCAGTCGATGCACAGCTTGACGCCGGGGATCGCCCTGCGCCGCGCCTCGGGGATCGGCTCCTCGCATTCCGCGCAATGGGTCAGGCTCTCGCCCTCCGGCGCCCGCCGCGCCTTCAGCCGCGCCAGTTCATCGGATATCGACGCCTCGATCTGCTCGCTGACCGCGCCGTCGCGTGTCCATCCACCCGCCATTGTCCGCCTCCCCGGCCCCGGCTTCATCTTTGCAGGAAAACTCCGGGGGAGTCGCCGTCAGGCGACGGGGGCAGAGCCCCCGCCCCCGTATGTCACGCGCTCCCCAGCATGCCCTTGTCGCGGGCCAGATCCCGCATCTTCTTCTGCAGTTTCTCGAAGGCCCGCACTTCGATCTGCCGGATACGCTCGCGGCTGACGTTGTACTGGCCGCTCAGGTCTTCAAGCGTCACCGGCTGATCCGACAGGCGGCGCTGGGTCAGGATGTCCTTTTCGCGGTCGTTGAGCACGTCCAGCGCCTGCGCCAGCAATTCGCGGCGCGCTTCCATCTCGTCGCGCGCCTCGTAATCCCCGGCCTGATCGGCGTCCTCGTCCTCCAGCCAGTCCTGCCACTGCATCGAGCCTTCGCCTTCGGCGCCGACGGTCGCGTTCAGGGACGCGTCCCCGCCCGACATGCGCCGGTTCATGCTGATGACCTCGTCCTCGGTCACGCCCAGATCGGTGGCGATCTGCCTGACGTTGTCCGGGTGCAGGTCGCCCTCCTCCAGCGCGCCGATCTTGGCCTTGGCCTTGCGCAGGTTGAAGAACAGTTTCTTCTGCGCCGAGGTCGTGCCCAGCTTCACCAGCGACCAGCTGCGCAGGATATATTCCTGGATGCTGGCGCGAATCCACCACATGGCGTAGGTGGCCAGACGAAATCCCTTCTCGGGGTCGAACCGCTTGACCGCCTGCATCAGCCCGACGTTGGCCTCGGAAATCACCTCGGCCTGGGGCAGACCGTAGCCGCGATAGCCCATGGCGATCTTCGCCGCGAGGCGCAGGTGGGAGGTGACCATCTTGTGCGCCGCCTCGGTATCCTGTTCCTCGACCCAGCGTTTCGCCAGCATGTATTCCTCTTCCGGCTCCAGAAGCGGGAATTTGCGGATTTCCTGCATATAGCGATTCAGCCCGCCTTCGGGCGTCGGTGCCGGCAGATTTGCGTAATTGGCCATCTTGTCCCTCCCAATGTTTAGCGGGTTAACATAGATATGGTAGCGTATCTGACCGTTTCAAGGCCTTCGGGACCCATATTGCACTTGAAACGGCACCGAGTCAGGCCCATGTCGGCGCGTTCACGCGCATGTGCTGTTCATGTCAGCCGCGCAAGGTTTCTATCAGACCGGCGATATCCGCCGGCATGGGGGATTCGAACCGGACGGACTCGCCAGTGACCGGATGGACGAACCCCAGCACTGCGGCGTGCAGCGCCTGCCGCGGAAAGCTCCGCGCCGCCTCCACCGCGGCCTCGGGGACCGACCTGGCCGCCAGCTTGCGCCGCCCGCCATAGACCGGGTCGCCGATCAGGCCATGCCCCGCATGGGCCATATGCACCCGTATCTGGTGGGTGCGCCCGGTTTCCAGCCAGCATTCGACCAGCGCCGCGACCGGCGGCGCACCGAAGGGTTCGATGATCCGCACCCGAGTCACCGCATGCCGCCCGCCCTGAAACACCACCGCCTGTTTCTGCCGGTCGGTCCGGTGCCGCGCCAGCTGCGTCGTCAGCCGCAGGATGTTTCCGGACTCGAAACTCGCGCCGCGGATGCCGTGCAGCCGTGGATCGCTGGCGTCCGGGACGCCGTGACAGACGGCGCGGTAATAGCGTTCGACCGTATGCGCCTCGAACTGCGCCGCAAGCCCCTGGTGCGCCGCATCCGATTTCGCCACCACCAGCAACCCGCTGGTATCCTTGTCGATCCGATGGACGATGCCCGGACGGCGGATGCCGCCGACACCGGACAGATCGCCGCCGCAATGGTGCAGCAGCGCGTTGACCAGCGTGCCCTCCGGCGTTCCGGGGGCCGGATGCACCACCATCCCCGCCGGTTTGTCGATCACGATCAGGTCGCTGTCTTCATGCACGATGTCCAGCGGAATGGCCTCGGGCCCGATATGGCTGTCGACTGCGTCCTCTACCGACACCACCACTTTCGCGCCCTCCGGAACTCTCGACTTGGCGTCGGTCAGGATCTCGCCGTCAACGCGGATCGCCCCGTCCGCGATCAATCGCGCTAGGCGGGTCCGCGACAGGGCCGCATCGTCTGGCACATCGCGCGAAAGCGCCTTATCAAGGCGGGGCGGCGGATCCGCCGCGATGGTGAACTCTATCTGGCGCGTGACCATGTCTGATCCTTCCGAACCGGTTCCGGAACCGGCGAACCTGCGGTTTCTGCGCCGGCTCGTAACGACGCTGACGGCGGTGATGATTGTCGGGCTTTTAGTGATCGTGTCGCTGCTTGTCATCCGTTTCTCGTCCGACCCCGCGCCGTCCGCATTGCCCTTGCCCGAGAGCATCGCCCTGCCCAACGGCGTCACGGCGGCGGCCGTGACATACGGACCCGACTGGTACGCGATCGTGACGAATGACGGGCGCATCCTGATCTACGACCGCGCAACCGGCGCGCTGCGCCAGACGGTTACGATCGACACGCCGGATACGGAATGATCAGACCAGGTTGGGGAATGGTACCACCTCCCCGGCTCGAACGGGGGACCTCTTGATCCACAATCAAGCGCTCTAACCAACTGAGCTAAGGCGGCACGCATGGGCGATGTAGACAACCCATATTCTGAATGCAAGAGGCTTAAAGGTCAATCCGCCAGCTTTGTTCCACCAGATCGACGCCAAAGGAATGCACCGGACGGCTGTCCACCAGTCGCCACCCGGCCGCCGCGTACAGCGCGCAGGCGGCGCGGTGGCTTTCATGCGTCCAGAGCTGCATGTCGTCGTATCCAGCCGCTCGGGCAAAGGCCATGCAGGTCTTCAGCAGCCTCTTGCCCAGCCCCTTGCCCCGCGACTCGGGCGTCAGCAGGAACAGGCGCAGCTTGGCGGTCCGCGGTCCGGCCCTGACGCAAAAGATGCTGCCGATGCGGCGTTCGCCCTCCATCGCGATCCATCCGCGTTCCCGCGCCGGATCGTTCTGCGCCACGAATTCGGCCAGGATGTCGGCGACCAGAGCCCCGAAGGTTTCGTCGAAACCCTCGTCGCGCGCGTAGAGCGTCTGATGCTGCTTCACCAGCCAGGCGGCGTCTGACGCGAGAAACGGGCGCAGGGTGACTTCGGACATGCGTCACCCTGCCCCGAAGGCCGCTTGATTCTCAACCGTCGCCAAGCTAGCAGGGTCGCGCAGTCACGGAGACCTGTCATGGGCATCAACACCGAACGCGACATCGAAGCCAACATGCAGATCGGGCCGACCGATTCGGGCATGGTGCGCATATTCGTCGAAGCGCAGGGCATAGAGATTCCGATGGATTTCGAACCCGAAGAGGCCGAGGAAATCGCCGATGAACTGCGCGCCGCCGCGCAAGCCGCTCGGTCCCTGGGAACCACGCGCAAACGCTGACGGGACGCGTCCCGAAGCGAAACCCGTCAGAAATCCGTCGGCGCACCGCCTTCCCGCTTGCGCCTTTCGACAAAGGCCGCGAGTTCCTCGCGGATCGCCTCATCCATCGGCGGCGGCTGGAAATCGGCAATGATGCTCTTGAACATGTGATGCGCCCGTTCCGGCGTCCAGATGCCGCCGGCGGCCTCCCAGCCCTCATAGTTCTTCCAATCGCTCAGGAAGGGCTGGTAAAACGCCGTCGTATAGCGGTCCTGGGTGTGCTGGATGCCAAAGAAATGCCCGTCGTTGCCCACCGCCCGGATCGCGTCCAGCGCGATCTCGTCGGGTCCGGTGGCGGTGATCTCCGGATCCATGTAACGTTGAATCTGCTGCAGGATTTCGCAATCCATGATGAACTTCTCGGGGCTGGCAATCAGCCCGCCTTCAAGCCATCCGGCGGCATGATAGACCATGTGCGTGCCGGATTGCACCGCCGCCCACAGGCTGTTGGAGGTCTCCCACATCGCCTGACCGTCCGGCACATTGGCCGCGCAGACGCCCGAGGAGCGCATCGGCAGCTTGTAGAACCGCGCGAGCTGGCCCGTCATCTGCGTCGCGCGCATGTATTCCGGCGTGCCGAAGGCGGGTGCCCCGGATTTCATGTCGACATTGCTGGTGAAGGTGCCGATCACGCAGGGACAGCCGGGATTGATATATTGCGCCAGCGCGATGGCGATCAGACCCTCGGCCAGGGACTGCGCGACAGCCCCGGCCATCGTCACCGGAGCCATTGCGCCCGCCAGAGTGAACGGCGTCACCACGCAACCCTGTCCGCGCCGGGCCATCCGCATCCAGCCGTCCAGCATCGGATAGTCGTGCTTCAGCGGCGAGGTCGAGTTGATATTCGTGTACATCCGGGGGGTTGCGTCAAATTCCTCATGCGTGAGTCCGCCCGCGATACGGACCATTTCCATCACGTCTTCGACCCGTTCCCTGCCCAGCGAATAGGCATGCATCACCTTGTCGGTCAGCGTCAGCTTGTCATAGACCACATCCAGGTGGCGGATGCTGGCGTGAATATCGACCGGTTCCACCGGATAGCCGCCGGCGAAATGAATGCAGTTGAAATACTGCGTCAATTTCAGCAGGTTACAGCACATTTCTCGCGTGCCCGGAACCTTCCTGCCGATCTCCATGTCCCAGTAGTTCGGCGGCGATGACACGTTGCCGAACAAGAGCGTCCTGCCGCCCACCGTGATCTGCCGCTCGGGATTGCGCGGGGTCAGGGTGAACTCGGACGGCGCCTTGCCGACCATCTCCATGATGAAATCCCGCCCGCAGCGCACGACGTTTCCGTCTATGGAACAGCCGGCTTGCCGGAAGATCTCCAGCGCTTCCGGATTGAGGATGGCGATGCCGATATCCTCGAGGATTTCCATCGCCCCGTTGTGAATGGCGAGCACCCCTTCGTCGGTCAGCGGTTCGACGGGACGGTCCCTGTTGATGGGCGGTTTCCAGGGCATCTGTTCGATGACGGCACCGCCGCGGCGGGCCGCGTTCCCGGCGCGCCCGCCGCCGCGTCGCTTGCGGGTATCCGTGTCTGGCATGATCCGCTCTCCTGCTGACCCGACCGCATTGGGCAACATGGCGCAGGCACTCGCCGCTCTGATAGCGACAGGGTCTGTCGCAATTCATGCGATGACGTCGATTTCGGCGAATGTCAGGCCGCCGGACCGTTCAAACCCCGAGCCAGGCGGGCAGATGCCCGATGTCGGGCAGGATCACATCCGCATAGGGGCCAAGATCGGCCGGTCCGGCCATCCCGGTCAGGACTCCGACCGTCCTCATTCCGGCGGCGCGTCCGGCGATCAGATCGTGGGTGCTGTCACCGACCATCGCCACGTTTTCCGGATGCACACCAACGGCCCGCGCAAAGGCGATAAGCTGCCCCGGCGACGGTTTGGCGCCATAGCCGCTGTCGAACCCGGCGAGGAAATCGAACCGGTCCACGACCCCGGCGGCGCCAAGATGCGCCAGCGCCGGCGCTTCCGCGTCGTTCGTCGCCACGCCCAGTTTCAGCCCCAGGCCGCGCAGGCGATCCAGGAACGGCGCCAGCGGCACGGCCTCGGCCTGCGGCGCGGCTTCGGCTTCCTCGTTCAACATGGCAAGAATGTTGTCGCCGGACAGATGCGTCAGATGCGGCACGAGCGCCGCCGCCACCTCGGCCGGCGTTCCCGCGATCACGATGCTGTCGGGCTGAAACCGCGAACTGGCCATGTCGAACCCGATCTGGTGCCCGACATAGGCCGCACGATCCTGGTCGCGCTCCGTCGCCCGGAGCAGGAAGGACCGCGCCCAGGCTTCCCAGGTGGCGGCGAAGTCGAACAGCGTTCCGTCCTTGTCAAACAGGATGGCCGCAACAGGCGCCATGACCACAGGTTCCTTTCCCGAAGGTTCCAACATCACGTCCAGTGCATCTGCGCGCCGCCGGGCAAGGCGGCGCGGGCCTGCATCGGAACGTCATAGGACACGGAGCGGGAATCGCAAAAGGCGACGATCCAGGCGTCGTCCATCATCAGGAAATCCAGAACCGATCCGAGAAACTCGGGCTCGCCCGCCCGCTGGCGCAGATCCTGTTCGGATGCGCCGCTTGCGCCGAGGAAAACCGGCAGCAGATCCTCCTGTCCGACCATCCAGGTCAGAGCGTTCAGGGCGAGCGTTTCGGCGGCATCGGCGGAATACGGCATGGCGGGTGTCTTTTTCGCGGTCGGAAAGGGTTTGTTAACGTCTCTCATAAAGACTTTGAAACAATATTGATACAAGCGTCGAAAGGCCCGCTGCGTGCAAGGCACAATCCTGATCCTGGACGGCGTGTCCACCAATCGCATCATGCTGAAGGTGCAATTGTCCGCAGCCTATTACCATGTGGTCCAAAGCGATGGCCTGCAGGGGTTGCTGCCGATGGCGCGGCGGGCGCAGCCGGACCTGATCGTCACGGCGATGACCCTGCCGGACGGAGACGCCCTGGCGGTCCGCCGACTGATGCAACAGGACGATTCCCTGCGCAACGTGCCGATCATCGCCATCACCTCGCAGAACGACCGCGCCGCACGTCTGACGGCGCTCGAAGGCGGCATCGACGACGTGCTGACCCAGCCGGTGGACGACCTGATCCTTCAGGCGCGGATTCGCAGCCTGCTGCGCGCCCGAAGCAGCACGGACGAACTGCGCCTGCGCGACGGGGCGTCCTCGATCCTGGGATTCGCGGAACCGGCGGCGGCCTTCACCGCCCCGGCCCGCGTCGCCCTGCTGACCCGCGACTCCGCCACCGGGGCGCTGTGGCGGGCCAGGCTGAAAGGCATGGTGCGCCATCGCCTGGAAAGCCACCAGATGAGCAACATCCACGCCATGATGTCCGACCCCATGCCCGACGCCATCATTGTCGATCTGACCGGCCCCTATCCCGACATGGGTCTGCGCCTGCTCGCGGACCTTCGGGCCCGCAGCCAGACAAGCCAGGCCGCCCTGATCGCCGTGGTGCCATCCACGACTCCGGAACTGGTTGCGGACGCGCTGGACCGCGGTGCCCATGACGTTCTGCAAACCGGGTTCTGCCCCGAGGAGCTGGCGCTGCGGCTTACGGCGCAGTTGCATCACAAGGCCAGTTCCGACCGCCTGCGCGATTCCGTGCGCGACGGGCTCCGGGCCGCTGTCCGGGATCCGATGACAGGGCTCTACAATCGCCGCTATGCGCTTCCGCATCTGGCCACCATCGCGATGAACGCGGCGCGAACGGGCAAAAGCTTTTCGGTGATGCTGGCGGATCTGGATCACTTCAAGCGGATCAACGACAACCACGGCCACCAAGCCGGCGATGCGGTGCTGATGGAAACCGCACGGAGGCTGAAAAGCGAACTTCGCTCCACGGACATGATTGCCCGTGTCGGCGGCGAAGAGTTTCTGATCGTGATGCCCGACACCGACCAGGCCGCGGCCTCGATCGTCGCCGGAAACCTGTGCCGGCGCATCAACGCGCACCCGTTCCAGTGTCCGGGCGTCTCGCAGCCACTGCATGTGACCACCAGCATCGGCGCCGTCGTGGGCCGCCCGCTGGGTCCGGACTCTGGATTGACCGCGGATCAATACGCGACGGCCCTGATCGGACAGGCCGACCGCGCACTCTACGAAGCCAAGGGAAGCGGGCGCAACAAGGTGTCCCTCACGCCGGCCGCGGCCTGATACCGGCACCGGCATGCAGCGGCGGCTCGGGGTCCCGCCCGGTCGTCGGGCGAGCGCATTGCGCGGCGCGGCGGCGTCGAGTTCCGCTTCCTTGCACGCGGCTCGTGGATTCCCGCCCGCGAACCGGTTCCGCCACCCGCTTTCCCGATTCAACCGGCGATCCCGCTGGCAGCGGTTCCACACGCCAAGGTCCGCGGTCTTCGCAAATGTGATGAACAGGGCGAGGCGATACCCCTTTCAAGCCGGTGCGCAGGCCGCGGAAACAGACATTCCCGGCCAGGGCACGCGACATCGCGCCGCAATGCCCAACTGCACCCTTTCCGTCAGCCTTCAACGTGCCCATCTTGAGCCAGAGAGAGCAAGGACATCATGCGATACGATCCGACCCATATTCAGGCCGAAGACAACGGCACCAGTCCGATCGGCGATCCGGAGGTTCGTGATCTCTGGCCCGCCCTGCTGAAAGGCTGGCGTCGCAAATGTCCGCATTGCGGCAGCGGACCGCTGCTTTGCAGCTATCTGAAGGTCAACGACACCTGCACGGTCTGCCGCGAGGAACTGCACCACCACCGCGCCGACGACGGTCCCGCCTATCTGACCATCCTGATCGTGGGGCACCTGATGGCACCGCTTCTGCTGCTGGTCTTTGAAACCTTTCGGCCCGATCCGCTCATCCTTTTCACGATCTTTGCGGTTGGATGTGTCGCGTTGTCGCTTTACCTTCTGCCCAGACTGAAGGGGGCCATCGTCGGGTTCCAGTGGGCCCGCCACATGCACGGGTTCTGACACCCGGCAGCTCCGCAACCCGGCGAGGCACCATGACAACAGACAAATCCGCGATCCGAAACGCCGCCACGGTGATCGTTCTGCGCGACCGCCATGACGATCCGTCCATTCTCATGGGGCAACGTGGTTCCAAGGCGGCCTTCATGCCGAACAAGTTCGTCTTCCCCGGCGGTGCGGTCGATGCCGCGGACGCGCTGGTGCCGCTGGCCGCCCCGCTGCCCGCCCTGTGCCAGAACCGTCTGCGCGACAACGCCCCCGAAGACCTGCAACACGCGCTTGCCGCTGCGGCCGTTCGCGAGCTCTGGGAAGAAACCGGCCTGATCCTGGGCCGCCGCGGATCCTGGCCGGACCCGGTGCCCGCCGATTGGCGCAGCTTTGCCGAAACCGGCCATCTGCCCGCCGCCGAAGGTCTTCAGTTCGTGTTTCGCGCCCTGACCCCGCCGGGCCGTCCGCGCCGTTTCGACGCCCGTTTCTTCCTGGTGGATGCGGACGATATCCAGAGCGACCTCGACGATTTCACCCACGCCTGCGACGAGCTTTCCCACCTGCAATGGATCAAGCTGCGCGAAGCGCGGAACTTCGACCTGCCCTTCATCACCGAAGTCGTGCTGGCCGAGGTCGAGGGGCGCGTCACCGACAGGACGCCGCCCGACAGCGTGCCCTATTTCCGCAACGACGAGGAAGCCAGCCTGTTCCTGCGCCTGCGCGGCCATGTGATGCCCGAGCATGACTGACCCGCCGCCGATGGGCGGAAACAGAGTCAGAGATAGGGCGATCTTTGCGGGCGCACCGTCAGTTCGGTCACGCAGGCGGTGTTGGGCAGGGTCAAGGCGGTCGCGATCAGTTCCGAGATATCGGCGAGCTGGATCATTTTCGACCGGTCCTTGTCGGCGGCGTCAACCGCGGGCGTATCCACGAAACCGGGATGCACCAGCGTCACACGCACCCCGTCCTCGCGCACATCCTCGAACAGCGCGCGTGCGAACCCCGCCTGCGCATGGCGTAATGCGCAGTGAATCGCGTGGTTCTTCCAGCCGATCCAGCTGGTCGGCCCGCAGACATAGACAACCGCCCCCTCGGTCTGGCGCAGCGCTGGCAACACATGCGCCGTCAGGCGGATCGTGGCCCTCAGCACACTGTCGATGGACAGATCCCAATCCTCGAACCGCTCGGTCGAAACCGGCCCATAGGTGAACTTGGCCGCGCAATGCACCAGCGCGTCGAGACGGTTCCTGCCCGTTGCCCATTCCGACAGGCTGGCAATCGCCTCCATGCACTGCATTTCCGCCTGGAAACATTCCCCGCTGCCGCCGGCCCCGGCAACCAGGTCCAGCGTCTCGCGCAGGGCCTCCACCCGGCGGCCCTGCGCCAGGATATGCCAGCCTTCGGATGCCAGGCGCACCGCCGTCGCCCGACCGATCCCGCTCGACGCGCCCGTAATCAATGCTGTCTTGGTCATGCCCGCCGCCTCACTCCCCACGCCGCATGGCGTTAGCCTACGCCCTGAGGTCGTAGGCAGGCAAGATCGGGCTTCTCACCCGACCGACTCAAATCGCCAGCACGAGCAAGAGAATCGACAGGCAGAGCAAGGCCATGCCGCCGATTTCCCGCCGCGTCACGGTTTCGCGGAAGAACAGCACCGAGGCCAGCAGGCTGAGCACCAGTTCAACCTGTCCGAGCGCCTTGACATAGGCCGCGTTCTGCAAGGTGAAGGCCAGGAACCAGCAGAACGACCCGGCCATGGAAAACAGCCCCACCCAGACCGCGACCCGCCGGGTATCCCAGACCGCGCGCAGTTCCGCCCGGTCGCGCAGAAGGAGCCATGCCGCCATCGACAGCGCCTGAAGGCTGGCGACGCAGGCCAGTGTGATGGCGGCGCGAAACGCCGGTTCCACGTCGCCCAGTTGCAGCGAGGCGCCGCGATAGCTGACGGCGGAAAAAGCGAACAGCACCCCCGATCCCAACCCCAGAAGCGATGCCCGGTTGGTCAGGTGACGCAGCCACGACCCCTCCACATCCGGCGTCCGGGACAGCAGGAGCACCGCCGCCAGCCCCAGCAGGATCGCGGCGAACCCGCCGGCGCTGACACCTTCGCCCAGCACGACCAGACCGACCAGCGCGGTCTGGATGACCTCGGTTTTCTTGAAGGTGATGCCAACCGCGAAGTTCCGCTGCTTGAACAGCAGGACGACGCAGATCGTCGCCAGGATCTGCGACAGCCCGCCGATCGCGGCAAAGGTCCAGAACGCCGGCACCAGCGGCGGCAGGGCGCGGCCGCTGATCCACAGATATCCTGCCAGAAGCGCAACGATCAGCGGCGCCGAATAGGCGAAGCGGGCAAAGGTCGCCCCCGCTGCCGACAGCTTCGTGGTGCTGAGGCTTTTTTGCAGCATGAACCGCAGCGTCTGAAAGACGGCGGCCGCCAGCGTGACGGGAATCCAGAGTGCCATGGATCCCTATTGGCGCAGTTTCAGGGCTTCGGCCAGAGCGGATGTGGCACCGGGTCCTTCGCGCGCCAGAAAAACCGGCGAAACACCTCGCCGTAGGACCGGAAGACATAACCGTCGTTCACCGACAGGTAACGGTCCCGGCCAGTGCGGTAAAGCGCCGGAAGACGATACCACGGCGCCGAGGGGTGCATGTGGTGCACCGCATGCAGGTTGTTGTTCAGGAACAGGAAGGCGAGCGGGCCGCGATCCTCGATGATGACGGTGCGGCCACGGATCTGTTCATGGGCGCGATGTTCGAGGAAGGTGCGGATCTTCAGGACACCCAGGGCGCAATAGGCGGCTGTGACATAGGCCCAGACCGGCATCCCCGACGCCATGACCAGCGCGAGCACCGCCGCGACTCCGGGCAGATGCAAGCCCCAGGCCAGCCAGATCGCCCGGTCGCCTTGCAGGGCGCCCGCCCATTCGGCTTTCAGGAACGTCATCTGCCCGATCAGCGGCCCCAGGAGCATCCGCCCGAGCAGCGTGTTGTTCGCCTTTAAGACGGCTCGCTTCCAGCGCGGCATCGCGGCCCAGACCGCCGGGTCCAGATAGTTGCTTTCCGGGTCGTCGTAGGGGTCCGTCAGGGTGCTGTCGCGATGGTGCGCCAGATGCTGGTCGCGGAACCGGTTGTAGGGGATGAACAGGCTCAACGGCAGCGCCATCAGCGCCTCGTTCATCGCTTTGGACGGAAACGGATGACCATGCAGGGCTTCATGCGTCAGCGAAGAATGCAGCGCCACCAGCAGGATCGTGACGACAATGGTGAGCAGGAGCGAAACGTCGGCCAACCAGAACACCGCAAGGAACCAGAAGCCGTAACAGGCTGTGATCAGGGCGAAAGTCGCCCATTCCACCATCCGCGCACGCGCCGCCGGAGGCGTTCCCGCCAGTGTCGTCATTCCGTAGCCTGTCGATTGTCCCGGTATTCAGTAAACACGGTCGCACGCCTGTGACCATTCCAATAATTGTGCACAAACCCGCCACATTGTGATATTTATAAACATATGCAAGACAAAATGAACAAACATCAGAGAGCCGAGCGGTTCCGCACCCGGCTGGCCCGTGCGATGCAGGACAGGCACCTCAGCCAGAGCGCCCTCGCCCGCCGGATCGGCGTGGACAGGTCGACGATCTCGCAATTGCTGACCGGCGATGGCGCGCGGCTTCCCAACGCACATGTGGTCGGCGCCTGCGCGGCGACGCTGGGGGTGTCCGCCGACTGGCTGCTCAGCCTGTCCGACCGGCCGGAAAGCGCCGCCGAACTGCTCGCCGGCAGTCTCAGCCTGACCGAAGCGCCGCGTGCGCTGGTGGATCAGCGCATCTTTGACTGGCATGGGGAAGCGGCGGGCTACAAGATCCGCCATGTTCCGGCGGCGCTGCCGGACATGCTGAAGACCCGCGCCCTGCTGGAATGGGAATACGCCCCCCATCTCGGCCGCACCGCCGACCAAGCCATCGGCGCCTCGGAGGACCGGCTGGAATGGATGCGCGGCGCGCAGTCGGATTACGAGATCGCTCTTCCACGTTACGAACTGACCAGTTTCGCGCAGGGCACCGGCTATTACAGCGGCTTGCCGCTGGCGGTGCGGCTGGAACAGATCGACCGGTTTCTCGCCCTGTCCGAACAGCTTTACCCGCGCCTGAGACTCTACCTCTTTGACGCGCAGCGGCTCTACAGCGCGCCCCTGACGATCTTCGGACCGCTGCTCTGCGTCTTTTATGCCGGCGGGCATTACATGGCCTTTCGCGACCGCGACCGGGTCGAGGTCTTTACCCGGCATTTCGACACACTTGTGCGCGAGGCCGATCTGACCGCCCGCGACCTGCCGGGCGAATTGCGCCGGTTGCGGCAGGGAATGGGTTGACCCGACGGCCCGAAGAGTGGATCCGGGGCGGCCGGCGACCCCGGACAAGCCTTTCAACGGGGGCCAGCCCCCGTACCCCCGGAGTATTTCAGCAAAGATGAAGCAGGGCGCGCGGGATCACGGGGCCGGCTGCGGGTCCCGATCGGCCCTATGCCCGGCGGTGGAAGAGGTCAGGACGATCGCGCCGCGCCCGGCGGGTTTCATCAGTGGCGCCGCGTATCTGACGGTGAGGAATACACTGTCAAGCCTGACCGCAAGGCAGGATCGCCAGTCGCTCAGGGCAATGTCCTCGACCCGCGCGGTCGGCCCGGCAAACCCCGCATTGGCGCGGAGCGTATCGAGTCCGCCCCAATCCGCCGCCACTTGCCCGAAGAGATCTCGCATTTCCGGTTCGTCGGCGACGTCGTTCCGCCCCATGCGCCAATGGCCGGGCGCCCGCCCGGGCGCGACGGCATCCACCTCGGCGATCCGGAACGCATGACCCGCCGCGTCAATGGCCTTCGCCATCGCGGGTCCGATGCCCCGGCAGTGATCAGAACCCGCCCTGTCACGACCGCTTGCGGATCGCGGCCCCGGCCCCCTCGGGCCAGGGAAGGCCTGATTGCGCGGCGCTGAGCCTGACCAGCGCCGACTCGATCGCGGCGGAGGGCGCGCAGGGCCTGCGGGTTTCGAGGCTGACATGCAGCAGGAAATGTTCGCCCGTCGCGAGCAGCCTGTCGCCGTCATACATGCGGTGAAACAGGTGCAGTTTCTTGCCCTGCCCCAGAAGCAACTGCGTTTCGACCCTGATCCGCGTCCCCGCCAGCGCCTCGTCCAGATGCCGGATATGGGTTTCTGCGGTGAAATAGCTGCCGCCCGCCGGGTCTGCGATGTAGTCGCTGTCGCAGCCGATCAGTTCCATGAACCGGTCGGTCGCAGAGGCGAAGGCATCGAGATAGCGCGATTCGGTCATGTGACCGTTGTAATCCGTCCAGTCCAGCGGCACGGCTCGGGACAAGGTCAGGACCAGCCTGTCCAGAGTCTCCAGCTTGTCGACCCCTCCCGACAGGCCCGCGCCCGGTTTCAGGGCGGCATCATGCGCATTGAGCAGCGCGCCGGCGCCCCAGTCCTGCTGTTTCAATGCCCGCATCATCGCGACGAGGTTGTTGTCCCGGATGCGTTCCAGATCGCGGATCGAATGTCTGCCCGATTGGGCATCGGACTGATCCGCGATCCGGCCGATCAGATCGTCGGTCAGTTCCGGCACATCCATCAGTTTCGTCCAGGGCCAGCTGAGACAGGGACCGAACTGGGCGATGAAATGCTTCATCCCCGCTTCGCCGCCCGCCACGCGATAGGTTTCGAACAGACCCATCTGCGCCCAGCGGATGCCAAAGCCGTAGCGGATCGCGTTGTCGATTTCCTCGGTCGTGGCGACGCCATCCCTGACCAGCCAGAGCGCTTCTCGCCAGACCGCTTCCAGAAACCGGTCGGCGATATGGGCGTCGATTTCCTGCCTGACGTGCAGCGGGTAAAGCCCCAGCGAGGTCAACAGCGCTTTGGCCGCGTCCACGGTCTCGGGCGGATTGGCCACGGTCGGCACCAGTTCGATCAGCGGCAGCAGGTAGACCGGGTTGAACGGGTGCGCCACGACGATCTGGCCCGGCCGGGCGGCACCGTCCTGCAACTGGCTCGGCCTGAATCCTGACGTGGACGACCCGATGATCGCCGTCTCGGCGCAGGCCGCCTGGATCGCGGCGAGCGTGACGTGTTTCAGGTCAAGCCGTTCGGGCACGCTTTCCTGTATCCAGGCCGCGCCGGCCACGGCCGACGCGATGTTGTCGTGAAAACTCAGCCGGCCTTCGGGCGGCAGCGGCGCATCGCTCAGCCCCGGAAGCGACCTGCGCGCGTTGCCGAGCACCTCGCCGATCTTGCGCTCCGCGTCCGGATCGGGGTCGAACGCCCGCACATCCCATCCGTTCAGCAGAAAGCGGGCGGCCCAGCCGCCGCCGATGACGCCCCCGCCGATGATTGCCGCAGTCCCTGTCATGGTCTCAGTCCCCGTTGGTGGAAGGTATTGGTTTCGCGCCGCCGCAGCCGGATCAGTCCGACGCTTCCAGACGGCTGACGTTCCAGCCGTAGAAGGCCATGACGTCCCGCGCCGCGGCGATCCGGTCCGGCGCGACGGGGGCCGTCCGGTTCAGGATGAACCCGATCCGCCCGTCGACGGACCCGAGCGCCGCAGTGCGGAACCCGTCGTCCACCCACATCACAGCAACCCCGTTGCGTTCGTTCACCGCAAAGACGCGACCGCTTGCGGCCTCCGTCAAAGTGCTCCGTTCAGGGTCGAACCGCAGCGGTCCGTCCGGCACCGCACCGAAGCGGGCGACGACCTGCCAGTCGCCGCCAAAGCGGTCGGCCTGAAACCGGGTCGTCGCCCCCATCGGCGTGCCGGTATCGCGATAGACGCCGTCCTTCGGCGCGGCACAGGCTCCAGATATCGCGGTCAGAAGAATGGCCGCAAACGTCCGTCGCCCGCGCCCGGTCCGGACGCCGCGATGTGCGTCTTCGGGGCAATGTCCCCATGGACCCGGTTGTGGTCGCGTCGACGGGTTTGCGGCGATCACAGCGGCGCCCGCTTCACCAGCCCCAGCTTCTCGCGGACCTCGGCCGGGCCGATCACCCTCGCGCCCATGTTCTCGACGATCGTGCACGCACGTTCGACCAGTTGCCAGTTCTCGGCCAGCACGCCCTTGTCCAACCACAGGTTGTCTTCCAGCCCGACCCTCACGTTGCCCCCTGCCAGCACCGCGGCCGCCACATAGGCCATCTGGTTGCGGCCGAGCGAGAAGGCCGAAAAGGTCCAGTCCTCGGGCACGTTGTTGACCATCGCCATGAAGGTGTTGAGATCGTCCGGCGCGCCCCAGGGCACCCCCATGCAGAGCTGCACCAGCGCCGGGCTGTCCAGAACGCCGTCCTTGACCAGTTGCTTCGCATACCAGAGATGCCCGGTGTCAAAGGCTTCGATCTCGGGTTTCACGCCCAGGCCGGTCATCATCCGCCCCATCGCCTGCAACATGCCCGGCGTGTTGGTCATCACGTAGTCGGCTTCGGCGAAATTCATCGTGCCGCAATCCAGCGTGCAGATTTCCGGCAGGCATTCGGCCACATGCGCGACCCGCTCCGCCGCGCCCGCCATGTCTGTGCCCGCCTCCCGCAGCGGCAGCGGGCGCTCGGTCGGACCGAACACCATGTCGCCCCCCATGCCCGCGGTCAGGTTCAGCACCACATCGGTGTCGGAATCCCGGATACGGTCGGTAACTTCGCGGTACAGTTTCACGTCCCGGCTGGGCGCACCCGTGTCCGGGTCGCGGACGTGGCAATGGACGACGGCCGCCCCGGCCTTCGCCGCGGCGATGGCGCTGTCGGCGATCTGTTTCGGGTTGCGGGGCACATGCGGGCTTCGGTCCTGTGTGCCGCCCGATCCGGTGACGGCGCAGGTGATGAAAACCTCTTTGTTCATGTCCAATGGCATCTCGGGTTCCTTTCCTTCGCCGCGCCGACAATGTCCCAGCTTGGCGGCTATCAGTTTACGTTTTAAGAATGGCAGTTGATGAAAACCGCAAAAAACATCCTGCGGCCCAGTTCTCATCCGCTGAACACAGCGGTTCTGGTGCTGGATGCCTGCAACACGCTGAGCTTCGCGGCGGGTGTCGATCCGATGCGGGCGGCCAACCGTATCGCCGGGCGGCGCCTGTTCGACTGGCGCTATGTCACGGCGACCGGTGCCCCGGCGACGCTGACCAGCGGCCTGTCGGTGCCGGGCGCCGCCCTCAGCCGCCTGGCGTCCTGCGATTTCCTGATGGTGATCGCGGGGTTCGACCTCAAACGCCAGTCGACCCCGTCCCTGCGCGCCGGCCTGCGCCGGATCGCGGCGACCGGGGCGACCCTGGCCGGGATCGACGGCGGCCCCTGGGTTCTGGCGGATGCCGGGCTGCTGGATCACCACCGCGCCACGACCCATTGGGAGGATCTCGACGATTTCGCGCGGGCCTTTCCGGATGTGACCACCCTGAAGGACCGGTTCCATATCGATGGGCCGCGCATGACCAGCGGCGGCGCGGCGCCCGCGATCGACATGATGCTGCATCTGATCAAACGGCGCTGCGGGGCGACGCTGGCGGCGCAGGTTGCGGGCGTGTTCATCTATGACAGCCCGAGCGACCCGTCCCGCGCCCAGATCCGAAGCGGGCCGCATCCGGATCATTCCCGGCTGACGGCGCGGGCCAGCGCCATCATGGAACAGACACTCGACGCGCCAGTGCCGATTCCCGAACTGGCGCGGCGGGCGGGAACCAGCCCGCGTGCGCTCCAGATGCAGTTTCGACAGCGGCTCGGGACGACGCCGAAAGCCCATTACCTCGCGCTGCGGCTGACCGAGGCCCGCCGTCTCGTCACCGATACCGACCTGTCGGTTCTCGACATTGCGCTGGCGACGGGGTTTTCCTCGGCCGCGGCCTTCGCCCGCGCGTTTCAGGCGGCGCATGGGGAGTCCGCCCGCGCCTTGCGCCAGGTGCGAAGACCCGCCGCCTGAGCCTTGTCAGAACGGCATCGGATGCGCCCTGTGGGCTGCGTCGATCTCGGACAGGACGTCGTCGCCGAGGTGGACGTCCACCGATGCCAGCGCGTGATCCAGCTGATCCATCCGGGTCGCGCCAAAGATCGCCGACGCCATGAACGGCCGGGTCCGGCACCAGGCAAGCGCCATGTGAACCGGGTCGATCCCGTGCCGGGCCGCGATGTCCAGATAAGCCGTGACCGCGCAATGCACACGGTCGGTTTCCCGCCCGCCGAGCCCCGGATTGAGAGATTTGCGCGACCCGTCCGGGACGGCGCCGTTCTGATACTTGCCGCTCAACAGCCCCACCGCCAGCGGCGAGAAGGCCAGCAGGCCGACATCCTCGTTCACGCTCAGTTCGGCGAGATCCGTGTCGTAGAGCCGGCAGAGCAGCGAGTATTCGTTCTGGATCGACGCGACACGGGGCAGCCCATGGTCCTCTGACAGGCGCAGCCATTGCGCCGTGCCCCAGGCGCTTTCGTTGCTCAGCCCGAAATGGCGTATGTTGCCCTTGTCCACCTGGTCCTGTAGCGCCACCAGGCATTCCCGCATGTTTGCGATGGTGTCGGCGCGGTTCTGCCCGGACGGATCGTAGGTCCAGTTCTTGCGGAACATGTAGCTGCCCCGGTTCGGCCAGTGGAACTGGTAGAGGTCGATGTAGCCGGTCCGCAACCGGCGCAGGGATCCCTCGATCGTGGCCGGAATCGTGGCCGCCGAGATCGGTGCGCCGTCGCGCACGAACCCCTGTCCTTCGCCGGAGTGTTTCGTGGCGAGGATATAGTCGCCGCGCCGCCCCGCATTGGCCGCGTTCCAGGTGCCGATGATTTCCTCGGTGCGGCCGACGGTTTCCCTGCAGACCGGGTTGACCGGATACATTTCGGCGGTATCGACGAAATTGATCCCCGCCGCCAGCGCCCGGTCGATCTGGGCATGGGCTTCGGCCTCGCTCGTCTGGGTGCCAAAGGTCATCGTGCCCAGACACAGTTCCGTCACGGTCAGACCGGTGCGGCCCAGCGGGTTCATTTTCATCGTCAACTTCCTTTTCCTGCCGGTGTGCAGCCTACCGCCTGCCGCGTCGGGGGCAATTCGAAAACGGGATGATGCGTTGAAAACAAGACATGAACACGCAGATTGAAACCATGGCGACTCATCTTCTGTCACCTTCCACCGAACGCCCCCGCCCGGCGCTTGCGCTGCATCCCGAGGTCGCGCTTGCCATGGCGCGGGTGCACGAAGCCTGCGGCGCGGCAAGGTCGAAATAATTCGACCGCGCCGCCCCGAAACCGCGTAAGACGGGGCAGGAGATTCGCATGATCCGCCTGAACCGCCGCGCGCTGGTGATTGCCCTGGGGAGCCTGACCATCGGTCGGCGCGCCGCCGCCGAACGGACGCGCTACCTGCTGGACGCGGCCGCCTCCAGCGTCGCTTTCCGGTTCTCGCTGAACGGGTTGCCGCAATCCGGGTCGATGCCGGTCAAACAGGCGGATGTGCAGATCGACACACGGAACCTGGCGAATTCGCGTGTCGACGTCTGGCTGGATGTCGCCCGCGCCAGCACCGGTCTGGTCTTCGCCACCCAGGCCATGATCGGACGCGACGTTCTGGACGCGGCCCGGTTTCCGTTCATCCGCTTCCGTTCCCGGTCGGTCCGGCTGGCGCCGGATGGGCGGTTGTCCGGCGGGGCGGAAATCGCCGGGGATCTGACCCTGCGCGATGTCACCCGGCCCATCGCCCTGAACGCTGGTCTCTACCGTCCTCCCGGCAGCGCGCCTGACGACCTGCGCAGCCTGACCGTGCTGCTGGACGGCCAGATCAGCCGGTCCGCCTTTGGCGCCGCAGGTTTCGCGGACCTCGTCGGCGACGCGGTGACGCTCGACATCAAGGCCGTCATACGGGCGGCGGAATGACCTTGGACGAAAACGACACGCTTGCGTCGAAAACAACCAAGCCAACCCGCCCCCGGCGGTCATGGTGGGTCCGACATGCGATTGCTGATCTCCTTTGCCGCCCTGTTTCTGTCAGTGGTCCTGTTGCAACTGTCCTCGGGCGGCGTCGGCCCTCTGGATGCGTTGTCGGGGCTGGCCCTGGGCTTCACGACGACCGAGATCGGGATGCTGGGCTCCGCGCATTTCCTCGGCTTTTTCATCGGCTGCTGGTGGGCGCCGCGGCTGATGGGCAGTGTCGGCCATTCCCGCGCCTTCGCCGCCTTCACCGCGACCGGCGCGATCGGGCTGCTGGCGCATATGCTGATCGTCGATCCCTTTGCCTGGGCCCTGATGCGGATCATGTCGGGCCTCTGCGTGGCCGGCTGCTACACGGTCATCGAGGCATGGCTGCAATCCAAGGTCACGAACGAAAGCCGCGGGCGGGCGATGGGCGCCTACAGGGTCGTGGACATGACCGGATCGCTTTTCGCCCAGCTTCTGATCGGCGTTCTCGAACCGGCGAGCTACGTGTCCTACAACATCCTCGCGATCCTCTGTTGCGCCGCTCTGCTGCCGCTGACGCTGACCACGGCGCAACAGCCGGACACCCCGGACGCCCCCCGCCTGCGTCCGATGCTGGCCGTGCAGATGTCACCGCTGGCGGCGGCGGGCGTCGTGGTCGCGGCCCTGTCTTCGGCATCGTTCCGCATGGTCGGCCCCGTCTATGGGCAGGAAGTCGGCCTGTCGGCGGGCCAGATCGGCTGGTTCCTCGCCACCTTCGTCCTTGGCGGGGCGCTGGCGCAATACCCGGTGGGCTGGCTGGCGGACCGGTTCGACCGCCGATGGGTGCTGATCTGGCTGTCGGTCGCCGCTATCGCCAGTTCGGTCCTGACCATGGGCGCACCGGATTTCGGACAGTCCGGCGTCATGTTCAGCGCCTTCGTGTTCGGCGCCACGACCTTTCCGATCTATTCGGTGGCCGCGGCCCATGCGCATGATTTCGCCCAAAGTTCCGAACGGGTGGAACTGTCGGCGGCGCTGATGTTCTTCTTCGCCCTCGGGGCGATCGCCGCCCCCGCCGTCGCCTCTGTCCTGATTGGCGCGTTCGGCCCGCACGCCATGTTCACCATGATCGCGGCCGGGCACCTGGTCCTCGTGATCTTCGGACTGACCCGGATGTGGGTGCGCCCGACGAGCACGGAGCGCACGCCCTATATCTATTCGCCACGCACCTCGTTCCTGGTCGGCCGCCTGTTCCGGCGTCAAAGGGACAGAGATCAGGGGCCGGGCGTATAGGGATTTCCGGTTCCGCCGTCCGATATGTCGGACAAAGCCCCTCCCACGGTCGAAAAAGACGGGGTGACGCCCACCACGGCCTGCGCTACACAACGCCGACCAATACGCGGACGGACACATGGCACGCATTCTCATCACCTCGGCCCTGCCCTATATCAATGGAATCAAGCACCTCGGGAACCTGGTCGGCAGCCAGTTGCCCGCCGATCTCTTCGCCCGATACATGCGCGGGCGCGGCAATGAAGTCCTGTTTCTCTGCGCCACCGACGAACACGGCACGCCTGCCGAACTGGCCGCCGCCAAGGCGGGCAAGCCGGTGGCGGAATATTGCGCCGAACTGCACGAGGTGCAGGCCGATATCGCGCGCCGCTTCGGGCTGAGCTTCGACCATTTCGGTCGCTCCTCCAGCCCGCAGAACCACAGGCTGACGCAACATTTCGCGGGCGTTCTGGCAGAGAACGGCCTGATCCGCGAAGTCAGCGAGAAACAGGTCTATTCCAGGGCCGATGGCCGTTTCCTGCCCGACCGCTATATCGAGGGCACCTGCCCCAATTGCGGCTATGACAAGGCGCGGGGCGACCAGTGCGAGAACTGCACCAAGCAGCTGGACCCGACCGACCTGATCGATCCGCGCAGCGCGATTTCGGGTTCGACCGACCTTGAGGTGCGCGAGACCAAGCATCTCTACCTGCGCCAATCCGCGCTTCGGGACGATCTGGACAAGTGGATCGACACCAAGACCGACTGGCCGATCCTGACCACCTCGATCGCCAGGAAATGGCTGCATGACGGCGATGGTTTGCAGGACCGCGGCATCACCCGCGATCTGGACTGGGGCATCCCGGTTCGAAAGGGCGATCAGGACTGGCCGGGCATGGAAGGCAAGGTGTTCTATGTCTGGTTCGACGCCCCCATCGAATACATCGCCTGCGCCGCCGAATGGGCCGAGGCGACCGGCAATGACTGGGAACGCTGGTGGCGCACCGACAAGGGGGCCGGCGACGTGCGCTATGTGCAGTTCATGGGCAAGGACAACGTGCCCTTCCACACGCTGTCTTTCCCGACCACCCTGCTGGGATCGGGCGAGCCATGGAAGATGGTCGATCACCTGAAGTCGTTCAACTATCTGAACTATGACGGCGGCCAGTTCTCCACCAGCCAGGGGCGCGGCGTGTTCATGGACCAGGCGCTGGACATCCTGCCGGCCGATTACTGGCGCTGGTGGCTGCTCAGCCACGCGCCGGAAAGCAGCGACAGCGAATTCACCTGGGAGAACTTCCAGCAGTCGGTGAACAAGGATCTCGCCGACGTTCTGGGAAATTTCGTCAGCCGGATCACCAAGTTCTGCCGCAGCAAGTTCGGCGAGACCGTGCCGGACGGTGGCGCATACGGCGCGCAGGAAGAAACTCTTCTGTCCGAACTGACCCGCCGCATCCGCGCCTACGAGGGCCATATGGACGCGATGGAAGTGCGCAAGTCGGCGCAGGAACTGCGCGCTATATGGGTTGCCGGAAACGAATATCTGCAAAGCGCGGCCCCCTGGTCCACCATCAAGGAAGACCCGGACCGCGCGGCGATGCAGGTGCGCCTGGGTCTGAACCTGATCCGGCTTTACGCCGTGCTCAGCGCGCCGTTCATCCCGGCCGCGAGCGCAGCGATGCTCGGTGCGATGAACACGCAGGACACCGGCTGGCCCGACGATGTGGCGGATGCCCTGTCCACCCTGCCCGCCGGACACGCGTTCACGGTGCCGGACGTGCTCTTCGCCAAGATCACCGACGAGCAGCGCGAAGACTGGGAAAACCGGTTCTCCGGGGTGCGGTCCTAGACCAGCGTCGCCGGGGCGCCGCCCAGCGTCAGGATGCGGTCGCTCAGCCGGGCGGCCTCGTCAGCGTCATGGGTCACGAAGATCGTCGCCGGCCGGTATTCGCGGATCAGCGCTTCGGTCAGGGTCAGCATCTCTTCGGCCAACAGAGGGTCCAGCGACACGAAGGGTTCATCCAGAATCAGCAGGTCGGGCCGCGCGGCGAAGGCGCGGGCCAGGGACAGCCGGCGTTGCTGCCCCAGCGACAACTGGCCCGGAAACAGGTCGGCCTTGTCTCCGATGCCGACTTTCTCCAACGCGGCGCGGGCGCTGTCGCGGTCAAGCTCGGGATGCACCAGCGTGATATTCTGCGACACGGTGCGCCACGGCAATAGCGTCGGTTCCTGAAACACGATGGCCATGGCGTCGGGACGTCGTATTTCTCCTTCGAACGCGGTATCGATGCCCGCGATCAGACGCAGCAGCGTCGTCTTGCCGATCCCGGACGGCCCCCGTATCGCGACGGTTTCGCCCTTTTCGACCGCGAACCGGATATCGCGCAGGACATGAGAGTCGCCAAAGGACTTGCGGATCACGTCGACGGAAATCACGCAGTTCTCCAGCGCCGCACCCGGCGTTCCCAGGGTTGCAGCATCGTCCATTCCACCAGCAGCATCACCGCGATGAAGGACAGCGAATAGATCAGCACGTGCACCACATCGAAAAGCTGGAAATAGAGATGGATCTGAAAGCCTATGCCGCTGGAACGGCCGAGGAATTCGGCGACGAGAACGATTTTCCAGATCACCGCGACTCCGGACCGCGCGGCCGCCGCCACGAAGGGCGCAAGCTGCGGCATCACCACATGGCGCAGATAGGTTGCGCGCGGCATCCGGTAGACCTGCGCCATCGCCTTGAGGTCAGGGTCGAGCGCCCGCGCGCCCTCGCGCACGATGGTCGTCACGTTCGGGATCTTGTTGAGCGTCACGGCGAGGATCAACGCGGTCTCGTTCAGCCCGACCCAAAGGTAGCAGAGCACGATCAGGACCAGCGCCGGCAGGTTCAGGAACACCACCAGCCACGGATCGAGCCAGGCATCGACCCTGGGAAACAGCCCCATCACCAGACCCAACGTCACACCGGCGGCCATCGCCAGGGCAAAGGCCCAGAGCACCCGGATCAGGGTCATCGCCAGATGGTAGGGCAAGGTGCCCGATGCAAGTTCGGCCCAGAACGGCGACAGGAGCGCGCCAGGCATCGGCAGGACCTCGGGGTCGTTTCCGATCCAGGCGGCGGCGATCCAGAGCAGAAGCAGCCCGATCAGGGACGCGAGGCGCACGTTCACGGATCGTTGGCCCCCTTCACCGGGTCCTTGCGAAGACACCGGGCGGCAGCGTCACCGCCGCGCCGACCAGCGCCTCGCCGCCGAGTTCCGCCATCAGGCGCAACAGCCGGTCCGCGCTGTCCGCATCGACCGGCGCATCCGGCGGAATGCCGGCGCGGAAATCCTCGCGCAGCGCCGTGAACTGAGCCTCGGTTTGCGCATTCATCCTGTCGCGCAGCGGCTGCCAGGCATCGTCGTCCCGCGCCAGCAGCGACTTCGACTGCCGCGTCGCCGCATGGAACGCTTCGGCGATGCCGGGATGCGCGGCGAGAAAGCTTTCTTTCATCACGTAGCCCAGAAGCGGCACATCGGGATCAAGGCCCAAAGCCACGGACGCGTCGGAGACCGAGATCAGCTCGCGCATTCCTTCGGCTTTCATCCGGGCGAGAAAGTGCCAGAAGTTGATGGCGCCATCGGTCTCTCCGGCCACCGCGGTCTTGTAGATCAGCGGCGGCGCGCCGTAGACCTGTTCGGTCTCTCCTTCCAGGTCCAGTTCGAATTCCTGCCGCGCATAGGCCCGCAGGATCAGCCAGCTCTTGTCCAGGGGGCCGCCGGCGATCCCGATCTTCTTTCCGGCCATGTCCGCCAGGGTTCGCGCAGGGCTGGTGTCGGGCACCACCAGCCCGCCGACCGCCCTGGAATAGGGAATGAACACGTAATCCTTGCCCGCCGCCCGCTGGCGGGCGACCCAGATCCAGTCGACCACGGCGGCATCGGCTTCTCCGCCTTCAAAGGCGACCCGCGTCGCGCCATTGTCGGCAAAGGGCAGCACTGTCAGGTCGAATCCGTTCGCGGCGTCGAAACCGTTGCGCTCGATCGTGTCGAGTTCCCAGTTGACCGTGCCGATCTGGAGCACCGCAACCCGCACGACGGGTGTCTCGGACCCCGCCGCCGCCACCGACGTCCAGATCCCGAGAACCAGCGCCGCGACGATGCCGAATACCTGTCTCACCTCGACCTCCTGCCTTTCCGGCCCGGATCAGTCCGGGGCCACCACGACGCCCCAGGGTTGCTGCCCGACCTGCACGGACTTCACCGCCTTCTGGGCGTCGACATCAATGATCGTCACATCGTTGGAGTTGCCGTTTGTCGTGATCAGGTATTTCTGATCCGGGGTGAACCCCAATTGCCAGACCCTCTGTCCGACGAGAATGTATTTGACCACCTCGTTGGTTGCAACATCGACAACCGCGACCCTGTTGGCCGGCCCGAGGGCCACGAACAGCCACTTGTTGTCGGCCGTGACCTGCATTCCGACCGGCTGCAACCACTCCGGCTGCACGCCAGCGACCTCGAATCCGATCTTGGTCAGCAACTGCGGACCGCCATCGGCGTTGGGATCGATGACGCTGACCGTGCCACCGATTTCCGAACTGACGAACAGGCCCGTGCCATCGTCCGTGTAGACCGCGTAGCGCGGGCGTTGATCGACCAGGATGTTGTGCTTGATCTCGTAATCGGTCGTGTCGATGAAATGCGCCATGTTCGTGGTTTCGGAGGTATTGATCACGAACCGCGTGTCCGGGCTGATCGCCATGCCTTCCGGTTCGACGCCGACCGGAATTTCCGCGACGATCGTGTGGCTCGCCGTGTCCACCACCGTGACGAGATTGTCATCCTCGTTGGCGATGTAGAGCAGGCTGCCGTCGGGATGCATGGTGAACAGTTCCGGGTCGGGACCGGATGGCAGGGTCCAGAGTTCCTCGTAGGTTTCGGCATCGAAGACCCGCACCGTGTCGTCGTCGGACGCGCAGACGTAAAGATGCTTGCCGTCCGGGCTGATCCCGATTCCGCGCGGGCGGTTTCCTGCGGGAAATTCCGTCAGAACCTCCCATGTGGCGCTGTCGATCACGGTGATCGTGTTGCCCTTTTCATTGCTGACATAGACCTTGCTGGCAAAGGCGGGCGACGCCAATGCAAGCCCCAGGGCGGTCAAGGCGGCCAGTTGTTTCATCGCTACCCTCATTCTTCAAATGCCATGCAGGCGGATTCCGGTTCGTCGAGTCCCAGCGTATCCAGCGTCGATCTCTGGTGCAGGTATCCTTCCTGCGGTGACACGCTGACCGTCAACTTGTTGTCGGTCAACAGGACCGGCTGGCGCATCTGCCCGTTCCAGGGCCGGAAATCGACCGGTCGTCCCTTGAACGCCGCGAGTTCGAACGCGTCGCTCAGGATATAGTCCCGCAGGACGCCGGGATCGTTGCTGTTGGTGCGGATGACCGCCTCGCCGATCACCCTCAGGGCCAGCCAGACCTGGTAATCCTCTTCCTGGACATAGCGTGTCGCGAGCTTTTCGAAGCGCCGCTGGAACTGCGTCGCGCCCCAGGCTTCGTGCGCGGCATGAAACGTCACCGGATGCAGGCCGCCGGCGCCCATCACCGGCCGGGGATCCCAGGCGTGAAACGGCAGATACAATCCGAAAACGTCAGAGGCGTCGGCGGCGATGATCAGGTCGTGTTCCCTGGCGTTCTGGGTCAGGACCGGGATCTGCCGCTGCACAAGAACGTGGCCGGTATCGGTGCGACGCGAACCGCCAGTGTCCTCGAACACGCGGGTTTCGACAATGGTCGCGCCGAACTTGTCGGCAGCGCGCCGATAGGCGTCCGCGAGCATCCGGTCCGCAGGGTTGGAACCTTCGATAAGAAACCAGCGCCGCCATTGTTTCCACAGCGCGAACTGGGCGACGGCATCCGCCATCATCGCTTCGCTGGGTGCGACATGCAGGATATTGGCGCGGCATTGGTCGTCGCGCAACGCGGTGTCCCGGGCCGAGGCGTTCAGGATCAGAACGTCGTCGCCCGCCCGATCCGCCAGCGCGAGAAGATCGCCGGCTTCCGCCATGACCACGATCAGCCGGATTCCGTCGGCGATCATCCGGTCCAGCGCGTCCGGTGCGGACTCGGGTGTCGCTGCGACGCTTTCGGAAAGGAACTCCATGCCGAGAAACCGTCCGGTTGTCTGGTTGTCCTCGGTCGCCAGGACCGCACCGGCGAACCCCAGATCGTCGGGGCGCAGATCGTAGCGGGAAATCGGCAGCTGGGACGGATAGTCCACCCGCAGGACACCCGAAACCACTTCGAGCGCCCGGACCGGACCGGCCCCGATCAATGCGCAGCCAGCCAACGCCAAAAGGAACCGACCCATCATTTCAGAATGCCTCCCCCCGGTATCTTGCCCCAGACGAGGGCCAGTTCAAAACCGATACTTATGGCTCATTGCAGCCGTGCCGTTCCCGCCTAGGATGTATGTGTCCGGAACGCGACGGAGCACATGACGGGGCATCCGGTTTCCCGACTCCGGCAACCGGTCAGGCAGTGGGAGGTGCGCATGAGAACCAGCAGACGAATCGCCATTCTTGTCGGGCTCCTCCTCCCCGCCATGGCGTTTGCGCATGGACCGACACGCCAGAAGGTCACGCTGACCACCGATGTGGCGGCGGCGCCGGAAGAGGTCTGGGCGATCATCGGCAATTTTCAGGACATGAGCTGGCATCCGGCGGTGCATTCGACCACCGGCGAAGGCGGCAACGAGATCGAAGCCACCCGCGTCCTGACTCTCGGGGCTGCCGACGGCCCGACGATTTCGGAAGAGCTCTACAAGTTCAGCGACGAGAAGATGAGCTATTCCTACCGGATCACCGATGTGGCGGTCGAAGTGCTTCCGGTCACGAACTATTCCTCGCACCTGACGGTCAAGCCGCTGGCCGCAGGCGGGGCGCAGATCGAATGGCGGGGCGCTTTCTACCGTGGCTATCCGAACAACGACCCCCCGCCCGAATTGAATGACGAGGCGGCCGTCGCCGCCGTCACTGCGGTCTATCAGGCAGGACTGGATGCGCTCGCCGCCCGATTTGCCAGCAACTAGGTTCAAGACCTTCGTGGTTCTCCCCGCCCTTGTCGCCACTTCGGTGGCGGCAGGGGACCTTGCCTTCGTGACCAATCAGAACAGCAGCGAACTGAGCATCCTGGACATTGCGGAACGCGCGGAACTCCGGCGCATTCCGATTCCGGGCCAGCCCGCAGGCATCGCGGTCCATGCGCCGTCGCAAACCCTTTTCACCGTCAGCCCTGACAGCAAGACCGTGCGCAAGCTGGATGCGGCGAGCGGCGCGGAACTCGGCCAGGTGGTGCTGGACGGCGGCCCGATCGGCATCGCCGTCGCGCCGTCAGGCGAGCGCATCTTCGTGTCCGACTGGTATAACGCCCGGATCTGGGTCATCGGATCGGCGGATATGGCGGTTCTGGCAACCCTGACCACGGGCAGCGCCCCGGCGGGCCTGGCCGTTTCCGGCGATGGACGCCTGCTCGTCTCCGCGGACCGGGATGCGAACCAGGTATCGGTCTTCGATCTCGCCACATTGGGCTTGCGCCACCGGATCGCGGTCGGCCTGCGCCCCTTCGGCATCGCCTTCGGACCCGGTGGCCGCGTCTTTGCCGGCAATGTCGGCTCCAATTCGGTGACGGTGCTGGACCCCGAGTCGGGGACCGTCCTGGGCACCGTTCCCGTGGGGGACCGGCCTTACGGCATCGCCTTTGCCAAGGGGGCGGGATTTGTCACCAACCAGTACAGCGACAACGTGACGGTGTTTGACCTGGCGACTCTGACCCCCCTGTCGACCATTCCGGTGGGCGAATACCCGGAAGGCATCGACGTGACAGGCGACGAAGAAACGGTTATCGTTGCGAACTGGTTTTCCAACACGGTCAGCCTCGTCGACGTGGAGCAGCGGACCGTCGTCGGCGAGATTGAAACCGGCGATGGCCCAAGAGCCTTCGGACGTTTTGTCGCCACGCTTTCTGAAAGGATGAATTGATGCTGAAACGTCCTCTCATCGTCCTCGCAACCGCCACGGCGGGGCTCGCCACATCAGCGCAGGCCAACGACCCGAGCTGGCCGGACCTGCGCGCGGCGCTTTATGCGGATCAGAGCCTGACCCTGGCAGGGAACGCGATCCGGATCGACACGCCCTATCGCACGCAGGATGACACCCGGACCCGGATCGCCGCCAGCCTGCGCGCGCCCGAAGGGCAGACGATCCAAAGCGTCACGGTCATTCTGGATGAAAACCCGATGCCGGTTTCCGCCGTCTTCGACCTGCACCAGCCGCTGCCGCAGTTCGACTTCGAGGCGACGATGCGGGTCAACGGACCGACGCCGGTGCATGTGGTGGCGAGAACCAGCGACAACCGGCTGCTGATGAGCGAAAGTTTCGTCAAGACCTCGGGCACCGGCGCCTGCGCCGCCCCGCCCGGAACCGACCCCGAGAAGGCGCTCGCCAGTCTTGGCAGGATGCAGCTGGACGTGACCGCGCCCGACCTGACCGCCCGGCTGACCCAGGCGGGAACGGAGGCCGCCGGGACGCTGGGCATCGCGATCAGCCATCCCAGCCATTCCGGCATGCAGATGGACCAGATATCGCTGCTGTTCATCCCTGCCCGCTATGTCCACACGCTCGACGTGGACATCGACGACACACCCTTCGCGCGGATCACCGGCAGCATCTCGCTGAGCGAGAACCCGCAGGTCGCGATCTCCATCCCGGCGGCGGCACGGGCGGTCGCCGTGACGATGACGGATACGGATG
This sequence comes from Sedimentitalea xiamensis, assembly GCF_030164465.1. Lineage (GTDB taxonomy): Bacteria > Pseudomonadota > Alphaproteobacteria > Rhodobacterales > Rhodobacteraceae > Sedimentitalea > Sedimentitalea xiamensis. The sequence continues at coordinate 107,202 of NZ_JASNJE010000013.1, forward strand.
GCACGGTGTCCCGCGGCCAGGCATCGGTCGCGGGCTTCTAGCCGGCTTCACGGTTCGGGTTCCGGTTCGACCTTTTCGGTCGGATAGTCCAGGAATTCCCACGCATCGGTGCCTTCGGGAAACCAGTAGACGTTGGTGTAGCCATAGTCCTCGATGGCGCGTTTGGCCGCGTTCCAGGACATCCAGCAATCCGCGAGGCAGAAGAACAGGACCGGCGCATCGGCCTGCCCCGCCGTCGCCTTGGCAAGCCCGGCCCTGAAATAGGCATCCGTGACCGCCGCCAGCCCCCCGTATCCGACATTGGGCAGCCAGATCGCGCCGGGAATGGAATACCTGGGCTTGTCGCGCCAGATCGTCCCTTCCGGAAGACCGGCGGGTTTTGGCGCCCGCGGCAGAACGTCGACAAAGGCCACCGTGCCCGACTGCCAGAGTTCATGGGCCGTCTGCGCATCCACGACGGTTCCGCCGCGCAGGGTCTCCGGAACCGGGGACCGGTAATCGTCCTGACGATAGTCGGTGGGTTCGGGAACCGTTTGCGCGGAAACCGGCGCCGGCAGGGTCAGAAGGATGACTGCCAGCGCCCGGATCAATTCGCCTCTCCCAGCGGCCCGGTCCCCATGTCGTTGAGCAGCGGCACCCCCGCCTCTGTCAGGATCGCATCGATCTCCGCCTGGTTCCTGCGGATCAGCGAATTCAGCTTGCGCGCCCAGACCTTTTCGCCCTGGCGCACGCCCATCGTGATCCGGAAGAACAGGCGCGGCGGCAGCGTTTCCTTGATCAGCGGCGTCACGACAAGATCCGGATAACCGGCCTTGACCAGCGGGCCGCTGATCGGCCCCCACAAGAGAGCGCCGTCCAGCTCGCCCGCGTTCAGATCGTTCAGCATGTCGAGGATCGGCGATTCGTGCCGGCGATCGACCATCAGGTCATAGGGCCGCGCCCCCGCGATCAGGCCGTTGCGCGCCATATGCGTCGCCGGCGGCGATCCGGCCACCACCCCGAGGTGCGTCCCCTTCAGCCGCGGGTCCGACAGGGTATCCACCCCGTCGATCGGACTGCCCTTGCGCGTTACGAGCGTATAGGCGGAGGTGAAATAGTGATTGGTGTTCAGCACGAGTTCGTGACCCTGGGCATAGCCGATCACCACGTCGCATTTGTTGTCGCGCAGCGTGTTGCGGATGAACCCGGTCGCCATCGGATACCAGGTATATTCGACCGGCAGTCCAAGCTGGCCGGCGAACAGATCGGCCAGCCTGTTCTCGTATCCCGTCTCCTGCTTGCTGGACATCGGATCGTTGGCCGGGTCGGCACAGACACGAAAGGCGGTTTTGGACACCAGGTCCGACGTCTGCGACAGGCCGGTATCCGGCCCGAGAACCCAGAGCGCGGCAGCCAGGATCGGGACGACGGTGCCGCTAGCTCCCCATGCAGGCATCTTCGGCCTCTCGGACGCTGTCGCTTTTCGCTTCCTTCTGGGCCGGGCGCCCACGCGGCACGGCGTCCATGCCACGGGCCTTGAGATAGACATAGATGTCGTCGAGATAACACATGACGTTCGGGTTCTCACCGAAATGAGGCATCACCGAATTCCCCACCTGGCGGCCATTCACGACGACATCATAAAAATCGTAGTAGCCCATATGCACCGCCGAATTCTTGATCTTCGGCGCATAGGTCGAACCTTCGCCATCCGGACCGTGGCAGACATGGCATTCCGCATGATAGCGGCGAAAGCCGGAAAAGGTCAGCCAATCCACCGTGCCGTCTTCGCCGACATTGTAGGTCGGGATGTCATCTTCGGTGTAGTAGCGCCCATCTTCGGAATAGGCCACCGGCACATCGGGGTGATCGGCGCCCGGGTCCACCGGCTGGTCGAACCAGTTGGCGGCGAGAACGGTCATTGGCAGGCCGGCCAAGGCGGCGCTCGCAATGAAACGTGTCAGTATTTTCATGTCACTCCCCTGTTTTTCGTGATTGGCGCGGCCCGTTGAAGGGCCGCGCCAACCGGTTTCCCAGTCTGATCGACAGATCAGTTCGGCAGTGCAAAGACAGTCAACTGACCGCCCAGCGCCGTATAGTCGCTGAGCGCGGCATAGCCGCCCACGGCGCCAAGACCGTCGTTCGGGTTGGTCAGACCGGCCGCGAGACCGATACCCGCCCATCCGCCGATGCCCGACAGGATGCCGACATACTGCTTGCCGTCCACCGTGTAGGTCATCACGTTGCCGATGATGCCCGACGGGGTCTTGAAGCGGTAGAGCTCTTCACCGGTCGTGGCGTTGATCGCCTTCAGGTGGCCTTCGAGCGTGCCGTAGAACACGATGTCGCCGGCCGTCGCCAGGGCGCCCGACCAGACCGAGAACTTCTCGGGGATGGACCAGGCGATTTCACCCTTGACATTGTCCCATGCGATGAAGTTGCCCATGCCGCCGTGGCTTTCCGGCGCCGGGAACATGGCAAGGGTCGCGCCGACATAGGGTTGACCGGCCGTATAGCTGACGCGGAACGGTTCGTAGTCCATGCAGACGTGGTTGGTCGGCACATAGAACAGTTGCGTATCCGGCGAATAGGCCGCCGGCTGCTGGTCTTTCGTGCCCAGAGCCGCCGGGCAGATGCCGGTGGAGTTCACGTCCTCACCGTTCTGCTCGGTCGAATATTGGGCCACGACCGCGGGACGGCCGAAGGTGTCCGAATTCGGATCCATGTCGACGCCCGTAGTCCAGTTCACGGCCGGGTCGTATTTCTCGGCCACCAGCAGTTCACCGCTCACGCGGTCCATCGTGTATGCCAGACCGTTGCGATCGAAATGCGTCAGCAGCTTGCGCTGGGTGCCGTCGATTTCCTGTTCGGTAAGGATCATCTCGTTGATGCCGTCATAGTCCCATTCGTCATGCGGCGTCATCTGGTAGAACCACCGGGCCACGCCGGTATCGACATCGCGGGCCATGATGGTCATCGACCAGCGGTTGTCGCCAGGCCGCTGCGCGGGGTTCCAGGTCGACGGGTTGCCGGTGCCGTAATACATCAGGTTCTCTTCGGCATCGTAGGAATACCAGCCCCAGGTGGTGCCGCCGCCGATCATCCACTGATCGCCTTCCCATGTGTTGGTGCCGGAGTTTTCCCCGACCGGTGTGCCAAGATGGGTGGTCTTTTCCGGATCGACCAGGATGTCGCTGTCCGGACCCATCGAATAGGCGCGCCAGGCCAGGCTGCCGTCCGCCATGTTATAGGCCGTCACCGAACCGCGGACGCCGAATTCGCCGCCCGAGATGCCGACGATCACCTTGTCCTTCACCGGCAGCACCGTGGCCGTGTTGGTTTCCCCGATGGCCGGATCGCCGTTCTTGACGCTCCATTCCACCGCGCCGGTTTCCGCGTTCAGGGCGACCACCGTGGTGTCGGCCTGATGCAGGAAGATCTTGCCGTCGGCATAGGCGACGCCGCGGTTGACCGTATCGCAGCACATCACCGGAATGACGTCCGGGTCCTGCTTGGGTTCGTATTTCCAGATGATCCTGCCTTCGTCAGCAAGGTCCAGCGCATAGACGATGTTCGGGAACGGCGTGTGCACATACATCGTCGAACCGATCACCAGGGGCGAGCCTTCGTGACCGCGCAGCACGCCGGTCGAGAAGGTCCAGGCGACCTGAAGATCGCCGACATTGTCCTTGTTGATCTGATCGAGCGTCGAATACCGCTGGTTGCTGTAGTCGCCGGTCTGGATCGCCCATTGGTTCGGGTCGCTGATGATCTTGCTCAGGTCATCGTTGGCCAGCGCCATGCTCGTCAGACCGAACGCCAGTCCGGTTGATAAAGCGAGTAGTTGTTTCATTTCTTCCTCCCTAAGAAATCCATAGTCTACAGTGATCCCGCGGCTCCGCGCGGGCCTGCCCTCCTCGGTTCTTCAAGGCATCGGGCCTGCGGACATCTGCTGTCGCGCCGCCTTCTGCTCATCGCTGCGTTCCAGAGTCCCCCCATGTTGCGACCGCCGCCGGACCGGCCATCGGCCCCGCCGCGATCTTGGTCCCTGTTCGACCGGCCCTATGGCGCGCCATCGTCATGGCCGTTCCGCCTTCAGCCGGTCCGCATGCCACTTCACGTGATCGCCTGCAAAGGTGGCGACGAAGAAGTAGCTGTGGTCATATCCCTTCTGCAACCGCAGCACCGTGGGTTGCCGGCGCAGGCTCGCCGCCTCGGCAAAGGCCTGCGGGCGCAACAGGTCGATGAACTGATCGTCGGTGCCCTGGTCGATCAGGATGTCGCCATGCCAACCGGATTCACCCAGCAGAATGGAGGCATCGTGCTGCGCCCAGGTCGCTTCGTCATCGCCCAGGTAGGCGCTGAACTGCTTGCGGCCCCAGTCGGACTGGCTGGGGTTGACGATCGGCGAGAAGGCGGACAGCGACTGATACCGGGACGGGTTTCGCAGCGCGATGGTCAGGGCGCCGTGCCCGCCCATGGAATGACCCGTGATGCCGTGCCGGTCCGTCACCGGAAAGGACTCCTGCACGAGGCCGCGCAGCTCCTCGAGCACGTAGTCATACATCCGGAAATGCGGTTCCCACGGCCCCTGCGTCGCATTCAGGTAGAATCCCGCGCCGATGCCGAGATCATAGGCTTCGTCATCGGCGACCCCGTCGCCGCGCGGCGAGGTGTCGGGAAAGACGATGGCGACGCCATGGCGGGCGGCGTGACACTGAAACCCGCCCTTGGTCATCGCGTTCTCGTGGGTGCAGGTCAGGCCGGACAGATACCACAGGACCGGTACCGGCCCCTGTTCGGCCTGCGGCGGCAGGTAGACCGCGAAAGTCATTTCGACGCCGCAGGCTTCGGACTGGTGCGAATAGACCCCCTGAATGCCGCCGTAGCACCTGTTTTCAGAGATCTTCCGCATCGCCTCGCCTCAAAACTCGACGACGGCGCGGATGGATTTGCCTTCGTGCATGAGGTCGAAGCCCTTGTTGATGTCCTCGAGCGCCATGGTGTGGGTGATCATCGGGTCGATCTCGATCTTGCCGTC
>NZ_JASNJE010000014.1 GCF_030164465.1 Sedimentitalea xiamensis
TTTGGGGCTTATTTCCGACCAGCGATCAAACAGATCCCCGGTCAATCGATCTCGTATCGTAATCATGGCCAACTGTACCGGCCTGAATCCAAAACAGGAATCCACTTTTTACCGCCCCGTCAACTTTCGCGCGTTTCTCAATCCTCGCGGCAGTGGACCGGTTTCCAGAAGACGACGCGGTTCTGTTGCGCGGTATCTGGGTTGCGGCTCGTCACGGCGTGGCGCTGACCATCGTGCACATCGTCGATCTGCCGGATCACCTGACCTCTCCGTCCGTGTTCACCACCTTCCCCGGCGAGGCGGAACGTGCCGCCCGTGGCCGGATCGAAGCGGCCCTGCTCCGGCAGGGCATCGATCCGGGCGGGGTAGAGATCCTCATCGAGATCGGCGATCCGGCCATTCGGTTGGTGGAGATCTGCGAAAAGATCAGGCCAATGCTCGTCGTGATGCGGGCGCATCACAAGCCGTGGCTCGCCAAGAAGCGGCTTGGCTCCACCACCGAATGGGTGATCGCGGCGGGCCATGCCCCGGTTCTGATCGTCAGGACGAGCGTTGACAAGCCCTACGACCGCGTGCTTCTGGCGGTGGACGGACCCGATACCGTTCCATCGGCGCTGTCCCTTGTCATGGCCCTGCTGCCGGAAACCAAGGTGCACATGGTTCACGCGGTCGCGCTCCCGCCACAGCTCGAACAGGCGATGCTGCGCGCCGGTCTGGCTCACAGGGAACTGACGGCGCACCATGACGTTCTGGTGCGGGAGGCCGAAGCGCGGCTTGGATACCTGGCCGCCGAGCTTGTGCCGCAGGTGATGTGGCAGGTGCGGCGGGGTGACCCGCCGCAAGAGCTCTTGCACGCGACCCGCGAGTCTGATGCCGGACTGATCGTGCTTGGCCCCAACCTGCCACGGCGGGTTGTCACCGGCAGCGTCACGCGACGGCTGTTGCGCGACGCAGGGTGCGACGGGCTGATCGCTCGCCCGCTTGCCGCTGGTCTGCCCGATGTTCCCGCACGGCACGAGCCGGCCGCCGCACAAACCGCCAACGGTGCTGTCATGTGTGGACCTATATGCTTTGCCCATGTCTTGTGAAGAGCCTCGAAATGGGGATGCATCTCGGTTCCGCCCGACTTAGCTGTTGGGCCGCACGCGGGCAGCGGTCTTGTTGGCGAAGGCTTCGAGCCGCGCGCGAGCGGCGGGCTGGGTGTTTACGATGCCGCCCACGAAAGCCTCGGCATAGGCGGCGTCCATGCCGGACATGTTGTTCATGTGGCTCACCGCAGAACAGATCGCAAAGTTCGTCAGCGGCAGGTTCTGCGCGACCTTTTCCGCCAGTTCCATCGCCTTCGCAAAGCTGCCACCCTCTTCGACGATATATTGCGCCAGACCCAGATCGACGGCATCCTGTCCCTGATAGACGCGGCCGGTCAGGATCATGTCGATCATGCGGTATTTGCCGATCATGTCCGACACCCGGATCGTCGCGCCGCCGCCGGTGAAGATCCCGCGCTGACCTTCAGGCAGCGCGAAATAGGTGCCGGGGTCGATCACCCGCACATGAGCGGCGCTGGCCAGTTCCAGGCCACCGCCGACGACCGCGCCCTTGAGCGCGGCAATGATCGGCACGCCGCCATATTCCATCTTGTTGAAGGCCTCGTGCCAGCGCAGGCAGACATGCATGAAGTCATCGGGGCTGCGGTCGGCCTTCCAATGTTCGACCAGATCGAGGCCGGCGCAGAAGTGATCGCCTGCCCCTTCCAGCAGCACGGCCCTGACGCCCGCCATCCGGGCACCGCTGAAGAAGCGGATCAGTTCCTCGATCGTGACCACATCCAGCGCGTTGCGCTTTTCCGGACGGTTCAGCGTCACGACATAGAGGCCGTTATCGCGCGCGGAAATTGCAAGGCGTTCATAGGTGTCGGGGTTGACGACGTCATTCATGGGTCCGGTCCTTTCGAGTAATTATTCTGGGAAAGCCGCGTCCAGCAGGCTTCGCGAGCCGTGCAGGATGCGGGTTTGTTCGGTGGCACATTCGGGCAGAATGTGCTGGGCAAAAAACAGGGCGGTGGCGATTTTCCGGGTCATGAATTGCGTGTTCTGACCGGCGTCGAGCGCGGTTTGCGCCGCCAGGGCACCCTTGGCGAGTTTCCACCCGGCTGCCAATGTGCCCGACAGCATCAGGAAGGGGACAGAGCCCGCGAAGGACGCATCGATGTCCTTGTGGCCGGTCTCCAGCATCCAGTTCAGCGCGGCCTCATAGGCGCCGCGGGCCTGCGCGAGGCTTGTGCCGATTGCTTGCGCGGTGGCATCGCCCCGTGCCAGCGTCGCCTCGGTTTCCGCAATTCGGGCAGCGAACAGGCGGGCAGTCGCACCGCCGTCGCGCATCACCTTGCGCCCCAGAAGATCATTGGCCTGAATGGCCGTGGTGCCCTCGTAGATCGGCAGGATGCGGGCGTCGCGGTAATGCTGCGCGGCGCCGGTTTCCTCGATGAAGCCCATGCCGCCGTGGATCTGCACGCCCAAGGACGCGACCTCGACCGCGCGTTCCGAACAAAAGCCCTTGACCAGCGGGACCATGAATTCGGCCAGCGCGGCCATTTCCGGATGATCCTGGTGATGCGCGATGTCCAGGAGACCCGCGGTCGCCGCCGCCATGGCGCGTCCGCCTTCGGTCAGGCTGCGCATCCGCATCAGCATGCGGCGGACATCCGGGTGTTCGATGATCGCAACGGCGTCCTTGGCCGAGCCGTTCACCGGGCGGCTTTGGATGCGGTCACGCGCGTAGGCCAGAGCGCGCTGATAGGCCCGTTCGGAGATTGCAATTCCCTGCACACCCACCGAAAAGCGCGCGGCGTTCATCATGATGAACATGTATTCCAGCCCGCAGTTCTCCTCGCCGATCAGGAACCCGGTGGCATCGGCGAAGTCCAGCACCGCCGTCGGGCTGCCGCGTACGCCCAGCTTGTGTTCAATGCTCACGCAGTTGACCGCGTTCGCGGCCCCCGGTGTCCCGTCCGGCTCCACCAGCTTCTGCGGCACAATGAAAAGGCTCAGCCCCTTCGGCCCTTGTGACGCATCGGGTGCGCGCGCCAGCACGAGGTGGATGATGTTCTCGGTCAGATCATGAGCACCATAGGTGATGAAGATCTTGGTGCCCGTGATGCCATAGCTGCCATCCGCGCGCCGCACGGCCTTGGTCGCCACCCGGCCCAGATCGCTGCCCGCCTGCGGTTCGGTCAGGTTCATCGTGCCGGACCAGCGCCCGGCGATCAGCGGCTCCAGATAGGTCGCTTTCTGGTCGTCCGAGCCGGTCAGCAGCAGGGCCTCGATTGCCCCATCGGTCAGCAGCGGACAGAGGCCAAAGCTCATGTCGGCGGCATTCAGCATCTCCACCGCCGCCGCACCAACGGCACGCGGCAGCCCGATGCCGCCATAGTCCACCGGATGGGTCAGCGCCTGCCAGCCCATTTCGACAAACTGGGCATAGGCCCGGGCGGCGCCTTCGGGCATGGTCACGCGGCCCTTGTCGAACCGGGCCCCCAGCGTGTCTCCTATACGAGACAATGGCGCGATCTGTTCGCGGCAAAACTCAGCATGGCCCTCCAGCACGGCGCCAATATCCGACAGGTCGTGTTCGGAATACACTTCCAGCGCGGACACCTTTTCCCAGTGGGACAAGTGTTCGATACAGAACATCAAATCTTGCACGGGCGGCTGATAGGACATACCTGGCTCCCCAATAGTCACTATGGTTTTCCGTCATGTAGCCGCTCCATTCCTTGCCAGTAAGCTCATCTTTTGACAAATTTGTATCGGATTACGCCAAGTAAAGCCCCTCATGACCGGCCATGACCCCATTTCTCTGACGACCGTTTCGGCGGGGTTCATTCAGGACTGGCTGGATGCGCTTGCGTCTCGATGCACGGCGGAAACGCTGGCGTCCCTGCTGCAGCGCTCAGGTCTGCAAACAGGCCCGACGGCCCCGACCCAACGCGTCACACTGGAGGAAATCGCAAGGCTCTATCAGCTTGCCGCGCCGGAAACCGGGGATGAGATGATGGGGCTTTGGAGCCGCCCGATCCGCCCCCGAGCCCTGCAACATCTTGTAACCGTGCAGCGTGAGGCGAGCAGCCTGACTTCGGCGCTGTACCGTTTCTCGACGTTCTGGAACCTGCTCTTGGATGATTTTCGTCTGGACTTGCGTAACAGACCAGAGGAGGTGGAACTGGCGCTGGTCCCTTACTCAGGGGAAAACCACCCGCAGCGATTTGGCCACATGCTGATCCTGAAATTGGCGCATGGGCTCTTGTCCTGGCTCGGCGGATCGGAAACGGCCGTGAAAGCGGTTCGCTTCGCTTTCGCCCGTCCGGATTTTGCGGCGGACTACGCTGTCGTCTTTCCTTGCCCTGTCGAATTCGATGCAGCACAAACCAGCATCCTTTTCGATCCACGCCAATTCAACCGCCCGATCACCCGCAGCCCCGCCGAGGCCTCTGTGTTCCTTGAACGCGCGCCACTTGACTGGATCTTCACCAGCTCGCGCGCGCATACGAACAGCCTGCGCGTCCGTGCCTTCCTTTACGGAGTGGCCTGGCAGAGCTGCCAGCTTCCGGATGCGGCCTACGCCCTGAAAATGACGCCCCGGACGCTGAACCGTCGCCTGAAAGAGGAAGGGACATCCTTTCAGGACATAAAGGACGCACTGCGCCGCGACATCGCTATCCGCGCGCTTCAGCAAGGTACGGACAGCATCGAACAGATTGCCTTCGACACGGGCTTTTCTGCCCCGGCGAACTTCCACCGCGCCTTTCGCAATTGGACCAATCGGACGCCCGGTTCATACCGGGTGTAAGTATGGGTCGGCCCAGCCCTGCCGTTCGAACGGAGCTTCGCACCCCAAGACGCGCGACGCGACAGAAGCGTTCAAGAAGGAGCACGGCATCTTTGCCAGGATGATGGCGGGTCTGCCGGGCAGTGATCGAGATCATGTTCGGCAGGCTCAAAGGATTGGCGGCGCGTTGCCACACGATACGACAGGTGTCCGAAGGTTTTCCTCTCAGCCATCGCTCTCGCGGCAACCGTTATATACTGGCTTTGAAACTCAATGAGGCCGGAGCCTAGGGATTCGGTCTCGAGGAGGGGTTCGCATCTCCAACTGCGAAGCGGTCAAGAGCGGAGACTATGGCATCGTGAAGGAACGGCTGGATGATATCCCGGAGCTCGAAGTAAAATCGCCAGACCGATCCTGTCGGGGTTCACCTTGGATGCGCGTCGGTGACCGGCAGGCGTTTTGCCCAGAACCCGAGCAGCAGGATCGTCAGTGTGATACGGTAGATGTGGTGCAGCGTAACAAAGGCGGGATTGGCGTGGAGACTGAGCGCGATCAGCCCCATCTCGGTGACGCCGCCAGGCGAAAACGTGATGAGCAGAACGCTCAGAGGCTGATTTGTGAGCGGCAGAATGAGCAAAGCCAGTATGGTGCCGATGGTCAGCATGCAGATGACCGAAACTGCACCCAGTCGTATTCCTTGCAGCAAGAGTTGGCCGCTGAAGCCGCTGAACCGCGCGCCAAGCGAGACACCAATGACGATCTGACTTGCGTTGAGCAGCCAGGATGGGGTTGCGGGTGCCCCGACGCCGACAAGATTGAGGGTGGCTGCGACAAGCAACGGACCCGTGAGTTCTCCGGCGGGCAATCGCAGAAGCCGCGCCGCAAGGATCCCCCCGACAGTGGCCGCCAGCAAGAACACCATGCCCGAAGCGGTTGCCTCGTCGCTGGTAACAGCAGCGATGCCCCCGGCGCTGCCCACCGGATAGCCGACCCAAAGCGACATGGCGATGGGGACCAGCGCAACAACAAAGATGATCCGCAGGAACTGCTGCAATACAATATGTCTGGTGTCTGCGCCTGCGCCTTCACCCAAGGTGACGCTTTCAATCAGTCCGCCGGGGGCACCGGCGAAAATGGCGGTGGTACGGTCCATTTTGCCAAGACGGCGAAATATCTGGTAGTTGATCATATGCGCGAGCAACACGAAGAAGCTCACTGCGATCAGGCTGTAGACCATTTCATCCAGATCTCCGATCAGCTCAGAGGTGACATCGCTGCCGATCGCAAATCCGATGATCGCGATAAAGGCGGTCCGAACCGGTTGAGGGAATCCATAGCCGTGCGGCAGTGCGTTGGGCATACCTATGGCGATGATGCCCGCCACCAGCAGGCTGCCAAGCATGAAGGGCAGGGGCATCGGGGTGAGATGTGCAAGCCAGCCGACGACGGAGCCGATAATGAGCAAAAACAGGGTGGCGGCAAGGAACTTTGGGCTCATAATTGGTCCTGAGGCGAAGACGGCGCACATGACCGTCACGGCGCTTGGGGCAATGGTGCACGGCGGGGCGAAGCACAGCAAGACAGCGGATGCCTGCCCCTTTCGACGATTGCCGACCAACAATGCCGCGATATTCGACGGCGGCAGTCGGTCAGGGCCGGCGCGGTCAGTCTAGGGGTGGGGTGAAGATCGACGCAAATACCTGATCAGTATACGTCATGCTCATCGGGCATAGCACAATCGGATATGCATGGCGTCTGCGATATCGGCGTGATCAAGCCGACAGGATGCCTTTCGCGGACACTGCGGACGCGATCTCGTTCATGTATCTTGGGGCCACCTTGTCCCGCAGAATACCGTGCAGGCGCACCATCGGCTCGGATTCGGGCAGGAGCCGCCGCCGGGCCCATACCCTGCTGATCGTCAGACCTTCGACTTGCGCCGCACTGATTACGCCGGAACTCAACTCACTGGAGAAGGCCGAGAACGGCAGGATCGAATTCAGCCCGCCACCAGCGCAAGCATTGATGCAGGCGAAATGCGATTCGACCTCCATCTGGGTAATCGTTCGCACGCCGTGGCGTTCGAATTCGGCCTCAAGATAGCGGCGCACCCAGTCCTGTTCCGTGGTGAGCACGAATGTACGGCCATCCAGCATGGATATCGGAATCCGCGATGCGGCAAATTCGCCGGGAGCGCCGATCACAAACAGGGATTCCTCCCACAGCGGTGAAGTCGTCAGCATGCTTTCAGCCGATGGGTTCGTCAGCACCGCGCAATCGATGTCCCCGGCCCGGAGCCAGGCTTCCAACCGGTGGCTGGGCGCTTCGCTGAACTGCAAAAGAGCCGTGCGCCGAAGCGCCGCAAGCGAACTCTCGGTTCTTCCGAGCAGGAGCTTGCCGATTGCCGGCGGAAGCCCGACGCTCAGGCGATTGTCCTCATGTCCCCGGCCGGAGAACTCTTCTTCGATCAACGCAATACGTTGCATCACGCTTTCGGCCAGCACTTGCAGTCGTTTTCCGTCCTCCGTCAGTCTGGTGCCGCTGCCGGTCCGCTCAAAGGCCGTCAAGCGAAGTTCCTGCTCCAACTGCCTTATCTGTCGGCTGAGCGCAGGTTGCGCGATATGTAGGACGCGCGCCGCCTGGCTGATGCTGCCCTGAGACGCCACGGCCAGAAAGTATCTAAGCTGTCTCAGTTCCATCTCGCACTCCGCAAATATCCATGCCGCTATGGCATGGGATATACCGGAACCGCATTTGTGCCAACCTCTGGATATGCCCTAACGTGACGGTCGCGAGCGGCCCCTGTCACCAACTCTGTATGGGCGGGATGTGGCCGGAAGGGGAGAGATAGCAATGCGCTTCAGTATTCACATACTCGACGGGTCGAATGGCGGCCATGCCGGGGATGTTCCGGTCGACGTGCATAGCGTAGATGCGGACGGCAAGCGGGTGTTGCGCACGCAATGCGTTACTGATGCAGGTGGGCGCGCTGCCGCGCAAATACCTCGTACGGAAGGTATCGATGTCGTGATCGCAAGCGGCGCGCGGTTCCAGACCGCCGACGCGCCGGTGTCGGTGGAGGCCGTGACGCTGCGTATCGCGGTGCGTGATGGCGCCGAGGGCGTTCATCTGCCCACAGTGATCGCACCCAATTCCAGTTCGTTGTGCTGGCTGAAATCTGGCACGTAGGAAATCTCGAGGAGGATACCATGATTTTCAAGTTTCTAAAGGCGACCGGGATTGCCGCGGCCATCGCAGTGACGGCTCCGGCCCAGGCAGAGATGGGCTGGACGCCCCCCGGACCGGTCAACCTGCTCATCCCGTTCGGAGCCGGCGGAAGCGCCGATTCCATGGCCCGGTTCCTGGCAACTGGTCTGAACGAGCAATACGGCTGGGAAATCCTGCCCGAGAACATCCCGGGGCAAGGCGGTCGGCTGATGGCCAGCAGCCTTGCAAAGCTGCCCGCGGACGGGACCGCCATCGCCTTGGCGCCTCTGGGGGAGTTGATCTATACGGAACTGGTGACCAGGGATCCTGGCTATTCCGTAGCAGACATGACGATGATAACGACGCTCGCGGGTACCCAGATGGGTTTGATCGCGCGGGCAGACCGGGGCTGGAACGATCTTGGAGACGTCATAGAGACGGCCAGGTCGGGTGAGAAGCTCTCGGTGGCCGTCCCGACGCAGAAACTCGCGGATGCCACATACCTGATCTCGCGGGAACATGATGTGGATCTCACGGTGGTAGTGACCCGCGGCGGGCAGGCGGCGATGAGTGCCGTCATCGCCGGGGATGCCGACCTGGCCTGGGCAGGCGGGCTTCAAGGCGGGAATGTCCTGAATGGTCAACTGGTGAATCTCGTCTCCGGAGAAATGGACCGGTTGGAAGTATCGCCGGACGCGCCCCTGTTGTCCAAATATGCCATTCCGTACTTCTTCGGAACCGATTTTGTGATCCTGGCGCCGGAAGGTCTTCCCGACGATGCACGGGCAGCATTGGCCGAGGCTATCGGGGCGATCGCCTCGGACGAGGATGGAAACCTGCACAAGCTCTTGATCAAAAGCTTCGCCGGGGCACGCCTGATCACAGGCAAGGAGCTTGACGACCGGCGGGATGCGGCGATCGCCAACGACCTCGGCCTGCTGTCCGATGTTGATAGTTAGGGCACACCTTGGAGGCAGAGCTGACGCGCGGTCCGGCATCGAAGTCCGCCGTGACCGCATAGAAGCCGAACTGCGCCTTGTATGTAGGTCAAGCGTCAGGGCCTGTCTGCCAAAGGCCCGACCGGGCAATGATGGGCGAGAATAAGACAGAAGTTGCCAGAATTACTGAAGGGCTTGGAAAATGAGAAATCTGATCATCGTCGATGCCGGGGATAATGTCGCCACCACCGTGGTCGAGATTGCCGAAGGGACCGTTCTGGCACTCGACGAAACCACAACCTCCAGGCCTCTGACTGCCCGGCAGGCCATTCCGTTCGGACATAAGATCGCACTGGTCGATCTCGATTTGGGGGATGAGGTCATCAAGTACGGCGCCGTCGTCGGCGTCGCGACAGCCAGGATCCTGGCCGGCGATCACGTGCACGTCCACAATATCGCAAGCAAGCGGATACGAGGTGACATAAAGCAAGGGGACATGGCATGAGTTTCGAGCATTTCACGGGATATGGCCGGTCAGATGGTCGCGTGGGCATCCGGAATCTTCCGCTGGTCATTGCGGTCATGGACAATTGCAACCCGTTGACAAGGCGTATCGCAGGGGCCGTGCAAGGAGCCGTGCCGATTGTTGCGGCATATGGGCGGGGCCAGAAGGGCGACGATCAACGCGTGCACGATATGACGCTTGTCAACTATGGGAGCCATCCCAATTGCCAGGCGGCGCTGGTCGTCGGGCTTGAGCATGTGACAGCGGAACGTATCGCAGCGAAGATTGCCGAGACCGGCCGCCCGGTGGATTGGATCGACGTGCAAGGGCAGGGCGGGACGCTGAATGCCTTTGCCGAGGGAGTGCGGCGTCTGACCGCGCTGATCGATGCCAATCCGGTGCGGCTGGTGAAAAGCCCAATCTCCGACCTCGTAGTCGGTTTGGAATGCGGCGGATCGGACGCGCTGTCCGGAATCAGCGGCAATGCCGCAATGGGCGTGGTCGCTGACCGTCTGAGCGACGCGGGTGCCACTGTCATTCTTTCCGAAATCGAGGAGATCATCGGCGCCGAGCATGTTCTGGTAGATCGTGCGTCAAGCGACGAAGTCCGGGCCAAGCTCCTGGCCGCCGTCGAGCGTTGCGAACGGCATGCCGTGCACCTGGGGTTGAACATGGCGCCGCTTGGCGAAGACAACATCCTTGGCGGGCTGTCGACCACCGAGGAGAAATCGCTGGGCGCCGTACGCAAATCGGGCACCTCACCTTTGAATGAGGTAATCGGCTATGGTGAGAAACCCAGGGAGCGCGGAGTGGTATTCATGGACGCGCCCGCACCGGGGACGGAAAACGTCACTGCCCTGGGTGCGGCAGGCGCGCATATGATCCTGTTCAATACCGGGCGCGGAAACCCGATCGGCAACCCGGTTTCGCCGACCTTGAAGATCACGGGTAGCCCCAATACCGCCATGCGGTTCGCCGACAACATAGATATCGACGTGTCTGCGATCGTTTCGGGTGAAATGAATTTCGACCTTGCCGCCGATCTCATCATGGAAATGATGGACTGCACGGCCCGGGGTCGATTGACGGCAAGCGAACGGCTTGGGGATACCGAGCTTTCCATCAGCCGGATCGACAACGGGTTCCTGAGAATTCTTCGGGAAACTTGCCCC
The DNA here is from genome assembly GCF_030164465.1 of Sedimentitalea xiamensis. Classification (GTDB taxonomy): domain Bacteria; phylum Pseudomonadota; class Alphaproteobacteria; order Rhodobacterales; family Rhodobacteraceae; genus Sedimentitalea; species Sedimentitalea xiamensis. Next base: position 10,650 of record NZ_JASNJE010000014.1, read on the forward strand.
TCGATTGCGAATGCCGGATAAGCCGCCGCCTGGCTGGAGGAAGACATGAGCAAGACCGAGTCAACCGCTGAAGCCTTCCGGTATCGCGATACCGCGCCCGTGGAGCGGTTTGCCTGGGCGCCACTGGAGGCGTGGGTTGCCGCCATTCTGGGCCGGGCGGATGTGGCGTGCGGCGATGCGGAGCTTGCCGCAAAGTTCCTCGTGCGGTCGGACGCCCGGGGCTTTGGCACGCACGGTGTTTCGCGCCTTGTCAGCTACGTCGACAAGCTCAAATCCGGCGAGATCGCGCCGCGCGGCGCTCCTTCCTTCACCGAAGTTGCCGGCGCATTGCGGGTCGATGGGGCGGGGCTTCTGGGACAGGTGGTTGCGCCGCAAGCGGTGGATACGGGGCTCGAATTGCTGGAGGGTCGAGGCTCTGTTGTTTGTCAGATCCGCGACGTGGCGCATCTGGGCGCGGTCGGTATGTATGCGCTTCGCGCTGCCGAGGCGGGCGCGGTCTGCCTGATCATGCAGGCCACATCGCCCGTTATGGCCACGCAGGGCGCTACCCGGCCGATGATCGGCAACAATCCCTTGGCCCTGGCTGCGCCACGTCCGAACGGGCCGCCGATCGCGATAGACATGGCCTGCTGCATGGCTGCACGTGGAAACATCCTGCTCGCCGCGCGCGAAGGCGATCCGATTCCGCAAGGCTGGGCCATCGACCCGGAAGGACAACCGACGACCGACGCCGATGCCGCGCTGCGCGGATCCCTTTTGCCCTTCGGCGGGCACAAGGGCATGGCATTGGCCATGATCGTCGAGATACTGGCAGCCAGCCTCGCCGGTGCGACGCATTCCGAACGGCTGAATCCCGAAGGCGGCGTACAAAGCGCCTCGGGAAATCTCAACGCCTTCTGCCTTCTGCTGTCGCCGGACCACATGACACCCGGAGGGCGGGCCGCATACGACAACCACATCACCGACTGGACCCGAACCTACAAGGCCGCGGGCGAAACCGCCGGCGAGCGGCTCCCGGGCGAGCGTGCGGCGCAAGCCGAAGCGCTGGCGCGGCGGGAGGGAGTCCCGTTGGCGAGATCCGTCGTGACCGAACTCGTGGCGCTGGGGCGCGAAATGGAGATAGCCATGCCATGACGGTCGTTTTTCGCGTCGCTGATCACCGATAGGGGAGGGGCCATGCTCAGCCGCAGAAACGAGGTCTGGATTGCGCTCCTGTGCATTGTGGCGGCGCTCGTCACCGCAATGGTCTGGGTTCCGCTGGATAGTGAAACGCCACCCATATACACGTTTCGCCGGCAAATCAATATCGGCGACGCGATGCTGCCGTTGGTGTCTGCAACCGGCATCGCGATATGCGCCGTCATTCATCTGCTGCTGACCTTGCGCAGAGAACCGGCGACCGAACGGTCTGCGCCGCTGGATATCCACACCGGTTCTTTCTTTCTTCCATTTGCCGCGATCATGCTGGTCTCCTGCATGCTCATGTATTGGGCAGGACCGATTGCGCTCGCGCTGTTCGGGCCGACCGGAGAGGAGGCGGTGACCTATCGCCAGATGCGTGCGGCATTCCCCTGGAAGTATATCGGCTACGGCCTCGGCGGCTTCACGATGGTCTTCGGCGTCACGTCGCTGATTGAAGGCAGGATCTCGGCAAGCCGGGCGCTCACGTCGATGCTTGCCGTGCTTGCTCTCATCCTCGTTTTCGATGTGCCTTTCGACACCATTCTCCTTCCGCCGAATGGGGATTACTGATGGGTGTACTCGACTATGTCTGGGCCGGGATCATGGCCGTCATTGCCGGACCCGCCGCGTTCGAGCTGTTCGGAATCGGCATTCCGCTTGTCGGCCTGATGGTTCTGGGAGGGTTCATCCTGGGTATCGTCGGTGGTGCGACACCCGGTCTGGCCGGGCCGTTCCTCATGGCGGTATCGCTGCCAATCCTGCTGTCGACCTTTGGCTTTTCGCCGGATGCGTTGCTGCCGGTTCTGGGCTTTCTCATCGGGGTGATGAAAGGGGCGACGGTTGGTGGTTCGGTCCCCGCGATCCTGTTCAACACCCCCGGTACACCGGATGCGATGCTGACCACCTTTGACGGGTATCCGATGGCACAGAAGGGCCAGGCGGGAAAGGCCCTGCGGACAGCGCACTTCGCTTCCGTTTCCGGCGATACGTTCTCGGATCTGGTTCTGTTTACATGTGCTCCGTTCCTGGCGGTGATGGTCGAGGCATATCTGGGCTTTGGCGAGAAGGCGGCCCTGATCCTGCTGTCGCTGGCCTTTGTCGCGGCGGTGGTCGGGGCCTCGCCGATGAAGGGAATGATCGCTGCCTTTCTGGGGCTTTTCATTGCCACTATCGGCACGGGCCAGGACAGCTATGCCCGCCTCTCTCTTGGTACCGACGTGCTGTCTTCCGGCGTTCCGATGATCACGGCGGTGCTGGGTGTGCTGATCTTGGGTGAGATCCTGTTCGCCTTCGAGGAAATGTGGCGCAGCCGTCGGGTGGACAAGGTGAGTCCAACCCCGATCCAACGCGACCAGAGGCTGAGCTGGGCAGACCGTAAGCGCCTGATGCCGTTTATCGGCGTGTCCGCGGCCATCGGAACGGTGATCGGTGCATTGCCCGGTATCGGTTCGACCTTGGCCGCGACGCTCGGCTATTCCACCGGCGAGAGAATGCACAAGGGGCCGGTCGCCTTCGGTGACGGCACGCCCGAGGGCATCGCCGCGACGGAGGCGGCCAACAGTTCGGTTTCCGGCGCGAACCTTATTCCGGTCCTGTCGCTGGGCATTCCGGGCAATGTCGGCGCGGTGTTCCTTATCCTCGCCGCGGAATCCATCGGTGGGTTCAACCCGGGTCCGGGCGTCTTTCGCTTCACGACCGAGGAAGTGAACCCCGAACTCGTCATCGCCTTCGGGCTGTTCACCGCCATGATGCTGGCCAACATCCTGAACTGGATGATCGGCGGCAGGATCATGGCCGCGTGCGGCGTCATGGCCCGCGTGCCGAAGCAGGTGTTGCTGCCCATCGTACTGCTGCTGACCCTGACCGCAATCTATGTGCAGGAAACGGATTTCACTGTCTTCTACTTTGCCTTCGCTTTCGGGGTCCTCGGTTACGGGATGCGGAAGCTCAAGTTTCCTGCACTTCCCTTTGTCATTGCCTTCATTCTGGCGGGCAACCTCGAAACGGCATTCAGGCAGGCTTTCGCAGTCTCCGGCGGCGATCCGTTCTTTCTGTTCAAGAGCCCCCTGTCGCTTGTTTTCCTCGCGATCTCGGTGGGTGTGATCGTCTTCTTCTCGCTCCCACGGAAACCGGTGAACAAAGCCATTGAGGCGGAAGAAGGCGCATGATTGCAGTAAGAAACCTGCTTGTGGCATTCAACGGCTCGGAAAGCTCGGAAGGCGCTCTGAAGGCGGCCGTGCATATGCAGCAGAAATACGGAGCGCACATTACCGGTCTTCTTGCCCATGAAGGCAAGCGCGAACGTTTCTCGCAGCGTCCATGGATGCCGGAGAACGTGCGGGAGATCATCGAGAAATCGGTCCACGCCGATGAAGATCGGGTCGGTGCCGATTTCCACCGCTTGGTCGGCGACGTGCCGCCGGACAAGGTCCATTGGATCACGTTATCGGGCGAACCCGATACCACGGTCGCGCAATATGCCTGCCTGTACGATATCACGGTCGTCGGGCGTCACACGGCCGACGACGTGCCGGATGCGAGCCTGCACCCCGAGCGGATTGCGCTGAACAGCGGGCGCCCGGTTCTCGTTGTGCCACCCGGCTTCGATAAGGCGACGATAAACCGGCCGGCGGTTCTTGCCTGGGATGGTGCGCGTGCGGCGACACGTGCGCTGAACGACGCCATGTTGGTTATCGAGACCAAGCAGCGCGTCGATGTCCTGAGTGTCGGCAAGAAGATCCGGCGTCCGCTGAAGGCTATCGACGTGGTCACGACATTGGCGCGTCACGGCGTCGGAGCGAAACGGGTCCGTCGCGAGCAATCCACGCGCTCGGTCGGAGAGGAGATTCTCGCCTATTGTGACGAGGTCGATGCAGGCCTTCTGGTGATGGGCGCTTTCGAGCACAGCGCGTTCCGAGAGGAATTGTTCGGCGGCACGACCAAGACGGTCCTCGCCAACGCCCGCATTCCTGTCCTGATCTCGCATTGAGTCACCAATGCCACGACCACGTCCTCCCGCCGTTCGGGCCGGCATTGACGTGACCGCCTGTCGTCCCCTCCGACCCATCCCGTTAACGCGCCTTCAGGAGCAATTCGCATGGTCAAGTTCCCTTTTGCCGCCAGCCCATCGCGCCTGCGCCTGACAGAAGCAATCCGTTCACGGCTGCCGGGTATACTGGTGGCGCTGGTCATCGGCATCGCGGCGCAGTTCCTGTCGGACCACTACGGTGCGCCAGCCATGCTTATGGCGCTCCTGCTGGGAATCGCTTTCCATTTCCTCGCCGAAGAAGGCCAATGTGCGGCGGGCATCGACTTTACCGCGCGGACAGTGCTGCGCATCGGGGTTGCGCTGCTCGGTGCGCGCATCAGCATCGATATGCTGATCGGCCTTGGTGCGCCCCTCATCATCCTGACGATTTGCGGGGTCGTCCTGACGATAGGTGTTGGATTGCTCGGCGCGCGGCTACTCGGGCGGGGCTGGCGTTTCGGCCTTCTGACCGGCGGCGCCGTGGCGATCTGCGGCGCGTCGGCGGCCATGGCTATTGCGGCGGTCTTGCCCAGGAACGAGCATTCCGAGAAAAACCTCATCTTTACCGTGCTCACGGTCACAGTTCTCAGTACAGTCGCGATGGTGCTCTACCCGACGATTGCCCGGTTTTTCGGCCTCGATGATCTGGCGACCGGGGTTTTTCTTGGCGGGACGATCCACGACGTGGCCCAGGTGGTCGGTGCCGGCTTTTCGGTCTCGGAGCAAACGGGCGAGACCGCGGCGCTGGTCAAGCTGTTCCGTGTCACCATGCTGGTTCCCGTCGTGCTAAGCTTCTCACTGGTCGTCCGCAGTCTCGACGCCAAGACGGAAGCTGGCGAGGCGTGTCCGCCGCTGGTTCCGGTTTTCGTCTGGGCGTTTCTGGCGCTCGGCGCGATCCACTCGTTCGGTCTGATACCTGCCAGAGTCTCAGACCTTCTGAGCGACCTCTCCCGCTGGGCGCTGCTCGTCGCGATCGCGGCGGTGGGAATGAAGACTGCGCTCCGAACCATTTTCGACGTCGGCGGCCAGGCCATCGCGCTGATGGCTGCCGAGACACTCTTTCTTGCCGTCTTCATTCTCGTCGGCCTGCATTGGCTGGCATGATGTAACGCGTCGCGCGGGAAGCCAGTTCCGCGCATATCCATGCCGCGCGTGCCGTAATGCTGGAGCGTCTGGCCGCTGCCGATACCCGCTACCGGGTCGATATCGGCCGCAATCACACCGTAGATCGAAGCAGGAGCGCGCAATGCTGACGCTGTTGCTACGCGTGGTCGGAGGCGCGCTGTTCGCCTACATGGCCTACGCCACGTTTTTCGGTCCCTACAAGACCACGGTGGTACACTTGGCGTTTTTGCCGGAGCATTGCGGGATTCCAGATGGCCCTGGATGTCGTCGCGGCTGCGGTGGCCGTCGGCGCCGAATGGTCGGACGGCATCGTTGTGCTTGCGGACCACATCGTGACACCCGTCATGCTGTCGACGTCTGATTTCGATGTCGGAGCGCAGACTTCCGATTTGTTTGAGAAGCTGAAATCCCGTGTTGACGACCCCTCCAGCCTTCCGCGCCACCACCTCGTCCTCAACATGGTCGACCCGAAAACGACCCGTGCTGACGCCGCCCTGATGGAAGAAGCCCTCACCCGGTTTCCGATGGCCGAAACCGTCATGATGCGGCGGAACACCTACAAGGAGATGGACCAGAAGGGGCTGGATTGGTATCGATCTGAGAGATCGCCGCAGCAAGGAGGTCGGGTGTCCAGGGCCCTTGCGGAACACCGTCTTTGCCGATGGGGCGTCCCACGCCGGCCGCCGCTACCCGTGCGAAGAGTTCCTTGAAATCTTCACTGCCGCCATGTGGGGGGCTGAAAAATTTTCCTTTCTTTGTCAGTGTCATACGGCGTCGTATTTCGAGTTGGCCCGTCCGATTTCGTCTTGGGCCGTGATTTAACGACTCGGCACTTGGCATCAAGGCCAAAGATGCAACTGTGGCGAGTGCTCGCTCATATCCACCGATTGCTGCCCACGAGGGCTGCTGAGATATCGCCGGCGAATAGAGACTTGTCCTCCGTGTCGCATCGTCACCATTGGAGAGCATGAATGACCCGAACGAAAAACTGTGTGCAGAAGCAATTGGAAAGATCATCGACCGGCGCGGCCGCGATCACGTCGGCTACCTTTGTGAATGGAACAACGGGGAGCTCCAGCAGGCTTGGTTTGATCAACCTCGCACAGATGTAGTCGTCGAGATGTTCGAAGTGGACATCTCAAAGGCGAGTTGATCGGCGCGGGCTGCCGAGCAGCGACTTGAATTTGGCCTTGTACGACGAGCAAGTTGGATCTTCGCATAGCAAGACCGAAGGGTGGCCAGCCCATAGTCAGTACAGCTCGCCAAGCAGTTCCCTGAGCGATAGAGTTGACCTCTATACCTCATTGATGATCTAAGCATGAGTTATAGAAAGGCTTTCTATAACTCATGGCTTGGAACTGGACGCTGCCCGATTGGCCGGATTTCCGGTATGACGCCTCCGCTCTGGAGCCGTTCGAGCAGAAGTTTTTGCTGTCATCCGGGGAAATCCTCGGCGCGGTCCATCATGTCAGCCCGCCGGAACGCGAGCAACTCCGCATCGAGTTGCTCAGTGAGGAAGCGATGCAGACGAGCGCCATCGAGGGTGAAATCCTTGACCGGCTCAGTGTCCAGTCGTCATTGCGCCGCCATCTTGGGCTCGACCCCGGCAGCACCCCGGTAAAACCGCGCGAGCAGGGCGTGGCGGAAATGATGGTCGATGTCTATTCCGGCTTTGCGGACCCGCTGACCCAAGTGACACTGTTTCGCTGGCATCGGATGCTCCTGTCCCATGATCGCCGGTTGCAAACCGTCGGAGCCTACCGCCAGCACACAGACGCAATGCAAATCGTTTCCGGCCGCCTCGACCGGCCCACGATCCATTTCGAAGCGCCGCCTTCGGAGCGGGTCATGCCCGAGATGGAGCGATACGCTGTGTGGTTCAACAGGACCGGACCGGGGGGCGTGGAATCGCGTCCGGCCCTGACACGCGCGGGACTCGGCCACCTCTATTTCGAGAGCATCCACCCGTTCGAAGACGGCAACGGCCGCTTGGGTCGCGCCCTCGCCGAAAAGTCGCTGGCGCAGAACATTGGCCAGCCGACCCTCATCTCGCTCGCCTTCACCATCGAGAAGGAGCGCAAGGCATACTACGACCAGCTCGAGCAGCATCAAAAAACGCTCGACGTGACCGATTGGCTCGTCTGGTTCGCGGAAGTTGTCTTGAAGGCCCAACAGGCAACACTCGACCGCGTCGGCTTCTTCATCAGCAAGGCACACTTCTACGATCGTCACAGAGACCACTTGAACGAACGCCAGGCCAAGGCCATCGCTCGAATGTTTCGGGAAGGCCCTGGCGGTTTCAAAGGCGGCCTCAGCGCCGACAACTATCTCAAGATCACCGGGACCTCACGGGCAACCGCGACCCGCGATCTGCAGGACTTGGTCGAGAAGGGTGCGCTCAGCCGAACCGGTGAACGACGTCACACGCGGTATTGGTTGAATCCGGGTGAAGAATGATTATTTTTCATTATATTACAGATATTTAAGAAATTATGCGTAATCCGTTTTATGTAAAATCAAGGGGGGTGTATCCCCTCAGCATACGGGGTTGCGCGAGACGCACAGAGGTTGCATGGTATCGAAATTCTAAACTTGGAGTTTCTATGCCAGTATTTCAATTTCTGCGTTTGTCCCTAAGTGTTCCAACAATTGGAGACCTAGCCAAAGAAGATCATCGAAATGAGCCGGATGTATCGCGACGTGAATACCTGACCGAGGCGTTCTCGCATCGTTGGGACTTTTATTATTCTGGTAGGCAATACACATTTATGCCCTGCCCGGATGCGGTGCAGGGGCCGGACATTTTCTCTGGCTTTGTGGGGAAGCCAGTCGTCGAACTGGTAAATGCGGGACCGGAACAGCTTTTTGCTCTTACAAAATCAAAGCATTACAAAGCGGCCTTCCTTGCGATTGACGTTTCAGCAGACCAACAGGTGGTTGCCTTTGAAAAGCGACAGGATGTCGGATCTGCCCATCGCATCCTCCAGGCGATGTTGGAAGAAGTGGTGAGGAAGCGGAAAGGCTTCTCTTGGCACAGCGACGTTGAATACATCTCGTCCGAGCAGGACTTTTGGCGGGCCGCAGAAGAATTTCGTGGTCGGATTACCGAATTATCATTCGAGTTTTATCCGCCAAATGGCCTAAAAGGCTTTGAAAAATTTAAGGAATTTGATAGAATTGCGAAACAGCAGGCCAACGGGCAAAGCAGTGAGTATTCCATCAAAAACCCAGATGGAGCAGTCGCACCCGAAGGTGGATTCGTCGAGAGCGCGGTCGAATATGCCGCAGAAGGTCCCGGCAAAATTACGCTAAAAGAAGGCCGTAAGACACTGTTTAGCAGCAGGCAAGCGAAGAAGACAAAGGATGTTCCGGAGACCATCATGCCTCGACAAGGTGAGCAATCGAAAATTCTTGGGGTGGTAGCCTGGCTGTTCGGCAAGAAGGATGGCTAAGGTCGTCGCCCTCATAGCGTTGGCGGCGGTGATTTCTGCTGTTGTTGTGTGCAGGCCGCACTGGCTTTCGGAGAACGCCTTCCTTCGCGACTTCGTAAACCACGAAGTTCTCGCTCTGATGGCGGTTGTCCTCACTGTGACGCTTGCTTCTGTCGCAAATATCCACATAGCGTTAAATCGGATTGTCGCGCGCCGATTTGGCGGCAACGTAGATCTCAAGAGAGCGGCAGGCGAAGTAAAGCGCGAAATGAAAGACAACGCTTGGTATATATTCTGGGGGTTCGTCCTGACCATCGTTGTCCTTCTGGTAAAGGGGTTAAACACAAATGATCAACTAATCGTGGCGATTTCAAATGGCGCGGTTGTTTGGGTCCTGTTTCTGTTTATCCTTTGTATGCATGATATCTACAAAGTCATTTTCGGGATCGTTGATCTTGAAATGGAAGTAGGAGCAGATCAAAGTGACGGAGAAGACTACACTTCAGAAAGCCCGGAAGTCGGGCAAGATTGAAGACTTCATCAAGGAACACGAGGCCGATCCCGAAGGCGACCTCGACAAACTCGACGAGGTGATCAAACGTCCAGCGAAGGGAACCGGGAAAGCAACTCGTCCAGCATCGTCTCAGGACGAACCCGACGATTGAAGCGATACTCGAATTCCTTGACGTAACGCTGCAAATGCTTGTGCGACACGCTGGTATGGGTGCCAGCAATCGACTTTTTCAGATGGTTGAAGAAACTCTCGATCTGGTTGGTGCTGGTGCCGTCCAGAGTGGCGTATTCGCCCTTGCCGTGGTTCACGGTCTTGTGGGTGTAATCAGTAACCGGAAGCGCCTTCTTATAAGCCCTGTGCTCGTCTGTGTGGACCTCTGAGCCGGGCTTCACGTTCTCAACGATTTCGGGGATCAGCGACCACCGGGTTTGGTCAGGAACAACCCTGAGCATCACGTCGCCGCCGCGTTCCACCATGCCCATGATAACGGCCTTGCGCTCGCGCCAGTCCATGCCGGTGGTCACGCCGCCATAGAAGGTTTCATCTACTTCCACGATCTTGCCTTCACCGCCAATGGGAGTTTCGCCGTCAATCGCCGCCATGTGCTCGCGGATCAGCGATGCCATGCGCCATGCAGTCTTGTAGGTCACGCCAAGCTGGCGCTGCAATTCCTTGCCGCTAACACCGTGCTTGGACGTGGTGAACAGGTAAATTGCATAGAACCAGAGTTGCAGCGGTGTGCGGCTCTTTTCGAAGATCGAACCGACCATCGGGTGAATGTGATGGCCGCACCATTGGCAGGAATAGGCTTGCTCGGATTGCAGGCGATACCATTTGGCCGCGCGCTCGCACTTGGGGCAGACGTGGCCCTGACCAAACCGAACGTTGAACAAATGCTCCAAGCAGGCGTCGTCTGACGGGAACTGGTTGAAGAACTGGCGAACGTTGGTCATCTTCATCGGCTTGGCTCCTATACCTAAAAGATAGGAACCGGGATACCGTATGTCAAGGGGATACACTCCCCTTTTGTTGCAGATGTTCCGGGCGCAGATCGAGTCGGGCGCGCTGTTTGGGCAGCGGTGCAGGACCTGCCATGATACGGCGCGCAGCTTCGTCCGGCTGAATCTGGTCCTGCGGGACAATGTCCTGACGGGCCGGTATTCCGGCCGCGCGGTCGCGCCGTTCCTGCCCGGACATGCCCGCCTGACCGACGCGGAAGCGGCGGAGATGACGCAGGCGCTGACCGCGATCTGGCTGGGCCTGCGCTGATCGCGGCCCGGTTGCCGTTTTCCGCCGGATCGCTACACATCGGTCATCATGGCAATCGAATCGATCATCGAAAGCGACGTCTGGGCGGATCTCGATATCGGGGCACTGGCCGAACGGGCGGTGTCCGGGGCGCTGCGGGCCTGCGATCTCGACCCGGAGGACTGCGAGGTCACGGTCATGGCCTGCGACGACGCGCGCATCGCGGCGCTGAACCGGGAATTCCGCGGCAAGGCGCAGCCGACCAACGTGCTGAGCTGGCCCGCGGAGGACCTGTCCGCCGCCGATCCCGGCGGCATCCCGCGGACCCCGGAACCGGACGCGACCGGAGAGATCGCGCTGGGCGACATCGCGATCGCCTTCGAAACCTGCGCCCGCGAGGCCGCGGCCGCCGGCAAGCCGATGGCGGACCATGTGACGCATCTGGTCGTTCATGGACTGCTGCACCTTCTTGGTTATGATCACATTCGTGACCCGGATGCCACTTTGATGGAACGACTTGAGGTCGAGATACTTGGCAGACTGGGGCTTGATGACCCATATAGGGACACGGAAGGTCCTTGAGGCCCTCATTCGGACAGGACACATGGGCGAAACAGACGGCAGTTCTAGCGCGGCGCAAGGCGCGCAGTCTCGGGACGACACGGACCATATCCCGGCGGACGCGCCGGACACGGAAGACGCCCCCGAACGGTCGGGATTCTTCGGCAGGATCATAGACGCGCTGAGCCCGGCCGATACCGGCGCCGAAGGTGCGCCCGTGGCCAGGACCCCGCATGGCATGATCAACCTGCGCCGGATGCGGGTCGAGGATGTGGCGATCCCGACAGCGGAGATCGTCGCCGCCTCCAACAGCATCAGCAAGGACGAGCTTGTGCAATTGTTCCGCGACAGCGGCATGACGCGCATCCCGGTCTATGAGAATACGCTGGATACGCCGCTGGGCTTCGTGCACCTGAAGGATTTCGCGCTGACCCACGGGTTCAATGGCGGCAGCGTGGAATTCGACCTGGATTCGATGTTGCGCCCGCTGCTCTTCGTGCCGCCGTCGATGCCGATCGGGGTGCTGCTGGCGAAGATGCAGACCGAACGCCGCCACATGGCGCTGGTGATCGACGAATATGGCGGGGTCGACGGGCTCTTGACCATCGAGGACCTGATCGAACAGGTGGTCGGCGAGATCGAGGACGAACACGACACGGACGAGGACCAGACCTGGGTGCGGGAAAAGCCCGGCTGCTACATCGCGCTGGCCAAGACGCCGCTGGCCGAGTTCGAGGCCGAGATCGGGCAGTCGCTGACCGACCACGACCAGGTCGATGAAGAGGAAATCGACACGCTGGGCGGGCTCGTCTTCATGCTGTCGGGCCGGGTGCCGACGCGGGGCGAGGTCGTGCAGCATCCGGACGGGCCGGAGTTCGAAGTCATCGACGCCGATCCGCGCCGCATCAAGCGGCTGCGGGTGCGTCTGCCCGATCACGGCGCATGACGCCACCGGAGCGCCGGCTGCCGCTGGTCCGCACCGGGCAGGCTTTGGTTCTGGGCGCCGTCGCGGCGCTTGGCCTTGCGCCCTACGGGCTGTGGCCGGCGACGGTGCTGGCGCTGGCCTGCATCCCCTGGCTCTTGCGCGGGATCGCGCGGGCCGGGCAGGCGGGCTGGATCGGCTGGGGGCTGGCCACGGGCTATTTCGCCCACGGGCTCGCCTGGATCGTCGAACCCTTCCTGGTGGACGTGGCGCGGCATGGCTGGATGGCCCCCTTCGCGCTGGCGTTCCTGGCGGGGGGGCTGGCGCTGTTCTGGGCCGCCGCCTTCTGGGGCGCGTTCCGGGTGACGGCGCATCCCGCCGGGCGGCTCTGGGCGCTGATCCTGGCGGTCTCGCTGGCGGAACTGGCCCGCGCCTATGTCCTGACCGGGTTTCCCTGGGCGGCGCTGGCGCAGGTCTGGGTCGGCACCGGTGCGGTGCTGCTCCTGGCCTGGATCGGCCCGCACGGCCTGGCGCTTCTCACGCTGCTGACGGCGGTGCTGCCCGGACAGGCGCTGCTGGAGCGCGGCCCCGTCCCGCGGCGGCTGTCGAGCCTGCTGCCCGCCGCCGTGCTGGCCGCCGGAAGTTTCTGGGCCGCGCGCGGGGCGCCGGATGCCTATCCCGCCGTCGGGACGGTGCGGCTGGTGCAGCCCAACGCGCCGCAGCACCAGAAATGGGATCCGGACATGATCCCGGTGTTCTTCGAACGGCAGGTCGGGTTCACCGCCGAACGTCCGCATCCGGACCTGATCGTCTGGCCGGAAACCGCCGTGCCGACGCTGCTGGACTATGCCGGACCCGCGCTCGAGGTGATCGCCGAAGCCGCCGGGGGCACGCCGCTGGCGCTGGGCATCCAGCGCACGGATGGGCGGCGCAGCTACAATTCGCTGGTGAAGCTCGATGGCACCGGACAGGTCGCGGCGATCTATGACAAGCATCACCTGGTGCCCTTCGGCGAATATTTTCCCGGCGGCGACCTTGCCGCCAGCTTCGGGTTGCGCGGGTTCGCGGCGCGGGAGGGCGACGGATTCAGCGCCGGGTCCGGACCGCGGGTCATGGATTTCGGCACCCTGGGACTGGCGCTGCCGCTGATCTGCTACGAGGCGGTGTTTCCGCAGGACATGCGCGGCACGGGCGCGCGGCCGGATTTCCTGCTTCAGATCACCAATGACGCCTGGTTCGGGAAGAACGCCGGTCCCTATCAGCACCTGGCGCAGGCCCGAATGCGGGCAATCGAACAGGGCCTGCCCATGGTGCGCGTGGCCAATACCGGCATTTCCGCGATGATTGACCCCAGGGGCGGGATAATCGCCAGCCTGCCCCTGGGCGAAGCCGGGTTCGTCGATGCCGGCCTGCCCGCGCCGCTTGCGCCAACCCTGTATGCGCGCAGCGGCGACTGGCCGGTCCTGCCGCTGCTTCTGGCGGGGCTGCTGGCGGCGGGCCTGACGCGCGGGCGGAAAATTAAATCGGCCTAGGCGATTGACCCCGCCGCTGGCGGGGCTTAACTCGGCTGGCACCTGTCACAACGGCTTCCTGACGTGGCGGGCTTAACCCCAATGGAGCACTTTCATGTCCCGTAACAATTATACCTTCACCTCGGAATCGGTTTCCGAGGGCCACCCCGACAAGGTCTGCGACCGGATTTCGGATGCGGTTCTGGACGCCTTCCTGTCCGAGGAGCCCGAGGCGCGCGTGGCCGCCGAGACCTTTGCAACCACCAACCGCGTGGTGATCGGGGGCGAGGTGGGTCTGTCCGATCCGGACAAGCTGCACGAATACATGGGGCGCATCGACGAGATCGCCCGCGCCTGCATCAGGGACATCGGATACGAGCAGGAGAAGTTTCACCACCAGACGGTCGAAGTCACCAACCTGCTGCATGAACAGTCCGCCCATATCGCGCAGGGCGTGAACGCGGCGGAGAACAAGGACGAGGGCGCCGGCGACCAGGGCATCATGTTCGGCTTCGCCACCAACGAGACGCCGGCGCTGATGCCCGCGCCGATCCAGTATTCCCACGCGATCCTGCGGCGGCTGGCCGATGTGCGCAAGGACGGCACCGAACCGGCGCTCGGACCCGACGCAAAGAGCCAGCTTTCGGTGGTGTATCGCGACGGAAAGCCGGTCGGTGTCAGTTCGGTCGTGCTGTCGACCCAGCATCTGGACCCGGATCTGACCAGCGACGACATCCGCGCCATCGTCGAACCCTATATCACCGAGGTTCTGCCCGACGGCTGGCTGACCGCGGCGACCGAATGGCATGTGAACCCGACCGGCAAGTTCGTGATCGGCGGTCCGGACGGCGATGCGGGCCTGACCGGGCGCAAGATCATCGTGGACACCTATGGCGGCGCGGCCCCGCATGGCGGCGGCGCGTTCTCGGGCAAGGATCCGACCAAGGTGGACCGCTCCGCCGCCTATGCGGCGCGCTATCTCGCCAAGAACATCGTCGCTGCGGGACTGGCCGACAGGGCGACGCTCCAGCTCAGCTATGCCATCGGCGTGTCCAAACCGCTGTCGATCTATGTCGACACCCACGGCACCGGGCAGGTCGAGGACGACCGGATCGAAACCGCGGTCGGCAAGGTGATGAACCTGACCCCGCGCGGCATCCGCGAACATCTGCAACTGAACAAGCCGATCTATCAGCGCACCGCGGCCTATGGCCATTTCGGACGCGAACCCGAGCACGACGGCGGCTTCAGCTGGGAGCGCACCGACCTGGTCGAGGCGCTGAAACAGGCCGTCTGACCGCCAACCGCGCCATGACACCCACCCGCCGACCGCACCGCAACTTCTATGGCCGCTTCAGGGGCAAGACCCTGAAGCAAAGCCAGAAGACCTATCTTGACGAGGATCTCGCGGCCTTGTCGCCCGGCGCGGTGGATTGGGATGTGAACCCCGACCGGGCGCCGCTGGATCTGAAAACGCGGTTCGGCGGCAGGCCGGTGTGGCTGGAGATCGGATTCGGCGGCGGCGAACATCTCGTGCACCAGGCGGCGGCGAATCCGCAGGTGGGGATCATCGGCGCGGAACCCTATATCAACGGCGTCGCGATGTTGCTGGGCAAGATCCGTCGCGCCGGGGTGGACAACCTGGCGGTCCATCCGGGCGATGCGCGCGACCTGATGGACGTGCTGCCGGAACAGTCGATCGACCGCGCCTTCCTGCTCTATCCCGACCCCTGGCCGAAGAAACGCCACCACCGCCGCCGGTTCGTGACCCCGGAACATCTGGCGCCGTTGCACCGGGCGATGAAACCCGGCGCGATCCTGCGCATCGCGACCGACATTCCCGACTACGTGCGCCAGACGCTGCAGGAGGTGCCGAGGGCCGGGTTCGACTGGCTGGCGGAGCGTCCCGCCGATTGGCGCAGGCCCTGGGACGACTGGATTTCGACCCGCTACGAACAGAAGGCGCTGCGCGAGGGCCGGGTGCCGCATTACCTGACGTTCCGCCGCCTGTAGCGGCGGATCGCGGGTCCGGCCGCATTGGTCCGCGGCGGGTTCCGGCCCGGACACGCCGGCTGTGGACCCCGCCTGGACCTTGCGCTAAAGCGGGTGCGGGTGATTTTCAGAAAGGCGCAAAATGTCTGCTCACGGTTCTCCCGTTCCGATGATGTCGGCCCCCTGCGGGCCTCTTTCCGGCGTGGCGGAGGTGCCCGGCGACAAGTCGATTTCGCACCGCTCGCTGATCCTGGGCGCGCTGACGGTCGGGGAGACACGGATTTCCGGGCTTCTGGAGGGCGAGGACGTTCTGGACACCGCCAGGGCCATGCGCGCCTTCGGGGCCGAGGTGACGGACGAGGGCGGCGGCAACTGGAGCGTGCACGGCGTCGGAGTCGGCGGCTTTGCGGAACCGGACCGGGTGATCGACTGCGGCAATTCCGGCACCGGCGTGCGGCTGATCATGGGGGCAATGGCAACCAGCCCGATCAGCGCGACCTTCACCGGCGACGCCAGCCTGAACAAGCGCCCGATGGCGCGGGTCACGGACCCGCTGGCGCTGTTCGGGGCGCAGGCCGTGGGCCGGTCCGGCGGGCGGCTGCCGATGACCATCGTCGGCGCGGAAGACCCGGTGCCGGTGCGCTACACCGTGCCGGTGCCGTCGGCACAGGTGAAATCCGCGGTGCTGCTCGCCGGGCTGAACGCGCCGGGCCGGACCGTCGTCATCGAACAGGAACCGACCCGCGATCACACGGAACGGATGCTCGCCGGGTTCGGGGCCGAGATCACGACCGAGGACACGGAGGAGGGCCGGGTCATCACCCTGACCGGGCAGCCGGAACTGGTGCCGCAGGTCATCGCGGTACCGCGCGATCCGTCCAGCGCCGCCTTTCCGGTCTGCGCGGCGCTGATCGTGCCGGGTTCGGATGTGCTGGTGCCGGGGATCGGGCTCAACCCGACCCGCGCCGGCCTGTTCGCCACCCTGCGCGAGATGGGCGCGGACCTGGCCTTCGAGAACGAGCGCGAAGAGGGCGGCGAGCCCGTGGCCGACCTGCGAGTCCGGTATTCGCCTGACATGCGCGGCATCGACGTGCCGCCGGAACGCGCCGCCAGCATGATCGACGAGTACCCGGTGCTGTCGGTGGTCGCGGCCTTTGCCCACGGCGTGACCATGATGCGCGGCGTGCGCGAGTTGCGGGTCAAGGAAAGCGACCGGATCGCGGCGATGGCGGACGGGCTGCGCGCCAACGGCATTGCCGTCGAAGAGGGCGAGGACTGGTGGTCGGTGACAGGCAACGGCCCCGGCAGCGTGACCGGCGGCGCCACATGCGCCAGCCACCTGGACCACCGGATCGCCATGTCCTTCATGGTTCTGGGCATGGCGGCGCAGCAGCCGGTGACGGTGGATGACGGCACGCCGATCGCCACGTCCTTTCCGGTGTTCGAACCCCTGATGGGCCGGCTCGGCGCGGCCCTGTCCCACCCGGACGGCTGACCATGCGGCGGCTGCATCTTGTCCTTCTGGGCCTGATCGCGCTGGCCGCTCTCAGCTTCGCGGCGCAGTGGCTCTGGACGATCCCGGCGATCCGGGCGGGATCCAACGATCCGGCGCTGATGGATTTCAAGAGCAGCGACGCCGCGGTCGAACAGGTGCAGGGCTATCTGGTGACGATGACGCAGGATGCGCGCGGCACCTATCTGTCTGCGCAGCGGGCGCTGGACACCGTGTTCCCGGTGGCGTTGGCGGGGGCGCTGGCCCTGTCCACGATCCTGATCTGGCGGCCGCGCGTCGGGCGCCTGGCGCTGGTGGCGGCGCTGGTGCCGCTGGTCTATCTTTACACGGACCTGCTGGAAAACGCGCTGGTGGCGGGGCTGCTGCGGTCGACCGATCCCGGCGCGACCGAGATCGAAACGGCGCTGCTCTATACCAAGGTGAAGTTCCAGCTTCTGGCGGTATCGGGGCTGATCGTGGCGCTCGGCCTGCTGTCGGTGGCCGTGCGCTGGAGCGCCGACAGGATCAGGAGCGCCGGATGAGCTTTGTCGTCGCCATCGACGGGCCCGCCGCGGCGGGCAAGGGCACGATCAGCAGGGCGGTCGCGGCGCATTTCGGGTTCGAGCACCTGGACACCGGGCTGCTGTACCGGGCGGTCGGGGCGCGGGTGCTGGCCGGGGGCGACCCGGTGGAGTGCGCCCGCGGCCTGTCCGCGGCCGACCTGGAGGCGGAGAACCTGCGCAGCGCCGAAGTCGCGCAGGCGGCGAGCAGGGTGGCCGCGCTGGCCGGGGTCCGGGCGGCGCTGGTCGATTTCCAGCGCGGATTCGCGCGGGGCGCCAAGGGCGCGGTGCTGGACGGGCGCGACATCGGAACGGTGATCTGCCCCGGCGCCGATGTGAAGCTGTTCGTCACCGCCAGCCCCGAAGTGCGGGCCTGCCGCCGGTTCGAGGAACAGAAGTCGGCCGGGTCCGGGGACAGCTATGACCGGGTGCTGGCGGATGTGAAGGCGCGGGACGCGCGCGACATGAATCGCGCGGATGCGCCCCTGAAACCGGCGGCGGACGCCATCACGATCGACACCTCCGACCTGAGCGTCGCGCAGGCCGTCGCCAGGGCGATCGGGGTCATCGCGGCGCGGCGCGGCCAACGGGTCTGAGCCGTCAAGGTCAGGAATACCGCAGTCCGGAATTCCACACTGACGTTCTCGTCAACCGCTTGCTAGCGTCTGTCGCATCGGCGCGGACCTGATCCGGGCCGGACCGCGCAGGTTTCACGCAAGGAGCATTTCAGATGGACAGTTTCGTTTTCAGAACCCCCAGCAACACCGCCGGATACATGAAGATCGACGATATCGCCGGCGAAAGCCAGTACGATCCGGCGCTGTCCCTGGACGGGGTGGACGGGACCGTGGCGATCTGGGGAACCAACGGGACCGCCTATGAGGGAATGCACGTGGACCCGGTGATTCCCGGCAATACCGACGGGCTGGACGCCCTGACGATGCCGCGTGTTCTCGGCCATATTGATCCCATGGACGGGTTCGAGGATCCGCTGTTGGGTTTCGAGGACCCGCTGTTTGGCTGACGCGGACGCCGCGCGTTCATTGCCCCTTGCGAACAGGGGCGCAGTCGACTATACGCCGCGATGTCAAAGCGGCAGTCCAGATCGCAGACATCACGAGCAGGGCCGGGGAATTCCGCGGCCCTTCGCTTATTCTGGGCCGGTGTGAAGACCAACTTGAACCCGAAAGACCGGCGGAGACAACCGCGCGGCCGGAAAAATGTGAAAAGGAAACGACTAATACATGTCCGCTAACGCATCCATGGAGGAATTCGAAGCCCTCCTGAACGAAAGCTTCGAAATGGACACGCCCGAGGAAGGGTCCGTTGTCAAAGGCAAGGTCATCGCGATCGAAGCGGGACAGGCCATCATCGACGTCGGCTACAAGATGGAAGGCCGTGTCGATCTGAAAGAATTCGCAAACCCCGGTGAAGCTCCCGAAATCGCCCCCGGCGACGAGGTCGAAGTGTTCCTGCGCCAGGTCGAGAACGCGCGCGGCGAAGCCGTGATTTCGCGCGAGATGGCCCGCCGCGAGGAAGCCTGGGATCGTCTGGAGAAAGCCTATGCCGAGGAAGAGCGCGTCGAAGGCGCGATCTTTGGCCGGGTCAAGGGCGGGTTCACCGTCGATCTGGGCGGCGCCGTCGCCTTCCTGCCCGGTTCGCAGGTGGATGTGCGCCCGGTGCGCGACGCCGGCCCGCTGATGGGTCTGAAGCAGCCGTTCCAGATCCTCAAGATGGACCGCCGCCGCGGCAACATCGTTGTCAGCCGCCGCGCGATCCTCGAAGAATCCCGCGCCGAACAGCGTGCCGAGGTCATCGGCAACCTGACCGAAGGCCAGGCCGTGGACGGCGTGGTCAAGAACATCACCGAATACGGCGCCTTCGTCGATCTGGGCGGTGTCGACGGTCTGCTGCATGTCACCGACATGGCGTGGCGCCGGGTCAACCACCCGTCCGAGATCCTGTCGATCGGCGAGACCGTCAAGGTTCAGGTCATCAAGATCAACAAGGACACCCACCGCATCAGCCTCGGCATGAAGCAGCTTCAGGAAGATCCGTGGGATCTGGTCGCCGCCAAGTATCCGCTGGAATCGGTGCACACCGGCCGCGTCACCAACATCACCGATTACGGTGCGTTCGTGGAGCTGGAACCCGGCGTCGAGGGCCTCGTGCACGTGTCCGAGATGTCCTGGACCAAGAAGAACGTTCATCCGGGCAAGATCGTGTCGACCTCCCAGGAAGTCGAAGTCATGGTGCTGGAAATCGACAGCGCCAAGCGCCGGGTGTCGCTCGGTCTCAAGCAGACGATGCGCAACCCGTGGGAAGTGTTCTCCGAAACCCATCCCGAGGGCACCGAGGTCGAGGGCGAGGTCAAGAACATCACCGAATTCGGCCTGTTCGTCGGTCTGGACGGCGATATCGACGGCATGGTCCACCTGTCCGATCTGTCCTGGGACGAGCGCGGCGAAGATGCGATCCAGAACTACCGCAAGGGCGACGTGGTTCAGGCGGTCGTGTCCGAAGTCGATGTCGAGAAGGAGCGCATCAGCCTGTCGATCAAGGCGCTTGGCGGCGACAAGTTCGCCGAGGCGGTTGGCGGCGTGAAGCGCGGTTCGGTCATCACCGTCGCCGTGACGGCGATCGAGGATGGCGGCATCGAAGTGGAATATGAAGGCATGAAATCCTTCATCCGCCGCTCCGACCTGTCCCGCGACCGTTCCGAACAGCGTCCGGAACGCTTCAGCGTCGGCGACAAGGTCGATGTGCGCGTGACCAACGTGGACAGCAAGACCCGCCGTCTGGGCCTGTCGATCAAGGCGCGCGAGATCGCCGAGGAAAAGGAAGCCGTCGAACAGTATGGCTCCTCGGATTCCGGCGCGTCGCTGGGCGACATCCTGGGTGCGGCGCTGAAGGGCAACGAGTAACCCCGGATCCGCGACCGGAAGCAAGACATTGGCCTCGCCTTCGGGCGGGGCCTTTTCGTTTGCGGCGGACGGCCCGCAGCCCCTATTGCCCTTGTGCGGAGCGACCGGACGCACCGGAGGGATCGGGAATGGCGCCGATTTCCTCTTTGCATTTCGGCGGCTGCGGATAGGGTGCGGGTCATGACGCCCATCCTGCTGACGACATTGCGGACCTATGACCGCCAGACGTTCCTGGCCGACCTTCTGGCCGGGCTCACGGTGGCGATGGTCGCGCTGCCGCTGAGCCTGGCGATTGCCATCGCATCCGGCGCCGATCCGGCCACGGGGCTGGTGACGGCGATTGTCGGCGGCTTCCTGATTTCGCTTCTGGGCGGCAGCCGGGTCCAGATCGGCGGGCCGACGGGGGCATTCATCGTCGTCGTCTTCGCCGTCATCGCCGACTACGGGTATGACGGGCTGGTGCTCGCGACACTGATGGCGGGGGTGATCCTTCTGGTCGCGGGCCTGCTGCGCGCCGGGCGGCTGATCCGGCTGGTGCCCGAGCCGGTGATCGACGGTTTCACCATCGGCATCGCGATCATCATCGCGACCAGCCAGATCGGGGACCTGTTCGGGATGTCGCTGGCCGAAGTGCCTGCGGAGTTCTTCGGCAAGCTGGCGGTTCTCTGGGAGGCGCGGTCCACCTTCAGCCTGCCTGCCTTGGCCATCGGGCTGGCGACGATCGGGCTTGTCACGCTGCTCAGGCGGGGCTTTCCGAGGTTTCCCGGTCTCATCGTCGCGGTCGGGCTGACCTCTGTTCTGTGCGCCATCGCCGGTTGGCCGGTCGATACGATCCAGTCCCGGTTCGGGGAACTGCCGCGCACATTGCCGGTGCCGTCCTTTCCGCCGATCACGATGGGCCGCATCGCGGAACTGCTGCCCTCGGCCTTTGTCATCGCCTTTCTGGCCGGGATCGAATCGCTGCTGTCGGCGATGGTCGC
This sequence comes from Sedimentitalea xiamensis, assembly GCF_030164465.1. Classification (GTDB taxonomy): domain Bacteria; phylum Pseudomonadota; class Alphaproteobacteria; order Rhodobacterales; family Rhodobacteraceae; genus Sedimentitalea; species Sedimentitalea xiamensis. Next base: position 32,120 of record NZ_JASNJE010000014.1, read on the forward strand.
GGACAGGATGGCCGGAGGACGCCACCGGCCCGATGCCGAACTGATCGCGCAGGGCGCGGCCAATCTCGGATCGGCGCTGTTTGCCGGACTTCCGGCGACGGGCGCCATTGCCCGGACAGCAACCAACGTGCGGGCCGGTGGCAGGACGCCTGTCGCCGGCCTGATCCACGCGGCGGCGATCCTCGTCTTCATGGTCGTCGCGGCGCCGCTGGCGGGCGGTCTGGCAATGCCGGCGCTGGCGGGGCTGCTGATCCTGACGGCCTGGAACATGAGCGAGCCGCACAAATGGCGCGGATACCTGAAGAACCGCCGGTCGGACCGGTTCCTGCTGATCCTGACGCTGGTCCTGACGGTGGTCGCCGATCTCACCGTGGCCATCGGCGTCGGGGTCGCGGTCGGCCTGGCCATGCGGTTGCAGCGCCGCGATGTTCCGGCGGCGGACTGGGACAAGCCAAGGCGGTGAAACGGACCTTTCGGGGGCTGCCCCTGAACCGCCGGACTGTCCGAATCATGCTGGCGCCGCCGCCGCCCCAAGCGGCGATCCCCGCTTCCGCCGCGGCGGGCCTCGGCGGAATTTCCGGGCAAGTCCGTGTTTTTTTTGTTTTTCTCTAAATAGTTCTGGTTCCAGAGTCGCGCGTTTCGTCCTATAGTCAGGTGTCGGCACGGAATGCGCGGGTGTGCTCTGGGAGGGAGCGTCCTTATGATAAGATCGGAATTGATTCAAAAAATTGCAGATGAAAATCCGCATCTCTACCAGCGTGATGTGGAACGGATCGTGAATACGGTTTTCGAAGAAGTCACGGAAGCGATGGCGCGGGGCGACCGGGTCGAACTGCGCGGGTTCGGCGCGTTTTCGGTCAAGAAGCGCGACGCGCGCATCGGTCGCAATCCGCGCACTGGGGAAACCGTGCATGTTGAGGAAAAACATGTCCCGTTTTTCAAGACAGGAAAACTGCTGCGGGACCGGCTGAACGGAAAGTAGACCGATGCGATACATTCGCTACGCATTCCTCGGATCGCTGGGCGTCATCCTGATTTCGATGTCGCTCGCGAACCGGGATTTCGTGACCCTGAAACTGATGCCGGACGCCCTGGCCGAGATGCTGGGATTCAACGCCGGCATGTCGCTGCCGCTTTTCGTGGTGGTGCTGGGCGGGATCGTCGCCGGCCTGGTGATCGGGTTCTTCTGGGAATGGATGCGCGAATACAAGCATCGGCGCGAAGCGACGGTGAAAGCCCGCGAAGTGCGCAAGCTGGAACGTGAAGTTGGCAAGCTGAAGACCGAGAAGCACGAGGGCAAGGACGAGGTTCTGGCGATCCTGGAAGAGGCCGGCTGACCCCGCCATGCCCGAAGGCGTCCATGTCAAGATCTGCGGTCTGACCTCGCAGGAGGCGGTTGCGGCGGCGGTCGCCGCCGGAGTCCGCTATGTGGGATTCGTTTTCTTCCCCAGATCGCCCCGTCATCTCGAACTTTCCGTCGCCGCGGACCTCGCCGTATCGGTGCCCGAAGGGATCTGCAAGGTGGCGCTGACGGTGGATGCGGATGACACGGCGCTGGACCGGCTGATCGAAGCCGTGCCGCTGGACATGCTGCAACTGCATGGCCGGGAAAGCCCCGATCGCGTGGCCGGCGTCCGGGCGCGATACGGCCTGCCGGTGATGAAGGCGGTGGGGGTCGCCGATGAAGCCGACCTGCCGGGACTGGGGGAATACCTGCGTGTCACGGACCAGGTTCTGGTCGATGCGAAACCGCCCAGGAACTCCGAACTGCCCGGAGGCAATGGGCTGGCCTTCGACTGGCGGCTGATCGCGGGACGGCGCTGGCCGGTGCCATGGATGCTGGCGGGGGGGCTGACGCCGGGGAATGTGGCGGAGGCCATCGCCATGACCGGTGCGCAGCAGGTCGATGTGTCGTCGGGCGTGGAAAGCGCGCCGGGAGTCAAGGATGCAGGTCTGATCCGCGCCTTCGCCGCCGCCGCCCGCGCTTAACGCAGTCTTAACCGGTTTTCCGGCAAGACCGTGAGATGGCGACACTACCTGGACATCTGACCCCCGAAGCCTGGTTGGCACAGATCTTCAGCTCGGCTGAGGCACGGCGCGGCGGGGTTGTCAAACGTCAGGTGCGCGACGTCGAGCGTCTTGTGGGCCGGGCGATGTTCCTCAACGAGATCAACCGGCTCGGATACCAGGCGGTCGAGAACGGTCGTCATTTCGTCATCTTTTGCAATAGCCAGCCAGTGCGTCGTTTGCGCTGAAAGGGCTTTCGAAAGCCCTTTCTCAAGACGCTTGAAGCGTCTTGTTACGCGGGTTGCAACCCGCGTTGCCAAGGCATTTCGAAATGCCTTGGCTTGCTCTCGACCGTCGCGCGTTCTAGGACAGGAGAAACCCATCGAAAGGTGCGCAATGGCCAACGATCTCTTTAACTCCTTCATGACCGGCCCCGATGAAAACGGGCGGTTCGGCAAGTTCGGCGGGCGGTTCGTCAGCGAAACGCTGATGCCGCTAATCCTGAGCCTCGAAGAGGAATACGAGAAAGCCAAGACCGATGACAGTTTCTGGGCCGAGATGAACGACCTCTGGACCCATTATGTCGGTCGCCCGAGCCCACTTTATTTCGCGGAGCGCCTGACGACCCATCTGGGTGGCGCGAAAATCTATCTCAAGCGGGACGAACTGAACCACACCGGCGCGCACAAGATCAACAACGTACTCGGCCAGATCATCCTAGCGCGGCGCATGGGCAAGACCCGCATCATCGCCGAAACCGGCGCCGGGCAGCACGGGGTCGCCACCGCCACGGTCTGCGCCAAGTTCGGGCTGAAATGCGTGGTCTACATGGGCGCACATGATGTGGAGCGGCAGAAACCCAACGTGTTCCGGATGCGCCTTCTCGGTGCCGAAGTGATCCCCGTCACCTCTGGGCGCGGCACATTGAAGGACGCGATGAACGACGCGCTGCGCGACTGGGTCACCAATGTGCGCGACACTTTCTACTGCATCGGCACCGTCGCCGGGCCGCACCCCTATCCGGCGATGGTGCGCGATTTCCAGAGCATCATAGGCAAGGAAGCCAAGGAACAGATGCAGGCGACCGAGGGTCGTTTGCCCGATACGCTGGTCGCCGCCATCGGCGGCGGATCTAACGCCATGGGCCTGTTCTTTCCCTTCCTCGACGATCCGTCCGTCAACATCATCGGCGTCGAGGCCGGCGGCAAGGGCGTGAACGAGAAGATGGAGCATTGCGCCTCGCTTACCGGCGGCCGCCCCGGCGTACTGCACGGCAACCGGACGTATCTCCTGCAGGACGAGGACGGGCAGATTCTCGAAGGATTTTCGATTTCCGCCGGGCTCGACTATCCGGGCATCGGGCCGGAACATTCCTGGCTGCACGATATCGGACGCGCGCAATATGTCAGCATCACCGATGCCGAGGCGCTGGAAGCGTTCCAGCTCTGTTGTCTCCAGGAAGGCATCATCCCGGCGCTGGAGCCCAGCCACGCGTTGGCGCATGTGATGAAGATCGCCCCGGAACTGCCCCGGGATCACCTGATCTGCATGAACATGTGCGGGCGCGGCGACAAGGACATCTTCACCGTCGCCAAGGCGCTCGGCTTCGGGATGGAGGAAAAGGACTGACTTCGGGCGTCCCACCCCAAGCCGGCGCGTGATCGCGGCGCCCTCCCCGCCACAATCTTGTGGCGGGGAGGGCCGACTTCGCTCCGGCCGGTCCTCAGCCTCGCGCGGCTTCTTGGCGGCGCGCAGACGCCCGAAGATACCGTCCGCCGGATCCATGTCTTGCTGACGCAGCCGGGGCCGAACGGGCTGAGCAACCCGGCTGCGGTCAGCGGCGGGCTGAGCGTTCCGCGCGGCCGTCAGGTTGATCGCAGCCGATGCGGCAAGACCAGGGTCTGCTTCAGCCCGTAGGCAGCGCGTGGCTTTGCAGCACCGACAGCGGCACGATGTCCAGCGCCCGTTTGTGGGTCGCGGCCAGGTTGACCCGGGGCGCGCAGCCTTCGTCATGCGCCTGAAGGAAGCGTGCTGCGCAGAGGCACCAGTGATCGCCCGCCTTCAGACCAGGGAAATTGAACTCCGGCCGGGGCGTGGACAGGTCGTTGCCGACATATTTCGAGTACGCCAGGAATTCGGCCGTCATCACCGCGCAGACCGTGTGGCTGCCGTGATCGGCCTTGCAGGTGTTGCAATGCCCGTCGCGGAAGAACCCCGTCACCGGGTCGCCGGAACAGGAGGCCAGCGCCGCGCCCAGAACGTTCACACTGTCTACCGGTTCCATCGCCATCTCTCCTACAGGCCGTCCGCGATCCGGCGGAACATCTCCACATTGGCGTCGTTCACGCCGGGGTCGCGGAAATTCCGGTCGGCCCCGGTGGTCGCGATGACGACGCCCCTAGCCTGATCAATATAGAGATATTGCCCGTAGATGCCACGCCCCATGAATTCGCCGTCATGGGCGCCCTTGGGAATCCACCACTGGTAGCCATAGCCGATCTTGCCTTGTGCGGTCGGCGCGCTCGGCGCGGTCGAAGCCGCGATCCAGTCGGCGGGCACCACCTGTCTGCCGCCATATTGTCCGTTCTGCAGGATCATCTGTCCGAAGCGGGCATAGTCCCGCGTCGTCAGGTTCAGCCCGCCGAGGACAAAGGCGGTGCCGGTGCCGTCGGTCAGGTAATAGCCGTCGTATTCCTGTCCAAGCGGGGCGATGATCTTCTCGGACAGCAACTCGGCCACGCCGCGCCCGGTTGCGCCCCGGATCACCATGCCGATCACATGGGTATCGATGGACACGTATTGCCACTGTTCGCCGGGAAGGGCGAAGGTTTCGGAAAAGCTGGCGGCGAAGTCGTCCAGCGTTCCACCCAGGGCCACCACCCGGCCCATGCGGTTGATGTCGGACCCCTTGTCCATGTAATCCTCGTCGAACACCACGCCGCTCGCCATGTTCAGCACGTTGCGGATGCTCGCCCCGTCATAGGCGGTTCCTGTCAGTTTCGGCGCGTATTTCGTCACCGGATCGTCCAGCGACGCGATCGCGCCTTCGTCGAGCAGAACCCCGAACAGGGCGGACAGGTAGCTCTTGGCGATCGACCAGGATATGCGGCGATCGTCGGGCGCGGTGCCAAGGAAATATTCCTCGTACCGGATCTCGCCATCCTTCATCACGAGGAGCGAGGTCACGCTGCGGTCGCTGATCCACTGCGCGGTTCCGTCCGGCAGCGCGGTTTCCGGCCCATAGGCCAGTTCGCTTGTCGCCAGCGGTCCGCGCGGAACGGGTGCGGTCAGGAACGCCTGGTCCATGTGCGAGAAGTTCTGCACGATATTGTCTGCGGAAAAGAGCGAATTCACCGCCATCAGGCGGGTCAGTTCATCGCGTTTCCAGACGCCGGCGACGATGGCGGCCAACAGGAGTGCGGCAAGTATCCGCCCGAGCCATTTTCCAAAGGTGCGCAACGGGATCATCCTTTCCGTCCGGTGTCAGAAACAGGGTTCGGTTCCGCTATGCAATGCAAACGGCGGGGCATCAAGAGGGGCATTGGCGTCCATGAAGGCCGGCCCGGTGCCGAACCGGGGGCAGCGTCGAACCGGTCGGGCGGCGCGGCGCTACCTGAACCGTTCGACCAGCCGTTGAAGCGCCGACCGCGTGTCGGCTTCCGGCTCCGGGGGGGCGGGTTCGGGGTCCGCAGTCCGGGCCTTGGGGCCAGTCGATGAACGCGGCGGCGCCGTGCGCAGGGCCACCGCGTTCATGAACCGGCCGGGGTCGCCTTCGGCAAGGTCGGCCGCGCCCTCGGAAATGCCGCGCAGCAGATCGTCGAGCCAGTCGCGATCGGCCTTGGAAAAATCGTGCAGCACATAGTGGGAGACCAGATCCTTGCGGCCCGGATGCCCGATCCCCAGTCGCACGCGGCCATAGTTTTCACCGATATGGGCATGAAGCGAACGCAACCCGTTGTGGCCCGCATGGCCGCCGCCTGTCTTCACACGGGTCTTTCCCGGCGCGAGATCCAGTTCGTCATGCAGCACGATCACATCGTCCGGTTCCAGCTTGTAGAACCGCATGGCTTCGCCGACCGATTGCCCGGAATTGTTCATGAAGGTTTCGGGCTTGAGCAGCAGAACCTTTTCCCGCCCCAGCCGGCCTTCGGCGACCTGTCCCTGGAACCTGGCCTTCCAGGGGCCAAAGCCGTGGTCGGCGGCGATCCGGTCGACGGCCATGAACCCGATGTTATGTCGGTTTCCCGCATATTTCGGGCCCGGATTTCCCAGTCCGACGATCAGTTTCATGGCGCATCCTATCCCGTTTGACAGTCCGTGTGATGCCTTGAAACGCGCCTTGAATCCAGCCCCGGATGGGGGTGGACGCCCGGAGCAAGAAAAAACGGGGCCGCAGAGGACCCCGTTTCGGATGGACCGCTTGTGGCGGTATCAGTTTTCCGCGTTGGTCGCTTCGGCTTCGCCGGCGGCGACCTCTTCGGCATCCTCTGCGCTCCCGGCGGACCGCAGGCCCGAAGGTGCTGAGACGTTGGCGATGACGAAGTCACGGTCGATGGTCGGCTTGGCCCCTTCGGGAAGCTTGACCGACGAAATCGTGATGCTGTCGCCGATGTTCATTTCGGACACGTCGATGGTGATGTGATCGGGGATATCGCCCGCGGTCACGACCAGTTCCACCTCGGGACGGACGAGCGTCAGGACGCCGCCCTTCTTCAGGCCCGGAGACACGTCCTGACCAACCACGTCCACGTGAATGAACAGGCTGATCTTGGTGGTGCGCCGCAGGCGCATCAGGTCCAGGTGCGTCGGCAGGTCCTTGACCACGTCGCGCTGCACGTCGCGGCAGATGACGCGGACGTCGTCATGCCCGTCGACCTTCAGGTTGAACAGGGTCGACTTGAACCGGCCGTCGCGCAGGCGCTTCAGCAGGGTGTTGAACGGGATGTTGATCGGCAGCGGGTCCGTGTCGCCGCCAAAAACGATTCCGGGAACCATGCCGTCGCGGCGTGCCTGACGAGCGGCGCCCTTGCCTGTCCCCGTCCGTTCCTCGGCGTGAAGATCTGGGATCTCTCCGGCCATTGTATTTCTCCAAGTGTTAGGGCAGGGATCCTCCAAGGCTGTATCCCCGCGTGAAGCCGCGCATATAGACCGGATGCGGGCGCTTGAAAAGGGCAAAACCGCCGCTTCCCCGACAGCCCGCCGGGGCCGGATGGTGCTGTCCCGGCCTGGCGTCTAGCCCAGGGAGTCCTGCGCGCCGGCCTCGTCCGTCACCTGCACCATGTCGCCGCTGCGGACAATGCTGAACCGTGCCTCCGGCGCGCCGGGCAGCGTGATGCGGGCGCGTTCGCCATCGGACAGTTGCAGCACCAGCCGGGCAGGGTCGCGGGGGGCGTCGGCATCGGTGTAGAAGGCGACGATCTCGAAATCGTCGCCCGTGGTCTCGGTGTAATAGACCGACAGGGCGGTGCCGCTGGATTGCAGCGAGGCGCCGGCCAGCGGCTCGCTGACGGTGGCGGTTTCTGCCATCGCGGCCGGGGCGGCGAGGGCAAGGGTCAGGAGGGTGGCGGCGGCTGTACGGAACATGATGGCTCTCCGAAATGAAGTTGCGGTTTGATGAAGCTCATATCGGGTCGGCAAGGTAATAATGGAAATCGATCTTCATTATGGTTATCATAACCCATATGGATTTAAGGCGCGCCGATCTCGGTCTCCTCGTGTCGCTGGACAGGCTGCTCGCCCGGCGCAGCGTCACCGCCGCCGCCCGCGATCTCGGACTCAGCCAGCCGGCGCTGTCGGCGCAGCTGGCCCGGCTCAGGGATCTGTTCGGCGACGAGCTTCTGGTGGGCAATGCCCATGGCATGACCCCGACCGCCCGCGCCGAGGCGCTGCGCGCGCCCCTGCACGAGGCGTTGCAGGCGCTGGATGCGCTGATCGCGGGCCGGTCCGAATATGATCCGATGACCGATGACCGCGCCTTCCGCATCGCCGGTGCCGACCTGGCGCATGGGCTGGTCCTGCCGCTGCTGCTGCGCGGCCTGCCGGAGGTTGCCGCCGCTGCCTCGCTGGTGGCGCTGCCGCTGCCCGACGATCCCGCCGCCGCACTGGAAAGCGGTGCCGTCGATCTGATCGCCGCCGGGCCCAACGTGGTGCCGCAGGCGCTGCCCTCGCGCCGGCTGTTCGAAAGCGGCTACCGGGTGATCTGGCGCGACGATCATCCGCGGATCGGAACCGGGCTGTCGCTGGCGGAGTTCTGTGCCGAGGATCACATCGCGGTCTCGGTCGGCGACCGGTTCGTGCCGCCGATGATCGATGCCGACCTGCGCCGGAAAGGCTCGTCCCGGCGTATCGTCGCCACCGTCACCGAATTCCTCGTCGTGCCGGCGATGATCCGCAATTCCGACTGCCTGGCCGTGGTGCCCGAACCGCTGACCCGGCTGCAAAGCGCCGGGCTGCGCTGCGCCCCGGCGCCGATGCCGGTGCCCGCCCTGTCCCTGCATCTGGTCTGGCATCGGCGAATGAAGGACGACCCGGCACATGCCTGGATGCGCAGCTACATCGTGGCCCGTTGCCGGGAATTCGCCCGGACAACCGGCTGAGTCCCGCCCCGGACCGCGCCTCAGGCCCAGCGGCCGGCGAAATCCTCGGGGATCAGCAGGTGGTCGCGGGTCAGCTTCTTCACGTCGGTGACGCCGCAGAGTCCCATCGACAGGTCCAGTTCCTTGTGGATCACCTCCAGCGCCCTGGTCACGCCGTCCTCGCCCATCGCGCCGAGCCCGTAGATATAGGCGCGCCCGATATAGGTGCCCCTGGCACCCATCGCCAGCGCCTTCAGAACGTCCTGGCCCGACCGGATGCCGCTGTCCAGATGCACCTCGATCTTGTCGCCCACCGCCTCGACGATCTCCTCCAGCACCCGGATCGAGCTCAGCGCACCGTCGAGCTGCCGTCCGCCGTGGTTGGACACGATGATCGCGTCGGCCCCCACGTTCAGCGCTTCGCGCGCGTCGCGCACGTCGAGGATACCCTTGATGATCAGCGGCCCCTCCCACATCTTGCGGAATTCGCGGATGCGGTCCCAGTCCAGCGCCTGGTCGAAGGATTCATTGGTCCAGTTGCCCAGCGAGGACGGGTCCTTCACCCCCTTGGCATGGCCGACGATATTGCCGAAGAACCGCCGCTTGGTGCCCAGCATGCCCAGGCCCCATTGCACCTTGGTCATCATGTTGGCGACCGACTTGACGGTCAGCTTGGGCGGGGCGGACAGGCCGTTCTTCAGATCCTTGTGGCGCTGGCCGAGAAGTTGCAGATCGACCGTGATGACGGCGGCCGAACACTTGGCCGCCTTGGCCCGGTCGAACAGCCGCTGCATGAAATCGTCGTCCTTCAGCGTGTAGACCTGAAGCCAGAACGGTTTGCTCGTGTGCTCCGCCACGTCCTCGATCGAACAGATCGACATGGTGGACAGTGTATAGGGCACGCCGAATTTCTCGGCCGCCCGTGCCGCCTTGATCTCGCCGTCGGCGCATTGCATGCCCGTCAGCCCGACCGGGGCCAGCGCGACGGGCATCGTCACGTCCTGCCCGATCATCCGGCTGGCGGTGCTGCGCCCGGTCATGTCGATGGCGACCCGCTGGCGCAGGCGAATGTCGGCGAAATCGCTGCTGTTGTCGCGAAAGGTCTGCTCGGTCCAGCTGCCGCTTTCGGCATAGTCATAGAACATCCGCGGCACGCGCCGCTCGTAGATGCGTTTCAGATCGTCGATATTGGTGATAACGGGCATGGCTCGGGTCTTTCCGGATTATGACCCCGGCACACTGCCAATTCGGAACCGAAGGCGCAACATGGCAGTTGCCGCAATCAGGCGTGGGCAAACGTCACGGACAGGCCGGACAAGGGAATGCCTTCGATCCGGGTGGACCAGGTTTGGCCGGGGGCGATGGGGGCGGCATCGGTGAGAGTGCCGGTGGTCACGACTTCGCCGGGATCGATCGGCGCGGCATCTGGCGTCCGGGCGATTTCGGTCAGAAGGTATCGCAGCGCCTGCAAGGGACCGTCCAGGACATCGGCGCCTTTCCCGGTCAGGGTCGTCTTTGGCCCGTCAAGGGTGATCGAAAGATCCGACAATGGAGCGCCGCCATCGGACAGCAGCGGCGCCGGATCGCGGAACGGGCCGAGCAGCAGCCCGGCGTGCATTCCAAAGGCGGCGGCGGTGTCCGGGGCGCGGAATGTCCAGCCGGGGTAGAGCGAAAACACCAGTTCGAAGCCGTGGGCCACGCCGTCGATGCAACCGGCAAGGTCTGCGTCGGTCATCGCCGCCGACGGAGACCGCGCAAAGCGGAAGGCGATTTCCGGTTCGATTCGAAGCTCCGGCAGGGCGGGCAGGGCGACAGACCCGCTATCCGCCGGCGGGAACCGCACTCCGTCACGATAGATCCAGCCCCAAATGGGAGCCGCGACGTTGTAGATGTCCCAGATCGTCCTGTTGGTGAAGCCGATCTTGCGGCCCGCGGGCGTTTCGCCCCGCGCCAGCCGCAGCCGGTGAATCCGGGCCGCGATGTCATAGGCTCCTGCCATCGTCAGGTCCGGGGTGACATTGGTCAGCGGATCGATCTGCCGTCCCGCGTCGAAAGCGGCCAACAGGCGTTGCGCCACCTCGTCCGCGTCGGGTGTCATGCGGAATGGGCACCATCCGCGAGCGATTTCACAAAGCCCAGAATCTCGTCGACCGGCTTGCCCGCGGCGATCTGGCCGACGATGGCGGATCCGACCACCGCGCCATCGGCGACGCCGGCGATGGCGCGGGATTTTTCCGGCGTGTTGATGCCGAAGCCGACGATGATCGGCAGGTCGGTCCGCGCCTTGATCCGCGCGACTTCCGGGGCGACGTCGGCCGCGTCGGCCTCGGCAGCGCCGGTGATGCCGGTGATCGAGACGTAGTAGACGAAACCGGAGGTGTTGGTCAGCACCTTGGGCAGGCGCTTGTCGTCCGTCGTCGGGGTGGCGAGGCGTATGAAGTTCAGCCCCGCCGCCTGGGCCGGAATGCAGAGTTCGGCATCTTCCTCGGGCGGCAGGTCGACCACGATCAGCCCGTCGATCCCGGCGGCCTTCGCCTCTTCCAGGAACCGGTCCACGCCCCGGCTGTAGATCGGGTTGTAATAGCCCATCAGGACGATCGGGGTGGTGTCGTCGGTGTCGCGGAAGGCGCGGGCCAGTTCCAGCGTTCGCGCCAGGGTCATGCCGGCATCGAGGGCGCGCTGCCCGGCCAGCTGGATCGTCGGCCCGTCCGCCATCGGGTCGGTGAAGGGCAGGCCGAGTTCGATGATGTCCACACCGGCACCGGGCAATCCCTTGACCACGGCAAGCGAGGTTTCGAAATCCGGGTCCCCCGCCATGACATAGGAAACGAAGGCTTTCCTGCCTTGCGCTTTCAGCGCGGCGAATTTGGCGTCGATACGGGTCATGCTCGGGTTTCCTTCTGGCTTCGCACTGCCATGCCAAAACCGCCGGTGGAAATCAATGCACGTCATGCAGGGCCGGTATCGTCGCCACCGGGTTTCCGGGCGCACGATCGCCCGGCAGGGGCGGAAACGAAAAACCCCCGAAGCCAGGCTGCGGGGGTCGTCGATTTTCGTGTCAGAAAACACCTGGAATGACTTACATCATCCCTTCGCGCTGCGCTTTCTTCCGAGCCAGCTTGCGGGCACGCCGAATCGCTTCGGCCTTCTCGCGCGCTTTTTTCTCGGACGGCTTCTCGAAATGCTGCTTGAGCTTCATTTCGCGGAATACGCCTTCACGCTGCAGTTTTTTCTTCAGGGCGCGAAGCGCCTGATCGACATTGTTGTCGCGAACACTAACCTGCATGTGGTTTTCACCACCTTTCTAAGTTGAGTTGCAAGGATTTGCAGGAAGTGGCCGTATAGCAAAGCCAAACCAACTTGTCTAGTATCGGCTCCAGACAGAGGAGAGCGCCATGACCTTGCCAATTGACGACGCCCGCGAGCGGCTTCTGGATGCGGCGGTGATGCATGTGCCGTTCGATGGCTGGTCGGATGCAACGATCGCGGCCGCGGCGGCGGATGCGGGGATCGACATGGACTTGGCGCGGTCGATCTGTCCGCGCGGCGCCATCGATCTGGCGCTGGCCTTTCACGACCGCGGCGACCGGGCGATGCTGGAGCGGCTGAAATCCGAAGACCTGAGCGGGCTGAAATTCCGCGAAAAGATTGCGGCGGCGGTGCGTTTCCGTCTTCAGGCGGTGGAGGACAAGGAACTGGTGCGGCGCGGCACGACGCTTTTCGCCCTGCCGCATCACGCGGCCGATGGGGCAAGGGCGATCTGGACGACCTGCGACCTGATCTGGGAGGCGCTTGGCGACACGTCCGACGACGTGAACTGGTACACGAAACGGGCCACCCTGTCCGGGGTCTATTCGTCGACGGTTCTTTACTGGCTGGGCGACACCAGTCCCGATCACGCGGCGACCTGGGCGTTTCTGGATCGCCGGATCGACAATGTGATGCAGATCGAGACACTGAAAGCGAAGGTGCGCGACAACCCGGTGCTGAAGCCGCTGCTGGCGGGGCCGAACTGGCTGTTGGGTCATGTCAGGGCGCCGACGAAAACCCCGGACATCGACCTGCCGGGGATGATGAAGCGGCGCTGACCGGGCCGTAACCTGCGGACCGCACGCGGTTGCCGGCATCGGGGTTTCATTTCCGGTGCGGATGGGGCTACGGTGCCCGAAAAGGGGAGCGGTTCATTCCATGACACAGACGATGCGCGCCGTAGAAATCACCACACCGGGCGGACCGGAGGTCCTGCAGGTCGTGGAACGCCCGCGGCCCGAACCCACCCACGGGCAGGTGGTGCTCCGGGTCGCCTATGCCGGGGTCAACCGGCCGGATGCCTTGCAGCGGGCCGGGGCCTACGATCCGCCGCCGGGGGCGAGCGATCTGCCGGGGCTTGAGGCATCGGGCGAAGTCGTCGCCCTTGGCGCGGGCGTTACAGAACTGTCCGTGGGCGACCGGGTCTGTGCGCTGCTGCCCGGCGGCGGCTATGCGGACTATGTCGCGACGCCGGCCGCCCATTGCCTGCCAGTGCCGGAATCGCTGGACATGAAACAGGCGGCCTGCCTGCCGGAAACCTGTTTCACCGTGTTTTCCAACGTGTTCACCCGCGGCGGCCTGCGGGCGGGCGAACGGTTCCTGGTGCATGGCGGTTCCAGCGGCATCGGCACCACGGCGATCCAGCTGGCCAATGCCTTTGGCGCGCGGGTCTTCGTGACCGCCGGATCGGACGACAAGTGCCGCGCCTGCGTCGAGCTTGGGGCCGAACGCGCGATCAACTACAGGACCGAGGATTTCGTGCAGGTCATGCAGGCCGAAGGCGGAGCCGACCTGATCCTGGACATGGTGGGGGGAGACTACATTCCCCGCAACGTCCGGGCGCTGGATCTTGACGGGCGGCTGGTGCAGATCGCGTTCCTGCAAGGTCCGGAGGTGAAGCTGAACTTTGCCCAGATGATGGCGAAACGCCTGACCCTGACCGGCAGCACCCTGCGCCCGCAAAGCGATCTGGCCAAGGCCCGGATCGCGCAGGATCTGCGCGAAGCCGTCTGGCCGCTGATCGAGGCGGGGCGATTCGCGCCGGTGATGGACAGCGAATTCGACCTGGCGGATGCGGCGGCGGCCCATGCGCGGATGGAAAGCAGCGGACATATCGGCAAGATCGTCCTGAAAGTCGCCTGAACGGCATATAGATCAACGGAGTGAGCGACATGGCCAGAACCGTCATCATCGAACAGCCCGGCGGGCCGGAGAACCTGAAACTCGTCGATCGTCCGGTGGGGGCGCCCGGACCGGGCGAGGTGCGGATCGAACATCGGGTCTGCGGTCTGAACTTCATCGACGTCTACCAGCGCACCGGGCTCTATCCGATGCAGATGCCCCAGGCGCTTGGCATGGAGGCCGCCGGCGTGATCGCGGAGGTCGGAGAAGGCGTGACCCATCTGAAACCCGGCGACCGCGCCGCCTATGCCGCGACCCCGCCCGGCGCCTATGCCGAGGAACGGGTGATGCCCGCGGCGCAGGTCTGCCCGCTGCCGGAGGGGATTGCCTTCGATGAGGCTGCCGCGATGATGCTGAAGGGCATGACGGTGCAATACCTGTTCCATCGGACCACGCCGCTGAAAAAGGGCGATACGGTGCTGTTTCACGCCGCAGCCGGCGGGGTGGGATTGATCGCCTGCCAATGGGCCAGGTCCGAAGGGATAACCCTGATCGGCACCGCGGGCTCCGACGAAAAATGCCAACTGGCGCTGGATCACGGCGCCAGCCGCTGCATCAATTACCGCAACCAGGACTGGGTCGCGCAGGTGCGGGATCTGACCGGCGGCAAGGGCGTCGATGTGGTGATGGACGCGGTCGGGGCGGATACGTTCAACGGGTCGCTGGACAGCCTGAAGCCGCTGGGCATGATGATTTCCTTCGGCAATGCATCCGGGCCGGTGCCGCCATTCAACATCGGCATCCTGGGGCAGAAGGGATCGCTGAAGATCACCCGCCCGACGCTGTTCACCCATATTGCCGATCACGCCGCCTGCCAGGAGATGGCGCGGCACCTGTTCGGCAAGGTCGAGGCCGGAGACGTCAGGATCCGGATCGATCAGCGGTTCCCGCTTGAGGACGTGGCCGACGCGCACCGCGCGCTGGAGGCCCGCAAGACCACCGGATCGACGGTTCTGGAAGTGTGACCGCCGCAAGCCCACCCTTTCGCCACAAGGAGATCGTGCGATGAAAGCCATTTCGACCCTCGCAACCGTCATGGCCCTGCTGTTGGCGGCGGGCACCGCATCGGCGCAGGCTCTGATCGACAAGGGCTTTGTCGCCGGCTGGCATGTGATGGTGGACCCGTCCTTCGGCAACGGTTGCCTGATCCAGACCACCTATCAGGATCTGTCGGTGGTGCGCATCGGCTATGACGCAACCGCGAACCGGGGCTATTTCGTCGTGTTCAACAAGGCCTGGGGAAACATCGAGAAAGGCCAGACCTATCCGATCCGGTTCGACCTGGATGGCGAACGGTTCGATGAAACTTCCACCGGCCTGTATCTCGACAAGATCCCCGGCCTCGGCGTGTTCTTTCAGGATCGCGAATTCATCCACGCAATTGCCCAGCGGCGGCACATGATCGTCTATGCGGAAGACGGACGGGAAGTGATGGCGATCGACCTGAAGGGATCCGCCAAGGCGCTGGATTACGCGCGGCAATGCCAGGACGCGCAGGGCTGATCTAGCGGATCGGGGCGAAAACCGCGTCTTTCAGTCCGCAGTCAAGCGCCACGTCGCGACCGCATGGGACCGGCGCCAGATCCCGCGAGAGGCACAGGCGCGCCTCCTGGATGTGGCTGTCCTTGCAGGTCACGGTGATCATCTCCGGGCGCAGGCCGGGGTTCGCCTTGACGAAGGCCTCTTCGATGAGCGAGGCGGGCAGGGTGACGGTCCTGTCGAGCTTGCGAAAGACCTCGGGCCGCGCGACGCTTGCATAGGCGCGGCGCGACAGGGCGAAATAATCCGCTGCCGACAGGCCCGAACAGGTGCCGTGTTTTTTCCATTGGTGCCAAGCGAGTCCGGACGTGCCCATGATGTCGGCCATGGCGTCGGTCATCGCCCGGCTGGGCGGCCGTTCGACGGTGTGGCAGTTGGACGGATAGCCGCGATGATACTGCGGCCAAAGCCCATGCAAGATCCAGCCGTGATCGTGGCGCGCGTCGCACTGGTCGGACCCCCGCGCGTCGCCGGTGATGGCGCACCAGTTCGGAGACCAGCTCAGGCTGAGCACGAAATAATCGAACTGGCCGGGTCTGCCGGACTGCGCGACGGCGGGTCCGGCGGCAAGAAGCATCAGCAGGATCGGGATCAGGCGGTGCATTGGGGGCTTTCCTTATCGGTGTGGCCCGACTATATACACCGCAAGTTCCCCGACAACGGTAGCCCGCCTTGAGAGCCAAGGCCGCCTGCGCAGCCAGGCAGCGGGAAAGATATGCGTCGGGTTCGGATGACAAAGGAGATGAGCACATGGCCAAGCCGATCATGGCACGAGCGACCGCAGTCTGGCTGGTCGACAACACGACGCTGACGTTCAAGCAGATCGCCGATTTTGTCGGCATGCACGAACTGGAAGTGCAGGGCATCGCGGATGGCGACGTGGCCGTTGGTGTCAAGGGGTTCGACCCGATCACCAACAACCAGCTGACGCAGGACGAGATCGACCGCGCCGAAGCCGACCCGCTGCACAAGCTGAAACTGAAATTCAACGCCGCCGCCGTCGGCGAGGAAAAGCGGCGCGGTCCGCGCTACACGCCCCTGTCCAAACGCCAGGACCGCCCGGCGTCGATCCTGTGGCTGGTGAAGTTTCACCCGGAACTCAGCGATGGGCAGATCAGCAAGCTGGTGGGCACCACCAAGCCGACGATCCAGGCGATTCGCGAACGCACGCACTGGAACATCTCGAACATCCAGCCGATCGACCCGGTTGCGCTGGGGCTGTGCAAGCAATCCGAACTGGACGCGATCGTGCAGAAGGCCGCCGCGAAAAAAGCCGCCGAGGGCGCTGTGATGAGCGATGACGAGCGTCGCAAGCTGGTCAGCACGGAACAGTCGCTGGGCATGGACACCGAACCCAAGATCCCGACGGCGATCGAAGGGCTTGAAACCTTTACCCTGGGCGGGTCGATGGACGTGGTGGAAGACGACGAAGACGAGGACGACACCCGGCTTGTCGACGCGGACAGTTTCTTCAACCTGCCAGCCAGTGACGATGAAGAGGACGATCAGCCGCTCGTCTGACGCGGCCTGACAGAACTGAATGCCGGGAAAGCTCCGCTGTCAAAGTGGGGCTTTTCGCATTTCTGACCGGCGCATCCCGATCTTCGCACCGGACGCCGGAGCCGCACCGGCGAAACGGCTGCATCCGCCCGGACCGGGGCGGGATCAGATGTCCTTTCGGGCGTTCATCGCCGCGGTGATCGTGCCGTCGTCCAGATAATCCAGTTCGCCGCCGATCGGGACACCCTGCGCCAGCGACGTGACACGGACGCGACCGTCCAGTTGATCCGCGATGTAATGGGCGGTGGTCTGCCCGTCGATGGTCGCATTCAGGGCCAGGATGACCTCGCTTATGTCTTCGCTGGTGACCCGGTCCAGAAGGCGTGGAATCCGGAGCTGTTCGGGGCCGATGGAATCGAGCGCCGACAGGGTTCCGCCGAGCACATGGTATCGTCCCCGGAACACGCCCGACCGTTCCATCGCCCAGAGATCGGCCACATCCTCGACGATGCAAAGCTGGCCGGTGGCGCGTTTTTCGGACTCGCAGATATCGCAGATATCCGCCGTTCCGACGTTGCCGCAGTTCAGGCATTCCCGCGCGGTTTCGGCCACCCTGCACATGCTGTCCGCCAGCGGGGTCAGCAGCAGGGCCCGCTTGCGAATGAGATGCAGAACCGCCCGACGCGCCGACCGGGGACCAAGGCCGGGCAATTTCGCCATCAGCTCGATCAGGTTATCGATCTCTTTCGCGCCGCTCACCTGTGGGACTCCTGCGGCGCGGGACATGCGGCCGGATCGGTGCGGTGGGGGAAACCGTCTGCCGTGATGCGCGCGGTCATGGCGGGTCTAGAACGGCAGCTTCATGTCCTTGGGCAGCCCCATGCCCTCGGTCAGCTTGCCCATCTCTTCCTGCGCCTTGTCGCTCGCCTTCTGCTGCGCGTCCTTGATCGCCGCGAGGATGAGGTCTTCAACCACTTCCTTGTCGTCGCTGTTGAAGATCGACGGGTCGATGTCCAGCGATTTCAGTTCGCCCTTGGCGGTGCAGACCGCCTTGACCAGCCCGGCGCCGGATTCCCCTGTGACCAACAGGTTGTGCATGTCTTCCTGCAACTGGGCCATCTTGGCCTGCATTTCCTGAGCGGCTTTCATCATCTTGGCCATGTCGCCAAGACCACCGAGTCCTTTGAGCATGTAGAGTCTCCTGGTTTGCGTTCGGAACAGATACGTCCGCGGGCGGCGCGCCACAAGGCCCGCGGCGCGGGGCAATATCCGCGCGGCCGGTGCCGGTCCGCGGGCGGAGGGCACGGCTAACCGTCCTCGAAAGGGTCCCATTCGTCGTCGACTTCCGGCAGGGCCTCGGCTGTGACGGTCGCGGCAATTTGTTCCGGTGTCCTGATTTCGGTGATCCGCGCCTCGGGAAAGCGCGACAGGACCGCTTTGACGAGCGGGTGTTCCGACGCCTGGGACTTCAACGCGGATTCTTCGGCGTCCCGGACTGCCGCGATTGTTGGCGCGCCGCCATCCGACACGACGCTGACCCCCCAGCGCTGGCCGGTCCAGGTCTGAAGCCGGCCGCTCAGTCGCTGCGCGAGATCCTGCGGAGCCTCATCGGTCGGAGCGAACTCGATCCGGCCGGGCCGGTAGCTGACCAGTTGCAGGCAGGTTTCGACCTCCACCAGCAGTTTCACATCCCGGTTTGCCCGGATCAGTTCGATCGCGTGGTCGAAGGTCGGATAGCGGGCCAGCGCCGTATCCGGTGCGGCGGCCGGCGCGGCCTGCGCGCTCCACTGGCCATGGGCGCGGGCCGAGGCGACAGCCGAGGCCCCCCCGCCCGCCGCAGGCGAACTTGCGCCTTGCGCAAGGCCATCCGGGCCGCCATGCGAAGGCGGGGGGTCATCCTGCAATCTGCGGATCAGCTCTTCGGGGCTTGGCAGGTCGGCCACATGCGTCAGGCGGATGATCGCCATCTCCGCCGCCATCATCGCGTTGGGCGCCGCCGCGACTTCCTCCAGCGCCTTCAGCAGCATCTGCCACATGCGCGCCAGGACCCGCATCGGCACCTTCTCCGCCAATGCGCTGCCACGCGACCTTTCATCCGGCGCGATCGTGGGATCGTCGGCGGCACCCGGCGTGATGCTGACGACCGACACCCAATGGGTGATTTCGGCCAGGTCGCGCAGCACGGCGACCGGGTCCGCGCCCTCTGCATACTGGGCGCCGAGTTCGGTCAGGGCGCCCGCCGCGTCGCCGCGCAGGATCATGTCCATCAGGTCCAGCACCCGGCCCCGGTCCGCCAGGCCCAGCATCGCGCGCACCTGATCGGCGGTGGTTTCGCCGGCGCCGTGCGATATCGCCTGGTCCAGCAGCGACGTCGCATCGCGCGCCGATCCTTCCGCGCCGCGGGTGATCAGCGCCAGCGCGTCACCCGAAATTTCCGCCCCTTCGGCATCGGCGATCCGGCGCAGCAGGGCGACCATGTCCTCCGGCTCTATCCGGCGCAGGTCGAACCGCTGGCAGCGGGACAGCACGGTGACGGGAACCTTGCGGATCTCGGTTGTCGCAAAGATGAACTTCACGTGTTCCGGCGGTTCTTCCAGCGTCTTCAGAAGCGCATTGAACGCATTGACGCTGAGCATGTGCACTTCGTCGATGATGTAGATCTTGTAGCGCGCGCTGGCCGCCCGGTAGCGGACGGAATCGATGATTTCCCGGATGTCGCCGACACCGGTGCGGCTGGCGGCATCCATTTCCATCACGTCCACGTGGCGGCCTTCCATGATCGCCACGCAATGTTCGCACTGCCCGCAAGGCTCGGTGTTCGGTCCGCCGGTCCCGTCCGGCCCGATGCAGTTCATCCCCTTGGCGATGATCCGGGCGGTGGTCGTTTTCCCGGTTCCGCGAATCCCGGTCAGAATGAAGGCCTGCGCGATTCGGTCCGCCGCGAAGGCGTTCTTCAGCGTGCGCACCATCGCGTCCTGGCCGACCAGGTCGGCAAAGGTTTCGGGCCGGTACTTCCGGGCCAGAACCTGGTAGGCGGCAGGGCGTGTTTCGGTCATGGGCTGTCCCGTCGGATTCGCGTTCCGGTGAAACGTAGAGCGCCGCGCCGAAGACGTCCACCGGCCTTCCGGTGTAAGGGGCGCCGGTCAAGGCTAAACCGGCAAGATGCCGGATTGTCCGGTGCGGGAAGTTTTGGTGCCGGGCCGATCCCGTGATACGCTGAACCGACAGTGGCAGCGGTTCCGGAGAAAGCAGATGCGATTGCGAGGTGTGCGCGGCAGCAGGAATGTCGAGGATCGCCGGGGAATGCGCCGTGGCGGGGCCATCGGCGGCATTGGCGGAATCGGTTTGCTGCTGGTCCTGGCGATCGGGTATTTCACCGGGATCGACGTGTCGCCCCTGGTCACGCAGCAGCCGGTCGCGGCCAGCCGTCCCTATGTGCCGACAGCCGAGGAAGAACAGGCGGCGGAATTCGCGTCGCGGGTCCTCGCCACCACGGAGGAGGTCTGGACCGCCGTGTTCCGCGACCAGTTCAACGCCACCTATACGCCGCCGGTGCTGGTCCTGTTTTCCGATGTCACGCAAAGCCCCTGCGGCGGCGCGTCCGGCGCAACCGGCCCGTTCTATTGCCCGCTGGATCAGAAAGCCTATCTGGACCTCGCGTTCTTCGCCACCTTGTCCGAAAGACTGGGCGCGCGCGGCGATTTCGCCGCGGCCTATGTCATCGCCCACGAGGTCGCGCACCATGTGCAGAACCAGGTCGGAATCCTCGGGCAGGTCGATGAGGTTCGCGCACGGGCTTCGGAGCAGCAAGGCAACATGCTGACGGTCCGGCTGGAATTGCAGGCCGATTGCCTGTCCGGCATCTGGGCACGCTCGGTTCAGGGGTTGATGGAACGGGGCGATCTCGAAGAAGCCCTGAATGCCGCGCGCATGATCGGGGACGACCGATTGCAGCGCCAGGCCGGGCGCATTCCGCAGCCTCACACGTTCACCCACGGAACCTCCGCCCAGCGGTCCGGCTGGTTCCAGCGTGGCTTCGATGCCGGGCAGGTCGCCGCGTGCGACACGTTCGGCGCCGATGGCCTGTAGGGTAAGGGAAGACCATCCTGCGCGCGATCCGCGCCCGGAATCTGGAACGCTGTGGCCTTGCCGGCGATTGCCTGACAAGGTCTTTGGTGAGAGGTTGGACATCGACCCAAGCGTGGCTCGTTGTGGCTGCTTCCTTCCGGATCTGACCAGGTTGGCGAGGCGCTCGCCCGCGCCAACCTCTCGCATCTGCATATATGCGCCGTGTCTGAAAGATGCAACCGGTTCGATCCGGGACTCAGAGCGGGATGTCCAGTTCCAGAAACCCGTCCCGCGTCAGCCCGCGGACCGAAATGCCGCGCGGTTTCAGTTCCGCCAGATGCGCCTCTGCCCCCGGACCGGTGAGGGCGGCGACGGATGCGCCCGCCATCGGGCAGAAGCCCCAGGGGGGCGGGGCGCGATGCAACGGCTCGTCGCCGGACGGCCCGGCCACGAACTGCCGGATCGCGTCGCGGACCGACAGCGACGGCAGCTTGATCCGTTCCGCGCCGGCCAATGCCGCGAACGGACCGCCGCCATTGGCGCGAAAGCTGTTCAGCGCGACGGCGAACCTGTCGTCCGGCTGCACCGGGGTGCCGTTGCAGGTCACGTTCCGCAACCTCCGGCCGCCGGGACCGCGCAGGGTTCCATCCGGGAAGAACCGCGCGGGGGCGGACAGGTCGATCTGGTAGCAAAGCCCGTGCATCACGTCGAAATCGTGGCCGGGCATCGCGGTGTCCACCAGGTCTTGTCCCGTCTTTCCCGGACCGACCTGGCGGAACAGGCTTGCCGACATCTCGATCCAGTCCAGCAGCTGCGCGCCACTGACCAGAACCGCCGCCAGCTCGTTGGGAAAGACGTGAAGGTCGGCCACGTTGCGCAGCGATATCTCACCGGCGGGCACGTCGGTGTAGAACCCCGGCCCGGACCGGGCGCCGAACTTGCCGGGCGACGCGGCCGACAACAGCGGCAGGTCTTCGGCCGGGCTGCCGGCCAGCAAGGGGCGCAGGGCCGCCGCCTGCGCCGCCGCGACAAGCGCAAGGGCGCGATCCGGGGCGAAGAAGGTGAAATAGCTGTGCAGGTCTTGTGCGACGCGCCCCACCGGTTCGTCCATCAAGGCCCTGGTCCGCGCGTGGCTGTCCGCCATCAGGCGGACTAGCGCGGGGTCTTCCCGCACCGTCGCTCCGGCCCGTCCCGAAGGCGCGCGCCGCACGATCGGGCGCAGCGTGCATTCGAACCCGGCGGGTCTCCATTTCCGGTCTTCGGAGGCGATCAGTTCCAGGTCGATGATCCCCAGGTGGGACCCGAAAGTGCCCGCCATGACCGCGGGTTTTCCGTGAACGGCGCCCCTGTCCGGATCGACATGCGGCAAGCCGCCGTGATCCGGCCCCGGCAGCCGAAGATGGGTATGCCCGGCGATTACCGCGTCGATCCCGTCCACAGCGGCGAGCGGGAGCGCGGCGTTTTCAAGATCCGGGTGGTCCGTGGCGGAAGAAAACCCGGTATGCGCCAGTGCCAGGATCAGATCGCAGCCCGCCGACCGGAGTTCGGGCACCCATCTGCGCGCGCTCTCGACGATGTCGTCGGCCCGGATCCTGCCTTGCAGCACATGAGCGTCCCATTTCACCGTCTGCGGCGGCACGAAAGACAGAACTCCGATCCGGATCGGCCAATCCCGGTCGCCGCTGCGCAGGGTCCTGTCCAGAAGTGCGAAGGGGCTGAAACCCGGCGGGCTTTCCGGCGAAACCGGGCTGAGGTTGGAATTCAGAACCGGGCAGGGGGCTTGTTCAAGCGCCTGCGTCAGCGGCTTCAGCCCGAAGTTGAAATCGTGATTGCCCAGGCCGATGGCGTCATAGTGCAGCTGGTCAAAGGCGCGCATCAGCGGATGCGGTTTGCCGGGGTCTGCCGCCGCGGCTTCGGCCAGGGGCGAACCCTGCAGCCCATCGCCATTGTCAAACAGCAGAACGAGCCTGCCGTCGCGTTCGGCTTCGGTGCGCGCCTGGTGAATAAGTGTCGCGGTGCGGGTCAATCCGACCGTCGGATCTGCGCGGTCGGCGTAATAATCGTAGCTGGTCAGGTTCATGTGCAGGTCGGTTGTCGCCAACAGCCGAAGCCGCGCGCGCGCACCTGCGGGCGGCCGACAGGGTTCAGCCACGCTTTTGATCCGTTTCTGTCAAGAGCAGAGAGTTCATGACCGCGCCCATACACGTTAAAGCGAGTATTCTGCTTGATAATTCAATCAAAACACGAGCGAAGGGAATGAAAAACCGTTAACATATGAGAGTTTGTGTCAGGGTGACGTTGGAGGGCGTCAGATCCTTCGGGGGATTGCAACAGATGGCTGGCTCCGGGCGGTCCGATAAGGTAGCTCACTGGAAGGCTTGCGAAGAGGTGTGCGATGAAGCTGGCGGAAAAGGTGACGTTTGGCGGGTCCGGCCTGGACCGGGCCGCGCACATGCGGGGTGATCCGGCGCGGATCGCCGAAGCCATGGAGCATCCCCAGGCCGCCGCCGTCGTGATGTGGCGGGGCAAGCCGCTCGTTCTGGGTCCGGATCTGGATCGGCTGGCGTTGATCCCCATGGACCATCCGGTCCTGATCGAGGATCGCGGCGGCAACGGGAACGGCTCGGTGTTTCTCGGGGTCGCGGCGGAGGGTGCGCCGCTTTTCGCCTGCGACATTTCGGATTGGGAACCGGAGGCGCTCGACGCGGCGGCGCTGGGAATGTTCCTGGACCCGTCCGAACAGGTCCATCCCGACCTGCCTGACGCGAGCGTCTTTGCCGAACTGCGGCGGATCATGACGCGCCTTTCTCCGGTGGACGCGGAACTGGCGGCGACCGCCAAGGCGATCCTGGGCTGGCACGGCAGTCACCGGTTCTGCGCGCGGTGCGGCGCTGAAAGCCTTGTGTCCCACGCGGGATGGCAGCGCACCTGCCCGGCCTGCCGGTCGCATCATTTTCCGCGCACGGACCCTGTCGTCATCATGCTGATAACATATGGCAATTCGGTTCTGATGGGGCGGTCTCCCGGATGGCCGAAGGGAATGTATTCGTTGTTGGCTGGATTCGTCGAGCCGGGCGAAACGCTGGAAGCCGCGGTGCGCCGCGAAGTGTTCGAGGAAGCGGGGATCAGGGTCGGTGCGGTCACGTATCTCGCCAGCCAGCCATGGCCGTTTCCCGCGTCGCTCATGTTCGGCTGCGCCGGGGCCGCGCTGGACCGGCAGATCCTGATCGATCCCACCGAGATCGAGGAAGCCATCTGGGTCAGCCGCGACGAGATGATGACCGCCTTCGCCGGCGACCATCCGTTCCTGAAACCGGCGCGCAGGGGTGCGATCGCCCATTTCTTGTTGCAGAACTGGCTTGCGGACAGGTTGGATTAGGCGGACAGTCCGGCGACGCGCATTACTGGGACTTTCATGCAGTTTTCGAGCAAGGAAGACATCGACGCGCCCATCGAGCGGGTGTTTGTATTGCTTTCGGACTTCGAACTGTTCGAACGTTCCGCGATCCGGCGGGGGATCGACGTCCGGAGGTTGACGGAAATCACCCAGCTTGCGGCAGGCGCCGCCTGGCAGGCGGATTTCAGGATGCGGGGCAAGCCGCGCCGGATGAGGCTCGAACTCGTTGTCCACGAACCGCCGCATGCCATGGTGTTCGCCGGGGATTCACAGGGGATAGATACGCGGCTTACGCTGGATCTGATCGCCCTGTCGCCGAGGCGGACCCGAATGGCCGTGGTTCTGAACCTCACGCCCAAGACCCTGTCCGCCCGGCTGATGATCCAGTCGCTGAGACTGGCGAAAGCCAACCTGAGCAAGCGGTTCAAGCTGAAGGCCGCGGAATATGCCAGGTCGCTGGAAAACCGGGCCCAGCGGTCAGGTTGACCTGCGGAAACTCGTCCCGGCTCAGTGCCGGCCCGGGTCGGCCGGGTAGACGCCGAGAATTTCGACGTTGGTCGTGAAATAGCCGAGCTCGTCCAGCGCCAGTGCGACGTTGTGATCGTCCGGGTGGCCTTCGATGTCGGCGTAGAACTGGGTGGCGGTGAAGGATCCGTCAACCATGTAGCTTTCCAGCTTGGTCATGTTCACGCCATTGGTCGCGAACCCGCCCATGGCCTTGTAGAGCGCGGCCGGGATGTTGCGCACCTGGAACACGAAGCTGGTGATCATTCCATGCTTTCCGCGCGGGGTCCGGTCGGCGTTGGGCGACATGATCAGGAACCGCGTGGTGTTGTTGGAATTGTCCTCGATGTGAGAGGCCAGCGGATCCAGCCCGTAGATCTCGCCCGCCAGCGGGCTGGCAAGGGCGGCGAGACTCCGGTCGGCCTTTTCCGACACGTGCCGCGCCGAACCGGCGGTGTCGGCGCCGACCACCCGGTGAATGCCGTGCTTTTGCAGGAAGGACTTGCACTGACCCAGCAGAACCGTGTGGCTCATCGCGTGGGTCACGTCGGCCAAGGTGGCCCCCGGAGCGCCCAGCAGGTTGATGTGGACCCGGACAAAGGCTTCTTCGATGATATGCAGCCCCGATTGGGGCAGCAGGGTATGGATGTCCGCGACCCGTCCATAGGTCGAGTTTTCGACCGGCAGCATCGCAAGATCCGCCTGCCCGTTCCTGACCGCGTCAATCGCATCCTCGAAGGTGCGGCAGGGCAGCGCCTCCATTCCGGGGCGGGCGTTCCGGCAGGCCTCGTGACTGTAGGCGCCGGGCTCTCCCTGAAAGGCAATTCTGTTGGTCATGAGGCGGTTTTCCATGCAAAAGGTTCAGAATGGGCGATTGGTCGCGGTGTCTATACCTTGCCAGAGCCAAGGGGAAGGCTTAGACAGCCGCGCAAACGGATGAAATGGACACGCGACCAAATGGATACGATGACCTTTACCAAAGCGGCTGCCGGTGTGCTCGGCGCCTTCCTGATTCTGCTGATGGGCAAGTGGGCCGCAGACGTGCTGTTTTCCACCGGAGGCCATGGCGAGCAATCCTTCGTGATCGAACTGGAAACCGACGAACCGGCCGAGGAAGTCGCGGAAGTCAGCTTTGACGAGCTGATGGCCTCTGCCGATGTCGAAAAGGGCGCCAGCGTGTTCAAGAAGTGTTCGGCCTGTCACAAGCTGGAAGACGGCGCCAACAGCACTGGCCCCTATCTCTATGGCGTCGTGGGACGTCCGGTGGCGAGCGCCGAGGGATTCGGCTATTCCGATGAGATGGCCGGCCATGGCGGCGAATGGACGCCGGAGCATCTGAGCGAATTCCTGACCAAGCCGAGCGACGTGGTGCCCGGAACGACGATGAGCTTCGCGGGTCTGAAAAAGGTCGAGGATAGGGTCAACCTGATCGCCTATCTGGACAGCCTGGACAACTGATCCGGCCCGTTCGTTGCGTTTTCAAAGCCGCTGTCGCCGACAGCGGCTTTTTTCTTGCGCCGCCGCGCCAAGACACGGGACATCGGGAAACCAAAGGATGCGCCCGGACACAGAAAGCTTACATTTTCTCAACTTGAATGTTGGCGCACCGCGGCATTAGCTTACATCGATAGAAATCAGCCGATCAGTGACCCTGAAGATGAAGGAATTCCCGATGAGCCAAAGTCTCGCCATGCGCGCGATCCGTTCCCCGAAAAGTCAGCGGGTTATCGCGCTTGCGGTGTTGATGCTTGTCGGGTTCGCGCAACTGGTCGCGGCGGAAGAAAAGATCATCAAGAGCCACGGCTTTTCCGAATTCGGCGAACTGAAATATCCCGAAGGCTTCGCGCATTTCGACTATGTCAACCCGGATGCGCCGAAGGGCGGTGAACTGAGCTATGCCGCGCAGGGCACGTTCGACAGTTTCAATCCCTTCACCCGGCAGGGACGGGCCGGCGCGCGATCCGCGGATCAGTATGAATCGCTGCTGTTCCCGTCCTATGACGAACCCGCGTCCTATTACGGGCTCGTGGCGAAGAGCCTGGAGTATCCCGAAAGCCAGGACTGGGTCATTTTCAACATGCGTCCCGAGGCCCGGTTTTCCGATGGCAGCCCGGTGACGGCCGAAGACGTGGTGTTTTCCCACAACCTGTTGCTGGACCAGGGGTTGCAGTCCTATGCCGAGGCGGTCCGCAAGCGGATCCCCAAGGCCGAGGTGCTGGGGCCGCACCGGGTCAAGTTCCACTTCGCGCCGGACATTCCCCGCCGCGCGCTGATTACCCAGGTCGGCGGCACACCGATCTTTTCAAAGGCCTGGTTCGAAGCCGACCCGGAAAACCGGACCCTGGACAAGCCGCGGATGGAACCGGGGATCGGCTCCGCGCCCTATGTGCTGGATAGCTATGACATCAACCGGCGGGTGGTCTACAAACGCAACCCGGATTATTGGGGCGACGCGATCAACGTGAATGTCGGGCGCAACAACTACGACACGATCCGGATCGAATATTTCAGCGATTCCATCGCGGCGATGGAAGCCTTCAAGGCCGGTGAATTCACGTTTCGCCAGGAAAACAACTCCAAGAGCTGGGCGACCTCCTACGATTTTCCGGCAATCTCGGCGGGACATGTGGTCAAGGAAGAACTGATCGACGGCGATGTGCCGACGGCGTCCGGGTTCGTGATGAACATGGATCGCCCGCAATTCGCCGACCCTCGGGTGCGCGAGGCGGTGCAACTGGCGTTCAACTTCGAATGGACCAACGAGAGCCTGCAATACGGCCTGTTCCAGCAGCGCCATTCCTTCTGGGAAGGCACGCCACTGGAAGCCAGGGGCCTGCCCGAAGGCCGCGAACGCGAAGTGCTCGAAGCGCTCGGCGACAAGCTCGATCCGGCGATCCTGACTTCGGAGCCCGTGATGGCTCATTCCAGCGCCGCCGACCGGCAGAACGACCGCCGCAACCTGCGCGCCGCGATGAAGCTGCTGGACGAAGCCGGCTGGACCGTGGGTAATGACGGGGTGCGCCGCAATGCCGACGGCGCGACGCTGAAGATCGAATTCCTGTCCGACGATCCGGTGTTGGACAGGATCGCCATGCCTTTCGTCGACAACCTGAAGACCATGGGGATCGAAGCCAGCTACAACCGGATCGACAATGCGCAGTTCACCCTGCGGCGCCGCGAACGGGATTTCGACATCATCTCTGGCGCTTACCGGACATCGTTGCAGCCTTCGACGGGGCTGTATCAGCAATACGGCATGGAGGCGGCGGCGTTTTCCGTGTTCAACCCGTCCGGCGTCAACGGGCCTGACATCGAAGCCCTGATCGACAATATCGTGGCCGCGACCGAAGGCGACGAACTGACCGCCAATGCGCGTGCGCTGGACCGCGTGCTGCGTTCCAAGCGGTTCATGGTGCCGACCTGGTATCTGGGCAAGCATTGGGTCGCCTATTGGGACATGTATGACTATCCGGAAAACCTGCCGCCCTACGCGCTGGGCGTCGAAGACCTCTGGTGGATCGATGCCGACAAGGCGGCTGCGCTGAAATCATCCGGCGCGTTGAGGTAACGGCACTTCATGGGAGCCTATATCGCAAGACGCCTGCTGTTGGTGATTCCGACGCTGCTGGGCATCATGATCATCAACTTCACGCTGGTGCAGTTCGTCCCCGGCGGCCCGGTGGAACAGATCATCGCCCAGATGGAAGGCGGCGGCGACGTGTTCGAGGCGTTTTCCGGCGGTGGCGCGGATGTAGAAACCCAGGCGACGGCGACAAGCGACCGCTATGTCGGCGCGCGCGGGCTTCCGCCCGAATTCATCGAGGAACTGGAGCGCGAGTTCGGGTTCGACAAACCGCCGCTCGAACGGTTCCTGAACATGTTGTGGAACTATGTTCGGCTGGATTTCGGCGAAAGCTATTTCCGCTCGATCAGCGTGATCGACCTGGTTCTCGAAAAGATGCCGGTGTCGATTTCGCTCGGCCTCTGGTCCACCTTGATCGCCTATATCGTGTCCATCCCGCTCGGCATCCGCAAGGCGATCCGGGATGGCAGCGCGTTCGACACCTGGACCAGCGGCGCGATCATCGTCGCCTATGCGATTCCGGGGTTCCTGTTCGCCATCCTGCTGCTGGTGATGTTTGCTGGCGGATCCTACTGGCAGATCTTTCCGCTGCGCGGGCTGACCAGCGACAACTGGAGCGACCTGAGCCTGCTGGGCAAGATCGGGGACTATTTCTGGCATATCGCGCTGCCGGTGATCGCCAGCACGATTTCCGCCTTCGCGACGCTGACCCTGCTGACCAAGAACAGTTTCCTGGACGAGATCAAGAAACATTACGTCATGACCGCGCGCGCCAAGGGGTTGAGCGAACACAAGGTGCTCTATGGGCACGTCTTCCGTAACGCCATGCTGATCGTGATCGCGGGGTTTCCGGCGGTTTTCATCGGGGTGTTCTTTTCCGGCTCCCTGATCATCGAGACCATCTTTTCGCTGGATGGTCTGGGGCGGCTCGGGTTCGAGGCGGCGGTGGCGCGGGACTATCCGGTGATCTTCGGAACCCTGTTCATCTTCGGGCTGATGAGCCTCGTGGTCGGCATCCTGTCCGACATTATGTACGTACTGGTCGATCCCCGGATCGATTTTGAAAAGAGGGAAGGCTGATGGCGCTTTCTCCGTTGAACGCGCGGCGCTGGCGGAACTTTCGCCGGAACGGCCGGGCCTACTGGTCGCTCTGGATCTTCGCGGTGCTGTTCGGCC
Organism: Sedimentitalea xiamensis; assembly: GCF_030164465.1. Classification (GTDB taxonomy): domain Bacteria; phylum Pseudomonadota; class Alphaproteobacteria; order Rhodobacterales; family Rhodobacteraceae; genus Sedimentitalea; species Sedimentitalea xiamensis. The sequence goes on from NZ_JASNJE010000014.1 coordinate 61,680, forward strand.
TGTCGCTGTTTGCCGAATTCATCGCCAACGACAAGCCGATCCTCGTGCTGTATCGCGGCGAATTCCATACGCCGATCTTCAATTTCTACCCGGAAACCGCCTTTGGCGGCGATTTCCAGACCGAGGCGATATATCGGGACCCGGAGGTGCAGTGCCTGATAGCGTCCGGGGGGCTTGAGTCCTGTTTCGACGACCCCGAAGGGATCATGCGACAGGCCGGGACCGGCGTCGTGGACGGTGAGCCGATCGAAAAGGGCTGGGCGATCTGGCCGCCGATCCGCTATTCGTTCAACACCACGGTGGATCGGCCCGGTGCGGCCCCCTTGCCGCCCAACGGGCAGAACCTTCTGGGGACCGATGACACCAAGCGCGACGTGCTGGCCCGTGTCATCTATGGCTTTCGCCTGTCGATCCTGTTCACCCTGATGGTGACGGGCGCGGCGAGCCTGATCGGCATCGCGGCCGGGGCGGTGCAGGGGTATTTCGGCGGCTGGCTGGACCTGATCTTTCAGCGGATCATCGAAATCTGGTCCGCGACCCCGTCGCTCTACGTGATCATCATCATGTTTGCGATCCTGGGGCGCAGTTTCTGGCTGCTGGTCTTTCTCATGGTCCTGTTCAGCTGGACCGGGCTTGTCGGCGTCGTGAGGGCGGAATTCCTGCGCGCGCGCAACCTGGAATATGTGCGCGCCGCCAAGGCGCTGGGGGTCGGCAACACCACGATCATGTTCCGGCACATGCTGCCCAACGCGATGGTCGCGACCCTGACCATGCTGCCCTTCATCGTGACCGGAACCATCGCGGCGCTGGCGAGTCTCGATTTCCTCGGCTTCGGCCTGCCGTCCTCGGCGCCGTCGCTGGGCGAACTGACCTTGCAGGCGAAACAGAACCTTCAGGCGCCATGGCTTGCCTTCACCGCGTTTTTCACCTTTGCCATCATGCTGTCCCTGCTGGTGTTTATCTTCGAAGGCGTGCGGGACGCGTTCGATCCAAGGAAGACGTTTTCATGAGCCTGCTCGAAGTGCGCGACCTCAAGGTTTCGTTTCGTCAGGACGGAACGACGACGCTTGCGGTGAAAGGCGTGTCCTTCACGCTGGACAGGGGCGAAACCCTGGCCTTGGTCGGGGAATCCGGATCCGGAAAATCCGTTACCGCCCTGTCCACCGTTTCGCTGCTGGGGGACAGCGCCCATGTCGAAGGGTCCGTGACCTACGACGGGCAACAGATGATCGGCGCGTCGGACCGGCTGCTGCGCGACGTGCGCGGCAATGACATCAGTTTCATTTTCCAGGAACCGATGACCTCGCTCAATCCGCTGCACACGATCGAAAAGCAGCTGACGGAGTCGCTGGCGCTGCACCAGGGCCTGGCCGGAGAGCCGGCGCGGGAGCGGATCATCGAACTGCTGACCAAGGTCGGGATCCGTGACCCGGAAACCCGGCTGGACGCCTATCCGCACCAGCTTTCCGGCGGGCAGCGGCAGCGTGTGATGATCGCGATGGCGCTGGCCAACAAGCCGGACATCCTGATTGCCGACGAACCGACGACCGCGCTGGATGTGACCATACAGGCGCAGATCCTCGACCTGCTGGCCGACCTGAAGGCCCAGGAAAACATGGGCCTGCTGTTCATCACCCACGATCTGGGCATCGTGCGCCGGGTCGCGGACAAGGTCTGCGTGATGAAAGGCGGAGAGATTGTCGAATCCGGCCCGACGGCCGAGCTATTCGACAACCCCCGGCATCCCTACACAAGAATGCTGCTGGCCGCGGAGCCGTCCGGGCAACCCGACCGCGTGCCCGAAGACAGCGAAACCATCGCCAGCACGGAAAACCTCAAGGTGTGGTTCCCGATCCAGCGCGGGTTCTTCAAGCGCACGGTCGGCTATGTAAAGGCGGTGAACGACGCCTCGCTGTCGGTGCGGGCCGGTGAAACGGTCGGCATCGTCGGGGAATCGGGATCGGGCAAGACGACGCTGGCGCTGGCGATCATGCGCCTGATCGCGTCCGAAGGCCGGATCGTCTTTCGCGACCAGGACCTGCGCCGCTGGACGACGCGGGAGTTGCGCCGCCTGCGCGCCGACATGCAGATCGTGTTCCAGGACCCGTTCGGCAGCCTGTCGCCACGGATGACCTGCCAGCAGATCATCAGCGAGGGGCTGGCGATCCACAAGGTCGATCCAACGCGGGACAAGCGCGAACTGGTGGCCGAGGCGATGCGGGAAACCGGGCTGGACCCAGCCACGATGGATCGCTACCCGCACGAATTTTCCGGCGGGCAACGCCAGCGTATCGCCATCGCGCGGGCCATGGTGCTGCGGCCGAAATTGCTGGTGCTGGACGAACCGACAAGTGCCTTGGACATGACGGTCCAGGTTCAGATCGTCGATCTTCTGCGCGACTTGCAACGAAAATACGGGCTGGCCTATCTGTTCATCTCGCACGATCTCAAGGTCGTTCGCGCGATGAGTCACAAGGTCATCGTGATGAAGCAGGGCGATGTGGTCGAATACGGGAGCGCCGAGGCCCTGTTCGAGCGGCCGCAGACGGAATACACCCGGACCCTGATTGCCGCGGCCGGCTGATTGCCGGTCGCGAAATCCTGGGGTCAGATGGCGGAACTGTGTCCCGCCTTGCTCAGATCATAGGCGTCAAAACTGCGCGCGATGATTCGCGTCAGGGGCCGCGCTTCGGGCGGAATGCACAGCCCGTCCTGGGTCAGGGCCACGACCCCCGGAAATTCACCGCTGCATTTGGACAGCATCTCGTTCAGCTCCTGACGGCTGATGTCGAAGTGGGACGTGATCTCGTCCGCGTCGATGCGGAAATCGCACATCAAGGCTTCGATCAGCCGTGAGCGAAGCTTGTCCTGACCCTTGAAGCGGTGCCCGCGCGAGGTCGAGAAACGCCCCGCCCGGATGGCCGATGTATGCGCCGAGGTGGCGGGGGCGTTCTGCGCGAAGCCCTGCGGAAAGCGCGAGATCGACGAGGCGCCGACACCGATCAGCACATCGGACGTGTCATCGGTATAGCCCTGGAAATTCCGCCGGAGCTTGCCAAGCCTTTGCGCCCGCGTCAGCCCGTCTTCCTGCGTGGCGAAATGGTCGATTCCGATCTCTTCGTAATTGTCCCACAGAAACAGTTTTCTGGCTGTTTCGAAAAGGGCGAGACGTTCTTCGGGCGTGGGCAGCGCTTCGGACGGAATCAGCTGCTGCCGCTTCGCCATCCACGGAACATGCGCATAGCCGTAAAGCGCGACGCGATCCGGGTTGAGCGACAACAGCTTCTGCACGCTTTCCGTCATCTTTTCCTGTGTCTGGTGCGGCAGGCCGAACAGGATATCCGCATTCAGGCTGGCGATGCCCCGGTCGCGAATCATGTCGATCGCCTCGCGGGTCACGTCATAGCCCTGGATGCGGCCGATGGTCTGCTGGATCTCGTCGTCGAAGTCCTGGACACCGATGGAGGCGCGATTGAGCCCCGCCGCCGCCAATGCGTCAAGCCGCGCGGCGTCGATCTCGTTGGGGTCGATCTCGACCGAAAACTCGGCGTTCTCCCCGAGTGGCGCGACCTCGGCGATCGAATCGGCGAGTTCGGTCATCATCGAAGGATTCAACAGCGTCGGCGTACCGCCGCCCCAATGCAGCCGCGACAGGGTCACGCCGCGCGGCAGAACCTGTTTCAGCAAGGCCAGTTCCGCCTTCAGCGTTTCCAGATAGGCGCGAACCGGGGCATCGCTTTGGGTGCCCTGCGTCCGGCAGGCGCAGAACCAGCACAGACGCCGGCAGAACGGCACATGGATGTAAAGGGAAATGGTGCCGTTTTCGGGGACCTGCGAAATCCAGCTCGAGAACAGATCGGATCCCACATCGTTCCCGAAATGGGGCGCTGTGGGGTAGCTCGTGTAGCGGGGCACCTTGGCGTCAAAGAGTCCCAGCTTGGCCAATTGAGGTTTCATCATCATCCGTTTAAGGTATTTGAGATGCTCCTTCGGAATCCTTGACCCAGATCAAGTGTAAGAAAATGAACGCACCAGGCCAGACGATATCTCCGAGTTGTTCAGACTGTCCCATCCGGCACAGGGCCGTCTGTGCGCGTTGCGACAGCGAAGAACTGGAGCAGCTGGAAGCGATCAAGTATTACCGCAGCTTCGAAGCCGGCCAGACGATCATATGGTCTGGTGACAAGATGGATTTCGTCGGTTCGGTCGTGTCCGGCATCGCGACGCTGACGCAGACGATGGAAGACGGGCGGACCCAGATGGTCGGCCTGCTGCTTCCGTCCGATTTCGTCGGCCGGCCGGGACGGGACGGCGCCGCCTATGACGTCGTCGCGACCACGGATATCGTCATGTGCTGTTTCCGCCGCAAGCCGTTCGAACAGTTGATGGACGCGACCCCGCATATCGCGCATCGCCTGCTTGAAATGACGCTCGATGAACTCGATGCGGCGCGGGAATGGATGCTCGTTCTTGGCCGCAAGACGGCGCGGGAAAAGATCGCCAGCCTGCTCAGCATCATTGGCCGGCGCGACGCGTCGCTCGGCACGAACGGGTCCAGCGGGCCGATGGTCTTTGACCTGCCCCTGACGCGCGAAGCCATGGCGGACTATCTCGGCCTGACTCTGGAAACCGTCAGCCGCCAGATGTCGGCGCTGAAGAAGGACGGTGTCATCCGGCTGGAAGGCAAGCGCCATGTCACGATTCCGGATATGGGCCGCCTGATGGAAGAAGCCGGCGACGACAGCGACGGCGGCGTCTTCGGCTGACGGCGGGCACGGCGAACGGCCCCTCCGGCCGGATTCTCCCTCGCGGCGGTTTCACCTGTCCTGCCTGCGCGCCAAGGGCAAGACGTCATGGAAAAACAGGACCCGCCCCCGTTCCACCCCCGATATCCGGTTTGCCAGCAACATGCGTAACGTGTCATCTGGGATGGCACCATTGGAGTTCGCCATGCCACATCTCTCTTCCCGCCCCTGGGTTCCGCCCCTTTGCCAGGCGCGCGTTCAGGATATCGCCAGTCGTCTCGACGGGCAGACGTCCTTGGCCATCGGCCAGAGGATCGATGACCTGATCGATTTGAACAGGCGCATTCACGACGAAGACTGTTTCAACCTGAACCCGGCGACGAACGTGATGAACCCGCGCGCGGAGGCGGTGCTGTCCGAGGGATTGGGCAGCCGCCCGTCGCTGGGCTATCCGGGCGACAAATACGAGATGGGGCTGGAAGCGATCGAGGAAATAGAGGTGATCGCAGCCGAACTGGCGGCACGGGTGTTCAACGCCAGCCATGCGGAAATCCGCGTCGGCTCCGGGGCGCTGGCCAATCTCTACGGGTTCATGGCCCTGACCCGACCGGGCGATGCGATCATTGCGCCTCCGGCCTCGGTGGGCGGGCATGTGACCCATCACGCGGATGGGTGCGCCGGTCTCTACGGGCTCAAGACGCACCCGGCGCCGGTGCGGGCGGATGGGTACACCGTCGATCTGGAGGCTCTGCGGGACATGGCGCTGCGCCTGCGTCCGAAGCTGATCACCATCGGCGGCAGCCTGAACCTCTTGCCGCATCCGGTCGGGGACGTGCGGGCCATCGCCGATGAAATCGGTGCGCATGTCCTGTTCGACGCTGCCCATCAATGCGGAATCATCGCCGGCGGGGCATGGGCCAACCCGTTGGACGAAGGGGCGCATCTGATGACCATGAGCACGTACAAGAGCCTCGGAGGTCCGGCGGGCGGTCTGATCGTCACAAACGATGCGGGTATCGCGCAGAAACTGGATGCCATCGCCTTTCCGGGCATGACCGCGAATTTCGATGCCGCCAGGACAGCCGCGCTGGCGGTGTCGTTGCTGGACTGGGTCGACCACGGCCCCGCCTACGCGCGGGCCATGATAGATCTGGCGCAGGCGCTGGCCGCAGAACTGGAAGACGCCGGACTGCCGGTGTTCCGGACCCCTCGGGGGCCGACCCTGTCACACCAGTTCGCCATCGAGGCGGCGGCATTCGGCGGCGGGCAGGCGGCATCGAAAACCCTGCGCAAGTCCGGGTTTCTTGCCTGCGGGATCGGGCTTCCGATACAGGAGGTCGCGGGCGACATGAATGGTCTGCGGATCGGAACGCCGGAACTGGTCCGGCGCGGCGTCACCCCCGCGGATGCGCCGCGCCTTGCCGCGCTGATCGCCCAATCCCTGCGCAGCAATGCCCCCGAATCCATCGCACCGCGAACCAGGGACTTGCGGTCTGAATTCCGGGGTCTGCACTACGTGCGGCACTGAACGCGCCGCTTGCATTGGAATCAAACCGGTGCGACTCTCGATGCGTGAAAGCAAAGGAGTGACGCATGCAGTTTGGTAGTATCATCGCGATGTTGCTCATCGGCGCCATCGCCGGATGGCTGTCGGGAAAGCTGATGAAAGGCCGCGGCTTCGGCCTCATCGGAAATATCATCGTCGGGATCGTCGGCGCGTTCCTGGCGGGTCTGATCTTTCCGGCCCTGGGCTTTTCCGTTGGCGGCGGAGTGATCGCATCGATCTTCCACGCTACCCTGGGCGCGGTCATCCTGCTGTTCCTGATCGGCCTGATCAAACGCGCCTGATCCGGTGCGCCATGGCGCACCGGATGATGTCCCGAACGGATCGTTCCGGTCTTCAGTGCGCCATGAAGACCGGGACCGTCGCCTTTTCGAGCATGTTGCGGGTCGCACCGCCCAGGATGGCTTCGCGGAAACGCGAATGCCCGTAGGCTCCCATCACCATCATGTCCGACGAGGTGTCGATGGCGTGACGGTTCAGGACATCCGACACCCGGTTCATCGTCTTGCTGAGAACGTCGATTTCGCAGTTCACGCCGTGCCGTGCCAGCATCTGCGACAGCATGCCTCCGGGATCGGACCGTTCCGGGCCATGAGTCGGAGGGTCGATCACGACGATGCGGACGATTTCCGCGGCCTGAAGGAACGGCAGGGCGCGGCGAATGGCCGTCATCGCCTCGACGCTCTCGTTCCAGGCCACGAGAACCGACTTCGGCCGGCTCAGCGGTTCGTGATCGTCCGGCACCACGAGAACCGGCGAATGGCCTTCGAACAGCGCGGCCTCCACAATGGGTTCGATCTCTGCGCCGCGGTTGTCGCCATAGGGGCGGGGCATCACGACGAGATCCGAGAACCGCGCGTGGTGGGCGACGTGCCGGCCCAAGTCGGCGATCTGGGCGACCCCGTTCTCGGCGGAAAACCGGATTCCCGATTTTCCAAGAAACTCATTGGCATAGGCCAGAAGTTCCTCTGCTTCCGCATTCGCGCGGGTCAGCGTCTCCTGGAGCACCATGGCGTTGGCGCCGGCATAATAATATCCGGTCTGCGTGCGGTCCACGCCCAAACACAGAGCTTCGGCATGCGCATCCTGCGCTTCGGCCAACGCGACAAGCTGCCTGAGCGGCGCCTCCGCGATTTTCTGATCCGTTATTACCGTCAGTAGCGATTTGTAAGCCATTTGGACCCCATGGTTTTTCGACGTGCCCGGTTACAAGAGAACTCCGGGGCGTTGTCGCAAAAGGACTGTCACAGAATTGCGGCGATTGTCTTGATGCAGATCAAGGCGGTTTCCCCCCCCGTTTTGCATCAAGCCTTCAGACTAAACATGTCCGCGCGATGCAGGAATCGCGCAGGACACGAAAGAGGGACGCAAAATGTCGAATTATATCAAGCTTATCGCGCTTGGTCTGATCACGCTGGTGGCGATGATCGGGATCAACTACGCGCGTGATACAGCTTACATGGTTCACGCCATCATCGTGATGCTCGTGGCCGGTGGGTTGTTTCTGCATACCGTGCGGCGCACTGACGAACCGGCGATGGCCGGAGCTCCGCAGAACGAATATTTTGATTCCGTGGTGCGCGCCGGTGTGATCGCGACGGCCTTCTGGGGCGTCGTCGGATTTCTCGTCGGCACCTTCATCGCGTTTCAGCTGGCCTTTCCGCAGCTCAACTTCGACTGGCTGCACGGATACGGAAACTTCGGACGTCTGCGGCCGCTGCACACGTCGGCGGTGATTTTCGCGTTCGGCGGCAACGCCCTGATCGCCACGTCCTTCTTTGTCGTTCAGCGCACCAGTGCCGCGCGTCTCTGGGGCGGCAACCTCGCGTGGTTCGTGTTCTGGGGCTATCAGCTGTTCATCGTGCTGGCCGCAACGGGCTATTTGCTCGGGGCGACCCAATCCAAGGAATATGCGGAACCGGAATGGCATGTCGATCTGTGGCTGACCATCGTCTGGGTCGCCTATCTGGCGGTGTTCCTGGGCACGCTGATCAAGCGGAAAGAGCCGCATATCTACGTCGCCAACTGGTTCTATCTGGCCTTCATCATCACGGTTGCGATGCTGCATGTGGTCAACAACCTGTCGATCCCGGTATCGTTCTGGGGCAGCCGGTCGATCCAGCTGTTCTCGGGTGTTCAGGACGCCATGACGCAATGGTGGTATGGGCATAACGCGGTGGGCTTCTTCCTGACGGCCGGGTTCCTGGGCATGATGTACTACTTCGTGCCCAAGCAGGCCGAGCGCCCGGTGTACAGCTACAAGCTGTCGATCATCCACTTCTGGGCACTGATCTTCCTGTATATCTGGGCGGGACCGCACCACCTGCACTACACGGCGCTGCCGGACTGGGCCTCGACCCTTGGCATGGTGTTCTCGATCGTGCTCTGGATGCCGTCCTGGGGCGGCATGATCAACGGTCTGATGACGCTGTCGGGGGCCTGGGACAAGCTGCGCACCGATCCCGTGATCCGGATGATGGTGATCTCGATCGGCTTTTACGGCATGTCCACCTTCGAGGGTCCGATGATGTCGATCCGCGCGGTGAACTCGCTGTCGCATTACACCGACTGGACCATCGGTCACGTGCATTCCGGTGCGCTCGGCTGGAACGGCATGATCACCTTCGGGGCGCTCTACTACCTGGTGCCGGTCCTCTGGAAGCGGGAACGTCTCTACAGCCTGCAATTGGTCAGCTGGCATTTCTGGCTCGCCACCATCGGCATCGTGCTTTACGCCGCGTCGATGTGGGTGACGGGCATCATGGAAGGCCTGATGTGGCGCGAAGTCGACGCCAACGGATTCCTCGTGAACTCCTTTGCCGACACCGTGGCCGCCAAGTTCCCGATGTATGTGGTGCGCGGTCTGGGCGGGGTTCTGTTCCTGACCGGTTCGATCATCATGTGCTACAACCTTTGGATGACTGTAAAGCGGTCGCCGGCCAAAGAGGCCAGCCTCGCCGCCGCGGTCCCGGCAGAATAAGGAGGGTTCGGACATGAACTCCAAGGACAAGACCCCCATGCCGGCCTCCGCCACGGGTGCGGGCGCCCGTCCGAAGCGTCTCAGCTTTCTGGACAGGCACAAGATCATCGAGACCAACGCCACGTTGCTTCTGATCCTCAGCTTTCTGGTGGTGACAATTGGCGGCATCGTCCAGATCGCGCCGCTGTTCTGGCTGGAAAACACGATCGAAGAGGTCGAGGGCATGCGTCCCTATTCGCCTCTCGAACTGACCGGACGCGAAATCTACGTTCGCGAAGGGTGCTATGTGTGCCACAGCCAGATGATCCGCCCGATGCGGGACGAGGTGGAACGCTATGGGCATTACAGCCTCGCGGCCGAGTCCATGTATGACCACCCGTTCCAATGGGGCTCCAAGCGCACGGGGCCGGACCTGGCGCGTGTGGGCGGACGCTATTCCGACGACTGGCACCTCGATCACCTGCGGGATCCGCAGTCTGTGGTGCCGGAATCGGTGATGCCGAAATACGCCTTTCTCGAACGCAAGCTGATCGAGCCGACCTATATCGAAGACCTGATCAGGACCCAGCGCTTCGTGGGCGTGCCCTACACCGACGAGATGATCGAGAGCGCGGCTGCCGACTTTACCGCCCAGGCGGACCCGGACAGCGACTATGACGCCATGCTGGAACGGTATCCGGGGGCGCAGGTGCGCAATTTCGACGGCCAGCCGGGCATTTCCGAAGCCGACGCGCTGATCGCCTATTTGCAGATGCTGGGCACGTTGGTCGATTTCTCGACCTTCACGCCGGATGCGAGCCGGTAGGAGGATGTGATGGAAGAATACACGTTCCTGCGGCAGTTCGCGGACAGCTGGATGCTGCTGCTTCTGTTCGCCGTCTTCGTTGGGGTCGTCTTCTGGGTTTTCCGGCCGGGCAGCAGCAAGACCCACACCGACTCCGCGAATATCCCGTTTCGCAATGAAGACAAACCCGCCACATCCAAGGAGGCGCGGAAATGAGCAAAGTTCCTGAAAAGCTAAAGGGCGATCCCGAAACCACTGGCCACAGCTGGGATGGTATCGAGGAATTCAACAATCCCTTGCCTCGCTGGTGGCTCTGGACCTTCTACATCACGATCGTCTGGGCCATTCTCTACACGATCGCCTACCCGGCGTGGCCGATGATCAGCAGGGCGACCCCGGGCATTCTGGGATGGTCGACGAGGGCCGATATCGCCGAGGAAATCGCGGCCGCCGAAGAGGCCAACGCCGCAATCAACACGAAGCTCGCAAGCGTCGAACTGGCTTCGATCGCGGAGGATGCGGGACTTTCGACCTATGGCGTGTCCGCCGGTGCCGCCGTGTTCCGGACCTGGTGCGCGCAGTGCCACGGATCCGGCGCAGCCGGCGCCGTGGGATATCCCAACCTGCTGGACGATGACTGGCTGTGGGGCGGCGATATCGAGGCCATTCATGCCACCATCGCCCATGGCATCAGGAACGAGGAAGACGCCGATGCCCGGTATTCGGAAATGCCGGCTTTCGGCCGCGACGAACTGCTGGAACCGGCCCAGATCGACGAGGTCGTGAACTTCGTGATGTCCCTGTCCGGAGAGCCTGCGGACGCCTCCAGGGTCGAGGCCGGCGCCGTGGTGTTCGAGGAAAACTGCGCCGCGTGCCACATGGAAGACGGAACCGGCGACCGTGAACAGGGGGCTCCAAATCTGACGGATGCCATCTGGCTCTATGGGGGCGACTACGATTCACTGGTTGAAACCGTGACGCAGAGCCGCTTTGGCGTCATGCCGTCATGGACGACTCGTCTGAGCGAGGCTGAGATCCGTGCGGTCGCGACATATGTCCACCAGTTGGGCGGCGGCGAGTAACCGCATACGAGAAACTCTCCGGCGGCCTGGCGCCGCCGGAGAGCCCGGCACTGGCTTTTCGATCTGTTCGCGCGTTTCCTGAAAAGCCGGTGCCAAATTCCCTTCCTGAAACTTCGGACTTTCCGGTTCTTCGGGATTTCCCGCGCTCGCGCCGCGATCCCTAACGCCTTGATAACCGTTTCCGCGCCACACCTTCTGCATGGCCCGCAGAATTCGCTTGCCAAGGAGCAGGGGTCGTTTATCCGGGTGCACGATGGCAAGACATAACAGCAGGCGAATGAGCATATCCCACGAGACCGACCCGCAAGGGCCCAAGGAGACGACTCCGCGCGAATGGGTTCAGATCCTGTCGAAATACCGCGAGCCGGACACGTTGCGCAGCGTGTTCGAACTGACCGTCAGCTTCCTGCCCTTCGTCATCCTCTGGGCCGCGGCCTGGTGGGCCCTGTCGGTCAGTCCCTGGCTGGCCCTGGCGATTTCCGTCGTCAACGCGGGGTTTCTCGTCCGGCTGTTCTGCATTCAGCATGATTGCGGTCACGGGGCGTTTTTCCGCAACCGATTGGTCAGCGACTGGATCGGGCGGGTGTTGGGGGTGCTCACGCTCACTCCCTATGATGTCTGGCGCCGCACCCATTCGATGCACCATTCGGCCGCGGGCAACCTGGGCCGGCGCGGTATCGGCGACGTGCATACCCTGACCGTTGCGGAATATCGCGCGCTCTCGCCGCTGTGGCAGTTCCACTACCGGCTGTATCGCAGCCCGTTCACCCTGTTCGGCCTTGGGCCGGGCTATATCTTCTTTCTTCAGAACCGCCTGCCGATCGGCCTGATGACCGCCGGCTGGCGGTATTGGACCAGCGCGATGGGCACCAATCTCGCGATTGCCCTGGCGCTTGCCGTCGTGATCTATTTCGGCGGACTCGCCCCGGTCTTGCTGGTGTTCCTGCCGACCACCCTGCTTGCGGCGTCGGCCGGGGTCTGGCTGTTCTTCGTGCAGCACCAGTTCGAGGAAACCAGCTGGAACCGGGAAGAAGACTGGCAGTTGCACGATTCCGCCCTGCACGGCAGTTCGTTCTATGACCTGCCGTCCGTGCTGAGGTGGTTTTCGGCCAATATCGGCGTGCATCACGTGCACCACCTTTACGCGCGTATCCCGTTCTACCGGTTGACGGAGGTTCTGCGCGACCACGCGGTCCTGAGCACGTTGAACCGGCTCACCCTCGCAGAGAGCTTTGCCTGCAGCCGCCTGCACCTGTGGGACGAAAACAACCGCAAGCTGTTGTCTTTTCGCCAGGCAAAGGCGATCTACGGCGCATAGAGTCCGCCCTGGCGCGCCAAGCGGCCGCGCCATCCGGATGCAACAGCGGCGTCTTGCATCGAATGCAGCCGAGAGGTTTCTGTTTTGCAGGTTGGGGCATCAGACGCGGCCGCAGCCTGCAGGCTTCTTTCCGCTGAAAGCCTGAACCCATTGGGCGCGCGGAATTCTCGGGCCGGAGCAAAAGCCAGCGTTTCGCAGGCGAGAAAAGATGTGGGGCCAATGTGCTTTTTGACCCATATCAAAGTTGGCATGCGGCCCATCTGTGACAACGAACCTGAAAAGAAACATCAGCCGGAGTGATTCCGTGAGCAGCAGCGAACCAGCCCCCAGTCTTTATGCCGCGCGGGAACCGATCTTTCCCAAGCGTGTCTCCGGGCCGTTCCGGAACCTGAAGTGGGTGATCCTGGCCGTGACGCTGGGTATTTACTACCTGACGCCGTGGATCCGCTGGGACCGCGGGCCAAGCCTGCCGGATCAGGCGGTTCTGCTCGATCTGGCCAATCGTCGGTTCTATTTCTTCTGGATCGAGATCTGGCCGCACGAATTCTATTTCGTGGCGGGACTCCTGATCATGGCGGGCTTGGGGCTGTTCCTGTTCACGTCGGCCTTGGGCCGCGTCTGGTGCGGCTATGCCTGTCCGCAGACGGTCTGGACCGACCTGTTCATCCTGGTGGAACGCTGGGTCGAGGGCGACCGGAACGCCCGGTTGCGCCTGCACCGGCAGAAAAAGATGGATTTCCGCAAGGCCCGGCTCAGGGTCACGAAATGGGTGATCTGGCTGCTGATCGGACTGGCGACCGGCGGGGCCTGGGTTTTCTATTTTGCCGACGCGCCGACGCTGGCGGTGGATCTCGTCACCGGCAATGCCCATCCGATCGCCTATACGACCATGGGTGTTCTGACGCTGACCACCTTCTTCTTCGGCGGGTTCGCACGCGAACAGATATGTATCTATGCCTGTCCCTGGCCGCGAATTCAGGCCGCGATGATGGACGAGGACACGCTTGTCGTCGGGTATCGCGAATGGCGCGGAGAGCCGCGCAAGCATTCCGAAGACGTCAAGGCCGGAGCGCCGCAGGGCGATTGCATAGACTGCATGGCCTGCGTCAACGTCTGCCCGGTGGGGATCGACATCCGGGATGGCCAGCAACTGGAATGCATCACCTGTGCGCTTTGCATCGACGCCTGCGACGACATCATGGCCAAGACCGGCAAGCCTCGCGGTCTGATCGACTACATGGCCCTGTCGGACGAAGGCAGCGAGCGCAGCGGATTGCCGCCAAAGAACATCTGGAAACATATCCTGAGACCGCGCACGATCATGTATACCGTACTGTGGTCCCTGGTCGGGTTCGGACTCGTCTTTGCCCTTTTCATGCGTCAGGATATCGAAATGACCGTGGCGCCGATCCGGAACCCGACATTCGTCACCATGTCGGACGGCTCGATCCGGAATACATACGATGTGCGGATGCTGAACAAGAACGGCGACCCGCGGCAATTCCGGCTGTCCGTGCGTGGCGACCCGACCCTGCGGATCCAGCTGGAGGGCACGCCCTATGATTCGATCCAGGTTCCGGCGGACACCGGTTTTCTGCAACGGGTCTATGTGGTGTCGCCGGGCGGGTCGGTGCCATCCACGTCGGACCGGACCGATATCCGTTTCTGGGTCGAGGACCTGACGAATGGCGACAGGGCCTACCGGGACACCACATTCAACGGGACGGGAGGCTGACGGATGGGCGAACGCGAATTCACCGGCAAGCACGCCGCCGCGGTGTTCATCGGCGCTTTTGCCGTCATCATCGGTGTGAACATCGTGCTGGCCTATAGCGCGGTGAGAACCTTTCCCGGCCTGGAGGCGAAGAATTCCTACGTCGCGAGCCAGGAATTCGACCTGCGCCGCGATGCCCAGGAGGCGCTTGGCTGGACTGTCCGGGCGGATGCGCGCGACGGCGCGGTCATCCTGTCGATCACCGATGCCCAGGGGGATCCCGTTCAGGTCGCCGAACTGTCCGCCATCGTGGGGCGGGCGACCCATGTGCGCGACGACGTCGCGCCGGAGTTCATCTATGACGGCAAGGCCTATGTCGCTCCGGTCGATCTGGGCGCGGGAAGCTGGAACATTCGCATGGCCGCGCGCGCCGAAGACGGCACCGAGTTCTCCCAGCGCGTCATTCTGCATGTGAAGGGCTAGCCGACGTGACGGCCCAGATGCGCCCCCCTTCCGCCGCTGCCTGCCCCGGATGCCTTGCCGCTCCGACCGATGCGGTCGAGCAGCCGCTGAAACCCGCGCAAATCGCCCTGTCGCTGCCCACGATCCATTGTCAGGCCTGCATTTCCGCCGTCGAACGCGGGCTGAACGCCTATCCCGGTGTGCGGTCCGCGCGGGTCAACCTGACCCTGAAGCGGGCGATGATCGATGCCGAGGACGGGATCGCCGCCAGGGATCTGATCCCGGTTCTGGAACGTCTGGGTTATACGGCCCACGAACTCGATCCGGGCGCGCTGTCCGCGACGGAGTCCGGCCGGGCGGGCAGGGATCTGCTGATCCGCCTCGCGGTCGCCGGCTTCGCGTCGATGAACGTGATGCTCCTGTCGGTCTCGGTCTGGTCCGGGGCGACGGATGCGACCCGCGACATGTTCCACTGGATCTCTGCGGCGATCACCTTGCCCGCCATTGCCTATTCCGCCCAGCCATTCTTTCGCAATGCCTGGGCCGCCCTGTCCGCCGGGCGGCTGAACATGGATGTGCCCATCGTGCTGGCCATTCTCCTGGCTCTGGTCACGTCGCTTTGGGAAACGTCGCTGTCCGGCGAACACGCCTATTTCGATGCCGCGTTGACGCTGACCTTCTTCCTGCTGGCCGGACGGTATCTCGACTTCCGCACCCGCGCCGTGGCCCGGTCCGCCGCGGAGGAGCTTGCCGCGCTGGAAGTTCCCCGCGCCCTGCGCGTGAGGGACGGTGTTGAACAGGAGGTGGCCGTCGCGGATCTGGCCGTTGGCGATCACGTCCTCGTCCGTCCGGGCGGCAGGATGCCGGTGGACGGGGTCATCGTGTCGGGACAGTCGGAACTGGACCGGTCGCTTCTTACTGGGGAAACCTTGCCGGTCTTCGCGGCGACCGGTCTTGTCGTAAGCGCCGGCGAGGTCAATCTGACCGGTCCGCTGACGATCCGGGCCACGGCCGTGGGCGAGGAAACATCCCTGCACCGCATGGCCGACCTTGTCGCCATCGCCGAATCCGGACGGTCGCGATACACCTCGCTGGCGGATTCGGCGGCCAAGCTTTACGCGCCGGGCGTTCACATCCTGTCGGCGCTGAGCTTCCTGGGCTGGTATCTCTGGTCCGGAGACCTGCGGGTCGCGTTGAACATCGCCGCCGCGGTGCTGATCATCACCTGTCCCTGCGCCCTCGGCCTCGCCGTGCCGGCGGTCACCACCGCCGCGTCGGGCCGGTTGTTCCGCAAAGGGATGCTCATCAAGCACGCCACGGCCCTGGAGCGCCTGGCCCAGGTCGACACAGTGGTGTTCGACAAGACCGGGACCCTGACCGCGGGCACTCCGGAGGTGACGAACCTCGGGGATCATTCCCGCCAAGATCTGGAGATCGCGCTGGCGCTTGCGGAAGGATCCGCGCATCCGCTGTCGCGGGCGATCGCACAGGCGGCGCGGGCCGCGGACATCCGGCCGGCCGCTGTGAACGATGTTCGGGAGGTTCCGGGTTATGGCGCCGAGGGCACCTGGCGGGGGCAGCGGGTGCGTTTGGGCCGGGCCAGCTGGGTCGGCGGAGCGCAAGGCGAAAAGACCGCCGCCTGGCTGGCGGTCGGACCGCATCCGCCGCAAGCCTTCCTGTTCGTCGATGCCCTGCGTCCGGGCGCCGCCAAGGCGGTTTCGGCCTTGCTCGCCGCGGGCAAGGACGTCTATCTGGTCTCGGGCGACAGCGCCGGGGCGGTCGAAAACCTGGCGAAACGCCTGAAAATCGACAGGTGGCTGGCCGAAGCCCTGCCGGAAGACAAGGCCGCGCGAATCGCCGATCTGAGGGCAAAGGGGCGCAAGGTCCTGATGGTCGGGGACGGGCTGAATGACACGGCGGCCCTGGCGGCGGCGGATGTGTCGATTTCGCCGGCCAGCGCGCTGGATGCGGCGCGGGTGGCGTCCGACATTGTGCTGCTGGGACAGGATCTGACGCCGATCGCGGAAGCCTGCGAGACCGCGATCCGGGCCACCAGGCGCATCAAGGAGAATTTCCGGATCGCGACGGTCTACAACGTCATCGCCGTGCCGCTCGCGGTTGCGGGGCTGGCGACGCCGCTGATCGCCGCGTTGGCGATGTCCACGAGTTCGATTACAGTGTCGTTGAATGCGCTGCGCCTGAGGTGACGACATGTCGATACTGTCCTATCTCATACCGATATCCCTGACGATGGGGGCGATCGGCCTTGTCGCTTTCATCTACACGGTGCGTTCCAACCAGTATGACGATCCGGAGGGCGACAGCCGCCGCATCCTGTCCGACGAATGGGACGACCATCCCAAGCCATGAGCCGGGGGAACGACCGTCCGGGGCATCGAGCCCCGCACGGTCGTGCTGCCGCGGACCCCGGTCCGACCGACGATCTTTGAACGGAGGTCGGTTTTGTTCCGATTTGCGTCGGATGGAATTGGCGCGCGTCGCGGCAGACGGGCATAACCGCTCCAGACAGACTCGTGCCGTGGAGTGAGCCGATGAAAACGCATGTCAAATCTTTGGTCGTGGGGGGCGGAGCCGTTGGCACGTCGATCGCCTATCATCTGGCAAAGGCCGGTTGGGACGACGTGATGCTGCTGGAGCGGGACGAGTTGACCAGCGGATCGACCTGGCACGCGGCGGGCCTGCTGCCGCTGTTCAACATGTCCTACGCGACCACCCATATCCACAAGTATTCGGTCGAATTCTACAAGACGCTGGAAGCGGAAACCGGGCTGAACGCGGGGTTCGCGGTGGTCGGCAACCTGCGCATGGCGCAGACCGATGCGCGTATGGACGAATACATGCTCTATGCCAGCACGGCGGAAACCTGCGGCGTGCCCCATGTTTTCCTGACGCCGGACGAAATCAAGGCGCGCTGGCCGCTGATCCGCACCGAGGATCTGAAGGGTGCGCTTTATCACCATACCGATGGTTATATTAACCCGGCCGATGTGACCATGGCGATGGCCAAGGGGGCGCGACAGCGCGGCGTGGCGATCGAGCGCAAATGGCAGGCCGACGCCTTTCACTGGAATGGCGCGGCCTGGGAGGTCACGGCCACCAGGATGGTCGAGAAGGGCGGCAACCTGGTGCCGAGCGACGAGCAGGTGGTGATCACTGCCGAACATGTCGTGACCGCCAGCGGCAACCACGCACAGCGCACCGCCAGGATGCTGGGCATCAAGATGCCCGCGGTCCCGGTCGAGCATCAGTTCATCGTGATGGAGCAGGATCCCGCCCTGGTTGAATTCCGCAAGAATCATCCGGAGCACCCGGTCATCCGTGACGCGGACGCCCAGAGCTATGTGCGCGAGGAACGCGGCGGCTGGATCCTCGGGGTCTATGAAAAGGGTGCCCCGGCCCGGTTCGAATATGGCGTGCCCGACAGTTTCAGGGCCGACCTGTTCCAGCTCGATCTCGACCGGATCGAGGACCAGTACATGGCGATGAACCATCGCATGCCGAGTGCCGAGAATTGCGGGCTGAAGGACGATTTCAACGGCCCGATCTGCTATACGCCCGATGGCAACCCGCTGGTCGGCCCGGCGCCGGGGCTGCGCAACATGTGGCTGGCCGAAGGCTTCAGCTTCGGTATCACGGCGGCGGGCGGCACTGGTTATTACCTGGCGCAAATGATGGTCGAGGGCGAGGCCGAGATCGACATGGCCAGCCTTGACCCCAAGCGCTATGGCGACTGGATGACCACCGAATTCGCGGCGCGCAAGAACGAGGAATGCTACGACCACGTCTATATCCTGCATCACCCGGACGAGGAACGCCCCGCCTGCCGGCCGCTGCGCACGGCACCGGCCTATGACCGGCAGAAGGCGCTGGGTGCGCAGTTCGGATTCGTCAACGGCTGGGAACGCCCGAACTACTATGCGCCCGAAGGCTTCGACGATCACGACAGCCGGTCGTTCCGGCGCGGCGGCTGGTGGCAATACGCGGTCGAGGAAGCGAAGGCGATCCGCGAAGGAGCCGGTTTGATCGACGCCACGGCGTTTACCAAGCACATGGTCAAAGGGCCGGGCGCGACCGCGTTCCTGGACTGGTTCACCTGCAACAAGCTGCCCGCCGTGGGGCGGATCAACCTGACCTATGCGCTGACGGACCATGGCACCACGCGCACGGAATACACTATCGTGCGGCTGGCCGAAGACGAATACTATCTTGTGTCCGCCGGGGCGTGGACGGCCTATGATGCCGATTTCCTGCGCAAGTCCGCCGCCGACAAGATGGGTGAATTCGGCTATATCGAAATCCAGGATGTCACCACGCAATGGGGTGTCTTTGCCATCGCCGGTCCGAAATCGCGCGATGTGCTGAACGAGATCGTGAAGGATGCGGACCCTGCGACGGTTCTGGGCAACAAGAGGTTCCCCTGGCTGTCCATGCGCAATATCGAGCTGGGCATGTGTCCGGTTCGCGCTATCCGCGTCGCCTATACCGGGGAACTGGGATGGGAACTGCACCACCCGATCGAGATGCAGAACTATCTCTGGGATCAGCTGATGACGGCGGGTGAAAAGCATGGGCTGAAGCTGGTCGGCGCGCGGGCGCAGAACTGGTTGCGGCAGGAGAAATCCTATCGCGCTTTCGGCACCGAACTCGGGCGCGACGCCACCCCGCTGGAGGCCGACCTGCCACGTTTTGTCGATCTGTCCAAGGACTTCCGCGGCAAGGCGGCGATGCAGGCCAGGGGCATCCGGTCCAGATGCGTGACGCTGCTGATAGACGGGCCGGACGATACAGATCCCTGGGGGCGGGAGGCGCTTTATCACGGCGACACCCACGTCGGGCGTTTGACCTCGGGCGGCTATTCCGTCAGCTTCGGCAAGAGCATCGGCATGGGCTATGTGACGCCGGAGCTCGCGGTTCCGGGCACCCGGCTCAAGGTCAGGATGCTGAACCGGCTCTGGGACGCCGAGGTCTGCGAGGACAGCCCGTATGACCCCGCGAACGCCGCCATTCGCAAGGATGGCTGAGCGCCGCAAATGGACCGGGACCGCGCTGCTTGCCGGAGGCATTTTCGTCGCGGCGCGGTGGGTTGCACAGGACCGGATCCGAGGCCGCCGATGCGGAGACGGGTCCTATCCGTTTCCGGCGGCAAAGTCGCCGGTCGTCACCACGCCATCGCCGGTGCGGTCCATCGTGTCGAACCAGTCGGGAACACGGTTCAGGAATTCATCGGCGGACACCGAACCGTCCCCGTCGATATCATTGAAGGGCAGGGTCAGGCCGTCGTTCACGATCCGCATCGGGCCTTTCCCGTGTCCGCCCGCATTGACGGCCATGTCATCCTGCCGGGTCTGATCGAACAGGGCGTATTCGGCCGGGTCCAGAACGCCGTTTTCGTCCTGGTCGAACATCGTGAACAGATCGGCACGCTTCTGCCGGGCCTCGTCGAGCGACACGGCGCCGTTGGCGTCCATGTCCCAGTTTTCGATGAAATGCGCGCCGGGTTCACCTTGTTGGGCCAGAGCGGCCCCTCCGATCGCGGCGGCAAGGGCGAAGATCGCGGCGGGTCTCATGATGCGCTCAGTTCGTCAAAACATTCGAGCGCCTTGGCGGCGTACATCATTGCCGGCCCGCCGCCCATCTGGAGACACATGCCCAGAACGTCGGCGACTTCCTCACGACTGGCGCCGAGTTTGATCAGCGCCTCGATATGCAGGGAAATGCAGGGTTCGCAACGTTCGGCGACGGAAATGCCAAGCGCAACGAATTCCTTGGTCTTGTAGTCCAGCGCACTGTCCTGCTTGACGGTTCTGCCCAGTCCGGCGAACGCGCGCGCGGTGTCCGGTATCGCTCCGTTCAGGTTTCGCAATCCGGCGCGTGTCTCTTCCAGTTTGTTCTGCCAGTTCATGAAACCGGTCTCCTCGTGATCATATGGCGATATTTGCACATGTTATGATCCGGTGTGTCAGCCGGGTTCCTTGATCTCGATCAGTTTGCCGGTTTTTCCAGCACGAGCGCCAGATTGTTGGACGGCATCTCGACCACGTCGAGGACGCACAGACCGGCTTCGACCGCCATGTCCAGAACGTCGAAATCGTCCTTGTAGCCGATCTCAGGGTCCTGGGCGATCAGGCTGGCGTGAAACCGCACATCGCCTTCGCTGGTCAATTCTCCGGCCCGCATGAACGGGCCATAGATCACCATACGACCGCCGGGGATGAGGGCGGCGGCGCTTTCGCCGATCAGAACCCTGGCTTCGCCGGTGCTGATCAGGTGCAGCAGATTCACGACCACGATCAGCGATTGCGGGGTCTGTGCCTTGCCCCATCCCCGGGCGGTTGCATCCAGCGGAATCGCCGCGGCGAGATTCGGCAGGGACGCATCGGCGGCATGGGCGTCGATGCTGGCCCGGCGCACCGGGTCCGGTTCCGTCGGCTGCCAGCCCAGGCCGGGGAACCGCGCGGCAAAGGCGACCACATGCTGGCCGGTGCCGCTGGCGATTTCCAGTGCGCTGCCCGCGCGCGGCGCGACATGATCCAGCAGATCGCAAAGCGCGTCGCGGTTGCGTTCCGCCGAGGGCGCGAACAGCTTTGCGCCTTCGGCCGGGGTGGCGACATTGGCGGTTTCGGGCAAGCGCCGGCGGGTCATGTCCGCAGCCGATCCGGCCGCAACGCGGCCACGGTCCCCGCATCCAGTTCGCTTGGCGCGCCGGTCACGAGATCTGCCAGCAACTGCGACGCCGCGGGCGCGGTCTGAAAACCGTATCCGCCCTGTCCGGCGCACCAGATGAACCCGGGCCGGTCCGGGTCGGGCCCCAGAACCAGCGCCCGATCCGGAGCGAAACTGCGCAGCCCCGCCCAGTTGCTTTCGACCCGCGTGACCGGTTCCGTCACCATTTCTTCATAGCGGGCGAGTCCTTCGGCCAGAACCATGTCATCGGCATAGGCGTCATGCGGATGCGTCGGGTCCTGCTCGGCAGGGGACACGATCAGCTTGCCCGCATCGGGTTTCGCATACCAGCTTTCCCCGACACCCATCAGCATCGGCCAGGCCGACACGTCGTGCCCGTCGGGGGCGGGCAGCCGGGCCATGGAGCGGCGATGCGGCACGATGCCCATGGGCGCGACACCCGCCAGTTTCGCGATCTCGTCCGCCCAGGCCCCGGCGGCATTGACGAGGTTGCGCCCCTGATAGGCGTCGGTGGCTGTCCGGACGTGCCAGCCCGCCGCGCCGCCGGCGATGTCGGTCACCTGCGCCCGGGTCAGAACCTGCCCGCCGTTGGCGCGGATGATCCGCGCGAAATCCTGCATCAGCCGGTCGGTGTCGATGTCCCAGGCTGCATCGTGAAAAGCCGCCAGGGCGACGCTGTCCGGATTCACGATGGGTGCCATGGCCCTGGCTTCCTTCACCGACACCGGATCGAGGTGCAGGTTCGCCAGATCCGCAAGGAACCCTTCCTGCTGGTCCGACCGCGCCAGCAGCAGCAACCCGCGCGGCGACAGGTAGCCGCCGTTCTCGCGGCGGTGATAGTCGCTGCTGGCGAGGTTCAGGGCGACGGTGCTGGACAGGCCATAGCTGGCTTCGTAAAGCGCGGCGGACCGGCCCGAGGCGTGATAGCCAAGGGCGTCTTCGCCTTCCAGGACCGTGACCGACCCGTGGGCGGACAGCCGCGCGCCCGCGCTCAGCCCGGCGATGCCGCCGCCGATGACGATGAAATCGATCATGCGGTTTCTTCGCTCCGGTCCGTCGCGGGAGAGGGCGTCGGGCTCAGGGCGCACATCCGTTGATAGAGCGCGTCGGTCATGTCGAACTCCAGCGCGTCCAGCGACGGGCGCAACTGCTCCGCCGTCCGGCCCGAGACGATCGGCATCGGCCGCGACGGGTGCGCCGCGACCCAGGCCACGGCGAGCGTCGCCGGATCGGTTCCGGTCTCCCGTGCCAGCGCGCCGAGATCGGCAGCGGTCGTATGCATCCAGTCCTGCCGGTATCGGGACCGGTACATGTCGTTGACGTTTAGCCGTCCGCTGTCCCCGCGCGCGTATTTCCCGGTCAGAAGGCCGCCGCCGAGCGGCGAATAGGGCGCGATGGCGATGCCCTGATCCGCGCACATCGGCAGGATCTCGACCTCGGCCTGACGTTTCACCAGATTGTACATCGGTTGCAGGATGTCGATGGTCAGATCGAATTCGGCCGCAACCCGGACCGCTTTCATCACCTGCCATGCGGCGAAGTTGGACAATCCGACATAGCGGATCCGGCCCGCCTGTTTCAGCGCGGCAAAACCTTCCATGGTTTCCCGCAGGTCGGTGTCGGGATCGAACATGTGCAGGTAGAGCAGATCGACGCCGTCCAGTCCCAGCCGGCCGCAGGAGATATCGAACTGCTGCGTCATGTTCGCGCGTCCCGCGCCGCCTACGCTGCCGTATTTCGTGGCGATCAGAAGCGCGTCGCGGTCGTCTTCGATCATCTGCCCCAGCAGGGTTTCAGAAGCGCCGCCGGTATAGACATAGGCCGTGTCGAAATGGTTGATTCCCGCCGCGCGGCAGGCATCGAACATGGCGCGGCTGTCGGTTGCATCGGCGCCCGCGCCGAACTGCATGGTGCCAAAGGCAAAGCGGCTGACGGGAGACCCGTCCAGAGTTGTCATATGTGTCATGCCGGGACAATTGCATGCCGGACCGGCACGGAAAAGGGGGGTCTTGCCCGGACGTGAAAAGGCCCCGTCCAGCGGGGCCTTTGTCCGTTGCGACCTGCCGCCGCCCATCGCGGGCGGTCGGGCTCAGTTCGGGATGTCGCCTTCGATGCCTTCGACATAGAAATTCAGGCCCGCGAGCGTGCCGTCATCGGCGACTTCGCCTTCGGCCAGCCAGACGCTGCCGTCCTGCTTGTTCAGCGGTCCGGTGAACGGGTGGTATTCGCCGGACGCGATCGCATCCTTGAGCGCCAGCGCCTCGGCCTTGACCTCGGCGGGCACCGCGTCGGAAATCTCGCCGATTCCGACCATGCCCTTGTCGATGCCGTCCCAGCGGTTGCTGCTGGCCCATGTGCCGTCCATCACCGCCTGGGTGCGTTCGATGTAATAGGGCGCCCAGTTGTCGATGATCGAGGACACCCGCGGCAGCGGTGCGTATTCGCTCATGTCAGACGCCTGCCCGAAGGTGATGACATTGCCCGCCGCCTTTGCCGCCGCCTGGGGCGCGGTTGAATCGGTGTGTTGCAGGATCACGTCGGCGCCCTGTTCGATCAGGACCTTGGCTGCATCGGCTTCTTTCGCCGGGTCGAACCAGGTGTAGGCCCAGACAATCTTGAACTGCACGTCGGGGTTTGCCTTCCGGGCGTGGATGAAGGCGCTGTTCATGCCCCGGATCACTTCGGGAATCGGGTAGGAGCCGATGTAGCCGATGATGTTGGACTTGGTCATCTTGCCGGCGATATGGCCCTGGATCGCGCGGCCTTCGTAGAAGCGCGCCGAATAGACGGCCACGTTGTCGGCGGTCTTGTACCCGGTGGCATGTTCGAATTTCACGTTCGGAAACTTCTTGGCCACGTTGATGGTCGGGTCCATGTAGCCGAAGGAGGTGGTAAAGATCAGGTCCGCGCCGTTCAGGGCCATCTGGGTGATCGCCCGTTCCGCGTCGGCGCCTTCCGGGACGCTTTCCTGGTAGACGGTTTCGACCTTGTCTCCGAACTCCGCCTCGACAGCCTGGCGACCCTTGTCGTGCTCGTAGGTCCAGCCGCCGTCGCCCACCGGGCCGACATAGATAAAGCCGACCTTGGTCTTGTCCTGCGCGATTGCGCCGGTGGCCAGTCCCAGCACCATCGCGGCGCTGGCAAGAAGTGACGTTAGTTTCATTCAGGTTCCCCTATTTTGATTTTGATTGGCCCCTCAGCGAGAGGCATGGAAAATTCTGCCCAGCGATGCCGGCGCGCTGCTCTTGTCTTTCGACAGGATCACTAGCACAAGGATCGTGATGAGGTAGGGCGACATTGCCAGATACTCCACCGGAATGGCAACGCCCGCCGCCTGCAGATTGAGCTGCAACACCGTGATGCCGCCAAAAAGATAGGCGCCCAGCAGCACGCGCCAGGGTTTCCAGCTGGCAAAGACGACCAGCGCCAGGGCGATCCAGCCGACCCCGGCGGTCATGCCCTCGGTCCACTGCGGAACCCGGACGAGGCTGATATAGGCCCCACCCAGCCCGGCGCAGGCCCCACCGAACAGGATCGCGAGAATGCGGATTCGCACGACCTTGTAACCCAACGCATGCGCGGCATCATGGCTTTCGCCAACCGCGCGCAGGATCAATCCGGCACGGGTGAACTTCAGGATCGCCCAGACCGCTGCCACGATCGCAATTCCGACGTAGAGCACGACATCATGCGTGAACAGGATCGGGCCGAGGACCGGCACGTCGCTGAGCAGCGGGATATGGATATCTCCCGTCGGTGGCGGTTTGATCCCGACGTATTTCTGCCCCATCAGGGCGCTCAGACCAAGACCGAACAGGGTCAGCGCCAAGCCTGACGCCACCTGGTTGGCCAGAGCCACCTGGGTCAGCAGGATGAACAGTGTCGACAACAGCGCACCGCCCACCGCCGCAGCGACAAAGCCGAGAAACGGCGAGCCGGTTTCGACCGAGATCGCGAAACCGCTGACCGCGCCGACGATCATCATGCCCTCGACCCCGAGATTCAGGACGCCCGCCTTTTCCACGACCAGTTCACCGATGGCGGCCAGCAGGATCGGCGTCGCCGCCACCATCAGCGACGCAATCAGCAGAACCGGGTTGATCGAACCAAGATCCATCTCAGGCCACCTCTCTTGCGCGCAACCGGACGCGGTAATTTGTTAAAAGGTCCAGCGCCAGCAGGAAGAACAGCAACATGCCCTGAAACACCTGGATCGCCGCCGCGGGCAGGCCCAATTGGGACTGGGCGATTTCGCCACCGATATAGGTGAGCGCCATCAAGCCTCCGGCGAGCAGGATGCCCAGAGGATGCAGCCGTCCGAGGAAGGCAACGATGATCGCCGTGAACCCGTAGCCGATGTTGAAATCGATGGTGATCTGGCCTCCGGGGCCGGATACTTCGAACAACCCGGCCAGCCCGGCCAGCGCACCCGACGTGCCGAGGCAGAACAGGATCAGCCGGGTCGGCCTGACGCCTGCGAAACGCGCGGCGCGCGGCGCCTCTCCGGTGAGCCGGATGTGAAAGCCCAGCATGTGGCGGTTCAGCAGCACATAGGCGAAGATCACCGCGATGAAGGCAAAGACCACGCCCCAGTGCATGCCGACATCCTGATTGATCCAGCTGGTTGCGCTGGCATATTCGGTCAGGTTTCGGCTGCCGGGAAAGCCGAAGCCTTCCGGGTTCTTCAAGAGCCCGAGCGACATCGAGGCGAGCAATTGTTCCGCCACATACACCAGCATCAGCGACACCAGGATCTCATTGGTGCCGAAACGCACCTTGAGCAGCGCCGGGACCATCGCCCAGGCCCAGCCGCCGAACGCGCCGCCGATGACCATCAGCGGGAACACGATGATCGAGTCGAGCGGGTAGAAGGCGAGACCGACCCCGGCTCCGACGATAGCGCCCATGATGTACTGGCCTTCCGCGCCGATGTTCCAGATCCCGGCCTTGAAGCCAAGCGACAGGCCGATGGCGATCAGGACCAGCGGCGCGCCCTTCACCAGCAGTTGCGGGCGATAATAGAATGCGAATTCGCCGAACAGCGGTTCATAGAAAATGGTTCGGATGGCCTCGACCGGGTTCTTGCCCAACAGCGCGAACAACAGCCCGCCAAAGACCATGGTCGACAGCACCGCCAGGACCGGCGTCAACAGCGTCCACATGCGGGAGGGCTGGGGTCTTTTTTCCAGAACGATCATGCACCGGTTCCCCGTATCGTGTTGTTTGTGGATTCCACCGCAAGAGACGGAACGGATTCGGGTCGCATCCGGTCAAACATGCGCCACCTCCATGCCATGCGCCCCGCCCATCATCAGCCCGATCTCTTCGATCGTCAGTTCGGCCGTATCCTGCGGTGTGCTCAAGCGACCTTCGTTCAGGGCGGCGAACCGGTCGCTGATCTCCATCAACTCGTCCAGGTCCTGGCTGATGCAGATCACGGCTGCCCCGTCCGCGGCTAGGTCGAGCATCGCCTGCCGGATGGCGGCGGCGGCGCTGGCGTCGACGCCCCAGGTCGGCTGGTTCACCACCAGAACCTCCGGGCGTTGCAGGATCTCGCGGCCGATCACGAATTTCTGCAGGTTGCCGCCCGACAGGGACCGGGCCGCGTTTCCGGGCCCCGGTGTGCGCACGTCGAAATCCTCGATGATCCGTTCCGCGAAGGCCTGCGCCTGCCGCCATTTCAGGAATCCCCGCCGTACGAGGTTTTCGCGAACCGACCCTGTCAGCATCGCATTCTCGGTCAGGCTCATGTCCGGTGCCGCCGCATGGCCCAGCCTCTCTTCGGGTGCGCTGAGAACGCCCAGCCGCCGCCGGTCCGTCGGGCCCAGGTTCCCGATCGGCTTGCCGTGCAGTTTCACCGCATCGGACGCGCTCCTGACCTCGCCCGACAGCACCGCCAGCAACTCGTCCTGCCCGTTGCCCGCGACACCGCCCACGCCGAGCACCTCGCCCTTGCGCACCGTCAGGTGCAGGTTCTTCAACCCCGTGCCGAATTCCGACGGGGCCGGCACCGACAGCCCGCTGATGTCCAACGCGACATCGCCAAGGGCGCGTCCCGACCGTTCCGGGGTCTTCAATCCGGTTCCGACCATCAGTTCGGCCATGTCGCGGGCGCTGGTTTCGGCAGGGATGCACTCGCCCACGTTCTCGCCCAGCCGAAGAACGGTTGCATGGTCGCACAACGCGCGGATTTCCTCGAGCTTGTGCGAAATATAAAGTATCGCCGTGCCCTCGGAGCGCAGCTTGCGCAGGGTTTCAAACAGGATGTTCACTTCCTGCGGCGTCAGCACGCTGGTCGGTTCGTCCATGATCAGCAGCCTGGGGTCCTGCAGCAGGCAGCGGATGATCTCGACCCGCTGCCGTTCGCCGGCGGACAGATCGCCGACCCGGCGATAGGGATCCAGCGGCAGCCCGTAGGTTTCCGATACGTCGCGGATACGTTTCGCCAGATCGCCCATCTTCGGCGGGTTTTCCATCCCGAGCGCAATGTTCTCGGCCACGTTCAGGGCGTCGAACAGCGAAAAATGCTGGAACACCATCGCGATCCCGTCGGCGCGCGCGGCGCGCGGTTCTGACGGGGCATAGGGCACGCCGTTCAGCAGCATCGACCCACTGTCCGGCTTGACCAGCCCGTAGATCATCTTCACCAGCGTCGATTTGCCGGCGCCGTTCTCGCCCAGCAGCGCGTGCACCTGACCCTTGCCGATATCGAAGGACACGTTGTTGTTGGCGATCACGCCGGGATAGGCCTTGGTCAGGCCTTGCAGGCAGAGAAGAGGGGCTGTCACGCGCTCAGGTCCTTGTCTTGGGAATGTATCGTCGCGGGCCGCAACAGCCTGGCTGCCACCCCGATCGCGATGGATTGCGGATGCTTGCCCAGCGACGGGTCTCCGATCGGGCAGGTAATACCGCCGATCCGCTCCGGCGAATGGCCCAGCTTGGCCAGTCTCGACCGGAACCGCGCCCATTTGGTGCGCGATCCGATCAATCCGGCGAAACCGAAGCCGTGGACAAGAAGCCGATGACAAAGGTCGAGATCGAGCGCATGCGAATAGGTCACGATCAAGTGCTCCGCATTGCGCGGGGCATGGGCCACCAGGTCTCCGGGTTGCCGTGCCGGAACAACGTCGACGCCGGCCGGCACGTCCGGCGGAAACCTGTCCCGCGCCGTGTCGATCCAGGTGATCGACAGGTCCGGGATCGGACTCAGTGTCCCGACCAGCGCCCGCCCCACATGGCCCGCCCCCCAGATCCAGACCGGCCTGGCCGCCCGGTGCACGGGTTCGATCATCCAGCCGTCGAGCAATTGCGCGGCGGGCGGCACACCCTGCGCCCGCTGGCGGTCCAGGACGCGCTTCACGGACAGGGGCATCGCGGTCACAGGGCCGGTTGGCCGCGCGATCACCGTTTCATCCAGCGTTGCGACAGCGGCTGCGTCGAAAGGTTCGCTGAACAGGCTCACCGCACCGCCGCAACATTGCCCCATGTCCGGGCCAAGCGCATGATGGCTCATCAGCGGTTCACGGATCGCGCGCGCGGCCTGCGCGGCCTGGAATTCCAGCGTGCCGCCGCCGATCGTGCCGGACTGGCCGCCGTCCCAGACCAGCATCGCAGCCCCCACCTCGCGCGGGGAAGACCCGCGCACAGCCGCGATGACGACACGAACCACCCGGCCATGCCGCGCGACCGCGTCGCGCAGGGCGTCCAGTTCAAATCCCATGCCGCACCCTTTGAATCGCCGACCAGACCCGTTCCGCCGTCGCCGGCGCATCCAGCGCCGGATAGTCCGCGCCGCAGGAACTCACCGCATGGCTCAGGGCGAGGAAGGCCGAAATGCCGAGCATGAATGGCGGCTCGCCCACGGCTTTGGAGCGATAGATCGTATCCTCCCGGTTCCGCCCGTCCCACAAGGCGACGTTGAAGATGTCGGGCCGGTCCGAACGGGCCGGGATCTTGTAGGTGCTGGGGGCATGGGTGCGCAATCTGCCCCGGTCGTCCCAGACCAGTTCCTCCGTGGTCAGCCAGCCCGCGCCCTGCACGTAACCGCCCTCGACCTGACCGATGTCCAGCGCTGGGTTCAGCGATGCTCCCGCATCATGCAGGATATCGGCCCGCAAGATGCGGTTTTCGCCGGTCAGGGTGTCGATGGCCACCTCCGTCACGGCCGCGCCATAGGCAAAGTAATAGAACGGCCGGCCCCGCCCCCTGATCCGGTCCCATTCGACCTTGGGCGTCTTGTAGAACCCGGTCGCGCTCAGGCTGACGCGCCCTGCGTAGGCCAGGCCGGCGGCCTCGGCGAAATCATAGGCCGTTTCGCCAAGACGCACCTGGCCGTTCTCGAAACGAACCTCGTCCGCCGCCGCCTGGTGCCGTTCGGCGAGGAATCCGGCGATCCGGCCCCGGATCGTGTCGCACGCCGCCATGACGGCCATGCCGTTCAGGTCGCTGCCCGATGATGCCGCCGTGGCCGAGGTATTCGGGACCTTCGCGGTGTCCGTTGCGGTGATCTTGACGGCGTCCGGGTCGATTCCGAACCTGTCGGCCGCAACCTGCGCCACTTTTCGGAACAATCCCTGGCCCATCTCCGTGCCGCCATGGTTCAGATGAACCGACCCGTCCTGGTAGACATGCACCAGCGCCCCGGCCTGGTTGAGATGGGTCAGGGTGAAAGAGATCCCGAACTTCACCGGGGAAAAGGCGATCCCCTTCCGGATCGTCTGGTGCCGCGCGTTCCAGTCCGCGACATCCGCCCGCCTGCGCGCATAGTCGCAGGACGCCAGAAGCGCGTCGGTCATGGCATGCAGTTCGAAATCCCCGACCTCCATGCCATAGGGCGTCAGGTTGTCCTTCCTCCTGCCGGAAATACTCCGGGGGGTCCGGGGGGCTGGCCCCCCGGCTGCTGCATCATAGTAGTTCACCCGCCGTACCGCGACCGGGTCCATCCCGAGATCATGGGCGACGTGGTCGATCACGCGTTCGATGCCGATCATCCCCTGCGGACCGCCGAATCCCCGGAAAGCGGTGGCGCTCTGGGTGTTGGTCTTCAGCCGATGGCTCTCGATCCGGCAGGCGGGCAGACAATAGGCGTTGTCGGCATGCAGCATCGCCCGATCCGCCACCGGAAGCGACAGATCCTGCGCCCAGCCGCACCGGGCGAACTGGACGAAATCCACCCCGCAAATCCGCCCGGTTTCGTCAAAGCCCGCGCGATAGGCGATGCGGAAATCATGGCGTTTTCCGGTGAGGATCATGTCGTCGTCCCGGTCGTAGCGCATCTTGCAGGGCCGCCCGGTCAGGCGGGCCGCCACTGCGCAGGCCACTGCGAGCGCATTGCCCTGGCTTTCCTTGCCGCCGAATCCGCCGCCCATGCGGCGCGTTTCCACCCGGACCGCGTGCATCAGCAGGCCAAGGGCCTCTGCGACCTTGTGTTGCATCTCGGTGGGATGCTGCGTGCTGGACTGCACCAGCATGTCGCCGCCTTCCTGCGGGACCGCCAGGGCGGCCTGGCTTTCGAGATAGAAATGTTCCTGCCCGCCGATCTCGAACGTGCCGTCGATCCAGCGGGGAGCCGCGGCGATTGCCGCCGCCGCGTCGCCTTTCTCGTAGATCCGCGGACCGTCCTCGAACCGGCTGTCGGCCGCCAGCGCCTGGTCGATGGTCAGGATCGGCGTTTCCTCGTCATAGACGACCCGTGACAGCCGCGCCGCCTTGCGCGCTTCGAGGTGACTTTGTGCGACCACGGCAAAGATCGCCTGGCCGACATGGTGAACGGACCCGGTGCACAGCAGGGGTTCATCGTGAATTGACGGCGACACGTCATTGGCGAATGGCAGGTCATCGGCAGTCAGAACCGCCACCACGCCGGGCGCCGACCGCACGGCGCTCAGGTCTATCGACCTGATCCGCCCACGCGCGATCGCGCTTTGCCCGAAAGCCAGGTGCAGCGTATTCGCCGGGGTCGGAATGTCGTCCACGTAGCGGGCGGCACCGGTGACATGCAGGCGCGCGGCATCGTGGGGCAGGGGTTTGGTGACGCTCATGTCCGCAGC
Source organism: Sedimentitalea xiamensis (assembly GCF_030164465.1). GTDB lineage: Bacteria > Pseudomonadota > Alphaproteobacteria > Rhodobacterales > Rhodobacteraceae > Sedimentitalea > Sedimentitalea xiamensis. The sequence goes on from NZ_JASNJE010000014.1 coordinate 93,083, forward strand.
TCCAGAACCGACTCCGGCGCGCCGTGATCCTGCGCGAAATAGCGCGCCAGCATCGCGCGCGCGGTTTCAAGCCGATACAGCGACGACGCCCGCATGTCCGACATCGGGGTGAAATCGGCATCGAAACGGGTCTGCGCCAGGGCGATGGTTTCGGCGGACCAGGGCTGCCCGATCAGCGCCGCCTCGACCTGCGCGGCGCGCTTGGGGATACCGGCCATGCCGCCAAAGGCGATCCGGGCCGCCGTGACCCGGCCGTCCGCGACCGCGATGTTGAAACAGCCGCAGACTGCGGAAATATCCTGATCGAACCTCTTGCTCAGCTTGTAGCATCGCAACCTGTCCTGCCCGCGCGGGATGACGACGGTTTCCAGGAATTCGCCCGGCGCACGGTCCTGCTTGCCATAATCGACAAAGAAATCCTCTGACTCGATCTCGCGGCGCGCGTCTCCCTTTCGCAAGACCAGCCGCGCCCCGAGCGCGATCAGTGCAGGCGGGTTGTCTCCGATGGGCGACCCATTGGCGATGTTGCCGCCAAGGGTCGCGGCATTGCGCACCTGTTCCGATCCATAGCGGCGGATCATCTCGGCATAGGACGGATAGTGGGCCTGCATCACTTTTCGCATTTCCGTCATGGTGACGGCGGCGCCGACGCGGATGGACTCCCCGGTGGTCTCGATCCGTTTCAGGTCCCGGCATCGGTTCAGAAAGGCGACCGCGCCCAGGTCCCGGAATTGTTTCGTTACCCAAAGGCCGATATCGGTCGCCCCGGCAACAAGGGTCCCGTCCGGGTTGGCGAGACACCAGGCCGCCAGCTCATCGCTTGTTTCCGGCGCATGGGGTTGCGGAACCGCGGTCAATTCCTCGGGCGGGTCGTTCAGCCAGTCCGGCGGCCGCGCCCGCTCGACCGATTGCGCGGCCCGGATGATCGGCGCATATCCGGTGCAGCGGCACAGGTTGCCGGCCAGAACGTCGTCATGGTCGCTGCGGCCCTGGCAATGGGCCACGACCATGGAGGCGATGAATCCCGGTGTGCAGAACCCGCATTGCGACCCGTGGGCGTTGATCATCGCCTGCTGGACCGGGTGCAGCGTGCCATCCGGAGCCGCCATCCCTTCGACGGTTCGAACCGCCCTGCCGTGCAACTGGGGCAGAAAGAGGATGCAGGCGTTCAACGCCATCGGTCCGCGTTCGTCCACGACCATGACCGTGCAGGCGCCGCAGTCGCCCTCGTTGCAGCCTTCCTTGGTTCCGGTCAGATTCCGGTCTTCCCGCAGCCAATCCAGGAGAGTCCTGGTCGGCGAAACTCCCGAAAGTTCAACAGTCTCTCCGTTCAGAAGAAACGTGATGTCCATGTGCGAAACCTGTCGCCATACCCTGTTGCGCCTCTCGTGCGGTTCCTCGATGCGACGTAGAAGAACCGGCGGGCCATTTTGATTCAGGTTAGAAAGGCGAAACCCGCTCTGGCAAGCAAAACATATGCCGCTATGCAACATTGCGCCCCGTTCCGGGTGGTCTCGGTCTGATCCGCCGATCGATTGGGCACATTGAATTCAAACTGGATCATGTGTTTGATTTTCGTGTGAGGACGCGAACCGCAAGAAGGAGCTTCAGGTTTTTCCGAAGAATGCCGGTGGTCAAGGACTCTGTCCGCCGACCGGAAAATCGCGCTTTCCCTCGCTGGCCGGGCCGGGGTAGCCTGAGCCATGAGCAGTGATCCCCGATTCATTCACCTGCGGGTGCATTCCGAATATTCCCTGTTGGAAGGTGCGGTGAGGCTGAAGAAGCTCCCGGACCTCTGCCGGAAAAACCACATGCCGGCCGTCGCCTTGACGGATAGCAACAACATGTTCGCGGCTCTTGAGTTTTCGGTGACAGCCAGCGCGGCGGGCGTCCAGCCGATCATCGGCTGCCAAGTCGACCTGGCCTATGTCCAGCAGCAACCGGGGGAACGCGCCGCACGGCCGGCGCCGCTGGTTCTGCTCGCCCAGTCGGAAACCGGCTATGAAAACCTGATGAAGCTGAATTCCTGCCTTTACATCGGCAAGGACGGCCAGACTCCGCAGGTGACACTGGACGAACTCGCGGCACATTCCGCCGGTGTGATCTGCCTGACCGGCGGCCCCGACGGCCCGGTCGGGCGGCTTTTGCAAGCGGGCCAGCGGGCGGCGGCAGAGGCGCTCCTGCAACGCCTGGCGCAGGCGTTCCCGGACCGGCTCTATGTGGAATTGCAGCGCCACCCCGGAGATTCCGGCCAGCCTGAAACGGAAAGAACGACCGAACGCGGCCATGTGGAAATGGCCTATGCGATGAATCTGCCGCTTGTCGCGACCAACGACGTCTACTTTCCCGCCAGCGAGATGTTCGAGGCCCACGACGCGCTGATCTGCATCGCCGACGGGGCCTATGTCGATCAGCAGAACGACCGCCGCCGCCTGACCGCGCAGCATTATTTCAAGTCGCAGCAGGAAATGGCGACGCTGTTCGCCGATCTTCCGGAAGCCATAGAAAACACCGTGGAAATCGCCCGCCGCTGCGCCTTCATGGCCTTCAAACGCGCCCCGATCCTGCCGAAATTCGCCGATGACGAAGTGGTCGAACTGCGCCGGCAGGCGGAACAGGGGCTGAAGGACCGGCTGGCGGTCATTCCCCATGCCACCTCGGTGGAAGAGTATGAAAAGCGGCTGGAATTCGAACTCGGTATCATCGAGGGCATGGGATTCCCCGGCTATTTCCTGATCGTTGCCGATTTCATCAAATGGGCCAAGGACCAGGACATTCCGGTGGGGCCGGGGCGGGGTTCTGGTGCCGGATCGCTGGTGGCCTATGCGCTGACCATCACCGACCTTGACCCGTTGCGGTATTCGCTGCTGTTCGAACGGTTTCTCAATCCCGAACGGGTGTCGATGCCCGATTTCGACATCGATTTCTGCATGGATCGCCGCGAGGAAGTGATCCGCTACGTCCAGGACAAATACGGCCGCGACAAGGTGGGCCAGATCATCACCTTCGGCGCGCTTCTGTCCAAGGCGGCGGTGCGCGACATCGGCCGGGTGCTGCAGATGCCCTATGGCCAGGTGGACCGGCTGTCCAAGATGATCCCGGTCGAAGGCGTGAAACCCGTCAGCATCGAAAAGGCCCTGGCGGATGAACCCCGGCTGCGCGAAGAGGCGAAGAACGAAGAGGTGGTGGACCGCCTGCTGACCTATGGTCAGCAGGTCGAAGGGCTGCTGCGCAACGCCTCGACCCATGCTGCGGGCGTGGTGATCGGCGACCGGCCGCTGGATGCGCTGGTGCCGCTCTACCAGGACCCGAGATCGGACATGCCGGCGACCCAGTTCAACATGAAATGGGTGGAACAGGCGGGGCTGGTAAAATTCGACTTTCTCGGCCTGAAGACCCTGACCGTCATCCAGAATGCGGTCGACCAGATCAAGGCGTCGGGCCGCCACCTGCATATCGCGGCGGACGGCCGGCGGCTGTTCGATCCGCCCGAAGGACTGGTCGACGATATCGGTGCCATTCCGCTGGACGACGAAGCCAGCTACAGGCTTTACGCCGCGGCAAAGACCGTCGCCGTTTTCCAGGTGGAATCCAGCGGCATGATGGACGCCCTCAAACGGATGCGACCCACCTGCATCGAGGATATCGTGGCGCTCGTGGCCCTGTATCGTCCGGGGCCGATGGAAAACATCCCGACCTATTGCGAGGTCAAGAACGGGATCAAGGAACGTGAATCCGTTCATCCGCTGATCGACGACATCCTTGAAGAAACCCAGGGCATCATCGTCTACCAGGAACAGGTGATGCAGATCGCGCAGGTCATGGCCGGCTATTCGCTGGGCGGCGCCGATCTCTTGCGCCGCGCCATGGGCAAGAAGATCGCCGAGGAAATGGCCAAGGAACGCCCGAAATTCGAAAAGGGCGCGATGGAGAACGGGGTCGACAAGAAAAAGGCCTCTGAAGTCTTCGACCTTCTGGAAAAATTCGCCAATTACGGGTTCAACAAGTCGCACGCGGCGGCCTATGCGGTCGTCAGCTACCAGACGGCCTGGCTGAAGGCGAACCATCCCGTGGAATTCATGGCGGGCGTCATGAACTGCGATATCCACCTGACCGACAAGCTCGCAATCTATTTCGAAGAGGTCAAGAAGGGGCTGGAACTGCCCTGGGTGCCGCCCTGCGTGAACCGGTCCGACGCGACGTTCAAGGTGGTCGATGGCGCGCTGGTCTACGGTCTCGGCGGGCTGAAGAATGTCGGCGTCGAGGCGATGCGGCTCGTGACGCAGGGGCGCATGTCAGATGGCCGCGATGTGCCCTTTTCCACCGTTTTCGATCTGGCCCGGCGGGTCGATCTGAAACGGGTCGGCAAGCGTCCGATGGAAATGCTCGCGCGGGCCGGGGCGTTCGATCAGCTCGATCCGAACCGGCGGCGCATGCTGGAAAGTCTCGATGCACTGGTCGCCTATTCTGCCGCCGTGCACGATCAGAAGAATTCCAGCCAGGTGTCGCTGTTCGGCGAGGCGGGCGACGACCTGCCGGAACCGCGGCTGTCGCCGGTGAACGACTGGCTGCCCGCCGAACGGTTGGCCGAGGAATTCAAGGCCGTCGGCTTCTACCTGTCCGGGCATCCGTTGGATGACTATGCGTCGTTCCTGAAACGCAAGGATGTCATCACCCTGGATCAGTTGCGGCGCAAGGCCGAGAACGGTCCGCTGGTGGCCAAGCTGGCGGGTGTCGTTGCCGGGCGCCAGGAACGCAAATCCGCGCGCGGGAACCGGTTCGCCTTCGTGCAATTGTCGGATTCGACCGGTGCCTACGAAGTGACCCTGTTTTCCGAAACGCTGGAAAAATCCCGCGAATATCTCGATGCCGGCGCAAAGGTCGTCGTCACCGTCGAAGCGACCATGGAAGGTGACCAGCTGAAACTTCTCGGCCGCTCGGTCGCGGAGATCGACCTGGCCATCGCCGATATCGGCAGCAATGGGCTGCGGGTGTTCATCGAATCCGCAAGAGCGGTGGAGGCCGTCGCCAACGTGCTGGAAAACGCGCAGCAATCCGCGCGCAATGCCGGGCGCGGGCCGGTGCAGTTCTGCCTGATGGATTCCGGTCTGCCCGGCGAGGTCGATGTGGACCTGGGGCGCAGCTATGCCATCAACCCGCAGATCAAGGGCGCGATCAAGAGCCTCGACGGGGTGCTGATCGTCGAGGACCTTTGATCCGGCCGGGTGGCAACGAGGAGGGTCAAGGATGCCAGAACCAAGGGCTGCGATCGAACGGGTCGTCAGGGATTACCTGGAGGGCATGATCTACGGCAATCCCGGTCAGATCGAGGCGGCGATGCATCCCAAGTGCATGCAGGCGGGCCACTTCAATGGCGTCTACGAATTCCTTGACCGGGCCGAATTCATCGCGTCCCTGCAAGCGGAGGCTCCGGCGCCTCCCGGTACCCCGATCGACTCCGAGATCCTTTCCGTGGACATCACCGGCGACGTGGCGCTGGTCAAGCTGCGCGACGCCTGTTTTGGCACGAGTTTCACCGATTGCCTGACGCTGATCCATCACGAAGGGCGATGGCAGATCGTGATGAAGGCCTTTTACGATCACGCAAACGACGGCTGAACCCGTCAGTAATGCGGCGGGCGTTCGTCGCCCAGGACGACCCCGCCGCCGCCGTCGCTTTCCCGTTCGGCTTCGCGCCGCATCAGCATCTGAACCCGCCGGGTCAGCACGTCGATTTCGGTCTGCTGGGCGGCGACGACATCGCTCAGTTCATCGACCGTGCGGATCAGGTGAGCGATTTTTTCTTCCAGATGCTGCATGGCCGGCGTTCCCTTGGGTGATCCCGTCCTATCAGGCCGCCCCCGCCCGCGCCAACGGGTTTTCGCACCACGCGGATACGGGGCGTTCGGGCAATGCCGACCGGATGGAAACAGGGCGGGCGGGCCGCCTTGCCCCTGTGCGGCCCTTGGGCTAGACCGCGCAGCAAGCCGATTGCGCAAGGACATCCGATATGGCCAAACCGAAAAAACAGCCCCGCCCCAAGGCCGAAACGCCCAAGGGGTTCCGCGACTACTTCGGCGCCGAAGTCACCCAGCGCGCGGAGATGCTGGCGGCGATCGCGGCGGTTTATCATCGCTATGGCTTCGATGCGCTGGAAAGCTCGGCGGTGGAAACCGTCGAGGCGCTCGGCAAGTTCCTGCCCGACGTGGACCGGCCCAACGAAGGCGTGTTCGCCTGGCAGGAGGACGACGCGGACTGGCTCGCCCTGCGCTACGACCTGACCGCGCCCTTGGCCCGCGTCTATGCCCAGCACCGGAACGACCTGCCGACGCCCTATCGGCGTTACGCGATGGGACCGGTCTGGCGCAACGAAAAGCCGGGGCCGGGACGGTTCCGGCAGTTCTATCAATGCGATGCGGATACGGTAGGGTCTGCGTCCATGGCGGCGGACGCCGAGATCTGCGCGATGCTCTCCGACACGCTGGAAGCGGTGGGCATCGCGCGTGGGGATTATGTGATCCGCATCAACAACCGCAAGGTGCTGAATGGTGTGATGGAGGTCGCAGGCGTTCTGGATCCCTCCGATCCTGACAAGTTCGCCCACGAGCGCGGGATCGTGTTGCGCGCTATCGACAAGCTCGACCGGCTTGGTCCGGATGGCGTGGAAGCTTTGTTGGGTGAAGGGCGTAAGGACGATAGCGGTGATTTCACGAAAGGTGCAGAGTTGGGGATCAGCGAAATCCGTGTCATTATGAGATTCGTTCACGCGACGCGTATTATAGAAGACCAACTCGCAGATGTCGCGGACCAGCAACGAGATGATCCGCTTCCACCTGGCGACGTGAACAACGTGGAGGCAGTCCGCTATCTGAGAGAACTGGTTTCACAATCGGAGATTGGCCTCGAGGGTGTTTCAGAACTCGAAGAGATCGCCGCGCTTCTTGCCGCTCAGGGCTATGGCCCCGACCGCATCGTTATCGACCCCTCCGTCGTCCGGGGCCTGGGCTATTACACCGGCCCGGTCTACGAGGCGGAACTGACCTTCGAGATTTTCGACGACAAGGGTCGCAAGCGGCAGTTCGGCTCGGTCGCGGGTGGCGGGCGCTATGACGACCTGGTGAAACGCTTCACCGGGCAGGAAGTTCCGGCAACGGGCGTTTCCATCGGGGTCGACCGGCTGCTGGCGGCGCTGCGCGAAAAAGGGCGGATCAGGGCGGTCGATCACGGCCCCGTCGTCGTCACGGTGATGGATCGCGACCGGATGGCGGATTACCAGGCCATGGTGGCGGACCTGCGCCATGCGGGCATCCGGGCGGAGGTCTATCTCGGCAATCCGAAGAACTTCGGCAATCAGCTCAAATACGCGGACAGGCGCAACAGCCCCGTCGCGGTCATCGAAGGCGGCGACGAGAAGGCGCGCGGCGTCGTGCAGATCAAGGATCTGATCCTCGGGGCGCAGATCGCGGAAAACGCGACGCTCGAGGAATGGAAGGAACGCCCGAGCCAGTTCGAAGTTCCGCGTGCCGATCTCGTGGCCAAGGTGCGCGAAATCCTGTCCACGCACGGTATCGGACAAGGCTGATGGCGACACGGGCCGAAACGCTGGCAGAGGCCGCGAGGCTGCGGGCGCTGTTCGCGGAGGCGGGCGCGCTGCCGATCGAAACGCCGATCCTGCAACCGGCGGAAACCCTGCTCGACCTTTACGGCGAAGACATCCGCGCCCGCGCCTATGTCACGTCCGATGCCCTGCGCGGCGAACAGATGCTGCGCCCGGATTTCACCGTTCCGGTCGTGCAGATGCACATGGAACATGGCGCCGAACCGGCGCGCTATACCTATGCGGGCGAAGTATTCCGGCGTCAGGAACAAGACCCTGCACGGGCGAGCGAATATGTCCAGGTCGGATACGAGGTTTTCGACCGGGCCAGTCCGGCCGGCGCGGATGCAGAGGTGTTCGCCCTGATCTCGAAGGCGCTGAACGGGCTGAACCTGCGTGCCGCCACCGGGGATATCGGGATTCTCCTTGCCGCTGTCAAAGGGTTGAACACCACGGACCGGCGAAAGGCGGCGCTGATGCGTCACATCTGGCGTCCGCGCCGGTTTCGCGCCTTGCTGGACCGGTTTTCCGGACGCAGCCCGGTTCCGCCGACCCGCGCTGCGTTGCTGGCGGCCTCTGATCCGGTGCCTGTCACCGCCCCGCAGATCGGTTTGCGCAGTGCCGCGGAAATCGAAGGGCGTATCGAGGCGCTGCGGCTGGACGCTGAAAGCGACCCGATCGGGGCGACCGAGCTGGCCGCGCTGGAAACCCTGCTGACCGTGCGGGAAACCGCGCCTTTCGCCCTGGCGCACCTGCGCGACATTGCGGTCGACCTACCGGCGATCACCCCGGCGCTCTACCTGCTCGAAGCGCGGCTGGACGCGTTGGACGCGCGCGGCATCAACGTCGACAGGCTCGATTTCGAAGCCAGCTACGGGCGCACGTCGATGGAATATTACGATGGCTTCGTCTTTGGATTTTACGCCGAATCCCGTCCCGATCTGCCTGCCATCGCCACGGGCGGCCGCTATGACGCGCTCACACGGCACCTGGGCAAGGGCGCCGAGATTCCGGCGGTGGGCGGGGTGTTGAGGCCCGGACTGATGCTGGACCTGAACGGAGCTGCCGCATGACCGTCAAACTGGGTGTGCCGTCCAAGGGCCGGCTGATGGAAAAGACCTTTGCCTGGTTTGACAAGCGGGGCATTTCGTTGATCCGAACCGGGTCGGACCGGGAATATGCCGGTGCCGTCACCGGGGTGGACGGCATTGATCTCGTGCTTCTGTCCGCCGGTGAAATCCCGCGGGAGCTGTCGGCGGGCCGCATTCACCTCGGCGTCACCGGCACCGATCTGGTGCAGGAAAAGCTGCCGCTTTGGGAACAGCAGGTCGAGGAACTCGCGCCTCTGGGTTTCGGCCATGCGGATCTCGTGCTCGCGGTGCCGCAATGCTGGATCGATGTGGATACGCTGGACGACCTGGACGCAGCGGCGGCGGCATTTCGGATCGCGCACGGCCACCGGATGCGGATCGCCACGAAATATCACCGGCTGGTTCACGGGTTCCTGCGGGATTCCGGTGTCGCGGATTACCAGCTTGTCGACAGCCAGGGGGCGACCGAAGGCACGGTCATGAACGAAACCGCCGAGATGATCGCCGATATCACGTCGACCGGGGAAACCCTGCGGGCCAATCATCTGAAACTGCTCGTGGACGGGTTGATCCTGCGCAGTCAGGCGACCCTCTGGCGCAGCCGTGTCGCGCCGGTGGACAGCGCGGAAAAGCATGTTCTGAACGTCCTGATCGACCGGTTGGGTTGAGGCGGCAAGGTCGGCCGGAACCGGGGCGCGGTGCGGAGGTTCCGGTTCAGTTGGCCCATCTGAGCCAGATGTCCGGCCCGTCGTGGAACACGTTCAGATCGACCGGCCCCTTGACGCCGGGCACGAGCCCGGTTCCGGAATATTGCCAGAAGGTCCAGAATGCGCCGGGATAAACCTGGCGCGGGTGCCCTGCCACGGATCGCAGCCAGAATTCCGTGCCGCGCAACCGTCCGATCCCGGTGTCGGCGAAGAAATCGACTGTCGTGTAGACGAGAGGACGGCGGCCGTAATGTGCTTCCAGGATATCGAGGAACCGTTCGGCCTCACGGCGCACGGTGTCCCCGTCGGGGCGCAGCCGGCAGGTCGGTGAAGTGTGGTTCCATTCCATATCCAGCACGTGGGGCAGGGCCGTGCCGTCGCGCGGCACGTTGCGGATGAACCACCGCGCCTGTTCTTCGGCCGGGCGGCAGAAATAGAAATAGTGATAGGCGCCGCGCCGCACACCGGCGCGCTTTGCTTCGCGCCAGTGGTCCTTGAACTTGGGATCGAGGAAATCGCCGCCTTCCGTCGCCTTGATGAAGGCGAAGGAAACCCCCGCCCGGTAGGCGCTGGCCCAGTCGATGTCGCCCTGGTAGCGGGCCACGTCGATCCCGTGGATCGCGTAGGACGACGGCCCGCGTCCGCTCCAGGAATGCGGTTTGGCATCGCCGAATTTCGGATATGTCACCAGGTTGGTGTCCGGGTCGCGCGGCGGGGAAGGGTCCACCGTGCGCAGGTTTGCGGGCGGCGTGCGGCCGCAACTGGCGATCAGGATCAGGATCAGGAAAATCGCGGTCAATCTGCGCATGGGTCATCTCCGCCTGCCGGCTTCAGGGAGACCGGGTTCGGTTCAGTTTGCAACCGGATATATGCAGGGCGTTCGCGCATCAGAGGGATTTCGCCGATCCGGCGGCGAACTTGCGGCACGCGTTCCCGGAGGAGACATCTCCGGGGTCTCCGCCCAGAACAGGGCGGCGCAGAATGAAAGCGCTGGTCCGCATTCTGCCTACAGCACGCCGATTTCGGCTAGTGCGCGGTTCAGTTCCACGGGCAGCGGGTCTTCGTTCCTGCGTCCTTTCGGCAGGTCTGGCGGACTGTCGTTCGCCGTCATGTATCGCCAGCCCTGAAACGGACGCTTCAGGACGGATTGCGTGCGGTGCAACTCCGGGTCGAGCACGATGGCGCAGCGGCGGATGCCATCGGCCCCGGTCACTTCGTCCAGCCTGGCCACGCGCTGGCGGCATTGGACGAGCCCCTTGATCACCCAGTAGATCGATCCGCCGTTCAGGATCTCGGCCTCGCGCCTCGGCCACATCCGGGTGACATGCCGCGGCAAACCGTCCTCGGCCTGCGCCCGTTTGCTGGCCTGCCACGCAGCCAGATCGTCGACCGATTCCGTGCCGACGGACAGTTTGATCAGATTGATGGATTTATCCACAGAGTCGCCCCCAAGCCATGCTTCATATGGTAGTGGAATTGGGCGCGGCTTCAAGTTATTGTATCCGCCTGCCAATCAAAGGATTCGGAACATGACCCGATTTTCCACCCCCATCGCCGAACAGATCTGGGACATGAAATACCGTTTCAAGGATGCGTCCGGAGCGCCCATCGACCTCACCGTCGAGGACAGCTGGCGGCGTATCGCCCGCGATCTTGCCCGGACCGAAAAGGACCCTGACCATTGGGAAGACCGGTTCTACGCGGCGCTGGAGGATTTCAAGTTCCTGCCTGCCGGGCGCATCACCGCCGGGGCGGGCACGGCGCGGCAGGTTACTCTGTTCAACTGCTTCGTGATGGGCACGATCCCCGACAGCATGGGCGGCATCTTCGAAATGCTGAAAGAAGCCGCGCTGACCATGCAGCAGGGCGGTGGCATCGGATATGATTTCAGCACGATCCGCCCGAAAGGGGCGGATGTGAAAGGTGTCGCGGCGGATGCGTCGGGACCCTTGTCGTTCATGGATGTCTGGGACGCCATGTGCCGCACCATCATGTCGGCGGGGTCCCGGCGGGGCGCGATGATGGCCACGATGCGCTGCGACCATCCGGATATCGAAGAGTTCATCTCGGCCAAGGCGGACTCCGCGAGACTGCGCATGTTCAACCTGTCGGTGCTGGTCACGGATGCCTTCATGGAGGCCGTCAAGGCGGACGGATCGTGGGATCTGAAATTTGGCGGCAAGGTGTATCACACGGTTCAGGCCCGCGACCTGTGGAATCGGATGATGCGGGCGACCTATGATTACGCCGAGCCGGGCGTGATCTTCATCGACCGGATCAACGCTGCCAACAACCTCGCCTATTGCGAAACCATCGCCGCGACGAACCCCTGCGGCGAGCAGCCGCTGCCGCCCTATGGCGCCTGCCTGCTCGGGTCTATCAACCTTGCGCGGCTGGTGAGCGATCCGTTCGAGGCGGCGGCGCGGCTGGATCACGACGCGCTGTCCGGTCTGGTCGCGGTGGCGGTGCGGATGATGGACAACGTGGTCGACGTGTCGAAGTTCCCGCTGCCCGAACAGGCGGCCGAAGCCCAGGCCAAACGACGTATCGGCCTGGGAGTCACCGGGCTGGCCGATGCTCTCCTGATGCTGGGTCTGCGTTATGGGTCTGACGAGGCGGCGCGTCAGACCGAGGACTGGTTGCACGCGATCGCCCGCGCCGCCTACCTGGCCTCGGTACAATTGGCGAAGGAGAAGGGGGCGTTTCCGCTGTTCGATGCCGAGAAATACCTGGCCAGCGGCACCATGCGGCAGATGGACGAGGACGTGCGCGACGCGATCCGAGACCACGGCATCCGCAACGCGCTTTTGACCAGTATTGCGCCGACCGGGACGATCAGCCTCTATGCCGGCAACGTATCGTCCGGGATCGAGCCGGTCTTCGCCTATGCCTACACCCGCAAGGTGTTGCAGAAGGATGGCAGCCGTACCGAAGAGGAGGTGGTCGATTACGCGGTGCAGATGTGGCGCGAGAAATTCGGCGACGCCGAACTGCCGGACTATTTCGTCAACGCCCAGACTCTGACGCCGGCCGAGCATGTCAGGATGCAGGCCGCCGCCCAGAAATGGGTGGACAGCTCGATATCCAAGACCATCAACTGCCCTGAGGACATCGCCTTCGACGCGTTCAAGGATGTCTATCTTCAGGCGTGGGATATGGGCTGCAAGGGCTGCACGACCTATCGGCCGAACGAGGTGACGGGGAGTGTGTTGAGTTTGGCAGAGGAAAAGGCGACAACCCGCAGCGAGCGCCTCAAGAAGCTCCGCAAGCAAAAGAACCTGACACAAAAAGAAGTAGCCGACGTAGTCGGTATCGTCGTTTCCCATTACACCGACATCGAAAACGAGAAGCGCCCGCTGAGACAGGAACAGGCTGAACGTTTGGGCATCTTGTTTGAGGTCCCGGCTTCGTATGTAATGTTTGGTGATAACTTAGAAGCTCAAGAAGTCATCGCTTCCACCGACGCCGAACCCCAAACCCCCCATGGCGACGTGATCTACATGTCCGAGCCGCTCGACCGGCCGCAGGCGCTTGAGGGCAACACCTACAAGCTGAAATGGCCCGACAGCGAGCACGCGATCTACCTGACCATCAACGACATCATCATCAACGGCCACCGCCGCCCGTTCGAGGTCTTCATCAACTCCAAGAACATGGAGCATTTCGCCTGGACCGTGGCTCTGACCCGGATGATCAGCGCGGTTTTCCGGCGCGGCGGCGACGTGAGCTTTGTGGTCGAGGAGCTGAAAGCCGTGTTCGACCCGCGCGGCGGGGCCTGGGTGCAGGGCAAGTACATCCCTTCGATCCTCGCCGCGATCGGCGGCGTCATCGAGCGTCACATGGTCACCATCGGATTTCTCGAAGGTGAGGGAATGGGCCTGAAGTCCGATCCGCAGGCGTTGGCGGTCAATTCCGACCTGCCCAGGGGCAAGGCCTGTCCGAGCTGCGGCCAATTTGACATGAGAATGATCGAAGGCTGCATGACATGCGCATCCTGCGGCCACAGCAAATGTTCTGGATGAAAGCTCTAGGCGGCGTCTTCATTAAAAGGATTCCCTTGCTGGCAAGTTTCTGATTCAAGATCGAAAACGGAGGCGGTCTTGAGCAGACGAACCCTGACAGACGCGCAATGGGCGCGCATCGAACCCCTCGTTCCGGGCAAGAAAGGCG
>NZ_JASNJE010000015.1 GCF_030164465.1 Sedimentitalea xiamensis
ACCGCGTCCGAAGCGCGCCTGGCAGTGGTGCTGACATGAAACATCCTCCTGAAAAGGATGAATCACAATCGACCCCTCAAGGGAATCCCCAGCGACTCAGGGTTTCCCCGAAATGCTTTAGCGCAAGCGGTTGAGCAGATCCAGAGTCGGCTGGCCGGTGGCGGGCAGGCCGACGCTGCGCTGGTAGGCGCTGATCGCGGCCTCGGACTTCGACCCGATCACGCCATCCGCACCATCGGTATCAAAGCCCGCCGCCGTCAGACGGCGTTGCAATTCCTTGCGGTCGTCCAGGGTCATTCCATTGGCATCCGGCGGAAAACCGCCCCGGATGGGAGGGCCGCCGACGATCCGGTCGGACAGGTGCCCGATCCCGATGACGTAGCTTTCCGAGTTGTTGTAGCGGGTGATGACAGCGAAATTGCGGAAGGTCATGAACGCCGGGCCATTGGCCCCGGCCGGGATGATGATCGACGCGGGGCCATAGTCCGGCACGGCGCGCCCGTCCATGTCGCGCACGCCCATTGCCGCCCATTGCGAAGGACTGCGCGTGCTGCCGCGCCCGAAGGGGCCGGAAAATCCCGGGGGCAGGCGCACTTCGACCCCCCAGGGCTGACCCCGCGTCCAGCCGCTTTTCGCGAGATAGGCGGCGGCTGACGCCAATGCATCCGTGGGATCGTCCGACCAGATGTCGCGCTTGCCATCGCCGCCGAAATCCACCGCATAGGCCTGATAGGAGGTCGGAATGAACTGGGTGTGCCCCATTGCACCCGCCCAGCTTCCCGTCATCCGGTCCGGCGTCACATCGCCGTTCTGAAGGATCTTGAGCGCGGCAATCAACTGGCTCTCGAAGAACGCGCCGCGGCGTCCGTCATAGGCCAGCGTCGACAGGGCCGAAACCACCTGGATGTCACCGCGCCGCTCTCCGTAGCGGCTTTCCAGCCCCCAGATCGCCGTGACCACCTCCTTTTCGACGCCGTAGCGGGATTCGATCTGGCCGAGCGTGTTGTTGTACTGGCGCAGTTTGGCCTTGCCGGCGCTGACCCGGTCGTCGGACGCGGCTATGGCGAGATAGTCTTCGAGGGACCGTTTGAATTCGGTCTGGTTGCGGTCGCGTTCGATCACGTCGGGAAGATAGCCTGCACCGCGAAACGCCCGGTCGATCGTGGCCTGCGATATGCCCTGCGCCGCGGCGCGGCTTTTGAACCCTGCAACCCAGGCATCGTAGCCGGCGTTCGGGACCGGGCGCATCGGCGAGGATGCGGTTTGCGTCACGCTTCCTCCCGAACAGGCCGTCAACAGCGTTGCCGCCATGCCAAGACCTACGGCGCGTCGCGAAATTCGCATTCTGGTGTCTCCTGCTCGTCAGACCTGGCTTTTCGCCTTGGTGCAATCCTTACCCGACCGGCGGTCGCAAACAAGGCAAAGTCGGACGGACTGGCGGGATTCCCCGGTTTTCAGTGCCCGCTTGCGCCAGCGCGCGCGAGCGCCTACATCTCCGCCCTATGGCAAAGACGACATCAGACCCCAACTACAAGGTGATCGCCGAAAACCGGCGGGCGCGGTTCGATTATGCCATCGAAGACGATCTGGAATGCGGGATCCTGCTGGAAGGGTCCGAGGTCAAATCGCTGCGACAGGGCGGGGCCAATATCGCCGAAAGTTATGCTTCGGTCGAGGACGGCGAACTCTGGCTGATCAACAGCTATATCGCGCCCTATGATCAGGCGAAGACCTTTCGCCATGAAGAACGCCGCCGCCGCAAGCTCCTCGTGTCGCGAAAGGAACTGTCGAACCTATGGAACGCGACCCAGCGCAAGGGCATGACGCTGGTGCCGATCGTGATGTATTTCAATCACGCAGGTCTGGCCAAGCTGAAAATCGGCATCGCCAAGGGCAAGAAACATCACGACAAGCGCGAAACCGAAGCCAAGCGCGACTGGTCCCGTCAGAAACAACGGCTGCTCAAGGACAACCGCTGAGCGCCAGTGCCGTCCAGTGGCGACTAGAAGGCGTATTTCACCGCCAGTTGGACGCGATCCGCGTCAAAACTGATGCCGTCTCCCTGCTGTCGCGTGCCGGTGTAATATTCCGCCATCAGCGTGGTGTTGCGGAACACGGTGTAGAAGGCGGACAGGTGCAGGCCGGTCAGTTCCTCGGTGTCCGCCCCGTTCGCCTCATCCTGCTTGAGCCAGCTCGCGGTCGCCGCCAACATGAGCCTGTCCGTGACATCGTGGGACAGGCTCAGGGCCGCGGCATTGACCCCGACCGCGCTGCCATTGATCAACAGCGCGTCGCCGGTCAGACCAGCGGCCAGAATGTCGGAAATGCCTTCGCCCGTGGTCACGTTGGCTTGCAGTTTGCCGCCGGACCAGGGGGTAAGGACGGTCGCGAGGTTGACGCCCCATCCCTCGAGCGCGCCTCCGGCGATCACGGTGTCCCGCCACAAACCGGATGCGCGCACCATGCCCAGGTCGAAACCGTAGCGGATCGCCAGCGTGTAGGCATAATCGTCGGAATTCGCGATGTCCTCTTCGACCGATGCGGACAGGATGACGTCGCTGATTCCGTCATAGGTGTATCGAACCTGCGGTGTCCGCGCGAAGGGCAGAGCGCCGGCGCCCTGGAAATCAACCGTCGGGGCAAGGTTTTTCACCGACATGAAGTTGGTCCAGTTCTGCCCGATCATCAGCCCATGCCACGACACATAGGCATGGCGGAGCCGAAGATCATTGTCGGCGCCATAGAAATCGCCTTCGAACCTTGCGAACACGTCGTTCGGTCCGACGACATCGAAGCCGATCCGGGTTTCGTTCAGCTGCTGGCGGTCGAAATCGCCCGCCTCCGGCCCATTCGGCAGGCCGATGGACTTGATCCCGCTGGTGGTTCGTCCCAGGTCATAGCCGTCGTCCCAGATGAAATCGGCCTTGATATAGCCATACAAGGTCACGGAAACACCGCCGCCCATATCAAGCGTCAGAGGGGAACGGGATTCTTCGGAAACGGCGGGATGCGCAAATAGAAACAGGGTTCCAAAGGCAAATGCTCGGGGAATTAGGCGTGGGGGCATGTGGGGGTTCTCCCAACTGATCTGCCCAAAGCCTAGAACGTTTCATTTCGTCTTGGTGCGGAAAGACCTTTGGCGGACCCAGTTTTTCGACAGGCGTTGCCCACGAACAACGATGGTTCCACGACTCGCCTTGCCGGGTTCGCGCGTTTACGGCATGCGCCTTGTCTGCAAATGACGTTTGGCGCGGATCGAACCCAGCCCGCGTTTTCGCCTGTATGTGCTAACACAATCAAAGGCGGAGTAAGATTTTATCTTCACAGCTTTACTTGTAAAACTGTCGATGTATTAGCTGAGAATGTTACGAGGTGCGCGCGGAATAACCGCGTTTTTTGTTAACGAGGACCAGGAATTACCATGAAAATCTTGAAAGCAAGCTTCATCGCCGCCGGGCTGACACTAACGTCTGGGGCGGTATCGGCCGCGACGTTGACCTACGTCGGCGAAGGCGCGCGTGCGAATGTGACCGCGAAGGACAATACACCCAACGCCGGTCCAGACTATCCGGACTACATCAATCGTGCGGCCGCCAGTTTCCGGATGAAGGACGCGACGAATGCGCTCGGTCTGGGAACGGACTTCTTTGCATTCTGCCTCGACTTGGCCGGAGTTATCGCAAGCAGCGACAACTACGTCATCAACAACGTCAATCCGTTCCAGCCGGTCCGCGTGTTGCAGCCGATCCAGCGGGCCAATGTCGAATTGCTCTTCGATGCCGCGTATGCGGATGTGGATGCGACGAACAGCACGGATGCTGCGGCGTTCCAGCTGGCCCTTTGGGAAGCCGGCTATGAAACGGCTGCGGGTCCGCTTTCCCTGACGTCGGGAAATCGTATCGGCAGCGGTTCCACCGCGGCGATCACGGCGCGCGCCAATGAATTTCTCGGCTGGATGACCGGGACGGTCAGCGACCTGTTCACCGTCAATTTCCTAGACGCGGACAGGGACAGCAGCCAGGATCTGGTGATGGCGGTCCGCAACCCGCCGTCGGGGGAAGAGCCGCCCACCGTTCCGGTGCCGGGCGCGGCGGTCCTGCTTCTCGGTGGGCTGGGCGCGCTGGGGGCTCTGCGCAAGCGGGGCAAGGCGAATTCCTGATCGCTTCCGCGACCCGCTGCACCGATCCAACTCCAACGCGAAAAAAGGCATCGGCAACGGTGCCTTTTTTGGCGGCGTAATACTTTTCGTGCGCCTTGATTGGACTTGCCTTGGGATCACGGGATAATGAGGCGCGGCACGGGCGATGACGGCAAGGAGTTGGCCGAATTGCAGGGCCTCGCGCCGGCCCTATTCCTTTTGAGGGTCAAAGCGCCCGAAAAACGGGGAAAGAAAGACTTTGCCGCCACAAGTGACGGGTGGCGGTCGGGAACGATCCAGGGTCCAATGTTCTCTACCTAATGCAATGAACCTGTTTTGAAATGCCGTGGCGTCCTGCCGGTCCAGCGTTTCACTGCACGGGTCAGGGCGGCCTGATGCGCATAGCCCAGTTCCTGTGCGAGACCCTGAAGGGACTGCGCCGTTCCACCGCTGAGACGCGCGATCGCCAGTTCCGCTCGGGTGCGGTCGATCACTTCGGACAGTGTCGTGCCCTCTTCCTTCAGGCGCCGGCGCAGCGTCCGCGCGCTTACGCCGGCAGCGCTCGCGACCGAGTCGATCGAAGGGAAAGCAAAGGGCAGCATGCTTGCCACGAGCGTGCCGATATTCTCGGCCAGCGTCTCGCCGGCACCTATCGTGTCCCACGGTTCATCGGCCGGTGCGCCTGTCATCGCGCCGGAATGGTCCGGCATGACCCGATCCGCGGTTTCGTCCGGTATGTCGAGTTCCAATCGCCCGCCCTCCGCAGGGTGGATACTCTCGCCGAGCCAGGGGTGCAGATGGTTCAAAGCTGCAACGGGGTGCGGCGTCATCACAACGCGCGAAATGCACTGCGTCGTCCCGCCAGCCGCGCGACAGACGCCCTCCACGAGGGCGGCGACGTATTGCTGTACCAGGTGCCGCGCCTCCGGGTCTCCGATATTCGCGGCCCACCCGTCTCCGACGCGAACGAACCCATCGCAGTCCTCCACGGTGAAGATCTCGTGTGTGCAGTGTCGCGGCATGTTGCGGGCGATATTGTGAAGCCCCGCGCGCACGGTCGGCCCAGCCAGGCCCATCGCTCCGATCGGACCGATTTCGAATACTCCGCGGTCCCTGGCGATCCTGAATGGCGCGTCCGGACCCGAGGCTCTGGCGGCTTCGACGAGCAGCCGGACCGCCCCGCGCAAGGGAACCGGAAGTAGCGGGCTATCGTCCGGCACCCAGGCCAACCCGGATCGTTCGAACAACGGATGCGGATCAATGCCCTGCTCGGACAACCACCGCCGTATCGGCGCGGTTGCGGCGGCGCGTATGAGAGGGATCGATCGTGAAAAGGCCATACGCATAGCCTAGGGGAAAGGCGTCATGGCCCCAAATGTTAAATTCGGGCCTCCGCTTTGATCTGCATCAAACTTCCCGCCGCGTCAGGGTGCAAGGCTTCCGCCGTGCTTCGGACATCGTCTCCCCCGCATCCCGGTTCGGGCCGGGCGACGCCCCTGCGCTCCGGCTTTTGAGAAACGATGAAAGGAGACCTTCGATGATTGCAGGAACACGAGCGATGGCGTTCGTGATGGCCGCCGGGATGCTGACCCTGCCGCCAGCGGGCGGAGCCGTCGCCCAGATGACGCCCGGCGCACCCGGCGCCACCACGACCATCGACGGGCGCCAACTGCCCCCTCTGCCGCTGCCCTTCGGCGGCACGATTGCCGAGCAGGCGGAGAAGTCCACGCCGTGGTGGCCTCCGCAGGTCGTGCCCCCGAAGAACGCGCCGAACGTCCTGCTCATCATCACCGACGATGCGGGCTTTGGCGTGCCGAGCACCTTCGGCGGCGTCATTCCGACTTCGACGATGGACGCGCTTGCCGCCGAAGGGCTGCGCTTCACCAATATTCATTCCACCGCACTCTGCTCGCCCACCCGCGCGGCTCTGATCACCGGGCGCAACCATCATTCGGTCGGCTTCGGCGTGATTTCGGAGCAATCGACGGGCTATCCCGGCTACAACTCCGTCATCCCCGATGACAAGGCGACGATCGGACGGATCCTGCTCGACAACGGTTACAGCACCTCGTGGTTCGGAAAGGATCACAACACGCCTGCCTTCCAAGCCAGCCAGTCCGGCCCCTTCGATCTCTGGCCGACGGGTTTGGGTTTCGAGTATTTCTACGGCTTCGTCGGCGGCGACTCGAACCAGTGGCAGCCGAACCTTTTCCGCAACACCACGCAGATCTACCCGTTCGATGGCAATCCCGAGTGGAATCTCGTTACCGGCATGGCCAACGACGCCATCGACTGGATCACCCGGATGCACCAGATCGACCCTGGCAAGCCCTTCTTCGTGAAATACGCCCCCGGCGCGACGCACGCGCCGCACCATCCGACCAAGGAATGGGTGGAGAAGATCGAGGCAATGAACCTCTTTGACGACGGCTATGAGGCGCTGCGCCAGACCATCTTCGAGAACCAGAAAAAGATGGGGCTCGTGCCCGAGGACGCGACATTGACGCCCTGGCCCGCCGACAAGCTGAAGCCGTGGGACCAGCTCAGCGACGATGAAAAGAAGCTTTTCATCCGGCAGGTTGAGGTCTTTGCCGCCTACGCAGCCTACAGCGACCATGAAATCGGTCGCGTGATCGACGCCATCGACGCGATCGGCGAACTCGATGACACGCTGATCTTCTACATCAACGGCGACAACGGCACTTCGGCCGAAGGCGGCCCGATGGGCACGCCGAATGAGGTCGCCTTCTTCAATGGCCTGAACGAGCTGCCTGTCGAAACCCAGATGAAATGGTACGATGTCTGGGGCACCGAAGCGACCTACAACCACATGTCGGCCGGCTGGTCCTGGGCTTTCGACACGCCGTTCGACTGGTTCAAGCAGAACGCCTCGCGGCTTGGTGGCATCCGGCAGAACATGGTCGTTTCGTGGCCGAACGGCATCACCGACAAGGGCGGCAAGCGCGACCAGTTCATGCATGTGATCGACGTGGTTCCGACGATCCTCGAAGTGTCGGGTATCAACGCGCCGCTGGAAGTCGATGGCATCCTGCAGCACCCGATCGAAGGAACGAGCTTCGCCTACACCTTCGATACGGCGAATGCCGATGCGCCGAGCCGCCACACCACCCAGTATTTCGAGATGATGGGCCAGTGGGCACTCTATCGGGAGGGCTGGCTGCTCAGCACCAAGGTCAACCGCGCGCCGTGGGAAGCCTTTGGAGCCGCCAATCCCGATCCGCTGAACAATCAGGTGCTGGAACTCTACGACCTCACCAAGGACATGAACCAGACGACGGACGTTGCCGCGGATCACCCCGACAAGGTGAAGGAGTTGAAGGCGCTCTTCATCGAAGAGGCGCAGAAATATCAAGTCTTTCCGATGGACGCGTCGGTCGGGAAACGCGTTGCCGCGCCGCGCCCCAACATCACCGCCGGAAGGACGGAATTCGTCTACACTCGGCCGATGACGGGCCTGCCGCAGGGTGACTCGCCCAGCCTGCTGAACAGTTCCTATACGATCACCGCAGAGATTGACGTGCCTGCGGGCGGCGCCGAGGGCATGATCCTGACCTCCGGCGGACGCTTCGCGGGCTACGGCTTCTATCTGCTCAAGGGAAAACCCGTGTTCACCTGGAACATGCTCGACCTGGAGCGGATCCGGTGGGAGGGGGCGGACGCGCTGTCCCCCGGCAGACACACGGTCGAATTCGACTTCAGGTATGACGGGCTCGGCGCGGAGACGCTTGCCTACGACAGCATGAGCGGCCTCGGCAAGAGCGGGACCGGCACGCTGAAGGTCGATGGAGCCGTCGTCGATACGAAGGAGATGAAGAACACCATTCCCATGATCCTGCAGTGGGACGAGGCGTTCGACATCGGCTCAGACACGCTCACCGGCGTCTATGACACAGACTACAAGCCACCGTTCCCGCTGACGGCGACGCTCGAGAAGCTGACGATCAAGGTGGACCGCCCGAAGCTGAGTGAAGCCGATATCAAGAAACTCGAAGATGCGGAACAACGCGCCAGCGACTAGGGCTTCGGGACACGAGCACATCCGGTCCGCCATCGGCCGGGTGTGCTTCAAATGCCGCGATCCGTAGAATGGTTCGGCCTCGGAGAACTGCTTTCGGACGATGCAGCGCGGTTTTCCCGCCGAGGGCTAGAACCCGGTCGCCTTGGCGGAAGGGGCTTGAACGGGATAGACGGTTGTCCACGCCATGCCGGGGTCGTGCCGATGCCGGTCCACAGGGGGATAGGGAAGCGCCGAAGAACCAGCCCTGAAACATGTCCGGGCCGCGAAACCCGCGAAGTCCAGAGATTCGCGGGCTGCGGCCGGGCCGGGGCAGAACGCATTCAAAGTCTTCCAGGGACTTGATCCTTTCGGGGAAGGTTTCTCTGCCCCTGGTGGCTGTGCGGCCGGGAAAAGCGAGGTTACTGGCTAACGGGATTGTCCGCCGGGTCCATGTAGGTGATGTCAAAGGGTCCGGGGCCGTGGATCTGGACGATGGTTTCGGCCGTGGTCCAGGCGAAGTGCGGATGGCCCGCGGGCATCTCCACGAAACCGCCGGCCTTCAGCAGCGTGCCGGCATTGATGTCCAGTTTCTTGCCGTGACCGACGTTGAATTCACCCGCGATCACCGTGATCAACTCGTCACCGGAGTGGATATGCGCGGGCACGTCGTACCCTGCGGGAAACTTCAGGCGCAGGACGAACCAACCTTCGGCAAAAGGGTTGCCGGACAAGACGGCGATTTCGGCGCCGGCGGGCAGAACCGCAGGTGCCGGGACCCATTCGGCCGTCTCGGCAACATACGGCGCCGGGGCGTGGTCGTTCTGAGCCTGCGCGGCACTGGCCGCGGCAAAGGTCACGAGGGCGGTAACGAGAGAGGTCTTGAAGGTCATGGTCTGGGTCCTTTCGGGTTGAGAACGGCATCTTGAAGCCAATGGTCGTCCGGATGGCGGAGCGCGCGGCGCGGGCCTTTCAGTTCCAGCCATCCCGACAACCTGGAGCGGCGGCGGCGATGAAGCAGCATTGTTCCGCGTGGCACCTCGTAAATCATTGTCTTGTCCTGACTTCTTGTCGTTGTGCGGTGGCAAGGTCGCCGCCATGTGACAAGGTATAGGGACGACAGAACGGCCCCGCTTGGCGGAGAGTTGGAGATGTTCTGGAGGTTCCTTGGAGAATGCTGCGGATCGAAATATGTCATTGTCTTAGCGTCATACTTTCATATGTCAGCCGATGCGCCACCTCGTGGATCGGGCGAAAATGCCGAGGTTCCCGGCCCTTGGGGCAAATTTCTGTTGTCTTGATCAACGATCAGGCGGACAGTTTCCCGCATGATCTACGCGTTCGAGAATTTTGAGGTGGACCCTGCTCGCGCTGAATTGCGCAAAGAAGGCAGGCCCGTCCACATCGAACCGCAGGTCTTTCAACTCATTCATCTTCTGGTGACCGAGCCAGACCGTGTTGTCACAAAGGACGAACTTTTCGCAGGGATCTGGGGAGATCGGATCGTATCTGATGCCGCCCTGTCCAGCCGTATTCGCGACGCTCGAAAAGCCCTGGACGACGACGGTTCAGAGCAACGCCTGATCAAGACGGTGCAGCGGCGCGGTTTCCGTTTTGTCGGTATCTTGCGCCAGTCCGCGCTCGCCGGCGCCGCCAAGGACGCACCGCCGCAAGAGCCTGTGGAACAGGCCGAAGGAACGCGCCCGTCCATTGCGGTGCTGCCATTTCGCAGGGTCGGCCAAACAGAGGATTGGGGTGCGATTGCCGAAGCCGTGCCGGCAGAGCTGATCTCTTCGCTGTCCCGTCTCAGATGGCTGCGGGTCCTGGCGCGCGGGTCGGCCTTTCGGTTTCGCGACCCCCTGCCGGACTTGTCCGTCATCCGGTCCAGTCTCGGTGCCACCTATTGCCTGGCAGGTGACGTCGAGATTATCGGACCCAGGGTCGCGATCTCGGTCGAACTGTCGGACACGCGCGACGGACGGGTGATCTGGTGCGAGACACTGTCGGGCGGGATCGATGACATCCACCGGATCAGGACCGATATCGTCCGCCTGGTCTGTTCCGGACTCGAACTGCACATCAACATTCACGAAACCGAGCGCGCCCGCCTGCGCCCGCCCGAAAGCCTGGATGCCTGGAGCCTCTATCACCTTGGGCTCAACCACATGTATCGCTTCAATGGCAAGGACAATGCCATTGCCGCGGACTATTTCGCGAAGGCGACCCGTCTCGATCCCGGCTTTGCCAGAGCCTTCGCGGCCAGGTCCTTCACCTGCTTTCAGGCCGCTTTCGTGAACTATTCCTCCAACCGGAAGCTGGAAGTCGAGAATGCCAGGCGGTTTGCGGAAAGATGCCTCGAGATCGACCCGACCGACCCGTTCGGGAACTTCAACTTCGGGCGATCCTTCTGGCTGAACGGAGATCACGAAGCCGGCCAGACATATCTGGCGCGGTCAATCGGGATGAGCCCGAGTTTCGCGCATGGACTCTATGCCCGATCCCACGCCGAAATGATTGCCGGTCAAGGCGCTGAAGCGATCGCTTCTGCCGATGAAGCCATCGCGCTCAGCCCGCTGGACCCGTTTCTATACGCGATGCGCCAGGCCAAAGCCATGGCCCTCCTGCACCTGGGCGACTATGAGGAGGCCTGCCGGATCACGAATGCGGGCGCCCGTGAACCCGGTTCGCATTATATCGTGACGAGTATCGCGGCCGCGATCAACAAGGTCTCCGGCAAGGAATCGCAGGCTCGGCACTGGGCCGACCGGACCATCGCGCAACGCCCCGATGCCTCGATCGCGCAATTCTTCTCGGCGCTCCCTTTGCGCGATCCCGGTGTCCGGGGCGAGGTATACGGGGCTCTCAAGAGTCTCGGGTTTCCGGAAACCTGATCTCGGAAGGCTCCGCAGAACGCTGATCTCGATTGCGGCCGCGATGGCGACGCCGGTCCCGCGTTGCGGTTATCCGCAAGGGTGCCGATTTTGCGATCGCCGCGAATGGCCGCTGCGGCATTCGGAAATGCAATTGATCCTCGCCGTTCAAAACGGCCTGCCGATGACGGGAGCCGAACTGTCGGACGACATATGGAAGAGGGCCGTCAACCTGCGCCACGATGCCGACCGATCCGTATCTGCCGCGATATTCGATTGTTTCGTCACTCCGCAGCCGGGTGAAAGTGCGCGGCGCGCCTGTCTGGCCTTGTCGCAACGGTCGGCGGATTTGCGGCATCATCCCGCATGTCTCGCGACCGACGCCGGCCTTGCAACGCTCGCGGCGGGAAGCTAGCAAAGGGGGCGCAGGAAACAAGGGGCTACCGACATGCAGGACGATCCCAAGACGCTGGTGTCAACCGATTGGTTGGCGGCCCATCTGAAGAACCCGGATCTGCGGGTGCTGGATGGATCGTGGTATCTGCCCGCAGCGGGGCGCGATCCGAAGGCCGAATATGACGCCGCCCATGTTCCGGGCGCCCGGTTCTTCGACATCGACGATATCGCCGACCACCGGTCCGATCTGCCGCATATGGCCCCGCCTGCGGAAAAGTTCATTTCCCGGCTGCGCGCGATGGGCGTTGGCGACGGCCATCAGGTGGTTGTCTATGACGGGGCCGGGCTGGTGTCGGCAGCCCGTGTCTGGTGGCTTTTCAAGCTGATGGGCCAGCCCAATGTCGCGGTTCTGGATGGCGGGCTGCCCAAGTGGCAGGCCGAAGGCCATGAGGTCGAAGACCTCCCGCCGATGGTGCGGGACCGCCACATGACCGTGCGGGTCCAGAACAACCTTGTGCGCGACGTGACACAGGTGAGCCAGGCCGCCAAGCTCGGCGACCACGCCATCATCGACGCGCGCTCGGC
This sequence comes from Sedimentitalea xiamensis, assembly GCF_030164465.1. Taxonomy (GTDB): domain Bacteria; phylum Pseudomonadota; class Alphaproteobacteria; order Rhodobacterales; family Rhodobacteraceae; genus Sedimentitalea; species Sedimentitalea xiamensis. The sequence goes on from NZ_JASNJE010000015.1 coordinate 12,005, forward strand.
CGGCCGTTTCGCTGGAACCGAACCCGAACCTCGCGACGGTCTGCGGGGCGGGCACATACCCGGGTCGCGCAATGTGCCCTATTCCGACCTGCTCAACGCCGACGGCACCATGAAGGAACCGGCGGACCTGCGGGCGATCTTCGAAGCCGCGGGCGTCGATCTTTCCAAGCCGGCCGTCACCACCTGCGGGTCCGGTGTCACCGCCGCCATTCTGAATCTGGCCCTGGAGCGCATCGGGAAACATGACCATGCGCTCTATGACGGGTCCTGGGCGGAATGGGGTGCCTTTTCCACCCTTCCCGTCGCAACCGGAGACGCCTGATGTTCGAACACCTCAAAGCCCAACCCGCCGACAAGATCCTCGCGCTGATGCAGGCGTTCAAGGACGATCCGCGCGACCGGAAGATCGACCTTGGTGTCGGTGTCTACAAGAACGCGGATGGCGTCACCCCTGTCATGCATGCGATCAAGGCGGCAGAGCATCGGCTGTGGGAAGAACAGGACAGCAAGGCCTATGTCGGGCTGGCGGGTGATCCGGCGTTTGCGGATGCGATGATCGGTCTGGTTCTGGGCGACAGTGTGGCACAGTCCAATATTGGCGCCGCGGCGACGCCCGGCGGCACCGGCGCGTGCCGCCAGGCGTTCGAGCTGATCCGCATGGCCAACCCGGAGGCGCGGGTCTTCGTGTCTGACCCGACCTGGCCCAACCACCTGTCGATTCTGAAATACCTTGGAATCGAAGCCATGGCCTATCGTTATTTCGACGATGAAACGCGGGGCGTCGATTTCGGCGGCATGATCGAGGACCTGAAGACGGCGAAGCCGGGCGACGTGGTTCTGCTGCACGGTTGCTGCCACAATCCGACCGGCGCGAATCTGAACCTCACCGAATGGCAGGCGGTCATAGACCTGATGCTGGACAGGGGGCTGGTTCCGATGATCGACATTGCCTATCAGGGATTTGGCGACGGGCTTGAAGCCGATGCCGCCGCGACACGCCTGGTGGCAGAGCAGGTTCCCGAATGCCTGATCGCGGCTAGCTGTTCCAAGAATTTCGGCATTTACCGGGAACGCACCGGCCTGTTGATGGCGGTGTCCCAGGATGCCGGCCAGCGCAAGCTCAACCAGGACACGCTGGCGTTCCTCAACCGGCAGAATTATTCCTTTCCGCCGGATCACGGGGCGCGTCTGGTGACGATGATCCTGAATGACGACGGGTTGCGCGCGGATTGGGCCAGGGAGCTTGAAGACGTGCGCCTGTCCATGCTCGGATTGCGGCAGTCCCTTGCGGACGAACTACAGCGCCTGTCCGGTTCGGACCGCTTTGCCTTTCTGGCGCAGCATCGGGGCATGTTCTCGCGTCTTGGAACCACGCCCGATAAGGTGGAGAAACTGAGGGCGGACTACGGGATCTACATGATCGGCGACAGCCGCATGAATATTGCCGGTCTGAACGCCCGAACCGTACCGATCCTTGCCAAAGCGATCGTCGACGCGGGCGTCTGATCTGCATGCCCCCTTGTCGGCATAGGGCTGACAGGGGGCAATCCGAACGGGTTCGGCTTGTGCTGAAACGGGCGGTTTGATCTACTCCAGCAGGCTTTCGTTGCATTTGCGGGCCATTTCGATGGCTTTGAACGTTCCTTCAAGGTTGACCGCGAAAGCGAATTCCTTTTCCGGAAACACCGTCATCACGTATTTGCGGGCGATATCTTCGACGAATTGCGGATCGTCCGACAGCACGTATCCGCCAGAGTATCCCTTGGTAATGTTGCCGCGCATCTCGGTCGCTTCGCCGACATAAAGGGTGCCGTCGATGTCAATCACGACTCCTTCGGTATCGCCGGCCTTGAGATCGGTCTTGCCCTTGGTGAAAACGCCGACATAGGCAACGGAACGGTCCGTTGTCAGGCCCATCTGGACGACATTCTCGGCGGCGTCGATCTTTTCAATCAGGCAGGACATCTTTTCGTTATCGACAAAGACCTTCCAGCCCTCGGTTTCGCCATATTTTTCGAAGGTGTCGGCCCCGGCCCATGTCGCGGCGAAAGTGGCAAGAGCGGAGAGGGTAGCAGCAAGCTTGAAGTTCATCAGTGTCTTTCCCTGTTGAGTTTCTGACACGCAAAAGCTGAAGCGTGGGAATGTAATGCTCGTGTGACTGCGGGGCGATTGCAAGGGATTTGAAGGGACACCCGGATCGCGCGGCACTTTTGACGTCGGCCGCATTCGCATCACTGCCAACGCGAGCGGCCCCGGAGTTTGCACCGGGGCCGCGGATTTGCTGAACTGTTCGGATCAGCTCTTTGAGAATTCCGGATAGGCTTCCATGCCCAGTTCCGCCATGTCCAGACCGTTGATCTCTTCTTCTTCGCCGACACGGATGCCGATTGTCGCCTTGAGAATGAACCAGACGAGTCCCGACGTCACGACAACAAAGGCCCCGACGACGACGATGGAATACAGTTGGGTCATCAGGTTGGCGTCGCTGTTGGTGAACACCACCGCGATCGTGCCCCAGATCCCCGCGAAAAGGTGAACCGGAATGGCGCCGACCACATCGTCGATCTTGAGCTTGTCGAGGAACGGCACCGCGAAGACCACGATCACGCCACCGACGGCCCCGATCAGGGTGGCCGAGATCAGCGACGGTGTCAGCGGTTCGGCGGTGATCGACACGAGGCCCGCCAGCGCGCCGTTCAAGATCATCGTCAGATCGGGTTTCTTGTACAGAAGCTGGGTCAGGATCAGGGCGGCCACGGCGCCGGCTGCGGCGGCGGTGTTCGTGTTGCCGAAGATCCGGCTGATGTCTGCGACATTGCCTGCGGTGTCCATGTAAAGCTGGGAACCACCGTTGAAGCCGAACCAGCCCATCCACAGGATGAAGGCACCCACGGTTGCCAGCGCCAGGTTGGAGCCGGGGATCGGGACCACGCGCCCATCCTTGGAATATTTTCCAATCCGCGGGCCAAGAATGATCGCGCCTGTCAAGGCGGCCCAGCCACCGACCGAATGCACGACGGTCGATCCGGCGAAGTCCAGGAAGCCCATCTCATTGAGGAACCCGCCACCCCATTTCCAGCTTGCCTGAACCGGATAGATCACTGCGGTCAGGACGATCACGAAGAACAGGAATGGCCAGAGCTTGATGCGTTCCGCCAGCGCCCCGGACACGATCGACGCAGTGGCGGCGCAGAACATCAGCTGGAAGAAAAAATCCGATCCGACGGAAGCATAGGTCAGATCGGGTTCGGCGCCGGTCAGACCGACCGGTTCCAGGCCGGTGATGCTGAACGCGCCGAGAATGTTGGTGATCGTCCAGCCGTCGCCGGGATACATCAGGTTGTAGCCAAGCAGATAGTAGAACAGCGAAGCGAGCGAGAACAGCGCCATGTTCTTGGTCAGCTGCATCGTCACGTTCTTGGACCGCACCAGCCCGGCTTCGAGCATGGCGAAACCCGCGGCCATCCAGAACACCAGAACCCCCATCACGAGGAACATGAAGGTGTTCAGAATGAACCCGATGTCCGCGTTGGTCGGCGTCGTGTCAGCCTCCTGCGCCAGCCCCAGCGTCGGCAAGGCGACAAGTGCGGCCGCCAGGGGGAGTGTCTTGAGAAGTTTCATGTCGTCGTATCCCTTTGTTTGCCGCGGCATCACAGCGCGTCCTCATTGGTTTCACCGGTCCGCACCCGAATGGCTTGCAGGACGTCCAGAACGAATATCTTGCCGTCGCCGATCTTGCCGGTCTTGGCCGCCTTTGTGATCGTTTCGACCACGAGATCCGCCATTCCGGCGGAGACCACGATTTCCAGTTTGATCTTGGGTACGAAATTCACCGCGTATTCAGCGCCACGGTAGATTTCGGTGTGGCCGGATTGCGATCCGAAGCCTTTGATTTCTGTCACCATCATGCCGCGCACACCGGCTTCGGTCAGTGCTTCACGGACCTCTTCCAGTTTGAACGGCTTGATTGTCGCAATGATGAGTTTCACCTCTATCCCCTTCACTAGGCGGGCAACCCCGCATGTTTGCACCCGCAGAAAAACGGGTCAGTGTCGGGTTGGGAAACGATTCCGGGCCGGAAACCGGGCAGCATTCCGGAAAAATGCACAATTTTTGCACAAAAATCCAAACATGATGAAAATGTAGGCGAACAAGAAAGGCGATTGCCGGAGTGGACTCGCTCTCTACAAACGATTAACAGCGCGCTATTGTCGCCCAAACACCAAGGCCGGGCAGGGCTGATCATGGCACAGAAATCTTCGGGAAAGCCGCCCCTGGTGGCTGACAAACGCTATCCTTCCGGGTCGCGCAGATCCGCCAAGGCGAAAAGCGCGAAGACCGGCACGGCGTCTCCCAGAACGAAGCAAACGACGCGAAAGCGCACCCGGAAGAGCCGGTCCGGATCTTCGGGGCGCGGTGGAATACGCGGCTTTTTCCGGGGCCTCATCGGATGGGTATTCCGGTTGGTCTGGGCCTTCACCTGGCGCGTCGGTGCCGTCATCGGCCTGGGTGTCGCGCTGTGGGTGGGCTATATCTACACCACCCTGCCGGATGTCACGGCGCTTCTGGACGGGCGGGCGCGGGGATCCGTGACAATGCTCGATCGCAATGGCGACGTGTTTGCCTGGCGCGGCGATCAGTTCGGCGGCGTCATCACGACGGACACCGTTTCCCCGCATATCAAGAATGCGATCGTGGCCACGGAAGACAAGCGGTTCTACCGGCATTTCGGCGTCAGCCCCCGGGGCATAGCCAGCGCCGTCCGCATCAACCTGAGCGAGGGGCGTGGTCCGCTGTCGGGGCATGGCGGTTCGACGATCACCCAGCAAACGGCAAAGCTGCTTTGCCTTGGCGAACCCTACGATCCCGCTTCAGGCATCAGTGAAGCCAAGTACGAGGCGGAGTGTCGTCGCGGGACCCTTTGGCGAAAGGCCAAGGAAGCCGTGTTCGCCATGGCGATGGAGCTGAAATACACCAAGGACGAAATCCTGACTGTCTATATGAACCGGGCCTTTCTGGGGGCCGGGGCCCGCGGTTTCGAAGCCGCCAGCCAGCGGTATTTCGGCAAATCCGCGTCGAACGTGACCCCGGCTGAAGCGGCGATGCTGGCGGGACTTCTGGTGGCCCCGACGCGCTACGCGCCGACCAACAGCCTGACCCGGTCCCAGAACCGGGCCACGGTGATCGTCGGGCTGATGGAGCAGCAGGGATATCTGAACGCCTCCGAAGCCGACAAGGCGCGCAATTCCCCGGCGCAGCTTTCGGAGGCCGCCGCCGAACGGGCGGGCGGCTATTTCGCCGATTGGGTCATGTCCAGCGGCCCGGAGTTCTTTACCCGCAATACGACCGAGGATGTGATCATTCGCACGACGCTGGACCGCCGACTGCAGGCCGCCGCCGAAGATGCGATGCAGTATATCTTTGAAAACAAGGTCCGTGACGGGTCCAAGGCGGAGGCGGCCATCGTTGTCATGTCGGCTGACGGAGCGGTGCGCGCCATGGTCGGCGGACGGGAAACCAAGGTCGCGGGGGCCTTCAACCGGGCGATCCAAGCCAAGCGGCAGACCGGATCGGCCTTCAAGCCCTTCGTTTACGCCACCGCGATGGACCTAGGTTTTTCCCCATTGGACACGGTCGTCGACGAACCGTTCTGCATGGATATTCCGGGATCGGGGCAATGGTGCCCCAAGAACTATACCAACCGGTATTACGGCAGGGTCACGTTGGCCGAGGCATTGAAGGACTCGCTGAACATCCCTGCGGTCAAGGTGTCCGAACGCGTGGGCCGCGAACTGGTGCGGCAGGTGGCCGCCCAGTTCGGGATCGACAGCGATCTGGCGGCAGGTCCGGCCCTGGCGCTGGGCGCGTCCGAAAGCACCCTGATCGAAATGACCGGTGCTTACGCGGGAATCCTGAACGGCGGCTCTGCGGTTACACCCTATGGGCTGACGGAACTCAGGCTGCTCGGAGACCGGGAACCCCTGATGGGGGCCGACGGTGGCATCGGGGAGCGGGTGATTCAGGTCGAGGCCGCGCAGGAACTTATCTGGATGATGGAAAAGGTCGTTTCCGACGGATCGGGACGCCGCGCGGCGCTTCCGGACTGGCAGGCTGCGGGCAAGACCGGCACGACTCAGGCCGCCAGGGATGCCTGGTTCATCGGCTTCACCTCGCAATATGTCGCCGGGGTCTGGATGGGCTATGATGACAACACCCCCTTGACCGGGGTGACGGGGGGCGGGCTTCCGGCCGAAATCTGGCATGAAACCATGGTGCGTGTGCACAAGGGGCTGACGCCGACTCCCTTGCCGATGAAGGCGCCGGAAGGAGCGACCCGGGATCGTGACGGTGGCGCGGGTTCGGTCGCGTCCGGCGGCGGCTCTCTGGGAGCCGTCGTCGATCAGGTGCTGCGCGATATCTTCGGTGGCGGCGGCAGCGGCGGCGCGGCCACGCCGCCCAGGGCGAACAACGACCGCTGACGTTCAGCCGACCTTGTTGAGATCCGCGATCAGCTGGTCGATATTGCCCTTGCGCCGGTCCAGCATCGCGCCGATCTCTGTGCGTTCGGTCAAGAGCAGGTTCACGCCTTCGATGAACATGTTGAAGAACAGGTTCTTGCCGGACTTGTCCGACACCAGGAACGTGACTTCGAAAGGTGCCTCGCCCCGCAGGATGGCGGTGCTGCGGATCTCGTAGCCGCTTTTGATCTTGCGCGAGGATTGAACTTCGACCTTGCCGCCGATGAATTCACGGAACCGCTTTCCGTACTTCCGCGAAATATATCCCTGAAAAGCGGTGGTGAAGGCCCTCATCTGAGCCGCACTGGCCCTGCGCGCATCATTGCCAAGCGCGTAGCGGGCCATGATCGGAACGTCCGCGTACCGCACGAAGATCTTTTCGAAATCGCGGATCATGGCGCTTTCGGATTTTCCCGACGCGATGACGCCATTGATCTCTCCGACCAGTTGATCCACCAGCGCGCGCGCGCCCGCCTCTGTCAGGGCCAGCGCCGGAAGCGGCAGGGCCATCAATCCCGCCGTCGCGATGCCTGTTAGCAAGAAGTTTCGCCTTATCAGTTGCTTACTCTGCATAGGGGTCCTCGTATGGGTCAAAGGAATCGTTGGCATAGGGATCAACATAGGTATCCCCACTGTTGCCTTCCAGTTCGAACCGGCGGTTCTGCAGAAAGATCAGGCGGGAAACGGCATAGCTGTCGGCACTTTCATACAGGATCGAATCGATCGTATCCGAGAACCGGCCCCGCGCGCTCAACCTTTCGACGCCTTCCGCATAGAAACCGATGTTGTCGACCGGGCGCTGCGGTGCGAAGGTCAGCGGATTTGTGAAGAAGTCGACGAAGACGCCCACGGCGTCGCGTTGGGTCGAAGGCCCGAAGAAGGGCAGTTCGATATAGGCGCCTTCGCTGAAGCCCCAGACCGCCAGGGTTGCGCCGAAGTCGGTTTCGGTTTCCGGTATTCCGAAGTCGCTGGCCGGGTTGGCCAACCCGAAAAAACCGATGGTGGAATTCATCAGGAAGCGGCCCAACGAAATTCCGGCCTGCCTCAGATCGCCTTGAAAGAGAAAATTCGCCGCGTCGCCGGGTTCCGAAAGATTGGCGGCGAAATTGTTGAAACTGTCCTCGATCGGATCGGGCACCAGATTGGTGTAGCCCTTTGCCGCCGGGCGGAACAGCATCCGGTCCACCGCAAGGTTGAACTGGTGCACATTGCGGTTGTTGGCCTCGAAGGGATCAAAGGGCGTGTCGCTGGATCGGACGTCAGGTTCCGGCACGGCGCAGGCCGAAAGCGCGACCAGCATCGCAACAGCAAGAAAGATCCGTCTTGGGCGCCGTGTCGTGTCCATGAGATCCGTATCCAATCCAGGAGAGTCCGAGTCGTTCGAAGGTTTTCTATTTGAAACGACCATGGTTCACACTTGGTAGAGGTTCACTTAATGAAAAAGTGGCATTATGGAAACAGGCGATCCAGGAACCGCGCGCGATCATGCCGAGGTTGCAGCCCCGCGCGCCGGCGCCGACGTGCCAGACCAGACAGGACAGACATGAACCCGAAACCCGGTCGCGACGAATTGCGAAGCGCAAGACAGCAAAGCCGCTCCCTGTACTGGATCGTGGGTGTTTTCAGCTTTTTCGCCAATCTCCTGATGCTGACAGGTCCGATCTACATGTTGCAGGTCTACGACCGCGTTCTTGGCAGCCGGTCGGAAGAGACCTTGGTCGCCCTGTCGTTGCTTGTCGCGTTTCTGTATGGGGTCATGGGCCTTCTGGACTATTCCCGAGGCCGGATCATGGCCCGTGTCGGGGCGCGTTTTCAGGCGGCGCTGGATCGCCGGGTTTTCGATGCGATGGTGCGCCGGTCGGCGGTGGCGTCGGATGCCTCGGCCCAGACCGGACTGGCCGATCTCGAAGCCGTGCAGCGACTGATCTCGTCGCCGGTTCTGATGGCCGTGTTCGATCTGCCCTGGACGCCGATCTTTCTGGCGGGAATCATCCTGTTTCACCCCTGGTTGGGCATGTTGGCGCTTGGCGGCGGTGCGCTGCTGGTCCTGATCACGTTTCTGAACCAGATGTTTTCCAGAACGCCCTTGTTGCAGGCCAACGTCGCATCGCATCGTGCCTCGCTTCTGTCCGAAGAAATCCGAAACGAAGCCGAGATGATCCAGAGCATGGGAATGCGCGGCGCGGCCTTCGAACACTGGGCGCAGGCCCGCGAGACATCGTTGAGCGAAAGCATCTCTGCCAATGACGTCGGGGGGACCTTTTCCTCTGCGACCAAGACCCTCAGGCTTTTCCTGCAATCGGCGATGCTGGGATTGGGGGCCTATCTGGTCTTGCAGAATGAAGTGACCGCAGGCGCGATGATCGCCGCCTCGATCCTTCTGGGCCGGGCTCTTGCCCCGATAGAACTGGCCATCGGACAGTGGCCGCTGGTGCAGCGGGCGAACAAGGGGTGGAACAGTCTCGCGGAACTGTTGGAAAAAGTCCCGCCGGAACCGCGGCGGACGGAACTGCCCAAACCGAGGGCCAAGCTCGACGTGCAGTCACTGACCATCGTGCCGCCCGGCGATACGCGGGCGTCGTTGAAGACCGTGAGCTTCAAGGTCGAACCCGGACAAGCCGTCGGTGTCATCGGGCCGTCGGGGTCCGGAAAATCGACGCTGGCGCGCGCCCTTACCGGCGTCTGGCGTCCCGCCGGCGGCGTGATCCGGCTCGATGGGGCGTCGCTGGATCAATATGCGTCGGACGTTCTGGGTCAGCATATCGGGTATCTTCCGCAACGGGTGCAGCTGTTCGGCGGGACCATCGCGTCCAACATCGCCCGGCTCAGCGGACAGCCGGACAGCGAAAAGGTCGTGATCGCCGCCAAGAAGGCGGCCGCTCACGATATGATCGTCAATCTGCCGAACGGGTATGACACCCAGGTCAGCGCCGGGGGCGGCCGGCTGTCCGGCGGCCAGATGCAGAGAATCGCCCTGGCCCGCGCATTGTATGACGACCCGGTCATCGTCATTCTGGACGAACCCAACTCCAACCTGGACAACGATGGTTCGCTTGCGTTGAACCGTGCGATCAGCGACCTGAAGGCCGCCGGAAAATCGGTCCTGATCATGGCGCACAGGCCGGCGGCGATCCAGGAATGCGATACGCTTCTGGTTCTGGACAACGGGGTGCGCACGGCCTTCGGCCCCAAGGACCAGGTGCTGCGCGACATGGTGGCGAACCACGAGCAATTGCGGAAATCCGCCGGCATGGGGGGTGTCCGATGAGCGATTCCCGGTGGTCTGCCCGAAAACCCGTCCTGTTGGGGCTGTTCGGTCTTCTGTTGCTGGTGGGCGGGTTCGGAACCTGGTCGGTGATTTCCAACATTGCCGGTGCCGTGATCGCCTCCGGCCGGATCGAGGTCGACCGCAACCGTCAGGTCGTTCAGCATCCCGACGGTGGGGTCGTGTCCGAAATCATGGTGGACGAAGGCGATTCCGTCGCATTGGGGCAGGTCCTGATCCGTCTGGACGCGACGTTGCTCCAGTCCCAGCTTCTGATCACCGAGGGCCAGCTTTTCGAACTGATCGCCCGGCGCGGCCGGCTTGAGGCGGAACGCGACAGCGCCACCGGGATCACGTTCGAAGAAGAACTCCTGAATGCGGCGGCAAAACGGCCGGAAGTTGCGGATCTGATCGAAGGCCAGCAGCGCCTGTTCGAGGCCCGCAAGGAATCAACGGCGCGCGAAACCGAGCAGCTGGAGAAACGGCGCGGCCAGATTTCAAACCAGATCGAGGGGATCACGGCGCAGCAGGCGTCGATGCGGCGCCAGATCGACCTGATCGGCAAGGAACTGGCGAACCAGCAGTCCCTGCTGGACCGGGGACTCGCGCAGGCGGGGACGGTTCTGAATCTGGAACGCGCCGCCGCGGATCTGGACGGGTCGCTGGGCGAACTCATCGCCAGCCAGGCGCAGGCCGAAGGGCGGATAACCGAAATCGACATCGAAATCCTGAAACTCGGAACCAGCCAGCGTGAAGAGGCGATCACCCGTCTGCGCGATCTTCAGTATCGTGAACTGGAACTGGCCGAACAGCGCCGATCGCTGATCGACCGGCTGGATCGTCTGGATATCACCGCGCCGGTATCGGGGATCGTCTATGGATTGCAGGTGCATGCGCCCCGATCGGTTATCCGGCCGGCGGACCCGGTCTTGTATCTCGTTCCCCAGGATCGCCCGCTGGTCATCGCGGCCAAGGTCGAACCCACCGACATCGACAAGATATTCGTCGATCAGTCCGTGACACTGAGGTTCTCGGCCTTTGACCAGCGCCAGACCCCTGAACTTTTCGGGACAGTCAAGCAGGTGTCCGCGGACGCCTTCGAAGAAGCCAACAGCCCCGTATCCTACTACAGGGTGGAAATCGAGCTGAACGAGGGCGAGAGGGACAGGCTGCCCGAAGGAACGGTGCTGATTCCGGGGATGCCTGTCGAAACCTTCATCCGGACGGATGACCGGTCTCCGATGGCCTATCTGGTGAAGCCGCTGGCGGATTACTTCACCAAGGCGTTCCGGGAATCCTGAGTTCGGGCTTTTCGCCCGGTGGGAACAGGAGTAGCGTCCGCCGCGAAGCACCAGCAGAAGAGGACTCCCAGATGAGCATTGAAAACAGATTGTCCCAATTGGGCGTTACGCTTCCGGATGCCCCGGCGCCGGCCGCCAACTACGTTCCCTACGTGCAATCCGGCGATCTGGTGTTCGTGTCCGGGCAGATCAGCAACGACGAGAACGGTCTGATCCTCGGCAAGCTCGGCGCCACGATGGACGTCGCGGAAGGGGCCGCAGCCGCTCGTCGCTGCGCCATCAACCTTCTGGCGCAGGTGAAGGCGGCCTGCGGCGGCGACCTCGACCGGCTTGAGCGGGTGATCAAGCTGACCGGGTTCGTCAATTCGACCGCGGATTTCACCGACCAGCCCAAGGTGATCAACGGCGCTTCCGATTTCCTGGTCGAAGCGCTGGGCGACGCCGGCCGGCATTCGCGCTCTGCGGTTTCCGCAGCGGCGCTGCCCCTGGGGGTCGCTGTCGAAATCGAAGGCATTTTCCAGATCCGATGACGCCGCGGTTGCACCCGGACTTTCTGACGATTCCGATCGCGCATCGCGCGCTTCACGACGTGACCGAAGGACGCCCGGAAAACAGCCGGGCGGCGGTGTGCGCCGCGATCGACCATGGCTATGGCATCGAGATCGATCTTCAACTGACGGCGGACGGGCAGGCGGTGGTGTTCCACGACTATGACCTGTCCCGGTTGACCGACGCCAAGGGGCCGCTGCGGCAACGAACCGCCGCCGAAGCGGCCGGGATCAGGTTGAAGAACGGCGACGGAGAAACCATTCCTCGCCTGTCCGAGATACTCGATCTGGTGCGGGGCGCGGTCCCTCTCCTGATTGAAATCAAGGATCAGGATGGCGGCATGGGGCCTGACGTGGGGCCGCTGGAACAGGCGACGGCACAGGCGCTTGCTGGTTACGATGGGCCGGTCGCGGTGATGTCGTTCAACCCCTACAGCGTGGCAAGACTGGCGGACCTTGCTCCGGCGGTGCCGCGGGGTCTCGTGACCGAAGGATACGATCCGGCGGATTGGCCGCTGCCGGCGGAAACCTGTGCCCGCCTGCGCGACATACCGGATTTCGACGCCTGCAAGGCCGCGTTTGTCAGCCATGACAAGACCGACCTGGCGCGTCCCCGTGTCCAGCAGTTGCGCGCGGATGGGGTGCCGGTCCTGTGCTGGACGATCCGGTCGCCACAGGAAGAAACCGCCGCGCGCGAATTCGCCGACAACGTGACCTTCGAAGGGTATCTGGCCAGGCATCCGTCTTGATCGCATGGGTTTTGAACCCAGATAGAGACCTGTCGCGGGGGTGGAATGGATCAGGCGCAGATCGAAATTCAGGTGATCGCAAGCCTGTCGCAGGTCGCGCAACAGGATTGGGACAGCTGTGCCTGTCCGGAAACTGCGGATGGCGGGCGGCCTCATGACCCGTTCACGACCTATCGCTTTCTGTCGGCCTTGGAAAACAGCGGCTCCGTCGGGCGCGGCACCGGATGGCAGCCGCAATATCTGACGGCCTATCTTGACGGGCAGTTGATTGCCTGCGCGCCGATGTATGCGAAATCGCATTCGCAGGGTGAATACATCTTCGATCACAATTGGGCGCATGCCTATGAACGGGCAGGCGGTCGGTATTATCCGAAACTCCAGATCGCGGTGCCGCATACGCCGGCGACCGGACGGCGGTTTCTGGTCCGCCCCGGCTACGAGGAAATCGGCCAATCCGCGCTGGTCCAGGGCGCGGTGCAACTGGCGGCGGACAATCACATCTCCTCACTGCATGTGACCTTCTGCACGGCTGGCGAAGCCGACGCCGCGCGGCAGATGGGGCTCATGAGCCGAACGACCCAGCAGTTCCACTGGTTGAATGACGGTTATTCCGATTTCGACTCCTTCCTGGCAACGCTGTCCTCGCGAAAGCGCAAGAATATCCGCAAGGAGAGGGCGCAGGCGAATGCCTTTGGCGGGTCGATCCATGTCCTGAGCGGCGATGACATCAAACCCGAACATTGGGATGCGTTCTGGGTGTTCTATCAGGACACCGGGTCGCGGAAATGGGGGTCGCCTTACCTGACCCGGCAGTTTTTCGACGAGGCCCAGAAGACTCTGCGGGACGATCTGATTCTGGTCCTGGCGGAACGCGACGGACGCTGGGTGGCGGGCGCGCTGAACGTCGTCGGACGCGGGACGCTTTTCGGCCGCTACTGGGGGTGCATCGAACATCATCCCTGCCTGCACTTCGAACTGTGCTATTATCGCGCCATCGACATCGCAATCGCCGGCGGCTTTGACCGGGTCGAAGCGGGCGCACAGGGAGAACACAAGCTGGCACGCGGCTATCTGCCATCCCGGACCCATAGTGTGCATTGGGTCGGGGACGAAGGATTCGCCGATGCGATACGGCGCTATCTGGACGCAGAACGCGATGCGGTGGAAGAAGAAATTGGGATTCTGACCGAATATGGTCCGTTCAAGAAGATGAAAGTGGAGGAACGGGAATGACCGAGAAACTGTCGGACGAGGCCCGGGGGCCGCTGCTGGATCCTTTGCTCAAGGCCGGCTGGGCGATGGACAGCCGCCGCGATGCGATTACCAAGACCTTCGAGTTCAAGAATTTCGTCGATGCGTTCGGATGGATGACCCGCGTCGCCATCTGGGCGGAAAAATGGGACCACCATCCCGAATGGAACAATGTCTACAAAACGGTCACGGTGATCCTGACGACACATGATGTGGGCGGGCTGAGCGCGCTGGACGCGAAGCTGGCGCGAAAGATGGACAGCCTGGTCTGACGCGGCCTATCTGCGTCCGACTCCGGTCGCGTAGGCCATGTTGGCCGTCTGGAACATCCGGGCGAATTCCGCTTCGGTGACGTAACCGCCGCGAAGGTCGATGTCGCGCGGGGCCCGGACCGGGAATTTCCCGGCCACGGAGACGGACCTGTTCATGCTGTCGAACCGCAGGCAGCGGTTGTTCCAGCAGTTCCTGCCGTCGATCAGCTGAATCTCGGTCACGCCCGAAGCACCGGTCCGCGACGGGTTGCTCGGAACCGAACAGGCCGCAACGAGCAGAAGGATCGGCAAGAAGCGAAACCTGGTCATTGTGGACTCCGGCAGTCGGTGGTTCGGTTCAGCGATCTGCGCCGCCGTGTCCCGGCGGCGCGTTTCGGTCGGTGCCGCGAACGGGTCTTTCCCGTTTGCGAACAATCGGGAAAGACCCCGGTCACATGGCAGCCAGCAGAGCTTCGCCACCCGAGACTTCGCAGACGCCCGGCGATTCCTCCTGGTTGAGAACGCTGACGGTTCCGTCTTCGACCAGCATGGCATAGCGTTTGGAACGCCCGACCAGCCCGGCCGGCGGGGCGTCGAAATCCATGCCGATGGCCTTGGTGAACGCGCTTTGCGGGTCCGACAGCATCGTGATCCCGGCTGCGGTTGCGCCAGTGGCGTCACCCCATGCTTTCATGACGAAGGGATCGTTCACCGAAATGCAGATGATTTCGTCCACGCCCTTGTCGTCGAACTGCGACTTCGTGCGCAAGAAACTCGGGACATGCGCGGAATGGCAGGTCGGGGTGAACGCGCCGGGAACGGCGAAAACCACGACCTTGCGGCCCTTGGTCTTGTCCGACAGCGCCACCGGAGCCGGCCCTTCGTCGCCCATCTGGACCAGAGTAGCCTCTGGCAGCTTGTCTCCTTTGGAAATTGTCATGCTGTCTCCCTTTCGTTGCGATGTGTTTGCCGTTGCAGCGCATATAGGATTAATGGTCATCGGAGCAATTCTTGCAAGGGCACTGAGGAAAGATGAGCCATATTGTCGTGATCGGGGCGGGGCAGGCCGGGGCATCCCTGGTCGCGATGCTGCGCAAGGACGGATTCGACGGCGAGATTACCCTGATCGGCGCCGAACCTGTCGTTCCCTACCAGCGCCCGCCGCTGAGCAAGGCTTACCTGCTGGGCGAAATGGCGGTCGAACGGCTGTATCTGCGGCCCGAGAAATTCTATGCGAACCAGAACATCGCCCTGCGCCTCGGTCAGCCTGTGACGGCGATCGATCCGGTCGGGAAAACGGTGACGGTTGCCGGCGACGTGATCCGGTATGACCAGTTGGCGCTGACGACCGGATCGCAGCCGCATCGCCTTCCGGCAGCGATTGGTGGCGACCTGGAAGGCGTGTTTGTCGTGCGCACGCTGGCCGATGTCGATGCGATGGCGGCGTCGGTGACGGAGGGTGCGCGCGCCCTGATCGTCGGTGGCGGCTATATCGGGCTGGAAGCGGCGGCGGTGGCCGCCAAACGCGGCGTCGCCGTGACGCTGGTGGAAATGGCGGACCGCATCCTGCAACGGGTCGCCTGCCCCGAGACGAGCGCCTTTTTTCGTGATCTGCACCGGGATCACGGTGTCGACATCCGCGAAGGAGTCGGGCTTGAACGCCTGGCAGGATCGGATGGCCGCGTGACCGGGGCGGTTCTTGCGGATGGCACCACGCTGGATGTGGATTTCGTCATTGTCGGCGTCGGTATCTTTCCGTCCACCGACCTTGCGGAACGGGCCGGGCTGGCGCTGAACAACGGAATTGAAGTCGACGATTTCGGGCGAACCTCCGATCCGGAGATCTGGGCGGCTGGCGACTGCGCCTGTTTTCCACATGATGGCGGGCGGCTTCGGTTGGAAAGCGTCCCGAACGCAATCGACCAGGCGGAATGCGTGGCCCGAAACATGCTGGGGGCGCAGGAACGATACATCCCCAGGCCGTGGTTCTGGTCGGATCAGTATGACGTGAAGCTGCAAATCGCGGGTTTGAACACCGGCTACGACCGGATCGTCACGAGGACGGGCGACAAGGGCGCGGTGTCATTCTGGTATTTCAAGGGGGACAAGCTCCTGGCGGTGGACGCGATGAACGACCCGCGGGCCTACCTGATCGGAAAACGCCTGATCGACGCGGGAAGAACGGCTGATCCCGAAGCGATTGCCGATCCCGAAACCGATCTGAAGGCGCTGCTGGCCTCGTGAGAATCATCGCCGGAAACCTGCGCGGGCGCGTGCTGGCCAGCGTCGGCAAGGGCGATGCGGCGGCGCATCTGCGGCCGACCGCCGACCGGGTGCGCGAAAGCCTGTTCAACGTCCTTGTGCATCGGCACGACCTGGACGGAGCGCGGGTTCTGGATCTGTTCGCGGGAACCGGGGCGCTGGGTCTTGAGGCCCTGTCGCGCGGCGCGGCGCATGTCACCTTCGTGGATGACGGCCGCGCGGCCTGCCGGTTGATACGCAAGAACATCGAATTGACGGCGAGCGGCGGAGAGACGGCCCTGTTGCAGGACGATGCCACCCGTCTCGGCGCTTGCGCCGTTGCGCCGTTCGATCTGGTGTTCCTCGATCCGCCCTACGGCAAGGGTCTGGGCCAACTGGCGCTGGCCGCGGCAACCGCCGGCGGCTGGATCGCGCCGGACGCGCTGATCGTTTGGGAAGAGAACGTCCCGATGCCGCCCCCGGCCGGATTCACCGGACTGGACAGCCGCCGCTATGGGGACACCCATGTCACGCTGCTGCGCCATCACGGCGAAGGCTGAGTTCCGTAGGATCTCGTGGTAAGATCCCGGCCCATGATCGACGTGCAGAAACTTCCTCTGTGGCACCGGGTCCGGTCAGACCCGTCGCAGGGTGCCACGCGCTCCGCTCCCCGCCGGCGCAATGCGCCGGTGTTCATTCACGACGCGGTAACGCCGCTGCGCAATGAAACCATTCTTCTGAAGATGCTGCGCGATCAGGCGGCAACGGATGATGATCAATCGTAGGTGGGATGAAACCGCCCGGATGGCGACAGGGTAAAGATTTCGACCCCATCCGACGTGACCCCCACCGAATGTTCGAACTGCGCGGACAACGATTTGTCCCGCGTCACCGCCGTCCAATCGTCGGAAAGCGTCTTGGTTTCCGGCCGCCCCAGGTTGACCATCGGTTCAATCGTGAAAAACATGCCCTCTTCCAGAACCGCGCCCGTGCCTGGTTTGCCGTAGTGCAGTACGTTGGGCGGCGCGTGAAAGACGCGGCCCAGGCCGTGACCGCAGAAGTCGCGGACGACGCTCATCCGGTGCGCTTCGACATAGGACTGGATCGCATGGCCGATGTCTCCGAAGGTCTTGCCCGGCCGGACGGTTTCGATCCCCTTCATCAGGGCGTCGTGCGTCACCTGTATCAACCGTTCCGCCTTGCGGGGCAGTTTTCCGGCGACATACATCCGGCTCGTGTCACCGAACCAGCCATCCAGAATCACCGTCACGTCGATGTTCAGGATATCGCCGTCCTTCAGTGTCTTGCTGCTGGGAATCCCGTGGCAGACCACGTGATTGACGGAAATGCAGCTGGCGTGCTGATAGCCCTTGTACCCGATCGTCGCCGATTTCGCCCCGGCGGCTTCGACCAGGTCGGTGATCGTCCTGTCGATCGCTTCGGTTGTCTGGCCGACGGCGACTTCCGACGCTATTTCGTCCAGGATACGGGCCGCCAGGGCGCCCGCAGCATGCATTCCGGCGAAATCCGCCCGATCGTAGATTCGAATGCCATCCTTGGTGAGACGACCGCGAAGTTCGTTGTTCAATGGTGACTCCATTTCGTTCCCGTCGATCCCTATTTAATGCGCTTGTCGCAAAAGAACCAGAGGTTGTCAGAACGCTGTTGCGACCGGCTTTCCGACATCGATGGCTTCGGTCGAAATCCGGGTTCCGTAGCACAGGGTTTCGACCCCTTTTTCCGTCGCGGCGCGAAAGGCGCGCGCGTAAGCGGGGTCAATGTCGCGCGCCAGGTCGAACCGGGTGCAATCCGTGCGCTGGACCAGGTACAGCATGATGGCGCGATGCCCGGCCTGAGCCATTTCGGCCAGTTCGTCCAGATGTTTGGCGCCGCGCGCCGTGACCGAATCGGGAAACTCGGCGAGCCCGGCCTGCCGGCTGAGGGTGACGCTTTTGACTTCCACGTAGGCGTCCGGAAGACCGGACTGCGACAGAAGGAAATCGATCCGGCTGGACCGGCCGTATTTCACTTCGGCCCGCAGGGTTTCATAGGTGGCCAGTTCGGGGATCCGCCGATCCTGCAACGCGGCCTTGAGCGCGCGGTTCGGAACCGAGGTATCGACGCCGGTGAAGTCGCCGTTCTCGTGGTCCACCAGGCGCCAGCCGAAACCGAGCTTCCGGCGCGGGTCGTCGTTCGGTTCCAGCCAGATCTTCGTTCCCGGTTCGGCAAGACCGGACATCGAACCGGGGTTCGCGCAATGGGCCGTGATTTCGCGGCCGTCCTCCAGCCGGCAGTCGGCGAGAAACCGTTTGTAGCGGCGGATCAGCCGGGCGGGAACAAGAGGGGTTTCAAAACGCATGACGCGGGGATTATACCTGCGACACGATCCATTCAAGGGAGGCACGTCATGGCCAATCCGACCGCCGCCATGCTGGTCATCGGCGACGAGATCCTGTCAGGCCGCACACGGGATGCGAACATGCATTTCCTTGCCGGAGAGCTGACGAAGCACGGGATCGACCTGAAGGAGGTGCGGATCGTCAGCGATGACCGTCCCGCGATCGTCGCCGCGGTCAAGGCATTGTCGGATGCACATGACACCGTGTTCACGAGCGGCGGAATCGGCCCGACGCATGATGATATCACCGCCGACTGCATCGCCGCCGCCTTCGACGCGGCCATCGACATCCGGGACGATGCGCGCGCGATCCTGCAGGCGCATTACGACAAGACCGGCCTGGAACTGAACGCCGCCCGCCTGCGGATGGCGCGGATACCGGAAGGCGCGACGCTGATCGACAATCCGGTGTCGATGGCGCCGGGATTCACCATCGGCAATGTGCATGTCATGGCCGGCGTGCCGTCGGTTTTCCAGGCCATGGTCGCCAGCGTCCTGCCGACCCTGACCGGCGGCGCGCCGCTGTTGTCCCAGACCCTGCGCGTTTTTCGCGGCGAGGGCGATATCGCCGAGTTGCTCTCGCAACTGGCGGACCGGTTCTCGGACCTGTCGATAGGGTGTTACCCGTTCCAGAAAGAGGGTGCTTTCGGCGCCAACATCGTGATCCGCGGGTCCGATGGCGCACGTGTCGATGCGGCCATGACCGAGTTGGCGAAAGAGTTGGACACGTGAGCATAGAACGGCATTCGTGGTTCGAGGCGATCGACGGGACCTGGCCCGCCGCTCGCTATGACAGGCTTGGCCCCTGGATGATCCGCTGCGGCCGGTGCGGCGGCAACCGGGTCTCGGCGGCGTCGCTCGCTGCCGCTGGCGCCGCTTCGACGGATGCGGATATCGACAGGGCCGAGGCCGCGATGCAGGACATGGGTCAGCCGCGGATCTTCATGATCCGTCCCGGCGAAACCGATCTTGACCGGCAGCTTGAAATCCGGGGCTACGCGATCAAGGACCCGGTGACGATCTATGCCTGCGACCCGCAGCACCTGATGACGGAACAGATTCCGCGGGTGACGGTCTTCAGCATCTGGGAACCCTTGGCGATCATGCGGGAAATCTGGGCGTCCGGGGGGATTGGCCCGGAACGGCTGGCCGTCATGGAACGCGCCGCGGGTCCCAAGACCGGGTTCCTCGCGCGTCATCGGGACAAACCGGCGGGCGTCGCATTCGCCGCCATCCACGACCGGGTGGCGATGGTGCATGCGGTCGAGATCCTGGCGCACCAGCGCCGGGCCGGGATGGGCCGATGGATCATGCGCGCCGCTGCGTTCTGGGCGGCCGAAAACCAGGCCGATACCCTTGCCGTTATGTGCACGGTCCAGAATGTCGCCGCGAATGCGCTCTACGCTTCCCTCGGGATGCAGGCTGTGGGACAGTATCATTATCGCCACTTGCCAGACGGAGCCTGAAGCCGAATGACCGACAAGTCCCGCCCCACCTCGCTCGATCTTCCGATGGTGGATCCCTTGCCCGAAGCGACCCGGAAGTATTTCGACATCTGCATGGAAAAGCTGGGAATGGTCCCGAATGTGTTGAAAGCGAACGCGTTCGACATCGACAAGCTGAACGCCTTCACCGGCATGTACAACGACCTGATGTTGGCGGACAGCGGGCTGAGCAAGCTGGAACGCGAGATGATCGCGGTCGTCGTTTCGTCCATCAACCGCTGTTTTTACTGTCTCGTCGCCCATGGCGCGGCGGTGCGGCAATTGTCCGGCGACCCGATCCTCGGAGAGATGCTGGTGATGAACTATCGCGTTGCGCCGCTGGATGCGCGCCAGCGCGGGATGCTCGATTTCGCCGCCAAGATGACGACCGCCAGCGCGACCATCGACGAGGCCGACCGGCAGGGCCTGCGTGATCTCGGGTTCAGCGACCGCGACATCTGGGACATCGCGAATGTCGCCGGGTTCTTCAATATGACCAACCGCGTCGCCAGCGCCACGGCGATGCATCCCAACGACGAGTATCACGCGCAATTCAGATGATCCCGCGCCTTGCCCTTGTCGGCCTGTGTCTTGGTCCGCCTGTTCCTGTCCTCGCCGCCGATGGGCTGACCATGCCGGACGGGGCCCGTCAGCTGGCCGAGCGTGTCAGCGCGCTGGACAGCTACGATTTGCCGGTCGGCGGGTTTTCCGGGGGCGCGATCCCGATCCGCAGGTTCGAAGGCCGGGTCGATCGGCAGACATGGCGGATCGACGGCGGCAGCAAGACGACGCTCCAGGTCTTGTCGCCGCTGCGCGATCAGATCGTCGCGGATGGGTATGACCTGCTGTTTCAATGCGAGGACAGGGTCTGTGGCGGGTTCGATTTTCGCTTCGGAACCGAGGTCGTCCCGGCCCCGGACATGCATGTGGACATCCGGAACTACCGCTTCGTTTCGGCGATGCGCGGCCCGGACGAGGCCTTGAGCCTGCTTGTCAGCCGAAGCCGCAACGGCGCCTATGTGCAGATTATCCGGGTCTCTCCGCCGGTCGAAGACGCCGAGACGGTCGCGGTGCCGACTGCCGAGGATTCCGGGCGTGATGGCCCCGCAGACCTGCCGGACCTGGCCGCCGAACTGGTGGCAGAGGGCCATGTGGTGTTGTCCGATCTTGATTTCTCGACCGGCGAGACCGTGTTGGGGGCGGGGCCGTTTGCCTCGGTCGAACAACTGGCGGCATACCTGCGCGATACCCCCGATCAGCGGATCGCGCTTGTCGGCCACACCGACAGCACCGGGTCGCTCGATGCCAATGTGTTGTTGTCAAAACGCCGTGCAGAGGCGGTGAAAGACCGGCTCGTTTCCGGCTATGGGCTGGCGGAGGGCCGGATCGACGCCGAAGGCATGGGATATCTGGCCCCGGTGGCGTCCAACCTGACGGAACAGGGGCGCACCGCGAACCGCCGTGTCGAAGCGATCCTGCTGTCCACGCGCTGACGCAGGCATGCAAAACCGCCATGATGCGGAGGTCGCGTTCCGGATGATCACCAGTCTTTCGGGCCTTTCTCGGCAAAGGCCCGAACCA
The DNA here is from genome assembly GCF_030164465.1 of Sedimentitalea xiamensis. Classification (GTDB taxonomy): domain Bacteria; phylum Pseudomonadota; class Alphaproteobacteria; order Rhodobacterales; family Rhodobacteraceae; genus Sedimentitalea; species Sedimentitalea xiamensis. The sequence goes on from NZ_JASNJE010000015.1 coordinate 33,592, forward strand.
GGAAATCGATGAACGCCCGGACCTTGGGTTGGGTGAACCGGCCGGGCGGATAAACCGCGTAGATACCCTGGATTTCGGCGGGAAGCGACGGCATCGCGTCTTCGACCAATCCCTTTTCCAGCGCATGCGCGTAAAGAAAGCTTGGGAGATAGGCGATCCCCAGCCCTGCGATGGCCGCGTTGAGAAGGGATTGGCCGTCATTCACGCTGAGCCAGCCCGCCGTGCGGACCTGCCGTTTCTCGCCGGACGGGGCGGTCAGTTTCCAGACATTTCCGCTGGATTGGTTCGAATAGTGCAGCAGCTTGTGCGCGTTCAGATCGTCGATCTTCTGCGGCCGGCCGTATTTCTCGAAATAGGACGGCGCGGCGATCATGCGTTTTTCGGTTTCGGTCAGCTTGCGGGCGCGCAGGGTGCTGTCCTCCAGTTCGCCGATGCGCACGGCCAGGTCGAATCCTTCGGAAATCAGTTCGACATAGCGGTTGTTCAGCACCATGTTGACGGTGATATCGGGAAAATCGACCAGAAAATCGCTGAGCACCGGGGACAGGTGGTTGACGCCGAAATCGGTGGCGACGCTGATGCGCAACAGGCCCGACGGCGCCGATTGCATCGAGGTCACGAGCGCGTCGGCCTCGCCCGCGTCGTTGAGGACGCGCCGGGCGCGATCGTAATAGGCGAGTCCGATTTCGGTCGGGCTGACGCGCCGGGTCGTGCGGTTCAGAAGGCGCGCGCCCAGACGTGCTTCGAGACTGGACACATGCTTGGAAACGGCGGATTTCGAGATACCCATCTTCTTGGCCGCATCCGTGAAGCCGCCCTGGTCCACCACATTGGCGAAGGCTTCCATTTCGGTCAGTCGGTCCATGCTCTTTCCTCGGGTGGGCTGATGCGTCAGCCCCCATCTATCCGGAAAATCTGGGCAAGAACGCGGCGGCCTTGGGATAATATCGCGGTTTTGTCGCGGATCGTCTGCGAATCCTGAACCATTCAAGCACGAAGGACAGGACGGGTCCGTTGGCGGGCGGGCACCGATAGAGGCTTTATTCCGGATCCGATCTGACGCAGGGTGCAAGGCGCACTATCTGTTTTTCATCAAGTCTGACCCAAGGAGTTGCCATGAAGCCCCTGTTGATCGCCGCCGTCGTTGCCGTGCTGGGCATGCCTCTCCTGGCCGGGGGCGAAACGCCGGCCAACCCGGATGCCCGCGCCTATTTCGTCAACCTCAAGGATGGCGATACCGTCTCTTCGCCGCTGACAATCGTGTTCGGCCTGACCGGCATGGGCGTCGCTCCCGCCGGGTCGGAAAAGGAGATGACGGGCCATCATCACCTGCTGATCAACCGTGCCCCGTTCGGCGAGGGTGACGCAGGCGCGGACGAACTTTCCAGCGGCCTGCCGTCGGACGAGAACCACATGCATTTCGGCGGCGGCCAGACAGAGGTGACGCTGGACCTGCCGCCGGGAACTCACACGCTGCAACTGGTGCTTGGCGATGCCGGGCACGTGGCGCATGCCACGCCGATTGTATCCGAGGTGATAACGATTACAGTCAAGTAGAACGGCCTGCGTTTCGGGCAGGCCGTCCCATCGGCAGCAGGAGGCAAGATCGTGATCGCAGTCATTTTCGAGGTTCAGCCCGCCCAGGGGCGCAAGGAAGAATATCTCGATATCGCCGCCAAGATGCGCCCGCTTGTCGAAGAGGTGGACGGCTTCATCTCGGTCGAGCGGTTCCAGAGCCTGACAAATCCCGACAAGCTGCTGTCATTGTCGCTGTTTCGCGACGAAGAAGCCGTTCAGAACTGGCGGCGGCTGGCCGAGCACCGCGCGGCGCAGGCAAAGGGGCGCGGCGGCGTGTTCAGCGACTACCGGCTGCGGGTGGCGCATGTGATCCGCGACTACGGCATGTTCGACAGGGCCGGGGCCCCGTCGGACAGCATCGCCGCGCATGATAGCTAGAGACTGGCGGCCAGTCTCGTGCCCTGATCGATCGCCCGCTTGGCGTCCAGTTCCGCGGCCACATCGGCGCCCCCGATGACATGCGGGGTCACGCCCCTGGCGATCAATGCGTCGGCCAGCGTGCGTTCCGGGAGCTGCCCGGCGCAGAGCACGATGGTGTCCGCTTCGATCAGTGTCGGGTTTTCCCGCGCCTCGCCGAAGGACACCATCAACCCGCCGCCTTCGATGCTTTCGTAATTCACGCCGCCGACGAATTTCACATCCTTCATCTTCAGCGCGGCTCGGTGAATCCAGCCGGTGGTCTTGCCCAGACCCTTACCGTGCTTGCTGGCCTTGCGCTGCAACAGGGTGATGTCGCGCGCCGACGCATGCGGCTGCGGGCCTTCCGGCGCCAGCCCGCTGCGGTGTTCGGCCGGGTCCGTCACGCCCCATTCCTTCATCCAGAGGGGCAGGCTTTCCGTCGGGCTGGTGCCTTCATGCGCCAGATATTCCGAGACATCGAACCCGATGCCGCCGGCGCCGATCACCGCCACGCGCTTGCCGACCTTGGCCTTGTGCCTGAGAACGTCGATGTAATCCACGACGTTGGGCGCCCCCTGTCCTGGAATCTGTGGGTCGCGCGGGATCACGCCGGTGGCGATGACGACTTCGTCGAACCCGTCCAGATCGTCGGCGCCGACCTCGCGGTTCAGTTCGGTCGTGACATTCAGATCCGCGATCATCGTGCGATACCAATCGACCAGCCCCCAGAATTCTTCCTTGCCGGGGATCTGTTTCGCCATGTTGAGCTGTCCGCCGATCTCGCTCGCCCTGTCGAACAATGTGACGGCGTGGCCGCGTTGCGCCGCGGTGATCGCGGTGGACAGACCGGCGGGACCGGCGCCCACGATAGCGATTTTCTTGCTGTGCCCGGCCGGGGCGATCACCAGTTCGGTTTCATGGCACGCCATCGGATTGACAAGGCAGGAGGTCAGCTTGCCGCTGAAGGTGTGGTCGAGACAGGCCTGATTGCATGCGATGCAGGGAGCGATCCGGTCTCCCTTGCCCGCCGCCGCCTTGGCGACGAAATGCGGATCCGCCAGCATCGGGCGGGCCATCGACACCATGTCGGCGCAGCCCGTCGCCAGCACATCCTCGGCGACCTCGGCCGTGTTGATGCGGTTGGAGGTGATGACCGGGATACCGACCTTGCCCATCAGTTTCTTCGTGACCCAGGCAAAGGCGGCGCGGGGCACCGAGGTGGCGATGGTGGGGATGCGCGCCTCGTGCCAGCCGATGCCGGTGTTGATGATGGTGGCCCCGGCCTTTTCGATGTTCCGCGCCAGTTCGACGACCTCGTCGAAGGTCGATCCGTTGGGCACCAGGTCGATCATCGACAGGCGGTAGATGATGATGAAATCCGGGCCGCAGACCTCGCGGGTTCGGCGCACGACCTCGATCGGCAGGCGCATCCGGTTCTCGTAGGATCCGCCCCAGCGGTCCTCGCGCTTGTTGGTATGGGTGACGAGGAACTGGTTCAGGAAATAGCCTTCGGACCCCATGATCTCGACCCCGTCATAACCGGCTTCGCGGGCCTTGCGGGCGGCTTCGGCGATGTCGGCGATCTGTTTCTCGATCCCGGCCTCGTCCAGTTCGTTGGGCGGAAAAGGGGAGATGGGCGACTTGACCGGGCTGGGAGCGACGCATTTCGGCCCGTAGGCATAGCGCCCGGCATGCAAGATCTGCATGCAGATCTTGCCGCCCGCGTCATGCACGCGCTGGGTGACGACGCTGTGGTTGTCGATATCCTGCTGCGTGGTCATCATCGCGGCACCCGGCAGGACGGAGCCTTCGAGATTGGGGCCGATGCCGCCCGTGACCATCAGCGCCACATCGCCGCGCGCGCGTTCGGCATAGAATTCCGCGACCCTGTTCCAGTCGCGGGTCTCTTCCAGCCCGGTATGCATGGACCCCATCAGAACGCGGTTTTTCAGTTTGGTGAAACCCAGGTCGAGCGGTGCCAGAAGGTGCGGATAATCAGCCATCAGAATCTCCTTTTGTGCGCACAGAAATACCCCGGTCGCAGAACATGTCACGACAAACGCGGCGTCACGGGCTTGCGCGGCCGGTCAGCCTTGCTAGACAGGGACGATCCACAAGGAGCCTTGCCGATGACCCCGGAAGAGATCGCGAAACTGCCCTATCGCCGTTGCGTCGGTGTCATGCTGATGAACGCCGAGGGCGAGGTGTTCGTGGGACAGCGCAACGACCGGCACCACGAGGCCTGGCAAATGCCGCAGGGCGGGGTGGACAAGGGGGAAGATCCGCGTCAGGCGGCGCTGCGCGAGCTTCGGGAAGAAACCGGCGTCACCCCCGACCTGGTCGAGATCGTTGCCGAATCCGACGACTGGCTGCCATACGACCTGCCCCACGACATCGTGCCGAACATCTGGAAGGGCCGTTTTCGCGGGCAGGAACAGAAATGGTTCCTGATGCGGTTTCTGGGACGGGACGATCAGGTGAAGATCGACACCGAACATCCGGAATTCACCACCTGGAAATGGCAGGCCGTGGATCAGTTGGTGGACCGGATCGTGCCCTTCAAACGGCAGGTTTACGAACAGGTTCTCAAAGTCTTTTCGGCGCACCTGGGGTAAGGTCGCCGAAGGCAGGGCCTTCTCGGGTCCGCAAACGCCGCAAGGGCGCCTTGGCTGATTGGTGTGGGGGTTCGCGCCGTCACGCCTTGCTCCAAAGCGGGCGGACGACGGAAATTCGTGCTATGATGGGGTTTTTCGAGGGGGAATTTCCGATGTCAAATGGCCTTATCATTGTCGTTGTCGTTATTGCTGGTGTGGTGATTTTTCTCATTTTCGATGCTTTCGGGCGATGGATCGCGTCGCTGGGCGGAGCCTGCGTTCTGAAAAAGTCGATGATCCTCAAGGATGCCTGCGTCGGGGGCTGTCTGCCCGGACAACGCTGTGTCGCGCTCACGACCCGGCCGTATTTCCTGTTCGGCACCCAGGCCGCGACCTGTGGATGCGTGCCTGTCGGGACCGGCGGCACGCCGGTCACGCCTCCGCCCGGACTTCCGCCTTTGCCGCCCGGCCCGACGCCGAGTTCCGGCGGAAGCGGTGGCGGTAGCACGGCAAGCGACGACTGACGCCGACGCTAGTCGAAGATCGGAATGTGGCGTCCGGAGTCGCGCGGGAGTTTGCCGGTGAGACGCGGATCGTCGGCGATTTCGACCTGCTGCCGGATCGGCACGAAACCGCTGCGCCGGTAGAATGGCAGGGCCGCCGGGCTGTCCAGGGTGCAGGTGTGCACGGTGAAGCGCCTGATCGGGCGCGACCAGGCGCGGGCGATCGCATGGTTCATCATGAACCGTCCCGCCCCGGCGCCGATCAGGTCGGGGGTCACACCGAAAAAGGCCAGTTCGCAGGTGTCCCGGTCGCGGAAGTCCAGTTCCACCAGGCCGGCGGAATGATCGCCGGCCATCAGTGCGTAAAGTTCGACTTCGGGCGCGTTCAGGATCGCCGACAATTCGGCGTCGTTCATGTTCAGCCGTGAGAACCACAGCCAGTCCTGCCCGCCAACCCGCTGGAAAAGGTCGCGATACCAGTCGAGATCGGGGGTGGCGACCCGATCCAGCGTTATGCTTTCCGGTTCGGGCACCGGGCGCGGCGCGGCCTGTGCGGTCATTTCCAGGTGGGTCACGACCGTCGCGACCTTGCCGGGGGGCACATCGTGAAAACCGTCCGCCAGCATGGGGTCAGACCAGCCCGCGGTCGCGCAACAGGTGCAACACGTCGGTTTCCGGGCGCGGCCCGATATGGGAGATGACCTCGCTCGCGCAGACGCAGCCGATGCGGGCGCAGGTTTCCAGATCGCGCCCCTGTGCAAGCCCAAACAGGAACCCGGCGGCGAACTGGTCGCCGGCGCCGGTCGCGTCGACCGGAACGATCCTGTCCACCGGGACGTCGATCCGCGAGGTGCCCTCCATCACCGAAACGCCATCGCCGGAGCGGGTGCAGACCACGAGCGGGCAGAGCGCGGCGGTCATCATCAGCGCGTCATCCAGGTGGTCGGTTTCGAACAGCGACTGGATTTCGGCCTCGTTGCCAATGACGAAATCCAGGTCGTGCTGGATCAGCGAGATGAAATCCGAACGGTGGCGGTCGACGCAGAACGGATCCGATATGGCGATGCCGGTCTTGCCGCCGCCGGCGCGGGTGGCGCGGGCGGCTTCGCGAAAGGCGGTCTTTCCCGCGTCGTGATCGAACAGGTAGCCTTCGAGGAACATGATCTTCGCGTTGCCGGACACATTGTCCGGCACGTCGGCGGACGTCAGCCCGGTGGAAATGCCAAGATAGGTGTTCATCGACCGTTCGCCATCGGGCGAGACGAAGATCATCGAGCGCGAGGTCGGGTCGGATCCGTTCGCGACCGGAGGGTTGACGAAATCGATGCCGACTTCGTTCATCGCATCGGCATAGAACCGTCCCAGAGCGTCGTCGCGCACCCGTCCGATGAACGCGGTGTCGAGACCCAGCGCCCCCGCGCCGGCGATGGTGTTGGCGACCGAACCGCCCGGTGTCTGCACCCGGCCGTCCATCGCGCCGTAAAGCTGTTCGGCGCGCTCGCGCTCGATCAGCTGCATGATGCCTTTTTCGATGCCCATATGCGCCAGGAAACTGTCGTCCGACTGGGTGATGACATCGACGACGGCATTGCCGATCCCGACCAGATCGTAGGTTTTCATTCGGTCTTGTCCTCGTATTGGCACAGATCGCGGATGATGCAGGTCGGGCACATGGGCTTGCGCGCCTTGCAGTGATAGCGTCCGTGCAGGATCATCCAGTGATGCGCGTGCTGCTGGAAATCGGCGGGAATGTTGTCTTCGATGGCGCGTTCCACGGCTTCCACATCCTTGCCCGGTGCGACGCCCGAACGGTTGCCGAACCGGAAGATGTGGGTGTCGACCGCCTGCGCGGGCATGTGCCACCACATATTCAGCACCACATTGGCGGTCTTGCGCCCGACGCCCGGCAGCGATTGCAGCGCGGCGCGTGAATTGGGCACCTCGCCGCCGTAGTCGTCGACGAGAATCCGGCTCATCTTCATGACGTTCTTCGCCTTCTGGCGGTAGAGTCCGATGGTCTTGATGTGCTCGGTCAGCCCGTCAATCCCGAGCTCGAGCATCTTCTGCGGCGTGTCGGCGATCTGAAACAGGGCGCGGGTGGCCTTGTTCACGCCTGCGTCCGTGGCTTGTGCGGACAGGGCCACGGCGACGACCAGCGTATAGGCGTTCACATGCTCAAGCTCGCCCTTCGGTTCGGGGTCCGCGGCATGAAACCGGGTAAAGATCTCGCGGATCGTGTGATAGTCGAGTTGTTTGGCCATGCCCGCCTTAATGCCGCGCCGGGCGTGGGGCTGCAACGGGAAAGGCGGGATTCGGTTTGACTCCGCGTTGCTATCTCCGCTCCAGCAACTGATCCTTCATCTCTAGGAACTCTGCCTCCGAAATGTGCCCATCGTCGCGCAGCTTTCCCCATTTCAGAAGTTCGTCGGCAACAGACTGGCCGGTTCGAAACTTTCGGACCTTCAAGCGTGACGGCGTATTCGAACTACTGCGCACCGTCTTGACGCTTGAACGGAACACCCCATGCCCATTGATCCAATCGTTATGTGCAGACAGTGGCTCCAGAAACAGAGCTTTCTGCGCCACCATCAAAGCCAACGCCGAAAGCGCCAGGATACCGAAGACAATGGCCTGTTCGAGATCGTCACTATAGTATTCCTCTGTGGCATAGCAGTAAGTGAAATAGGCCGTTGCAAGGAACGTGAGTGCGAAAAGCAACTGCGCATATCCGTCAATGACCCGCGATGCGAACGCGATGAAACCACAATCCTTCTTTCGGTCGGCCATGACCAAACCGAAGATCAGCATGATCATTGGAATGATGCCGAAAATGGCAATCGAATAAGCAAGAAGCAGAAGGAAGAAGACGAACAAACGCCCGTAGGCGTTGCTGGAAATCGGGGACATGCTGGTTCCTACTCGTTTTTTCGGATTCAGCACCATGAAAATGGCAGCAATGCGCCAATCACGGGGCAATCGCCGAAGCCGCCAAGAATCTTTGGCAACGAGTGACCCGTCCACTAACCGCAGCTTTCGGGTCGCGGCGGCGGCGCAGGGCGCTTATTCTCCTTCCGTAGACGGAGGCCAGAACCATGAACATGCAAACCACCGAAGACGGCTATCATTTCCACGTCATTCGCCGCGCGATCGAACTGATTGACCAGGGCGGCGAAGGGCTGACGCTGGAACAACTCGCGGCGCAGATGGACATGAGCCCGGCGCATTTCCAGCGGCTGTTTTCCCGCTGGGTCGGCGTGTCGCCGAAACGCTACCAGCAATACCTGACGCTGGGCCACGCCAAGACCCTTTTGCGGGAACAGTTCACCACGCTGGAGGCAAGCCACGGAGTTGGCCTGTCCGGTGGCGGGCGTCTGCACGACCTCTTTCTGCGGTGGGAGGCGATGAGTCCCGGCGAATTCGCCCGCAAGGGCGCGGGACTCACGATCTACTGGGGCTGGTTTGACAGCCCGTTCGGTCCGGCCCTGGTGATGGGCACCGACAAGGGTATCTGCGGCATCGGATTTGCCGCCGAGACCGGCGAAGAGGCGACGATGGAGGATCTGCTGTCGCGCTGGCCGCTGGCCGATTTCGTCGAGGATCCGACGATGTTGCGGCCTTGGGTTCTGGCGGCCTTCGGGGCCGAAAGCGCCGATCTCGGCAAGACGCCGCTTTTCCTGATCGGCGCGCCTTTCCAGATCAAGGTCTGGGAAGCCCTGCTCACAATCCCGTCGGGCCAGGTGACGACCTATTCCGAAATCGCCGAGGCGATCGGCAGTCCCCGCGCGGTTCGGGCCGTCGGCACCGCGGTCGGGCGCAATCCGGTCAGTTGGCTCATTCCCTGCCACCGGGCGTTGCGAAAATCGGGCGGTCTTGGCGGATACCACTGGGGCTTGCCGGTCAAACGCGCGATGCTGGCATATGAAACGGCGCGGGCGGGTGGGCTGTCCTGAACTGGACCGGCGGCGTCCGACGCCGGAAAATGGGCGACCTTTCGCCGAAAATGGCGAATTTCCGGCTTGAGCGAACCCGTGCGGGATGTGCTATGCTCCGGGCAACCGCCTCCGATCAACGGGGGCCGAGCAGAAGGCCGATCACCATGACATTCAAGATCACCGTTTCCGCGGCACTTTCCGCCATGCTGGTGCTGGGGGCATGCAACAATCCGGCAAACATGACCATGAACAACGACCCCAACGCCAAGGCAAAGCAGGGGGCGCTGCTCGGGGCCGCCGTGGGCGCGGGGCTGTCCGCCGCCACCGGCGGCGAAGGCGCCAACATCCTGCTCGGGGCCGCCGCCGGCGCCGCCGCGGGCGGGATCGTCGGCAACCAGCTGGACAAGCAGGCCGCCGAATTGCGGTCAGAACTGGCCAACGACGGGATCACCATCACCAACGCCGGGGATCGCCTGATCGTGTCCCTGCCGCAGGACATCACCTTCGATACCGACAGCGCCGCTGTCCGGTCGTCGCTGCGCGCCGATCTGGGCCGGGTCGCGAACAACCTGAACCGGTATCCCGATAGCAGCGTGCAGGTGATCGGCCATACGGACAACACCGGCGATGCGACCTATAACCTTGGCCTGTCCCTGCGCCGCGCGACCGCTGTTGGCGATATCCTGGCCGCCGACGGGGTCGCGGCAAGCCGTATCGCCACCGTCGGCCGGGGCGAAGAGCAGCCGCTGGCGTCGAACCTGACGGAAGAGGGTCGCGCCCGGAACCGCCGGGTCGAGATCGTCGTGATCCCGAGAAACGGGTAAAAATACTGGCAGCCTCCGGGTCCTGCCTCTAAGTGGTTGGGTGAAGACCAGAAAGAGGCCGCATATCATGGCAGATCCCGTCCTTGTCGGGCTATCCGGCGCCCTGCGCGCAGAGTCCACCAACCGGAAACTGATCCGCGAGGCGGCCCGCCTGTTCGGGCCATGCCGGTTCGTCGAACTGGACCTGCGGCTGCCGCTTTTCGATGCCGATGTCCAGGAGTCAGACGGCGTGCCCGATGCGGTACAGGCCATCGCCGACCAGATCGCCGCCGCTGATGCGGTGGTGATTTCGACGCCGGAATATAACAAGGGTCCGTCCGGCGTTCTGAAAAACGCCCTGGACTGGATCAGCCGGACAAAAGGCAACCCGTGGCAGGACAAGCCGGTCGCGGTCATGTCCGCGGCGGCGGGACGGGCCGGCGGCGAACGGGCGCAGATGGTTCTGCGCGGATTCATGGTGCCGTTTCAAACCCGTATCCTTCAGGGTCCGGAAGTCCACGTGGCCGACACGCGCAAGCAGTTCGACGAACGGGGACGGCTGACCGGCGAACTCTATATCAAGACGCTTCAGGCGCTGATGGACAAGCTGCGCAACGAAATCGACCGGTAGGCCGTCATGTGATCCGGGATTGCCCCGTGATCGCAATGAACCTACGATCCTGGGCATGAAACCCGTCCATCCCGCAACCGAAACCTGCACCGATGTCATGGACCCGGCGCGCGCCAGGGCGTTCCAGATCGCGCTTGGCCACCCTGCCGACATCGCCGAGGGCGGACCGCTGCCGCCGTTCTTTCACCAGCTCTATTTCTGGACGCCGCATGCGCCGGAACATCTGGGTCGGGACGGGCATCCGAAAGTCGGCGGGCTGATTCCCGATCTCGGCCTGCCGCGCCGGATGTGGGCCGGAGGGCGGATCGGATTCGCGCATCCATTGCGCGCCGGCGTCCCCGCCGAACGGCGCACCGTGGTCGAGAAGGCGGAACACAAGCATGGGCGCAGCGGACCGCTTGGCTTTGTCACCTTGCGGCACGAGATCCGGCAGGCGGGGTCGGTCTGTCTGACCGAATGGCAGGATCTCGTCTACAGGCAGGACCCCGATCCGGATGCGGCGCGTCCGACGCCGCCCGTGGCGCCCACGGATGAAACCGAAAGCCGCGAGTTGAGCTTCAGTTCGACGCTCCTGTTCCGATACTCCGCGCTGACCTTCAACGGCCACCGCATCCACTACGATCTGGACTATGCGCGCGGCGTCGAAGGTTACGAAGGGCTGGTCGTGCATGGCCCGCTGCTGGCGCAACACCTGATGCTGATGGCCGAGGAACTGGTCGGGCCGCTGGCGCAATTCGCATTCCGCGCCGAGTCGCCGCTGATGCATTTCGAAACGGCGACCCTGTGCCGGCATGGCACCGATCTCTGGGTGCGGGGGCCGGATGGGCGCGGCGTGATGACGGCCAATGCGGTGCCCCAGCTCTGACGCGGAGGGCGGAGTCATTCGCCCTCATACGATCCTGAACCGAGAGCGACCCCGTTCAGGTGAAGGCTGTAGAGCAGCAATTGCAAACGGTCCGCGACCGGCCCCAGCCCTGTCGGCCCGCGCCACAGAAGATAGGGGTCGGCGGGACGAACCCGCCGCTCGACAAGGCGGGGCTGTGTCAGGTTCGGGGGCTTTTGCGCGGACCGGTCGGAAGGCGACGGTTGCGGCCGGGTGTAAGGACGGCATCCTTCCAGCCGCCCCATCTCTTCGTTGATATTGTGGCCATTGACGGTGCAGACGGCGGTTTGCGCCGTCACCGTTCCGGCGATCGTGCAACGCACATGCCCGGCCCGCAGAAAGGTGTTGAGCAGCGCCTTCGCGTCCCGCCCCTCTGGCGTGTCCGCCGGTGGGCAGGTCACACCGTCCAGGGCGAACTGGACGCCATCGAGTTCGATCCGGTCGCCGCTGAGTGCGCTCCAGATACGGGGCCGGTTGGACTTCGCGCTGGCCGATCCGTCCGTTTCGGGGCGGGCTGCGCCCTGCGACCTTGGTTCGCCGGCGGTCGAGTCCGGTCCCGCCGCGACCGCGAATCCGGCCCAGCAGACGAAGAGACCTGCCAGAACCATCCGGACGGGCCGGGTGCATCCGGTTCGAACTGGCTCTCCCCGGATCATAGCGATGCCTCGACCCGAAAGTCTTCGGGGATCGTGTCGCGGTCGTCCAGCACAAGCTCCGCTATCACCTCGGCCACCTTGGGCGCCATTCCGAAGCCGATCTTGAAGCCGCCGTTGGCGATGAAATGGAAAGGGCGGGCCGGATGCCGGCCCAGCATCGGGGCGCGGCTCTTGCTGCGCGGCCGGACCCCGGCCCAGCGGTTGATCACCGGGGCGCCATGCAGAACCGGCATCGACGCCATCGCACGGTCGATCAGCGCATCCAGTTGCGCGTCCGTGGTCGCCGCGTCGTCAAAAGCGCGTTCGCTGGTGGACCCGATGGCGAGCGTGCCGTCGGCATGGGGGATCAAATGCAGGCCGTCGATGAACAGTTGCGGCTGCCGCGCGGCGTCAAAACGCAGCAGCGCCGCCTGCCCCTTGACGCCGGTGCCGACCGGCCGGCCCAGTTCCGCACTCAGTTCGGCAAGCCCGGCGGCCCCTGTGGCGTGGACGATCTTTCCATGATCCTCGCCCTCGGGACGGACAGGAACCCCCAGAACCGCGAGTGCCGCGACCAGCGCGGCGCAGGCCCGGCGCGGATGCATCCGGGCGCTGAGCGTGTCGCGGATGATGTAGCCCGTCGCACTGGGTGGCGCCCAGGTGCCGATTTCCTCCGCCGGCACGACAAGCCATCGGGCCTTTCCCTGCCAGAGCCTGTCGGCGGTGACGGCGCGGGCGCGCGCCAGATCCAGCGCGCGCTGGTCGCCGATCGGTTGCAGGCGTCCCGTCCGGGCATATCCGGGGCTGACGCCGCCGGTCCGTTCCACCGCGTCCCAGAACCCCTGCGCCATCAACAGGCTGTCCAGTTGGAACGCCTTCTTGTCATTCCAGTTCTCCGGCACATGCGGGGCCAATGCGCCGACCAGGCCGCCCGAGGCTCCGGCCCCCGGACCATGCGGGTCGATCACCTGCACCTTGGCGCCGCGACGGGCGCAGGCCCAGGCGATGGACAGTCCGAATATCCCCGCGCCGCGCACGGTCACGTCCACCATTGCTTATCCTTCCGCGTTACGCCATTGCTCGCGGCGATTGGCAGGTATTTTAGGATCTATTCCGATGCAGGACCAGCGGCCAGACTTGCAGTGGCGGGACGGATACATCCCGGTATCCGCCCGCTTCGGCGATCCGTATTTCAGTCTTGACGACGGGCTGGCGGAAACCCGCCATGTGTTTCTTGACGGAAACGGGCTGCCCGCGCGGTTTGCACGGGGGTTTCACATCGCGGAACTGGGGTTTGGCACCGGATTGAACATGCTGGCCGCCTGGGCGGCCTGGGAACAGTCGGGGTTCGACGAACCTCTGGATTTCACCTCTTTCGAAGCTTTTCCGATGGACCCGGAGCAGATGGCGCGGGCCTTGCAAGCGTTTCCCGGTCTCGCACCCTGGAGCAACAGGTTCCTGTCGTCCTGGACCGGACAGCGGAAATGCGACCTCGGCTCGCTCCGGCTGGAACTGGTCATGGGCGACGCCCGCGAAACCCTGCCGGACTGGGTAGGTCGGGCCGATGCGTGGTTTCTCGATGGGTTCGCGCCGGCCCGGAACCCGGAATTGTGGGGCGCGGACCTCATGCGACAGGTGGCGCTGCACACGGCTCCAGGTGGAACCGTGGCGACCTATACTGCTGCGGGGGAAGTGCGCCGGGGCCTAACGCAAGCGGGGTTTGACGTGACGCGTTGCACCGGATACGGGCGCAAGCGGCACATGACGCGAGGGGTTCTGGCGTGAGCGCGACCGAAATCAGACAGCAGAGCAACAACGTTCCCCTGGGTATCGTGTTGATGATCGCGACAACCGTGGTGTTCGCCGCCCAGGACGGGATTTCGCGGCACCTGGCGGGTGAATACAACGTGATGATGGTGGTGATGATCCGCTACTGGTTCTTCGCCGCGTTCGTTGTGGCGATCGCCGCGCGGGCCAGGGGCGGGGTCGCGGCGGCGGCGCGCACGGCGCAGCCAGGGATACAGATCATCCGGGCATTGTTGCTGGCGGCGGAAATCTGCGTGGCGGTTCTGGGGTTCACCATTCTCGGCCTTGTGGAAAGCCACGCGGTCTTTGCCTGCTATCCTCTGCTGATCGCGGCCCTGTCGGGGCCGATCCTGGGCGAGCGGGTCGGCTGGCGGCGCTGGAGCGCCATCGGAGTCGGCTTCATCGGTATCCTAATCATCCTGCAGCCGGGTTTCGGGGTCTTCGATCCCTGGGCGATCATCCCGCTGGTGTCTGCGGTAATGTTCGCGGTCTATGGTCTGCTGAACCGGTATGCCGCGCGGCGCGACAGTACGGCGACCAGTTTCTTCTGGACCGGCACGGTCGGCGCCGTCCTGATGACTGCTGTCGGCGTCTGGTTCTGGGAACCGATGGCGCCGCGCGACTGGGGCTGGATGTTGACGCTCTGTGTCACGGGCGTGTCCGGGCACTGGCTTCTGATCCGCTGCTACGAGGCGGCGGAAGCGAGTGCCGTTCAGCCATTCGCCTATTTCCAGTTGGTGTTCGCCTCGGCGATGGGAATGATGCTGTTCGGCGAAACCTTGCGAGCCAATGTCGCGATCGGTGCCGCGATCATCGTGGCGGCCGGTCTGTTCACCCTATGGCGCGAACGCACGCAGCGTTGAGCCGGTCAATTCCTGCGTGAACGGAATCGGCAGCGGGTCGAGCCCCAGCCGCGCACGGTAGATCGGCAGGCTTTCGGTCACGCGCATCACGTAGTTGCGCGTTTCGCTGAACGGGATGAATTCGATCCAGTCCACGATATCGACTGCCCCGGTTCGGGGATCTCCGTAATCCAGCATCCATTGCAGCGGGCGGCCGGGACCGGCGTTGTAACCCGCCGCCATCATCACCACGTTGCCGTTGAAGCCGCCAGCGAGCCCGGCAAGATAGCGCGCCCCGAGTTTCGCGTTGTATTGCCAGTCGCGCGTCAGATTTTCGGTGTCATGATTGCTGAGAATGCCCATCTCGGTGGCCATCGCGACCGCGGTTGCCGGCATCACCTGCATCAGGCCGCGCGCCCCGGCGCCGCTGATGACGGTCGGATCGAATTCGCTTTCCCGCCGGGCAATGGCAAGGTTCATCTCGGGCGCCATCGGCAGGGTTTCCTTGGCAAGCGGATGCAACGGGTAATAGGCGGCCGGAAGCACCATGCCCTGGCTGGCGGCCCGCTTTGCGATCATTACGGCCAGGTGCGGACGGCCGAGATCGACAGCCATGTCGCCCAGTTGCCCGGCCTGCACCGGGTCCAGTGATTCCACCAGATGGGTCAGGAACCTTTCACCGAGGTTCGGCTGGTCCGCCTCCAGCAGCAGGAGCCCCGCCTGAAGCACCGAAGAGGACATGAACGGCGCGTCCTTCCAGGGCGGCAGTTCGGGCGGGTGGGCGAGCACCGGATCGAAGGGCCGCCCGATGCGTTCCGCCGCCAGCAGACCATAGAAAGAGGTCTGGTGTTCCGCCCCCATCGCATAGGCGGCATGGGCGTTGTCGGCATCGCCCAGAGCGGCATGGGCGCGTCCCATCCAGTATCCGGCGCGCCCCTTGGAAATCGGCGTTTCCACCGCGGCGTCGAGATTCTGGAAATGCCGCAGGGCGGTGGCGGGATCGTTGAGAAAGCGCAACGCGAGGAAGCCCGACAGCCATTCCAGATCCGCGTAATCGGCCCCGTCGGTCAGGAAATGGCGCGACGCGATCTTGTAGGCGCCGGATGCGTCCCCCGCCCGCATCTGCTGGCGGGCCAGGTTGGCGCGGCGACCGGCCCATTGACGGGGTTCCCCCAGGGTCGCGGCGCTCGCGCTGCGTTCCAGCAGCAGCTCTATGGCGTCGCTGTCCCGGCCCTTGCGGTCGCGCCAGACAAAGCGGTCATGCGCCAGGCCGGGCGTGTTCTGCAAGGCGGTGGGAACGGCGGCGATACGGTTGTCGACCCCCGGTTCCATGTCTTGCAGCGACATGCGGGCCTCGGCCAGCGCCCGGTGGCTGTCATCGACGAGCGACAGCATCTGCCGCGCGCTGACCTTGTGCCCGTCCCAGAGCATCCGGTCGAGCCTCGCGTTGTGATGCGGCGCCAGAAGGCTGCGATGCTGGCTGAGGTAGTCCGCCTGGATGTTGCTGCCCATCGGCATCGTCCGCCAGGCAAGCACCAGTTCCGCCTCGCCGTCGCCGCGCTGACCATTGGCGATCAGGGCGCGGGCGTGGGTCAGGACACCTTCGGGGGATTGCGGCGGGGTCTCGTCGTAGAACGCGAGCGTCTGCTCGGCAGATAGCACGGTCATCGCGGATTCGCTCTTGCGGCGCAGCCATTCCAGCCCGGGCCAGTCGGGCCGGCGTTCCAGAAAGGCCGCGACATCGGCGGCATCGCCCAGCCCGGCCCGAAGCCTGTTCCATTCGATGATGTCGCGGGCGACGCTGTTCTGCTTGCCCGCCATGGTCAGCGCCGTGTCCCAGTCGGACTTCCGCATGGCCTCCATCGCGCGGGACAGGCGCGTGGCGTCCTCCGCCCAGGCGGCGTCCAGGAACAGCAGATTCAGACACAGAACGATCGCCAGATTGCGCAACATTGCTTGCAATTCCCAACAAACCAAGGCTAGAGGCTGAGACGATAAGCCGTGGCTGGCCGGGATCAACACACATTCTCGGGAAAGCTGCAAGATCCGCGGTCGATTGCCGCGACGGATACGAAGCAAGAAGGAGCGTGCCCATGTTCAAAGGCTCTATGCCAGCCCTCGTCACCCCGTTTCGAAACGGCGAGCTGGATCTGGAAACGCTCAAACAACTGGTCGAATGGCACATCGGCGAAGGCTCCAGCGGCCTGGTTCCCGTCGGCACCACGGGGGAAAGCCCGACCCTGACCCATGAGGAGCACGAGATCGTCGTCGCCGAGGTCGTGAAGGCCGCCGCCGGGCGGGTGCCGGTGATCGCCGGGGCCGGGTCCAACAACACGCTGGAAGCATTGCGGCTGACCCGGCACGCCCAGTCCGTCGGGGCCGATGCGGCGCTTGTGGTGACACCCTATTACAACAAGCCGACCCAGCGCGGCCTGATCGCGCATTTCACCGCGGTGCACGATGCCACCGACATTCCGATCATCATCTACAATATCCCAGGCCGGTCCGTCATCGACATGTCGCCGGAGACCATGGGCGAACTGGCGAAACTGCCGCGCATCGTTGGCGTCAAGGACGCCACGGGCGATCTGGCGCGGGTCAGTTTCCAGCGGATGACCTGCGGGCGCGACTTCGTGCAGCTGTCCGGCGAAGACGCCACCGCGCACGGGTTCAACGCGCAGGGCGGTGTCGGCTGCATATCGGTGACGGCCAATGTCGCGCCGAAACTCTGCGCGCAGATGCAGGCGGCGACCCTGGCCGGCGACTACGCGGCGGCGCTGGACCTCGCGGACAGATTGATGCCGCTGCACAAGGCGATCTTCACCGAACCGGGCCTGGTGGGCGCGAAATACGGTATGTCCAAGCTGGGTCTGTGCAGCGAAGAGGTGCGGCTGCCGCTGACGGGTCTGACCGATGCGACCCGTGCGATGATGGACGACGCAATGCGACATGCGGGGCTGATCAACTAACCCCACGCGCCTCGGGACGGGCAGATCGAATGCGCGTTCTGCGCGCGGTGCCGAGATGGTGTCCGCGCGCGGGTCAGCGTTTGCCGTAGTAGAGACCGACGACGTGTTCTGCCTCTGCGAAGAAAAGCCAGCGCGACACGGCGACGCCTGCGAGGTGCGACAGCACGGCCAGCGCCGCAAGCACGTGGCCGAAGGGCAGCAGAAGCAGGATGACGGGCAACACGGTCATCAGGGTCAGCGAGATCATCCGCAGCTTCCTCGCGTGCTTGCGACCGATCACATGGACGAATTCCCGCAGCAGGTAATTGGTGCCGGTATGGGGCGATTCGAACGCGCGTACGGTTCCGATTTCGCCCAGGCCGGTGGCGCTGGCCAGCGTGGTGCCGGATGCGTCAAAAGCCCCATCGCCGCGCAGCCAGACCGCGACCTGCACGATCCCGGCCAGGAGCAGGAGCCAGGGGGCCAGGCCGGTCTGCCCCGCCATCAGCGCGCCGCCCGAAACCGAGATCGCCAGGAACAGGAGCGGCGTCAGCACCGTGTGCCAGCGCGGGACGGTTTTGAGCTGGGTATATATCATCGAGGTCGTGAATACCGTGGCGAGACTCGCCAGTGCGCCGGCCAGTCCGACCACCGGCCACGCGGTGCCGAGGAACACCAGCCCCGCACCGTAGAGCGCCATCAGGGTCAGGGCGGCGACGGCGCACCACGCCTCGCGCGACAGCCAGCTTGTGTGCCATTGGGTAAACGCCTTGAGCGCGCGTTCGGGCCTGCCAAGATGGAAGGTGGAGGCGATGAGCCCGCCGGCCGCCAGCAGATAGGCGATGGCGAAGAAGACGAAGGCGACCCGGCCGGTGACGGCGGGAAAGCCGATGCCGAGCCAGACCAGCAGACCGAAGCCAAGCCCGGAACAGGTGGTAAAAAGGATGACGGAAGGGGCCGGATGCATCAGATCTTGTCCAGGGTTCTGTCGAGCCAGCCGAGAAAACCCCTGGAATCCTCGGCGACGGGGGCGAGCAGCGGGGCGAGTACGCCGAGCTGGGACTCCAGCTGATCCTTGGGACGGGGTGGCAGATACTTGTTGACCGGTTTCGTGCCCTGTTCGGGCATCAGGTCCATGCCGCCGCGCTCGGCGGTCAGCCGGGAGACGTGGCTGTCCGGGTCGGAGAAATCGCCGAAATGGCGCGCGCCCGCCGGGCAGGTGCGCACGCAGGCCGGAAGCCGGTCTTCCTCGGGCAGGTTCTCGTTGTAGATGCGGTCGATGCAAAGCGTGCATTTCTTCATCACGCCCGCCGCCGCGTCGAGTTCGCGCGCGCCATAGGGACAGGCCCAGGCGCAGAGGCCGCAGCCGATACAGTCGGTTTCGTTGACCAGCACGATCCCGTCCTCGACCCGCTTGTAGCTGGCGCCGGTCGGGCAGACGGTGACGCAGGGGGCGTCCTCGCAATGCAGGCAGGATTTCGGGAAATGCACCAGCTGCGCCATCGCGCTCTCGACCAGCGGCGTGACCTCGTAGGAATGCACCCGGTTCAGGAAGGTCCCGGAGGGATCGGCGCCGTAGGGCTGCTGATCGGAGAGCGGCGCGCCGTAGTTTTCGGTATTCCAGCCCTTGCAGGAGATCACGCAGGCATGGCAGCCGACGCAGGTGTCCAGATCGATCACGAGGCCCAGCTGTCTTTCGGTGCGGTCGGGGAGGCGGGTCATGATCGGGCCTTGGGCTGTGGATGGCGGCGGGCGGACCGGGGCGCTGCCCCGGATCCCGGAGTATTTCGGCAAAGATGAAGGGGCGGGCAGCTCATCGTGCGGTCTTCCAGGCCAGGGTCTCGGGGCCCGTGCCGACCGGCGAGCGCATCGGCGCGAAGGCGGGCTGGCTTTCGGCGGGGGCGGTGGTCTTTTCCAGCCGGACCTTGAGGTCGAACCAGGCCGCCTGGCCGGTGATCGGGTCGGAATTGGCCCAACGCTGGCCGTCGCCGCGTTCGGGCAGCAATTCGTGGATCAGGTGATTCAGCAGGAAGCCTCGGGTCGCCTCGGGGGCATCCGTTTCGAGCGCCCAGGCACCCTTGCGCTTGCCGATCGCGTTCCAGGTCCAGACGGTGTTGTCGTTGAGCGCGGCCATTTCCATCACTGGGACGGTGATTGCGCCATGGGGCGAGGTGACGCGCGCCCAGTCGCCATCCGTCAGTCCGTGTTCGCGCATCAGTTTCGTCGGGACATAGAGCGGGTTGTGGCCATGGATCTGGCGCAGCCAGGCGTTCTGAGTGCCCCAGCTGTGATACATCGCCATCGGGCGCTGGGTGAGCGCGTGCACGGTGAAGCCGTCATTGCCGGTCTGGTCGGTGTCCTGCCAGATTGGCAGCGGGTCCATCGCCGCCTTGATGCGGGCGCGCAGGCGGTCGGGGGGCTGGCGGTCGCCATGGCCCTCGGCGGCGAGCTGGAACCGGCGCAGAGGTTCGACATAGAGCTGGAACAGGTAGGGAGACGGGCTGTCGTAGAAGCCGGTTTCGACGGCCCAGTCCTGGTAGGCGCTGTTCCAGGGTTTGTAATAGCGGGCCGGTTCGGGAACGTGCTTGATCCAGAAGCCGCCATTGTCGATGTAGCGTTGCAGTTGGTCGGGACGGCTCTCGCCGCGTCCGCTCCCTTCGGGTGCGTCCGCGGCGTCGCCCGCCCGCCAACCCGCAAGGGGTCCGATGCCCTTGCGGCGTTCGTGGTTGACCATGTAGTCGGCATAGTCGGCATATTTCGCGCTGCCGTCCTCGTTGGTGAAGCCGGGCAGGCCGAGACGCGCGCCGAGATCGCAGAGCACCGACTGGAAGCCGCGCACGTCCCTGTCGGGGTCGGCCACGGGCCAGCGGATGGCGTCGGCGGCGGTGTCGGCTTCGCAGATCGGGCGGTCGAGCAGCGAGATGCAGTCGTGGCGTTCGAGATAGGTGGTGTCGGGCAGCACGAGGTCGGCATAGGCGACCATCTCGGACGAATAGGCGTCGGAATAGATGATCCGGGGGATCAGGTAGTCGCCGTTTTCGTCGGTATCCGTGAGCATCTTCATCACGCCGCCGGTGTTCATGGAAGAGTTCCAGGACATGTTGGCCATGTAGAGAAACAGCGTGTCGATCTTGTAGGGATCGCCCGCATGGGCGTTGGAGATCACCATGTGCATCAGGCCATGCGCGCTCATGGGATTTTCCCAGGTGAAGGCCTTGTCGATGCGTGCGGGCGTGCCATCATCTTTCAACGCAAGGTCTTCCGGTCCCTGGACAAATCCGAGATGCGGACCGTTCAGCGGCGCGCAGGGATTCATCCCGGCATGAGGCTTGGGGTGCGCGGTGGCGGGTTTCGGATAGGGCGGTTTGAAACGGAAGCCGCCGGGAACCTCGACGGTGCCAAGCAGGATTTGCAGAACATGCAGCGCGCGGCAGGTCTGAAAGCCATTTGCGTGTGCGGAGATTCCGCGCATGGCGTGGAAGCTGACCGGGCGACCTTTCATCGTGGCGTGTCTTTCGCCGCGGAAGTCGGTCCATTCCTGTTGGATTTCGACGGCTTCGTCGAAGGCGATGCGCGCGATCTCGGCGGCGACGGCCCGGATTTTCGTGGCCGGGATCCCGCAGCGCTCTGCCACGGCGTCGGCGGAAAACTGCGGGTCGAGGTAGGTTTCCGCCATTCTGTGCATCACGGTCCGGCAGGTTTGTCCGTTCAGTACGAAACTCCCCGACAGGTCCGGGCATATGCCGGGAGCGTCGAAGGGCGCGAGATCGCCGGTCGCCGTATCGATCACCAGTTCCTTGCCGGCCTCGTCGCGCAGCAGCAGCCCGTGCCGGTCGCTGCCCGGTGCTTCGATCACGAGACAGGGCGCGTTGGTGTAGCGGGCCAGGTAGTCCAGATCGATCTTGCCGGCCTTCATCAGCTCGTGCACCAGCGCGAGGATGAACAGCCCGTCGGTGCCCGGCGTGATGCCGACCCAGTCGTCGGCAACCGCATTGTAGCCGGTGCGGATCGGGTTCACGCCGATGATGCGCGCGCCGCGCGCCTTGATCTTGCCGATCCCCATCTTGATCGGGTTGCTGTCGTGGTCCTCGGCGACGCCGAACAGCAGGAAGAGCTTCGTGTGGTCCCAGTCCGGCTGGCCGAATTCCCAGAAGGCGCCGCCCATCGTGTAGATGCCCGCAGCCGCCATGTTGACAGAGCAGAAACCGCCATGGGCGGCATAGTTGGGCGTGCCGAAATTCTGCGCCCAGAAACTGGTGAAACTCTGCGACTGGTCGCGCCCGGTGAAGAACGCCAGCTTTTCCGGGTTTGTCTTTCGGATCGGGGCGAGCCAGCCGGTCGCGATCTGAAGCGCCTCGTCCCAGGTGATTTCCTCGAACTCGCCGGAACCGCGCGGGCCGACCCGCTTCAGCGGCGCACGCAGGCGCGACGGCGCGTTGTGCTGCATGATGCCGGCCGACCCCTTGGCGCAGAGCACGCCCTTGTTGACCGGATGATCGCGGTTGCCCTCGATATAGGCGACTTTACCGTCCTTCATGTGCACGTTGATGCCGCAGCGGCAGGCGCACATGTAGCAGGTCGTCTTTCGCACCTCGTCGGAGACGGGCGGCGACAGGTCCAGCTGTGGTTGGCGATGGGCCATCGCTGTGTCTCCCTTTTGTCAGACGCTCGACGAATTCGATGCCGCGGGCAACCCTTTTCTGGGTTTGCGGCGTCAGGCGGAATGCTGTTCCGGAATTGTGCCGGATCTCGGAATGATCTCCCTCATTGCGCGAGAACGAGCCGCAGGAGACCGGACGCGGCCAGGCCGATCAGCAGGAACAGGCAGGCGGGGCGATACCAGCGCTCCCAGCGCGGGGTGAACAGCGCCTGGCCGACAAAGACGCCCGCCAGCGTCGGCAGGATCAGCGCCAGCCCACGCGTCGCGGCCTGCGCCGTCATGGTGCCGATCAGCAGATGGACGACCAGTCCGATCACGCCGCCACCGAGCAGGTAGATGTTGAGCGTGCCGCGCATCCGCCGTGCCGGGATGTCGCGGGCCAGCGCATATAGCGCGATCAGCATGCCGCCCACGCCGGCGATTCCGGTGATGAACCCGGCCGACAGCCCGGTCGCGACGGTGCCGGGCCGCGTCGCCAGCACCGGCAGGCGCAGGCGCGACACCTGCATCAGCGCCAGAACGATCAGCACCGCCAGCGCCGCCGTTTTCGACAGGGTTGGATCGAGCGACAGGGACACCGACAGCCCAATCGGCAGACCGATGCCGGCGGACAGGATGAGTATCAGCGCGGCGGGACGGTCCGCGTCTGCCCAGCCGCCCTTCATCAGAATCAGGGAGGCGGACATTTCCAGGAACCAGAACGCCGGGATCAACTGGATCGGCGGAATGAAGGCCGCCAGCATCGCCATGGCGAGCGCGGACAGACCGAAACCGGCGAACCCGCGCACCGCGCCAGCCAGGAAACAGGCCAGTATCGCAAGGACCGTCAGCCCCGGCGGCAGGGCGAGCAGGTGGCTCAACGCCGGTCCGGATCGACATAGGCGCGGGGCTCCGGTCCGTTGTAAAGCGTCAGCGGGCGGATCAGGATGTTGCCGCGCTGCTGTTCGATACACTGGATGATCCAGCCCGGCATCCGCCCGATGGCGAAGATCGGCACGTAGAGATCCATCGGAATGCCGTGCAGCTGGTAGATCACGCCGGAATAGAAATCGACGTTCACGTTGAGTCCGTGACGCGCATAGGGCTGCATCGCCTCGACCACGGCCTGCAGGATTTCATACCACTCCGGCGCGCCCATTTCCTCGCCCAGTTGGCGCACGCCTTCGCGCATGTGGCGCGCGCGTGGGTCTTCCTTGCGGTAGACGCGATGGCCGAAGCCGGTGACGGCTTCCTTGGCGGCGCGCTTTGCCTTGACATAGGCGGCGGCGTTCTCGGGCTCGCCGATCTCGGCGACCATCTTCATCACATCTTCCGCGGCGCCGCCGTGGGCGGGGCCTGCGAGGGTGGACAGCGCGGTGACGATGGCGCCGTGCAGGTTCGCTTCGGTTCCGATGGTGACGCGGGCGGCGAAGCTGGAGGCATTGCTGCCGTGTTCCGCATGCAGGATGAAATCGACATCGGCCAGGCGGGCGGCCTCGGCGCTGGGTTTTTCGCCTTTCAGCATCCAGAGCCAGTTGGCGGCGTGGGACAGGTCCGGGTCGGCAGGCACCGGGTCGCGCCCGTTCCTGATCGCGTCATGGGCGGCGATGATCATCGGCACCTGGCTGGTGAGGCGGATGCCGTTGGCGACAAAGGCGTCTTCGCCGACCTGCTGGCTTTCGGGTTCCAGTGCCGCGAGCGCCGATACGGCGGTGCGCAGCACGTCCATCGGATGCCCGTCCTTGCAGGCGCGGATGATGTCGTGGACTTGCGGCGGCAGGGTGCGGGCGGCCTTCAGCCGTGCGTCGAAACCCGCCAGTTCGCCGGCGGAGGGCAATTCGCCGAAGATCAGCAGATAGCTGACCTCTTCAAACGTCGATTTGGTGGCGAGATCGTGGATCGAATAGCCGCGATAGCTGAGTGTGCCGGCGGCGCCGTCGATGTCGCTGACGCCGGAGCGTTCGAAATAGACACCCTTGAGGCCACGGTTGATCTTGACGGGTTCGCTCATTAGACGCTCCTTCGGTGATCCTGCGGGGAGGTGGAAATGCCGGTTCTGGATGATGTGCTTGCCAGGGCGCGCGCACGGGGCGCGCGGGTGGTGTTTCCCGAGATGTCGGAGCCGCGCGTGGCCGAAGCGGCGCGGCGGCTAGAGTCGGAGGGGCTTTGCGCGCCGGTGACGCTGGGGGCCGTGACGGACGCCCATGTGGCGGCCCTGGTCGCGGCGCGGGGCCTGAAGGAGTCGCTTGCCCGGCGGTTGCTTGCCAAGCCGCTGTATCGGGCGGCCGCGATGGTGGCCGCGGGCGAGGCCGACGCGATGGTGGCGGGGGCGGACAGTCCGACGCGGCGGGTGATCGAGGCGGCAAGCATCGCGATCGGACTGACCGAAGGCGTTTCCGCGCCGTCGTCCTTCTTCCTGATGGTGTTTCCGGACGGGCGCGAATTCCTGTTCGCCGATTGCGCGGTGAACGTGGACCCGGATGCGGACGCCCTGGCGGGTATCGCGCGGGCCTCTGCCGTTTCGGGCGCGGCGCTGCTCGGCGCGGCGCGGGTGGCGCTACTGTCGTTTTCCACCGGCACTTCGGGCGCGGGCGACAGCGTGGACAAGGTGCGCGCGGCGGCGGAGGCAACCGGCTTTCTGGGGCCGGTGCAGTCGGATGCGGCGCTGAACGCGGCCATCGCGGCGAAGAAGGGACTCGGGAACGGGGACGCCAACGTGCTGGTCTTTCCCTCTCTGGATGCGGGCAACATCGCATACAAGCTGTGCCAGGAACTCGCCGGGGCACAGGCCATCGGGCCGATGTTGCAGGGGTTCGCGCGCCCGGTCTGCGACCTGAGCCGGGGCGCGACGGTCGCCGACATCGTCGCCTCGACGGCGGTGGCTGCGGCACTGGCCTGACCGTTGCGGGCCAGGCCGGTGCCATCGGGTGTTGCGGCGGCGTTGGTCACACCGTCTGCGGGCGCATGTCGTCGGCGCTGATCCCCGCGACGGACACAGGTTTCTTCATCGCGTCGCGGCGGAAGGGTTCGCCCAGTTCCTGGTTGATCATCGCTTCGATCAGCGTGGTGGTGCGGTTTTCCATCTGGTCGGTGATCGCCTGGGTCAGCGCGGCGGTCAGTTCGTCCATGCTGCGCGTGACGACGCCCTTGAGGCCGCAGGCCTTGGCGATGCCCGCATAGCTGACGTCGGTGTCCAGTTCGGTGCCGACGAAATTGTCGTCGAACCATAGGGTCGAATTGCGTTTCTCCGCGCCCCACTGGTAGTTGCGGAAGACGATCATGGTGATCGGCGGCCATTCCGCGCGGCCGATGGCGGTCAGTTCGTTCACCGCGATGCCGAAGGCGCCGTCACCGGCGAATCCGACCACCGGAACGTCGGGTTGGCCGATCTTGGCGCCGATGATGGCGGGCAGGCCATAGCCGCAGGGCCCGAAGAGACCGGGCGCGAGATACTTCCGGCCATCCTCGAAGGTGGGATAGGCATTGCCGATGGCGCAGTTGTTGCCGATGTCGGAACTGATGATCGCCTCGCGCGGCAGGGCGGACTGGATCGCGCGCCAGGCCATACGGGGACTCATCCAGTCGGGTTTGTCGGCACGGGCGCGCTGGTTCCAGGTTGTGCCGGGATCGTCGTCCTCGTGATCCATCGACGAAAGTTGCTGCGCCCACCGTGACTTGGTCTGCGCGATGCGGGACTTGCGGTCGGCGCGGCCTTCGTCCCCGGCGCTGTCCGAAAGCTGCGCGAGGATGCCCTCGGCCACCTTTTTCGCGTCACCGACGATGCCGACCGTGGCCTTCTTGGTCAGCCCGATCCGGTCGGGGTTGATGTCGACCTGGATGATTTTTGCGTTCTGCGGCCAGTAGTCCATGCCATAGCCCGGCAGCGTCGAGAACGGGTTGAGCCGGGTGCCGAGGCAGAGCACCACGTCGGCGTCCTTGATGAGCTCCATCGCCGCCTTGGACCCGTTGTAGCCGAGCGGTCCGGCGAACAGCGGATGGCTTCCCGGGAACGCGTCATTGTGCTGATAGCCGACGCAGACCGGCGCATCCAGCCGTTCGGCCAGCGCCATCGACGCGCCGATGCCCTTGGACAGGACCACGCCCGCACCGTTCAGGATCACCGGGTTTTTCGCACCCGACAACAGGTCCGCCGCCGCCCTGACCGACTTCTCGCCGCCGGGGGAGGCTTCGAATTCGATCGGATCGGGAATTTCGATATCCACGACCTGGGTCCAGAAATCGCGCGGGATGTTGATCTGTGCGGGGCCCGACAGGCGTTTCGCCTTGGAAATCACGCGGGTCAGAACCTCGGCGACGCGGGAGGGATCGCGCACCTCTTCCTGGTAGGCGACCATGTCCTCGAACAGTTTCATCTGTTCGACTTCCTGGAAACCACCCTGGCCGATGGTCTTGTTGGCGGCTTGCGGCGTCACCAGCAAGAGCGGCGTATGGTTCCAGTAGGCGGTTTTCACGGCGGTGACGAAATTGGTGATGCCGGGGCCGTTCTGGGCGATCATCATGCTCATCTTGCCGGTGGCGCGGGTGTATCCGTCGCTCATCATCCCGGCGCTGCCTTCGTGGGCGCAGTCCCAGAACATGATACCGGCCAGCGGAAACAGATCGGAAATCGGCATCATGGCCGAGCCGATGATGCCGAACGCATGTTCGATCCCATGCCTTTGCAGTGTTTTCACAAAGGCTTCTTCGGTGGTCATCTTCATTGCGATCTCTCCCCTGAAACGCCGAAAACCGGCTTGCCGCGCCGGTGTGTCGCCGATGGTTTTAGGTGGCGTGCCGCCAGCCCGTTAGGTCCAGACGGGCTGCCCGGTTAGGTCCAGATTCGCCTGTGAACCCGCCTGCCTAGATGTCGGGCCGGGCGGGTCACAGGCGTTGGGCGATCCTGGCGATGCCCGGTGCGATGCGTGCCGCCGGGATCGAGGAATAGCCGAGCCGGTAGAACTGTGTCGGGCGATCCGGTCCGGAGAAGAACGGCGTGCCCGGTTCGATCAGGACGCCGTCGCGCGCCAGGTCCATGGCCAGCGCCGTGCTGTCGGTGCCGTCGGGCGCGCGCATCCACAGAGAAGACCCGCCGTAGACGCCGCTCCCGGCGATGGTCAGGCCATGTTCCGAAATGGCGGTTTCGATGATCTTGCGGCGTTCGTGCAGCGACCGCGACATGCGCCGGATCTGGGCGTCGTAATGGCCGAGCGACAGGAAATAGGCGGCGGCGCGCTGGATATGGCCCGGCGGATGGCGCAGCACGCTGGCGCGCAGGGCGCGGGCCTGCCGGATGAACGGTTCGGAGCCGACCATGTATCCCAGACGCAGCCCCGGACAGAGCGACTTGGAAAAGCTGCCGACGTAGATCACCCGCCCGTCCCGATCCAGCGACTTCAGCGCCGGAGAG
The DNA here is from genome assembly GCF_030164465.1 of Sedimentitalea xiamensis. Classification (GTDB taxonomy): domain Bacteria; phylum Pseudomonadota; class Alphaproteobacteria; order Rhodobacterales; family Rhodobacteraceae; genus Sedimentitalea; species Sedimentitalea xiamensis. The sequence continues at coordinate 61,192 of NZ_JASNJE010000015.1, forward strand.
GGCGCGGCGAGGAAGGAGAGTTCGAACTCGTAATCGTCCTCGACGATCAGCGCGTCGAGGTCGCTGGCGCGGGCCAGCAGGGCGCGGCGGCGGGCCAGCGGCATGGTCGCCGTGGTCGGCGACTGGTGGCTGGGCGTGGAGAACACGACGTCCGTGTCCGGCGGCAGGGATTCGGGTGGCAACCCGTCGGCATCCACCCGGATCGGCGCGAGGCGGCAGCCCGATTGCACCAGCACGTCGCGCAGCGCATGGTAGCAGGGGTCTTCGACGGCGGCGGTGCGGGTGTCATCCAGCAGCACCTGCGCCGCCAGCCATAGGGCGTTCTGCGCCCCCATGGTGATGAGGATTTCCTCGGGGCGGGCGGCGATGCCGCGCCGGGGCAGGGTGTGACGGGCGATGAATTCGACCAGCAGCGGGTCGTCCTGATCGTAATAGTCGGCGGTCAGGGAGGAAAAATCCTTCTGCCCCAGCGCCCGCAACGCGCAAAGCCGCCAGTTTGCATGGTCAAACAGGGTCGGATCGGCCTGCCCATAGATGAAGGGATAACGGAAACTGCTCCAGTTGCGCGGTTTCTGTGGCGTGTCGCCGCCGGTGAAACGGTGGCTGATGGCCCGCGCCCAGTCCACCCTGTCCAGCGGTCGGTCGGGGGGCGTGTAGGTGGGCGGCACCGGGGCGTTTTCGGACACGTAGTAGCCGGAGCGTCCGCGCGAAGTCAGGTAATCGTTGGCCAAAAGTTCCGTATAGGCCAGCGTCACGGTGATGCGGCTGACGCCCAGATGACCGGCCAGCTTGCGCGAGGAGGGCAGTTTCTCGCCCCTGTGGAAGCGGCCCGACAGGATGCCTTCGGCGATCATCTGCTGGATCTGGGCCTGAAGCGTGCCCTGGGCGTCGGGGTTCAGAAAGAAGGTGTCGACGGAAATGGCCATGGCGCAGGATAGTCTGGCCTTATGGCGCTTGCAATCTGGACCTAACGGCGGGGCGGCAGCTTTTCGAAGCCGGGCAGGTCTTCGGGGATGAGGTGGAAGGGTTGGGCATCCATGATGTAGATCGCCGACTCCGGTCCACCGTATTCGGCGGGATGGTCGAGCGTGCCGACCTTGAGGATCACCATGTCCAGTCCGGGGCGCCGGGTCAGCAGATGGGTGCCACAGCCGGGGCAGAATTCCCGCGTCACGGGGGTATCGAGGTCGGAGCGGGTGAAGCTGTTCGGCGTGCCGGCGGTATAGCGGAACCCGTCCGTCGGCAGGATCATGAAGTAATTCGGCCCGCCGCCCGAGATATACTGACATTCACGGCAGTGGCATTGCGATTTCATCACCGGCGTGCCGGTGGAAGCGTATCTGATGGCGCCGCAATAGCAGCCTCCGGTCAGGGCTGTCATGACGCGTCTCCTCTGGTCGGGGCGGTCTTCTTCCAGATCCCGTGCGCCGGGTCGATCGCGTCCAGATCGGGGAACCGGGCGAGGTCCAGCGGCAGGACGGCGATCAGGTAGGCCGACGGGCTCAGGGTGGAAACAAGGCGGGATTCAAAGGCGGCGAGCCGTTCCGGGTCCGGAAACGGGCGGACGGAAAACACCACGTCGAAACCGCCGTAGTCGAAGCTCAGCGCATCCGCGACGCGGATATCACCGCCAAGGCCGAACAGCGTGCGGCCGCGCGCGATCTGCATTTCGTCGGCGTCGAAACCCGCGATTGCGCTGAACGGCAGGATGCCGCTGGACCGGGCGAGCGCCAGATCGCGGCCGCTGCCGCAGCCGACATCGAGGAAGGACACGGGGCGGTGACGCAGTGCCGGGTGATCGTAGTCCGGGTCCAGCGCCAGATGCCGCTCCAGGGCGATCAGGCTGTCAAAGAACCGGGAAATGGGAACCGGGAGATAGCGATTTGCCCCGTCCAGCCGTTGCGCCTGTGTTTCGCCGGGATCGGCTTGCCGGCCCAGCAGATCGGTCAGGCAACGTTCCAGCGCGGCCTTGCAGCGTTCCGCGTCCGCGAGGCCGGTGCCGATGGCGGCCTGCCGAACGCTGACCTGGTCGTGGTGTTCGCGGTAGGCGCGGGACGCCTGGTGATAGCCCTTGCGCGCGGCGGCATAGGCGCGTCTGGCCCGGTCCAGGGCCTTGCGAAGAACGTCGCTGCGGGCATCCAGCGATCTGAGGTTGGCGCCGAGGTTCGCGGTAGGAGAACGGACGGTCCGGTGCAGCAGGGTGTCCATCCGGCTGGTGACGTGATCGACCTTGCGTTGCAGTTCGTCCACTTCGGCCATGGTGGCGTCAAGCTCGGCCAGGGCGGCGTTCAGCCGTTCGGTCGCGGGATCGGTCGGTGGCGTCATGGCAGCGTCCTTTCCGGGGCGCCCGTCGTGATACCGCAGTCTGCACCGATTTCGCGGGCGGGTGAAACCCTTTCGTCAGTCCCGGCTCCGGCGCGGGGCGCGGAGCCGGGAGACGTATCAGCCGAACACCCGGCCGAGCGCCGCATCCACGGCGTCGGTGATGTGGTCGATGTCGTCCTTCCGGGCGATCAGCGCCGGCGAGAAGCACAGCGTGTTGTTGTAGCCCGGCACCGACCGGTTGGTGACGCCGATGATGACCCCCTGCGCCATGCAGTCCGCCACCACGGCCTGCGCCCGCTTTTCCGGCACCGGGGCGCGGCTGTCGCGGTCCTCGACCAGTTCCGCGCCGAGGAACAGGCCCTTTCCCCGAACCTGTCCGATGACCGGGTGCTTGTCGGCCAGCGCATGCAGCTTGTCGAGCATGTAGTCTCCCATCGCCGTGGTGTTGGCGAGCAGGTTCTCGTCCTCGATGATACGCAGGTTTTCCAGCGCCGCCGCCGGGCCGGCGGTGCAGCCGCCGAAGGTCGAAATGTCGCGGAAATAGTTCAGCGGATCGTCGGCATTGTCCTTGAACTTGTCGAACACGCGCTCGTTGGTCACGAGGCAGGCGATGGCGGCATAGCCCGAGGCGACTCCCTTGGCCATCGTGACCATGTCCGGCTTGATTCCGTAATGCTGGTAGCCGAACCAGGTGCCGGTGCGCCCGACGCCGCAGACGACCTCGTCGATATGCAGCAGCACGTCATATTTGGCGCAGATTTCGCTGACGCGCTCCCAATAGCCATCGGGCGGGGTGATGACGCCGCCGCCGGCGGTCACGGGTTCAAGGCACAGGCTGCCGACGGTGTCCGGGCCTTCGCGCAGGATCGCCGCCTCGATCTGGTCCGCGGCCCAGAGGCCGTAATTCTCGACCGGCGCGCCCTCCTGCTCGAACGCCCGGTATTCCAGGCAATGCGGCACCCGCACGAAACCGGGCGCGAAGGGGCCGTATTGCGCGTTGCGCTCGTCCTGGCCGCCCGCCGAGAGGCAGCCGATGGTGGTGCCGTGATAGTCGCGGTCGCGGTAGAGGATCTTGTGCTTCTTACCGCCGTATTTCGCATGCGCAATCTGGCGGACCATCTTGAACGCTTTCTCGTTCGCCTCCGACCCCGAGTTCGTGTAGTAGACCCGGCTCATCCCCGGCATCTTCTCGATCAGTTTCTTGGCAAATGTCGCCCCCGGCACCGATCCGGCGGACCCGGCAAAGTAGTTCAGCTTGATCAGCTGGTCGCGGACCGCGTTGGCGATGCTTTCGCGTCCATAGCCGACATTGACTGTCCAGACCCCGCCGGAAACGGCATCCAGATGTTCCTTGCCCTTCTGGTCCCAGACCTTCATCCCCTTGCCTTCGACGATGATGCGGGGGTCGGTGGTCTCGTAGGGTTTGTGCTGGCTCAGGTGGTGCCAGATATGGGCCTTGTCGGCCTCGACCACATGAGAGATGTCGTTTTCATTGAACGTGCCGTCCATGACATGTCCTTTCCGGAAAATTGAGAGTCGCGCACGACCATGGTGGCATGAACCGCCCAAGTCGTCATGGTAAAAGCAAGAGCCTGAAAACAGGTCAACTCGTAGGGCCAGATTGAATCCTCCCCTAAGTCCAGATTCCACCCGCCACCGGGGACTGGCCCGCGGCGGTTTCGATTAGGCGGCGGAAAATATGGGAAATTCTCGTCCTGAAATCCGGACGAATGCAGGAGAAATCCGGCCGGACGCCCGTTTGCCGTTCGAAAAAACATTGATCGCAAAAGGGTTTTGAGGTCCGATCGCAGGAAGCGTGCGGCAGCCAGGTGGCAGGCGACGCGCAAACCAGAGGCGGATGACCGCCCGATCCAGAGAAACCGCCACGGGAGGCGGTGCAACAGGGAGACGACGAATGAAATTCAAATCCAGACTGATGGGCGCCGTTGCCGGTGTGGCGATGCTGGCGGGGGCGCAGTCCGCCTTTGCCGCCGACGAAGTGACGGTCGGATATTTCCTCGAATGGCCGATGCCGTTCGAATACGCCAAGGTGATGGGCACCTATGACGAGGAAATGGGCGTCACGGTCAACTGGGTCAGCTTCGACACCGGAACCGCGATGAGCGCGGCGATGGCCTCGGGCGACGTGCAGATGAGCGTCAGCCAGGGTCTGCCGCCTTTCGTGGTTGCGACCAGTGCGGGCCAGGACCTGCAAATCCTCGACATCGCCGTGTCCTATTCCGAAAACGACAACTGCGTGGTGCATGCGGATCTGGAAATTGACAAGACCACGGCCAAGGAACTGGAAGGCAAGAAGGTCGCCGTGCCGCTTGGCACCGCCGCGCATTACGGGTTTCTTGAGCAAATGAACCATTTCGGCGTCGATATCTCGACCATGGAAGTGGTGGACATGGCCCCGTCCGAAGGCGCGGCGGCGCTCAGCCAGAAGAGCGTGGACATGGCCTGCGGCTATGCTGGCGGTCTGCTGCGGATGAAGGAACACGGCAATGTGCTGCTGACCGGCGCCGAGAAAGAGGAACTGGGACTTCTCGTCTTTGACGTCACCAGTGCGCCGGCCGGGTTCGTGGCGGAAAATGCCGATCTGGTGGCAAAGTTTCTGAAGGTGACGGCGGATGCCAACGCCATGTGGAATTCGGGCGAGCATACCGATGAGATGCTGTCGGTGATCGCCAAGGATGCCGGCATGGACGAGGAAGCGGCCGCCAGTTCTCTTGCAACCTTCGTATTTCCGTCGGTCGAGGAACAGTTGTCCGAGAAATGGCTGGGCGGCGCCGCGCAGAAATTCATGAAGGGTGTCGCGGACGTCTTTGTCCAGGCCGGCAGCATCGACTCGGCGCTGGACAGCTATGAGAACGCCGTGAACACCGGCCCGCTCGCCGCCGTCGCCGCCTCTGGCGGTACGTGAGTCGCACTCGCCGCCCCGGCGGCGGGTTCCCGAAACGGGTGTGGCCGGCGTGAAGCGCCGGTCGCGCCGCGACCGTGGAGACAGCCATGTCCGGTCTCGCCATCGAGAAGATTTCAATGCGTTTCGACCTGCCCGGCGGCGGGTCGGTTCAGGCGCTCAAGGACGTGTCGCTGCACCTGAAGGAAGGCGAACTGATGAGCGTGCTCGGTCCGTCGGGCTGCGGCAAGACCACGCTTCTGAACATCGTCGCGGGGTTTCTGGCCCCGACGGAGGGGCAGATCGTGATGAACGGTCACACGGTCAAGGGACCGGATGCGGAACGCGGCATGGTGTTCCAGCAGGGCGCGCTGTTCGAATGGATGAGCGTGCGCGAGAACGTCGGCTTCGGACCCCGGATGAAAGGGATGCCGAAACCCGAAATGGCCGGAAGGGTCGATCACCTGCTGGATGTGGTCGGCTTGCAGGATTTCAAGGACAAGGCGGTCTACGAACTGTCCGGCGGCATGCAGCAACGGGTCGCGCTGGCGCGCTGCCTCGCCAACGATCCGGACGTGATCCTGATGGATGAACCGCTGGGCGCGCTCGACGCGCTGACCCGCGAGAAGATGCAGAGCCTGGTGCTGAAGCTCTGGAAGGAGACCGGCAAGACGATCATCCTGATCACCCATTCGGTCGAGGAGGCGTTGCTGCTGGGCGAACGGCTGCTGGTCATGGCCCCCCGGCCGGGCCGCATCCACAAGGAATACCGCCTCCCCTTCGCCGATCTTGGCGTCGGGCAGGATCTGCGCGAGGTCAAGAAACACCCTGATTTCGCGGTCAGGCGCGAGGAAATCCTGGCGATGATCTGGGACATGGAAGAAGAAATCATGGGCCGCATGGAAGGAGCCGGCGCATGATCCCCCTTCTGATCTATGTCGCGATCTTCGTGGTGTCTTACTATGTCGTCACCAAGGTGATCCACCACGCGGCGCGCAACGACTACACCTCGCTCAAGACCGTGACCTTTGGCGACGAAAGCGCGGTCAGGCCGAACCGGACCGCATCGGTTATCTCGATCCTGACCCTGTTCCTGCTCTGGGGCATGTTCACCGGATCGACTCTTCTGCCGAAATTCCTGCACATGCCGGGACCCTTCGAGGGTCTCGCGACCTTCGACTATACCGCGCAACTGCCCGACGGACAGCGCGACACGGCGACGGTGACGGTGCTCGTGCATCCGGTCGACCAGGAGGTGTCGGCACCCGAGGTGGACTTGGGCGACGGCTGGGCGAAGAATGACAGCGCGACCATCGGCGCCTGGCGCAGCGGCCTGATCCGGGTCGACCAGAATGACGAATTCGGCCGCGCCGACGGGGCGGAGATCGTCGCGGTCAATGGCGAGCAGATCGTGCCCGGCGGCTCCGTTCAAACCGATTTCGGTCGCGTCGGCATGAGCCCCAAGGGCACGCTGACCTTCGAACCCGCCAAGGGCTGGCAGATGGAGCCGATCTGGCTGCCCGCGCCCGAGGCGGTGGCCGCCCGGGTGGCCGAGATCGCGCGCGAGGGCTTTCGCGGTTCGACCCTGTGGGAACATCTCGGCTATTCGCTGTTCCGGGTGATCATCGGGTTCTTCTTCGGGGCGCTGGTCGGCATCCCGCTCGGCTATGCGATGGGGCTTTCGGACTGGTTCCGCGGCTGGTTCGATCCGATCGTGGAATTCATGCGCCCGGTGCCGCCGCTGGCGCTGATCCCGCTGGTAATCATCTGGGCGGGCATCGGCGAGACGGGCAAGATCATCCTGCTGTTTCTCGCCGCGCTCTGGATCATGGCGATCGCGGCGCGCGCAGGCGTGTCCGGCGTCAAGATATCCAAGGTGCACGCCGCCTATTCGCTGGGCGCGAGCAAGGCGCAGATCATGCGCCATGTCATCATCCCCAACAGCCTGCCGGAAATCTTCACCGGCGCGCGCGTGGCGATGGGGGTCTGCTGGGGCACCGTGGTCGCCGCCGAACTGGTGGCGGCGGAAAAGGGCGCGGGCATGATGATCATGGTGGCGTCGAAGTTCCAGAACACCGACATCGTCATCATGGGCATCATCCTGATCGGCATCATCGGGTTCGGCATCGACATGCTGATGCGCTGGGCCGAACGGATTCTCGTGCCCTGGAAAGGCAAGGGATAGGCATCCGCCATCACCAGACCCCGGCGTCTCCCGTTCGCGCGTCCCAACCCTGCGATCCTTCCGGACGCAAAATCGTAGCGACGCCCGGCGCGGCTTCCTCTTGCGAGGAAAACTCCGGGGGAGTCGCCGCTTGCGGCGGCGGGGGCAGAGCCCCCTTTCCCGGTTCCGGGTTTCATGTGACGATGAACTCCGCCAGAACCCAACCGCGAGGATACCCGTGAACATCCTTTTCATCATGTTCGACCAGTTGCGGTTCGATTATCTGAGCTGCGCCGGGCATCCGCATCTTCAGACGCCGCATATCGATTCCCTCGCGGCGCGCGGGGTGCGGTTCAGCCGGGCCTATGTGCAGTCGCCGATCTGCGGCGCGTCGCGGATGAGCTTCTACACCGGCCGCTACACCTCGTCGCACGGCGCGCAGTGGAACGGTTTTCCGCTTCGGGTCGGGGAGGTCACGCTCGGCGATCATCTGCGCGACGCCGGCATGGGATGCTGGCTCATCGGCAAGACCCACATGCGGGCGGATGCGCGTGGCATGGAGCGACTGGGGCTGGACCCGGACAGCGTGATCGGCGCGCGGCAGGCGGAATGCGGGTTCGATGTCTGGTGCCGGGACGACGGGCTTTGGGCGGAGGGGCCGGACGGATTCTACGATGCGAACCGCAGCCCGTACAATGCCTACCTGAAGTCCAGGGGGTATCCCGGCGCAAATCCCTGGGCGGATTTCGCCAATGCGGGGGAAGAGGGAGGCGATCTCGCGTCCGGCTGGTTCATGGCCAATGCCGACAAGCCCGCCAATATCGCCGAGGAAGACAGCGAAACGCCCTGGCTGACCGGCGAGGCGATCCGCTTCATCGAGCAGGCCGAGGGGCCATGGTGCGCGCATGTCAGCTATATCAAACCGCATTGGCCCTATATCGTGCCCGCACCCTACCATGCGATCTATGGCGCCAACCAGGTGCCGGCCGCTGTCCGGCATCCGTCGGAAAAGGAGAACCCGCATCCGGTCCTGAAGGCGTTCATGGACAGTCCGGTGGGGCAGGCGTTTTCCCGCGACGAGGTCCGGCAGAAGGCGATCCCCGCCTACATGGGCCTGATCAAGCAATGCGATGACCAGATGGGGCGTCTTTTCGATTTCCTGGAACGGACCGGGCGCATGCAGGACACGATGATCGTCCTGACATCGGATCACGGCGATTACCTTGGCGATCACTGGATGGGGGAAAAGGATTTCTTTCACGAACCTTCGGTCAAGGTGCCGCTGATCGTCTACGATCCGCGCCCCGAGGCGGATGCGACGCGCGGAACGGTCTGCGACGCGCTGGTGGAGGCGATAGACCTTGCCCCCACCTTCGTCGCCGCCGCGGGGGGCGCTCCGGCGAACCATATACTCGAAGGCCGGTCGCTCGATCCCCTGCTGCAAGGCGAAACACCCGCCGGCTGGCGGGACTTCGCGGTCAGCGAATACGATTTCTCCGCCCGGCCGATGACGGTGAACATGGGGCTGCGGCCGGAACAGGCGCGGCTGTTCATGGTCGCGGACAAGCGGTGGAAATTCGTCCATTGCGAAAGCGGGCACCGTCCGATCCTGTTCGACATGGAAAGCGACCCCGATGAATTCTTCGATCTAGGAGACAGCGCGGAGCACCGGCACATCATTGAACGCATGTATGACCGCCTGGCGGCCTGGGGACGGCGGTCGGCGCAGCGGGTCACGCGCTCGGACGCGGATATCGCGGCGATGCGGGGGAAATCGCCGAGAAAAGGCATCTTGCTGGGTGTTTTCGAGGCGGCGGACCTGCCGCCGGATCTGACGGCCAGGTATCGCGGACCGGTGCCGCGGCGATGACGGAAGACAATTCATACGGACATCGGAAGGACGGAGGTGATCAGGCGCGCGCCCGCGCGGTGGCCGCGGCGCAGACCCTCGTGGACACAGGCCGGTTTCGCGACGATCTTGCCGCGCTTGTCGCCTGGCCGACGGAAAGCCAGGTGCCGGAGCGGGCGGCCGATCTGCGCCGCTACCTGCACCAGGCCATGCAGCCGATGCTGTCGCGGCTGGGATTTGCCTGTCATGTGCTTGACAACCCGGTGCCGGGCGGCGCGCCGCTGCTGGTGGCGACGCGGCAGGAAGGGGCGGACCGGCCGACGGTGCTGTCCTATGGCCATGGCGACGTGATCCGGGGGCAGGCGGATCAGTGGCGCGCCGGATTGTCGCCCTTCGATCTGACGCAGGAGGGCGACCGGCTCTACGGACGCGGCGCGGCGGATAACAAGGGCCAGCATCTCGTCAACATTCTGGCGCTGGACGCGGTGCTGCGGGCGCGGGGGCGTCTGGGGTTCAACGCCAAGATCCTGATCGAGATGTCCGAAGAGACCGGATCCGCCGGGCTCGCGGCCTTTTGCGACCGGCACCGGGACCTGCTGTCGGCGGATGTGCTGATCGCGTCGGACGGACCGCGGGTGCAGGCCGAGGTGCCGACGCTGTTCATGGGATCGCGCGGCGCGGTCAATTTCGATCTGCGCGTCGACCTGCGCGACGGCGCGCATCATTCCGGCAACTGGGGCGGGTTGCTGGCGGACCCGGCGATCGTCCTGTGCCACGCGATCGCGTCGATAACCGACGCGCGGGGCCGGATCGCGGTGCCGGAATGGCGTCCGGACAGCCTGACGGAAGCGGTGCGGGACGCCTTGCGCGACATCCCGGTCACGGACGGGCCGGGGCCGCATGTGGACGCGGATTGGGGCGAACCAGGGCTGAGTCCCGCCGAACGCGCTTTCGGCTGGAACTCCTTTGCCGTGCTGGCGATGAAAAGCGGGGACCCGGACGCCCCGGTCAACGCGATTTCCGGTCAGGCGCGGGCCACCTGCCAGCTGCGTTTCGTCGTCGGCACACAGGCGGACGACATCCTGTCGGCGCTGCGGCGGCAGCTGGACCGGCAGGGGTTCGCGCAGGTGCAGGTGGTGGCGCAGCAGGATGGCAGCTTTCCGGCGACGCGGCTTCGCATCGATCATCCCTGGGTCCGGTTCGTCGCCGGTTCGATCCGGGCCACCACGGGGCGGGCACCGCACATTCTGCCGAATCTCGCCGGTTCCCTGCCCAACGATTGTTTTTCCGATGTGCTGGGCCTGCCCACCGTCTGGGTGCCGCATTCCTATCGCGGGTGCAGCCAGCATGCGCCGAACGAACATGTGCTGACATCCCTTTGCCGGGATGCGCTGGGGCTGATGACCGGGCTGTTCTGGGATGTCGGGACCTTGCCCGACGGGACAGAGGCATCGCTGTCCGGCGCATTTTCCGGCTGACAGGCCCTGAACCGGAGTCGCGGACCGGTGAACCGCCGGTCGAGTCCGCCGATCTTTGCCCGGCGGCGACTTCGGCCATGCGCGACGTGATCGAGGCGCATTCCGATCTCTGGCAACTGACGCTCTCGGAACGCGACGTGGCGATCTTTCCGGCCAGGAGCCTCGGGGTCGTCCTATCGGCCGTTCCGGTGTGGCAGAAGCAGAGCGTAGAGGGCGGCGTTCATCGGTGCCGCAACCCCGGCTTTCCGCGCCAGCCGGACGGCCGCGCCCGAAACCCATTCGATTTCAAGCGGCCGGCCATGCTCCAGGTCGATGGCGGTCGAGGCTCTGCCGTCCGGCGGGAAGCTCTGCATGAAGGACCAGGTCCGGTCCGCGATACCGTCGTCGAGCGCCACGCCGAGGGCGCGTCCGATCATGGCGGTTTCCGCCAGCACCGCCCGGAACAGGTCGCCGAGAGCGGGGATCGACGTGATGTCCCCGATCCTGCACCGCCCGGCAGCGGTGACACCGGACAGAGCGGAAAAGAAGACGAATTTCGACCAGAGGTCGCGCTCTATGTCATCGGTCGCCGGGGCCGATGCCCCGGCCTGGTCTATCGCCTCTCTCAGCGCGCCGATCCGTTCGGATGGCCTGCTGTCGCGTTCGGCGAAGGTGAAGGTGTTGAACGATCCGGTCTGCCGGATGACGCCGGGTGCGGCGATCGTGGTGGACACTTGCGCGACCCCATTGGCGACCGCGCGTCCGGGCAGGAATTCGAGCAGCCGGTCCGCGGCTTCGACCCCGTTGAGAAACGGGACGACGACGGTATCGGGGCCGATCATCGGACCGCAGGCACGGGCCGCGTCGGGCAGGGCGTCACCCTTGACGCCGAAGATGATGGCGTCGACCGGGCCGATCTCTGCCGGATCGTCGGTCGCCATCCAGGGCCGCACCCGGTCCGTCCCGGACGGGGTTTCCAGCACCAGCCCGTGCTTCCGGATCGCATCCAGATGCGCGCCGCGGGCGATCGTGGCCACTTCGTGCCCGGCCTTCGCAAGCCTGACCGCCAGGAAACCGCCGATTCCCCCGGTCGCCATAGTCGCGATGCGCATCTTTCACTCCTTCCGGAAACCACTCGTGCCGCGGACAAGCTTCACACCGATCCGCCCGGTCTTGCAAGGTCAGGCCGCTGCCGCTTTCCGCCCCGGTCCGCCAGGATGCCGGATCACAGACAGTCCAGCAGCAGCGCGCGGGTGTTCTCGGCGGTCATCTTCACCGGGTTGCCGCCGGTGCTCGGATCGCTCAGGGCCGATGCGACCAGCGCATCGATGTCCGGATCGGTGACGCCGAGTTCGGTGAGGGTGGAGGGGATGCCCAGCCGGTCGGTCAGGCTGCCGACATAGTCGAAGAACCCGTCGAACCCGCCCTTGATCCCGAGATACCCGGCGGCCATCGCCAGCCGGTCCTCGACAGCTGCGCGGTTGAAGCGCAGCACCGGCTGCATCACCACCGCGTTGGTGGTTCCGTGATGGGTATTGAACACCGCGCCGATCGGATGGGACAGGGCATGGATCGCGCCCAGCCCTTTCTGGAACGCAGTCGCGCCCATCATCGCCGCGCTCATCATCTCGGCCCGCGCCGCCAGATCGGTGCCGTCCGCATAGGCCGCCGGCAGGTAGTCCTTGACCAGCCGCATGCCTTCCAGCGCGATGCCCTGGCTCATCGGGTGATAATGCGGCGAACAATAGGCTTCCAGGCAATGGGCAAAGGCGTCCATCCCGGTGCCCGCAGTGATCGCCCGCGGCATGCCGACCGTAAGTTCCGGGTCGGCGATGACGATGGCGGGCAGGATCTTCGGGTGGAAGATGATCTTTTTCTCGTGGCTGACCGAATTGGTCAGGACCGACGCCCGCCCGACCTCGGAGCCGGTGCCGGCGGTGGTCGGAACCGCGATGATCGGGGCGATGGCGCTGGCATCCGCGCGCGTCCACCAGTCGCCGATATCCTCGAAGTCCCAGACCGGGCGGGTCTGCCCGGCCATGAAGGCGATCATTTTCCCGAGGTCGAGCCCGGAGCCGCCGCCAAAGGCGATCACCCCGTCGTGGCCGCCATCCAGATAGGCTGCGACCCCGTCCGCCAGGTTGATTTCGGTCGGGTTCGGATCGACTTCGAAGAACATCGCCCGCCCGAGTCCCGCGGCGTCGATCACGTCGAGAGCGGCGCGGGTGATCGGCAGGTTCGCCAGCCCCTTGTCGGTGACAAGCAGCGGGCGCGTGATGCCGGCCGCGACGCAGGCTTCGGCCAGTTCGGCAATGCGTCCCGCCCCGAAACGGATGGCGGTGGGATAGGACCAGTTGGCGGTCGGGATCATGACAGTTTCCTCAGATGGTAGGATTTGGGTCGGGTCAGGTTGTGATAGCCGATGACGGACAGCCCGCCGCCGCGGCCGGTGTCCTTGCAACCGGTCCAGCACAGGCCGGGGTCGAGATAGTCGGCGCGGTTCATGAACACGGTGCCGGTTTCGATCTGCGCGCCGATGGCTTCGGCGCGGCGGGTATCGCCGGTCCAGATCGATGCGGTCAGCCCATAGTCGCTGTCGTTCATCAGGGCGATGGCTTCGGCGTCGTCCTTGACCGGCATGATGCCGACCACGGGACCAAAGCTTTCCTCGCGCATCACGCGCATGGAATGATCCACGCCGGTCAGGATCTGCGGCATGAGATAGGCGCCGCCGTCCTGCGGAAACAGCGCGGGGTCGATCAACGCCGTCGCGCCGGCGGCCAGAGCCTCGGCGGTTTGGGCGCGCACCAGGTCGGCGAACCGTTCCTGCGCCATCGGGCCGAGCGTCGTTTCCGGATCGAGCGGGTTGCCGAGCCTGTAGCCGCTGACCACGGCGGCCGCCTTTTCGACAAAGGCGTCAAACAGGCTCTCATGCACATAGATCCGTTCGATCCCGCAACAGCACTGCCCGGAATTGAACATCGCCCCGTCGATCAGCGTGTCCACGGCGGCGTCCAGGTCGGCGTCTTCGCAGACATAGCCCGGATCCTTGCCCCCCAGTTCCAGCCCCAGCCCGGTGAAGGTGCCGGCGGCAGCGGTCTCGATTGCCCGTCCGCCTGCGACGGAGCCGGTGAAATTGACGAAATCGAAGGCGCGGCCGGCAATCAGCCCGGATGTCGTTTCGTGATCCAGGAACACGTTCTGGAAAACCTCCGCGGGAATGCCCGCCGCGCGAAAGGCCCGTTCCAGCCGTTCGCCGACCAGGGGCGTCTGGCTGGCATGTTTCAACACCACCGTGTTCCCGGCGATCAGCGCCGGGGCGATGGTGTTGATCGCGGTCATGTAGGGATAGTTCCAGGGTGCGATCACCAGGACCACGCCATGCGGCACCCGCGCGATATGGCGCTTGAAGGCGGCGCTGTCCTCCAGCACGATTGGCGCCAGGGCCTCTTGCGCGATCCGGGCCATGAAGCGCGCGCGTTCCTCGAAACCGCCGAATTCGCCGCCGTAGCGGATCGGGCGGCCCATCTGTCGCGCCAGTTCCGGCACGATCTCGTTGTTCATCGCCCCGATGCCGGCAACGCCGGTCAGGACCAGGTCGATCCTCTCCTGCAGGGGCCGCGCCGCCCAGGCGCGCTGCGCCGCCCGCGCGCTCGCGGCCATCGCTGCCGCCGCTTGTGGCGACAGCGTCTCCCGTTGAACGTAGACCGATCCGTCGATCGGCGACACGCATGTCAGCGTCTTGCCCATTTTATGCTCTCCACGGTCCCGCGGGACCTATCGGTTTTCCTCTTGCCGGAAATACTCCGGGGGGTGCCGGGGGGCTGGCCCCCCGGTCCTGTCGGTTCAGGCCCGCTCGAATCCGCGGACGATCTCGTAATCCGTCACGGCGCGGTCGAACTCCTCGATCTCCCACTCGGCGGCACGGCAGTAGTGGGCGATCACATCCTCGCCCATCGCCGCGCTCAGCATCTTGGAGCCACGCAACGTGTCCAGCGCATCGCGCAGGGTCTTGGGGATTTCCCCGGCCTGTGCGGCCTCGTAGATGTCTCCGGTGGTCGGTCTTTGCAGCTCCAGCTTTTCTTCGATCCCGGCCAGCCCTGCCGCCAGTTGCGCCGCCATCGCCAGGTAGGGGTTCATGTCCGAACCCGGAATCCGGCATTCCACCCGGACGCCTCCGGTATGCGCGCCGCAAAGCCGGAATCCGGCGGTGCGGTTGTCCACCGACCAGACCGTCTTGGTCGGGGCGAAGGTCGCCTTGGCGAAGCGCTTGTAGCTGTTGATATAGGGGGCCATGAACACGGTCATGTCGGGTGCATAGTGGATCAGCCCCGCCATGTAGTGCCGCATCAGGGCGGACATGCCATATTCGCCGGCAGGATCGTGAAAGGCGTTCGCGCCGTCCTTCCAGAGCGATTGGTGCACATGCGACGAACTGCCGACGCGATCCGCGTGCCACTTCGGCAGGAAGCTCGCCGCGTGGCCCTGCTGGTCGGCGATTTCCTTGGTGGCGTGCTTTGCGATCGTATGGTGATCCGCGGTCTCCATGGCCGGGGCGTAGCGGATATTGAGTTCCTCCTGGCCGGCCTCGGCCTCGCCCTTGGAATTCTCGACCGGAATGCCGGCCGCATGAAGATGGTTTCGCAAGGGGCGCATCACGTGCTCCTCGCGGCTGGTCTGAAGGATATTGTAATCCTCGTTGTATTTGCTGATCGGGGTCAGGTCGCGGTAGCCGCCCCTGGCGATCTCGGCAAAGGATTTCTCGAACAGGAAGAATTCGAGCTCCGTCGCCATGATCGGGGTCAGGCCCATCGCCTCGCACCGCGCGATCTGCCGCTTGAGCACTGCGCGCGGGGAATGCGGCACCTCCGCGTGCGTGTGGTGGTCCAGAACGTCGCAAAGCACCATCACGGTGCCGTCGAGCCAGGGCATCGGGCGGATGGTGGTCAGATCGGGCTTCATCACATAGTCGCCATAGCCCGCCTGCCAGCTGGTGCTGGCATAGCCGTCGGGCGTGGCCATCGCCAGGTCGGTGGCCAGCAGGTAGTTGCAGCAATGGGTTTCTTCCCAGGCGCTGTCGACGAAATGGCGTGCGACGAATCGTTTGCCCATCAGGCGGCCCTGCATGTCCACGATACAGGCCAGGACCGTATCGGTGCGGCCCGCGTCCACGGCGGCCTTCAGCGCCTCAAAGGTCATCAATCCCTGCATGGTTCATCCTCACTGCCCTTGACCTGTCGTGCCACTGCCCCAGAGACGATCCGGGGCAGGGCTTTCATCCTGTAGCGCGGGTTCAGCCGTAGCGATAGGGGCGACCGGCCTTTTGCATGTCCGCGTTATACTTCTTGAAAACCTCGACGACCTTGGCCTTGGTCGGGCTTTCGGCGGCGATCTCGTCCCAGAACACGCGGGCGGCGTCCTCGACCGTCTGCCATTCCGCATCCGGGATCGAGGTCAGTTCCAGATCGGTGCCATGCACCCGCAACTGCGCCTCGCCGCCCCAATACCACCACTGGCGATAGTAGTGCGACTGGTCGCAGCAGACCCGGAACAGGGCCTGCAGGTCTTCGGGCAATTCGTTCCAGCGGTCCATGTTGGCGAAGAACGAACCCGCCCAGGCACCCGAGATGTTGTTGGTCAGGAAATAGTTCGTCACCTTGGACCAGCCGACGGTATAGTCTTCGGTGATCCCGGACCAGGCGATGCCATCGAGTTCGCCGGTCTGCATGGCGACTTCGATGTCCTCCCAGGGCAGCGTCACCGGAACGACGCCGAATTGCGCCAGGAACCGTCCCGCGGTCGGGAAGGTGAAGACGCGCTTGCCCTTCAGGTCCTCCAGACTGCGGATCGGGTCCTTGGTTGCGAAATGGCAGGGGTCCCAGGCCCCGGCGCTGATGTGTTTCACGCCGACCTTGGAGTATTCCTCGTCCCAGATTTCGTTCAGCCCGTACTGGTTGAACAGCACCGGCACGTCGAGGCTGTAGCGGCTGGCGAAGGGAAAATAGCCGCCGAACACGGTGACTTCGGTGGGCGAGGCCATGCTGTCGTCATCGGACTGCACCGCATCGATGGTGCCGTTCTGCATGGCGCGGAACAATTCCCCGGTCGGCACCAGCTGATCGGCATAGAACAGTTCGATCTGCATGCGGTCGCCGGCGATCTTGTTGAACATCGCGATGGCCGGATCGACGACATGTTCGGCCAGCGCCGGGCCGGCGTAGGTCTGCATCCGCCAGGTGATGGTGGATTGCGCCAGTGCCGGCGTGGCCAGCGCGGCGGGCGCGGCCATGGCCGCGGTGCCGAGAAACTTGCGTCTTGTGGTCATTGTGGTTCTCTCCTTGTTGGTTGGAAGTGTGATCCCTCTCTTGGCCGGAGGGTTAGGGGCCGTAGATCTTCTGGGGCAGCCAGAGCGCGATCTGCGGAAAGACCATGATCAGGACAAGGGCCAGGATCATCACCAGCACGAAGGGCAGGATCGACCCGTAAATGTCGCGCAGGGTGATTTCCGGCGGCGCCATGGCCCGCATCAGGAACAGGTTGTAGCCGAACGGCGGCGTCATGTAGGCGATCTGCGTGGTGATCGTGTAGAGTATCCCGTACCAGATCAGGTCGAACCCCAGCGCCTTGACCAGCGGCACGTAGAGCGGCGCGACGATGACCAGCATCGCCGTGTCGTCGAGGAACGTTCCCATCAGCAGAAAGGACAGTTGCATCAGGATCAGGATCATCCAGGGGTCGAGTCCGAGCTGTTCGGTGAACAGGTTGTCGATGGCGCGCACCGCCCCCAGCCCGTCGAACACCGCGCCGAAGCCAAGCGCGGCGAGAATGATCCACATGAACATGCAGGAAATCGCCAGCGTCTGCCGGACGCTGGTCTCGAACACGGCGCGGGTCATCCGGCCCTTGAGAACCGCCGCCAGGAAGGCGGTCATCGCGCCGATGGCGCTGCTTTCCACCAGCGAGGTCCAGCCGTTGACGAAGGGCACCATCATGGCGGCGAAGATCACGAGGGGCAGAAGTCCCGCGCTCAGAAGACGCAGTTTCTCGGCCATCGGCACCTGCCGGTCCTCGGCCGGCAAAACCGGTCCCAGCGCGGGATTGATCCGGCATCGGACATAGATGTAGGCGATGAACATGGCCGCCATCATCAGGCCCGGCAGCACGCCCGCCAGCCAGAGCTGTCCGACCGGTTGCCGCGCGATCATCGCATAGAGCACCAGCACCACCGAGGGCGGGACGAGGATTCCCAGGCTCGATCCGGCCTGAATCACGCCCGTCACCATCTTCTTGTCATAGCCGCGCCGCAGCAGTTCCGGCAGCGCGATGGTGGCGCCGATGGCCATGCCCGCGACGCTGAGCCCGTTCATCGCCGAGATCAGCACCATCAGCCCGATGGTGCCGATCGCGAGTCCGCCGGACACCGGACCCATCCAGACGTGGAACATCTTGTAGAGATCGTCGGCGATCTTGGATTCCGACAGGATGTAGCCCATGAAGATGAACATCGGCAGCGTCAGAAGCGGATACCATTTCATCAGCTTCATCGCGGCGGAAAACGGGATGTCCGACCCGCCCGTCCCCCAGAGCATCAGCGCCGCCACCGCCGCCACCCCTCCGATGGCCGCGAAGACCCTCTGGCCGGTGAACAGCATCAGCATCATCAGCGAGAACATGAAGACGGCGATCATCTCGTAGGACATCAGAAGGATTCCCCGCGCAGCCGGAGAATGTCCTTGCAGAACTCGGACAGGGCCTGAAGCAGCATCAGGAAGATACCGGTCATCATGATGATCTTGATCGGCCACATGACGGGCCGCCATGCGGTCGGACTGCGTTCGCCATATTGCAGCGAATAGGCGGTGGAATCCCATCCGCCATATAACAGCACACCCAGGTAGAAGATCAGGAACAACACGGTAACGGCATCGAACCAGGCTTTCCGGCGGTCCGACCAGGTGTGATAGAACAGGTCCATGCGCACGTTCGATCCCAGCTGGATCGAATAGGGACCGCCCAGCATGTAGTAGGCGACCATCGCGAACTGCGCCATTTCCAGCGTCCAGAGCGAGGGCAGGAAAAAGGTCTTGGAAACGGAGGACCACAGCAGGATGCCGACCATGACGAAGATGCCATACATCACGATCCGTCCCAGCCGGTAGTTCACCGCGTCAACGGTGCGGATGAAACCGTGCATCATTCCGCGCATGCCGCGGCCCCCGGATCAAGGGAGACGCCGAGATCGTCGCAGGCGACGGCGATCCAGCCCGCCAGCATGTCCGCCATGTCCGATTGCGCCTGCGCGTCGCCGATCAGGTCGTTGCGGATTTCCAGCATGATGTTGACGGCTCCGGCGGGCAGGGCGAAGGATCTGAGCGTATGCGTGACACCGTCCTGCGGGTCGTAGGGGTCGTTCAGGGCGACGACGCGGCCGGTATGCTGCCCGGCGCGGGTCAGCATGGCGCGGGCCAGCCGGTCGTCCTCGTCATGGATCAGGCCGATCTGGACCTGCCGCGCCACGCCGAGAAAGACCGGTGTGAAACTGTGAACCGTGATCACGACGGGCGGGGTGGCAAACCCGGACATCGCCTTTTTCAAAGCTGCCCGGAACGGGTCGTGAATGTCGCGCACCCGTTCGGCCCGTCCGGTATCGTCAAGCGCCAAGTTGCCGGGAATCGCCTGGCCTTCGCTTTGTGTCGGGATCGCGTCGGGCGCGCCCGGCGGGCGGTTGCAGTCGAAGAGCAGCCGGGACATTCCGCCCGCGACCAGCGGCGCATCGAAATGCGCGCTCAGGCGGCGTGCCACGGGCAGGGCGCCCGGATCCCATGCAATGTGGCTTTTCAACTGATCCGGGGTCAGTCCAAGCACGCCGAACCGGTCAGGCATCCGGCGCGAAGCGTGTTCGCAGACGATCAGAACCGGCCCGCGGCCGGCCGTGTTGTGCAGGGCGACCGCCTCTGCTTTCGGTTCCTGTTCTGGTTCAGCCATGCCGCCGACGATTCATCCCACCCTGTCCGGATCAGGATTCGTCAGGCGGGTCCGGTCTGTCAATCAAACTCTGAAATTTTTTATTCACGAAGGTTCTGCTTGTTGATAATCTGAACAAGGAGGGGCGGCATGGCGGAGTCAACGGAAACCATCGCGGAACGGCTCAAGGATGCGTTCGACAGTCTGACGCGGGCCGAGCGCCAGTTGGCGGATTCCCTTTTGCAGGCCTATCCCGTGTCCGGCCTGGCGTCGATCACGCAGGTGGCGCAGAATGCGGGCGTGTCGACGCCGACTGTGGTTCGGATGGTTCAGAAACTGGGCTTTGCCGGGTTTCCGGCGTTTCAGGCGGCGCTGCGCGCGGAGCTCGAAGCCCGGATTTCGGACCCGATCAGCAAACGCAACACCTGGGCGGAATCCGCACCCGAGGCGCATATCCTCAACCGTTTCACCGATGCGGTGATCGGCAATATCCGCCAGACCCTGACTCAGATCGATCTGGACATGTTCGAACGCAGCTGCGCGGTCCTGGCGGATCCGGACCGGTCGATTCTCGTCGTCGGCGGCCGGATTACCCATTCGCTGGCCGAACATTTCTTTCTGCACATGCAGGTGATGCGGGCGAAAGTGACGCATATCCAGTCGATTTCGAACGCCTGGCCGCATTACCTGCTGGATGTGGCGCAGGGCGACGTGGTGGTGATCTTCGATGTCAGGCGATACGAGAATTCGACTCTGAAGCTGGCGGAAATGGCGCGCGAACGCGGTGCCCATATCATCCTGTTCACCGATCAGTGGCGTTCGCCGGTGCACGATCTGGCGGATTGCGCGTTCTGCGGGCGGATTGTCGCGCCGTCAGCCTGGGATTCCATGGTGACGCTGATGCTGATGCTCGAAACGGTAATCGCCGATGTGCAGGAACGCACCTGGGACACCAGCAAGGCGCGGATGGAGGCGTTGGAAGACATGTTCGACCGCACCCGGTTCTTTCGAAAGTTCACATGATGGCGTCCGGGAAACGCGATGTTGACAGGCTGCGGGAATTGCGGCCTTGTTTGACCAAAGGATCAAAAAACGATCGCAGGGCGGATCAACCGTCGCAAAACCGTTGCAAGGCGCTGGCAGGTAGCGAGCCGTGATTTCAACAGGAAAAAACAGGGGAATGACATGAAAAACACAATGATCATCGGGGCCACGCTGGCGGTGTCCCTGGCGGGGCTGGCGCAGGCCGATACGCTGCGGCTGCTGACATGGGGCGGATATGCGCCGGAGAACGTCATCGAGATGTTCGAAAAGGAAACCGGGCACACCGTTGAAGTGACCCTGTCCAACAACGAGGAGATGATCGCCAAGCTGCGCGCCACCGGCGGCGGCGGTTTCGACCTCGCGCAGCCCAGCCAGGACCGTATCTCCGGGCCGCAGGCGGAATTCGGCATCTACAAGCCGATCGACCTGTCGCGGATCGACGCATCGCAGTTCATCGACTCCATGCTCGCGGCGACCAAGGCCAACACCACCATCGATGGCGCGGTCCATGCCGTGCCGCATGTCTGGGGAACCAGCGGCCTGGTCATCGACACGGCCAAGGCGGACATGGTCAGGGACTACACCGATCTCTGCAACGCGGACCTGGCGGGCAAGGTGTCCTACCGGCTGAAGCGGCCGACGCTGATCGGGTTCGCCTTCGCGATGGGCATGGACCCGTTCGCCGCCTATGACGATCCGGCGGCCTATGCCGAAATGATGGAAAAGGTCGAAGCCAAGCTGATCGAGTGCAAGCCGCTGGTGAAAACCTACTGGGGCGGCGGCGACGAGCTGATGGGGCTGTTGCGCTCCGGCGAAGTCACCGCGTCGATGGCCTGGGACACGGGCGGATGGAAACTGAACGGCGAAATGCCCGACATCACCTTCGTCGCACCGGCCTCCGGCGCGCTGGGATGGATCGACACCTTCGCGCTGCCGGCCAAGGGGCAGGCGGACGATGCCGCCTATGACTGGATCAACTTCGTGATGCGGCCCGAAGTGTCGGCGATGATCACCGAAGCGGCAGGCAACTTCACCGCGTCCAAGGGCGCGGACCAATTCGCCTCGGACGGTCTGAAGGCGCAATTCCAGGCCAGCTTCCCGCAGGCTGCCATTGACAACATCAAGTGGTATCCGCCGGTGCCCGCCGGGCTTGAAGCCATCGAAGGCGGCATCCTTGACCGGGTCAAGGCGGCCAACTGATCGGACGGACAACCGGAGCGGCATCCGCGTGAATCGTGGGTGCCGCTTGCATTGATACGGAGCGCGCATGACGCCAGACCTTGAATGCCGGACCCTGTGCAAACGCTTTGGCGACACGCTTGCGGTGCAGGACGTGTCCTTTTCCGTCGCGCCGGGATCGTTCTTTTCGATCCTCGGCCCGTCTGGATGCGGCAAGACCACGATCATGCGGATGATCGCGGGCTTTCTGGAACCGACCGGCGGCGATATCCGGATCAAGGGGCGGTCGATGCTGAACGTGCCGCCCAACAAGCGCCCTGTGAACATGGTGTTCCAGCACCTGGCGCTGTTCCCGATGATGAACGTGGCCGACAACATCGGCTACGGGCTGCGCCGCGCCGGGCTGCCCAAGTCTGAAATCGTCCGCAAGGTCGGCGAAGTGCTGGAGCGCATCGGCCTGCCGGGGATCGGGTCCCGCAGGGTCGATGAACTGTCCGGCGGGCAGAAGCAGCGCGTGGCGATTGCGCGCTGCATGGTTCTGGAACCGGATGTCCTGCTGCTGGACGAACCGCTCGGGGCGCTCGACCTGAAGCTGCGCGAACGGATGAAGATCGAACTGAAATCGTTGCAGGCGGCGTTTGACACGACATTCGTCTACATCACCCACGATCAGTCCGAGGCGCTGGTGATGTCCGACCAGATCGCGGTGATGAACCACGGTGTTTTCGAACAGGTCGGGACCGCGCGCGACCTGTATTACCGTCCTGAAACCGCGTTTGTCGCCGGGTTTGTCGGCGACAGCAACCGCTGGGCCGGAACCGTCGAGCAGGTAGATGGAAGCACCGTCGCGCTGCGCACCGCCGAGGGTCTGTTGATCCGGAGCAGGGCGCAGGGCAAGGCACTGGCCAAGGGCGAAGCCGCCGAAATCTTCCTGCGCCCAGAGGCAATCCGCGTGGCACGGGATGCGGCCGACTTGGCGCAGTTCGACAACCAGGTGAGCGGTGTCGTCAGCAGCCTGCTGTTCAACGGCGCGGCGAGCCGAATTCTCGTGCGGGACGAGGTCGGCGAAGAGATCGAAGTGACACTGCCGCAATCGGGCGAATTCGCCACGCTGTCCAGGGGCGCGCCGGTGCGGATCGGCTGGTCCGGCGATCAGACCACCTGTTTCGCGCGGCAGGGTTGATCCGATGCAATCGCAAGCCCGGCTGGGGTTCTTCCTGCTTCTGACGCCGCTTTTGCTGTGGCTTGGCCTGCTGATCCTGATCCCGCATGTGGACATGGCCTTGCTGAGCCTGCGCGAACGGGTCGGCGTCGGCCAATACACGACGAGCCTTGCCAATTACGGCATCTTCTTTGGCGAACCGCTCTACATGTGGACGTTCCTGCGCACGGCGGTGATGTCGGTCCTGGCGACGGTGATCACCCTGATCATCGCCTTTCCGGTTGCCTACTATATCGCCAAGATGGCCAGAGGCCGCACGCGGTCGGCACTGTTCCTGCTGTGCCTGGTGCCGTTCTGGGTGTCCGAACTGGTGCGCACCTTCGGCTGGATGATCCTGCTGCGCGAGACGGGGTTGTTTTCCAGCCTGTTGCAATGGGCGGGTCTGGCCACCGGGCCGGTCGAGATGCTCTACAATGACGCGGCGATCATGGTCGGGCTGGTCTACACCTCGATGCTGTTCATGGTGGTGCCTTTGGTCACGACGCTGGAAAGCCTGGACGACGCGGTGATCGAAGCGGGCTACGATCTTGGCGGGTCCGGGCTGAGCGTGCTGCGCGAGATCATCATTCCGCATGCCATGCCGGGGATCGTGTCGGGCAGCATCGTCGTGTTCATGCTGTCGCTTGGCAACTACCTGACGCCGACGATGCTGGGGGGCAAGGACAGCCTCTGGTTCACCGAACTGATCTATTCCCAGTTCATCGTGCGCTTCAACTGGGAACTCGGAGCGGCCTTCGGCTTCATGCTGCTGTTCCTGTCCTCGGTCATCGTCTGGGGCACGCTTCGGCTGACCGGGCAGACGCTGGAAAGGACGATGGGATGATCCCGTCTATCCCGCAGCCACGCGCCTTTCGCGCCGCCTATATGGCCTATGTCCTGCTGTTCTTCGTCTACCTGGCGCTGCCGCTTGTCGTGGTCGCGGTCTTCGCCTTCAACGACAGCCAGTTCCCGTCGCTGCCCTGGGAGGGCTTCACCTGGAACTGGTTCTTCGGTGACGAGCGACCGATGATCGGGGTGTTCCACGAACGTCCGATCCTGCGCGCCATCGGCACCTCGGCCATCGTCGGCTCCTGCGTCGCGCTGCTGTCCGTGGCGGTCGGCACCAGCAATGCCTTCCTGTTCAACCGCTACCGGTTCCGCGGGCGCGGGCTGCTTTACGTGTTGATGCTTTTGCCGCTGGTCATTCCGGGCATCGTGCTGGGCATTTCGATTCTCGTGTTTTCCTCGACCGTGGCGAACGGATTGTGGGATGCGGTGAAATACGACGCCGAGATGCTGCGCCCCGGTCTGGTCCTGGTCGTGCTGGGGCAGTTCTCCTTCATCACCACCATCGCGACGCTGGTGATTTCCGCGCGGTTGCAGAAATTCGACCAGACGCTGGAAGAGGCCGCGCTGAACCTCGGCGCGGACCGGTTGACGGCGGTACGTACGATCACGATTCCTTACCTGATGCCCGCGATCATCGGCGCGCTGGTGGTGGCCTTCCTGATGAGTTTCGAGAATTTCAACACCACGCTGATGCTGGTTGGTTCCGACGCCCCGCTGACCGTCGCGATGTTCGACCGGTTGAAGGAAGGATCGACGCCGCTGCTGAATGCGGTATCGCTGTTGCTGATGATCGGATCGTCGCTTCTGGCGCTGGTGATGATCGCGTTTCAGCGCCGGTCCTGATCCGCGGCGGCAAGCTGACGTTTTGCATGCGCCTGTCCGCCCGCCGCGTCCTCCTGCGGACGGATATCAGCTCAGGGCGCGGGCCGCTCGCGCGAGGGCTTCGATTTTGGCCCAGTCGCCCGCCGCCATGAGATCGGCCGGCGCGACCCAGCTCCCTCCGGCACAGAGCACGTTGGGCAGGGCCAGGTAGGATGCGGCATTAGCCGGCGTGACGCCGCCGGTGGGGCAGAAGGTGATCTGTGGCAGCGGCGCGCCGATCGCCTTGAGCGCGGCGGCACCGCCGGAGGCTTCGGCGGGGAAGAATTTCAGCATGTCATAGCCGCGTTCCAGCAGCCGCATCGCTTCGGTCGCGGTGGCGGCCCCCGGAAGGGTCGGCAGGTCATGGGCCTCGCAGGCATCCAGCAGCCGGTCCGTCGCACCGGGCGAGACGCCGAAACGCGCCCCTGCCACCCGCGCCGCCCGGACGTCCTCGGGCGTCACAAGCGTGCCGGCGCCGACGATCCCGCCGGAAACCTCTGCCATGATCCGGATCGCCTCCAGCGCCACGGGCGTGCGCAGCGTGACCTCGAGCGCCGGCAGTCCGCCGGCGACCAGCGCCTCGGCCAGCGGCCGGGCATGGGCGATGTCGTGGATCACCAGCACGGGGATGATCGGCGCGCGGGCGCAGATCCCGCGCGTGTGCCGGCTGGCCTGCATGGCGGTGAGGGTCATTGGATCAGTCTCCGAAAATGGTGGCGCCGGACTCCGCCGATCCGACGGCGCGGCGGAAATTGGCAAAGAGTTCGCGGCCCAGCCCGGCTTCGTTCCCGGACAGATCGGCCGTGGCGGCGGGACGGTCGAGCACACCCTCGGTCAGGATCTCAAGCGCGCCGGCATCCGCATCGACCCGCAACAGGTCGCCATCGCGCAGGCGGGCGATGACCCCGCCGTCGAGCGCCTCGGGGCAGACGTGGATCGCGGCGGGCACCTTTCCCGATGCGCCCGACATGCGCCCGTCGGTCACCAGCGCGACCTTCAGACCGCGCCCCTGCAGGATCGACAGCAGCGGCGTCAGGCTGTGCAGTTCCGGCATGCCATTGGCCTTGGGTCCCTGGAAGCGCACGACAACGATTGTGTCCCCGGTGAATTCCCCGGCCTTGAAGGCGGCCTTGACCGCGTCCTGATCGTGAAACACCCGCACCGGAGCCTGCACGATCCGATGTTCCGAGGCAACGGCGGACACTTTCATCACCGCCGTTCCAAGGTTGCCGGACAGCCGTTTCAGCCCGCCATCGGGCTGGAACGGGTCAGAGGCGGGGCGCAGGATCTTGTCGTTCAGCGATGTGCCGCTGCCCGTTTCCCAGCTGAGCACGCCGTTTTTCAGGCGCGGTTCGGCGGTGTACCGCGCCAGCCCTTCGCCCGCGACGGTCCGGGTGTCCGGGTGCAAGAGCCCGGCTTCCAGCAATTCGCCGATCATGTAACCCAACCCGCCGGCGGCGTGGAAATGGTTCACGTCGGCCAGACCGTTGGGATAGACCCGCGCCATCAGCGGCACCGCGTCCGACAGGTCGGAAAAATCCTGCCAGTCGAGCAGGATGCCACCGGCCCGCGCCATTGCGACGAGATGGATGAGAAGGTTCGTCGAGCCGCCGGTGGCGTTCAGCCCGACGATTCCGTTCACGAAGGCCCGTTCATCCAGGATATCGCAGACCGGCGTATAGGCATTGCCAAGCGCGCTCAGAGCCAGCGCGCGGCGCGCGCCCTCGGCGGTCAGGGCATCGCGCAATTCGGTGTTGGGCGTCACGAAGCTCGCTCCCGGCAGGTGCAGGCCCATGAATTCCATCAGCATCTGGTTGGTGTTGGCGGTGCCGTAGAAGGTGCAGGTGCCGGGGCCGTGATAGGCCGCCATTTCCGCCGCCATCAGCGCCTCGCGTCCGACCTCGCCGGCGGCGAATTTCTGGCGGACCCTGGCCTTTTCATCATTGGGCAAGCCGCTGGTCATCGGTCCGGCCGGCAGGAACACGACCGGCAGGTGGCCGAACGCCTGGGCGGCGATCACCAGTCCGGGCACAATCTTGTCGCAAACCCCGAGGAAAACAGCGGCGTCGAAAGTGTTGTGGCTCAGAGCGACGCCGGCCGCCAGGGCGATGACGTCGCGCGAGAACAGGCTCAACTCCATGCCGGTCTCGCCCTGCGTGACCCCGTCGCACATCGCCGGAACGCCACCGGCAACCTGCGCCGTGCCACCCGCTTGCCGTGCCGCCGCGCGGATCAGGTCGGGGAATCGTTCGAACGGCTGATGCGCGGACAGCATGTCGTTATAGGCGGTGACGATTCCCAGGTTCCCCGCGGTTCCAGCGGCCAGCGCATCCAGGTCCGGTCCCGAAGCCGCACAGGCATGCGCCTGGCCGCTACAGGACAGATGCCGCCGCGCCGGACCCTTGGCCGTGGCGGCGCGCATCCTGTCCAGATAGGGCCTGCGGGTCGCCGCGCTGCGTTCGATGATCCGGTCGGTTACGGTTCGAAGTGTCGGGTTCAGTCGCATGAAGGTCGTCACCTTGAAGAAGAGGCGGGCCGGACGGTTTCGCATGCAGCGATCGCGCCTTGCAGGAAGGGCAATCGGCTGTCACGGGCGCTGACGCACTTGTCGCGCAAACATGCCCCGCGCCGTGCGTTGTAGGGTGCCGATACCATATCTTGCCGCTGAACCGTCCTCGGACATGGCAGGCAGTCTGACCGGGAACCGTTCCCGAAGCAACCGTGAACGTTAGCGATAACGGGTGGATCCGGCCTGTATGTTTTCCCGTTTCGCCAGAGGAAGGCGGCCCGAACCCTGCGAGGACGGGCCAACCCGCCAAGCACGGTCTGGCCGGCGTATCGTTTCCAGCGTGCGGCAAAGGGAAAGTGCGCATGTCGCGGGCGGTTGAAAACCACGAAGCAAACGGACGACCTGCGGAAAAGATGCAATCCGTTCGGGATGTGACATTGGTCGGAGTGAGAGGATTCGAACCTCCGGCCCCTGCCTCCCGAAGACAGAACCACCACGGCACGTTACTGTAAATTAACGGAAAATCATCACCAATGCCCACCTATTTCGACGGATTTTCCGCTGAACCGGGGGCGAAACGAGGGCCAAATGCCATGAAAATCGTCATCTTGATTGCGTTCGTCATCGCCGCTGGCTGGTGGCTGACATCGGAACCGAGCGATTATGAGCGCGGCATGTGGTGCATGGACTTGGGGTACTGCGACAATGACTGATCTGTGGAGCAAGATGCAATTCTCGGGACCGGGAATTTGGCAACCGAACAATCGCGGCCACATGTATCGCCGCACGACAGATACCATGTATCAGGCCGAAATGATGATGCGCGGCGATCATGCAGACATTCTTTGGCGCAAGGTTGAGAGCGAAGCCAGAAAGCTGATTTGGTGCTGACGGCATGGGCCACCGACGAGGACGAGTATGTGGTGCATGGACTTGGGGTACTGCGACAATGAAAGGCGAGACTATGGGTATTAAATTCGGAAAACTGGCGGAACTCAACGTGCAGATCGGCGACATTGTGCGGGTCGTCGGATCCGTCAGTGAGGGTCGGATAGAGGATGGAAAGGAATGGGTGATATCCGGTGTCACGAAGAATCGCTACTATGGACGTTCACGATCCGGTCCCGGTAATGTGGACATCCCGCTTTCAAATGCGCTGATCTGGCAGATTGTGTCGAAATCGAAACGTGCGGCAATCGACATCACGACGATGGAAGACCCCGAGACCGTGACGATCGATTCCGAGAAGCGTACAACACTCAACGAGGCAGCAACTGAACTGGTCCTGGCCGCACTCATCGTGTCGTACATCGGCAAGCCGGTGGCGCAAGCTGTTCTCGATCTTATCGCAGCACTCACGGAGGTCACGGAATGAAAAATATCGAGGAAACACGGCGCGATCTGAACGCGCGGTTCATGCCGGCGGGTGACGCCAAGAACGAGTGGAAGATCCTGAAGCACAGCGGATGGATTTACGGCGACTGTGAAGATTACGCATGCACGTTCGTCTGGTTGGCGTCGGGCAAGTCGATGCTCAAGTTCTGGTTGAACCTGATCACCCGACGCGCGTCCCTGTGGTATTGCAAGGCACCGGTGGGTGGCGGGCATGTCGTCCTGGACGTCAAGGGTCACGGCTGCATCGACTCGCTTCAGTAAGGGTTCAAGACCCGTGAGAAACTGGAAGACCTGGGGTACACCGGGTTCCGTCGGTATCGTGCGGCGTCGGTCGCGCTGAAGTTCCTGCGGACGTGACTTTCAAGGTCTTGGGGATGCCTTACGAGGTCATGCTGTACTACAAGCATGTCCTCCGAAAACTCGGACTGCACACTCGCGCCGAAGAACTACGGCGGGAATGGTGGTTTTTGAACGGAGACTTGCGTCGCAAATGAAGCACTGGATTAGCCTATCAGGGGGTGTCGGTAGCGGCGTCTCGGCACTGACCGCGCGTCGGTTCGGATACGACTTCGAACTCGTCTTCGCCGACACGTTAATCGAGGATGAAGACGCCTATCGCTTCAACCGAGACATTGCCCGTGCGTGCAGCAAGGAACTCATTACCCTGACAACCGGTAAAGACCCGTGGGACATCTTTGTCGAAAAGCGATACATCGGGAACACCCGAACAGCGCATTGCTCGACGGAACTTAAGACGCGCCCCGTCATGCGGTTTCTCGACAAATTCGCCGGTGCCGGTGACGCCTTGGTTCTGGGAATGGACTGGTCGGAACAGGACCGGATCGAGCGGGCACAGGGTGTTTGGGGAGACCGGCCGATTGTCTCGCTGCTTAATCGGCACAAGATCACCCGTCCACAACACGGGGCGATTTTGGCGTTGGCTGGGATCAAGATGCCGAGACTGTACGAACACGGGTTTCCACACAACAACTGTGGCGGGTTCTGCGTCAAGGCGGGGCTGAAGCAATTCAAAACATTGATGACATCATTCCCTGAAAGGTTTGATCAGCATGAGAAACGGATGTCACAAGTGATGGAGCAAATAGGTCCGACTGCCAGACCGTTCTTGCGAAAGACAGTAAACGGGGATGTCAATTACCTGACACTCGCGCAATTCAAAGAGGCGGTTGAGGATGGTCAGATCGAAATTGGAGAGTACGACTATCGCGGATGCGGGTGTTTCTCCGATGAATGAACTCCCCCCTCGCTTCCTGAACTGGCGTCTGATCGACGGCCGCAAGGTTCCCTGCCGTGCCGATGGCACGCCATGCAACGCACATGACCCGGCGAACCATACGGACTATGAGACCGCCGCGGCGTCGGCGCATGGTGTGGCTTTCGACATCCGCGCCGAGGATGGCCTGTTCTTCCTCGACCTCGACAAGTGCCGCGCCGAGGACGGGGCGTGGACCGCAGAGGCCGAGGCGATATTCCTGTCCTTCACCGGCGCGTGGGGCGAGGTCTCGCAGTCGGGCACCGGACTGCACATCATTGGTCGTTGCGACCCGTCGAAACTCCAAGACAGAAGGAACAAATGGGATGGGTGGCTTGAGTTCTACACCGATGGGCGTTTTGTTGCCTTTGGATCTACCGGGTGGAATCCTATTGGCGGTACGACCAGACCAGATGTGGACTGGACAGACCAGCTTCTACGCATGGTTCCCGAACGCGAACATCTCGGCGAGTTGCCCGAAGGCGTTGATCCTGCCTACACATGGGTCGGCGACGACGACGCGCTCGTAGCGGCAATGCTGGCGTCGAAGGGCGGCGCCGGTGCGGCGTTCGGGCTGAAGGCGACGGTATGTGACCTGTGGCATGCTGATACCGCGGTCCTGGCGAAGCATTACCCTGCGTTCGATGGTGGCGGCGGGTTCGATCACTCGTCGGCCGACGCCGCGCTGATGTCGCATCTGGCCTACTGGACCGGCAAGGACATGCCGCGGATGGACCGGTTGTTTCGTCGGTCCTCGCTCATGCGGGACAAGTACGAGAAACGCGCAGACTATCGGCGCGATACCGTGCAGAACGCCGCGCGACTGTGCAACAAGGTCTACGATCGCCCCGTCACGCCTGCGGCCACGGGTGGCGGCACGGCAGACGTCTACATGACGGAACCGGACATGGCGAAGCACTTCGCCGGCTGCGTCTACATCAGGGACTTGCACCGCGTCCTGGTGCCCGACGGATCCCTGTTGAAGCCCGAGCAATTCAACGCCAGCTATGGTGGGCACATCTTCAAGACGATGCCCGACGGCACCAAGCCGACCGCCAAGGCGTTCGAGGCACTGACCGAGAACCGCGCGATCAGGTTCCCGCAGGCAATCCGTCCGTGCTTCAGACCCGATCTGCCACCGGGGCTGATCTTGAACGACGGGTCGGTCAACACCTATGTCAAGCCCGATGTGGACATGACACCGGGCGACGTCAGCCGGTTCCTCGAACTCATGGGGAAACTGCTACCGGACGAACGCGACCGTCAGATTCTCCTGTCCTACTGCGCCTCGGTGGTGCAGAACCCCGGTATCAAATTCCAGTGGACTCCGGTGTTGCAGGGGTGCGAGGGGAACGGCAAGACCCTGATCTTCCTGACGGTGGCGTATGCTGTCGGCGAGCGGTATTCGCACATGCCGAACCCCCGGCAGATCGGCGGGCAATTCAACGGGTGGATCGAGGGGAAAATCTTCTCGACGTTCGAGGAAATCCACATGGAAGGGCGTCGGGAGACCCTGGACATCCTGAAGACGATCATCACCAACCTGCGGATCGAGGTCGAGAACAAGGGCGTTGACAAGCGGATGATCGAGAACCGCTGCAACTTCGGGTTCTGCACGAACTACCAGGATGCCGTCATCAAGTCGCGCAACGATCGTCGCTATGCGATATTCTTCACCGCGCAGCAATCCATTGACGACCTGAAGCGCGACGGTATGGACGGGAACTATTTCCCCAAGCTGTACGACTGGTTGCGTGACGAGGGCGGGTATGCCGCTGTTGCACACTACCTGACGAACTACGAGATACCGCACGACCTGGATCCGGCGAAGGGTTGCCACCGCGCACCCGAGACCAGTAGCACCGCCGCTGCCGTGCGCAAGTCCCGTGGACCGATCGAGACCGAGATACTTGAGGCCGCGGAGGACAACACGCCGGGGTTCATCGGTGGATGGGTGTCGTCGTGGGCACTCGACAAACTCATGCGTGACCGCGGGTTCCGAATCGGACGTAACAAATTAGCGGATATTCTCGCCGACCTCGGGTATGAACAGTGGGGTCGTGCGACCTCGCCGCTCATACAGGAAGACCGAAAGCGCCCGATGCTCTACAAGAAACCGGGCGCCTCGGAGGACTACGTCAAGGCGCAGCATTATCCTACCTGACTCTCCATATCTCTAGTGCGCCAGAGCGGCGACTGGTTACGATCTTCCAGTCGTCGGGCGTGATCTGCGCGACGGTGATCTGAAGCGTCTTCAGGTCAACCGGTGAACCATCGGGACCGAGCGCCTGGTCGATCGTCAGGTTGGCGCCGGGGTGGGTCAGGGCCGTGTTCATCGCATCGTGGAGTGCCAGGCGCACGGTGAGCGGCTGGTGGGGTCCGTCGGTGCGTTGCGCTGTCCGCGCGTCAATTTGGGTCATTTTACAGTAATCTCCTGTTTGTCTCGAATCACCTTAGCACGCTAATCGAGTCGTGACAAGACGCAAGTGGTGACTTCGTTGATTCTAAACGATAATCCCAAAGTCGTGGCAGGTGTGACCGAGCGTGTGACACGGTTTTTTTCAATGTTCACAGTGGGTTGCGACGGGTCTGTCATTACTTTACTACTTTTTATATTTAGAGTAGTAGTAGTAAGAGCATGTATGTAGTATACACCATGTATGTATGCACCATGTTATATAGCGTAGCGACTGAAAAAGTTCTGTCTGTCTGGAGTCCTGACATGCCCCCTGTGAATATTCTCGATCATCTGAAGCCGAACGGTAAAATTAACGGCAAGTCTGTAATTTATGTGCACCGCATTAAATTCTACGAATCTCATGGTTACGTCCCGAGTCGAATCGGAACGATGCATGACGGCACGTTATATGACATGGACCATCCGCGAAGGATGCCAACCATTGCCGGAAACACCGGAGTTCTCAATCACGTCAAACCGTGCGGTAAAATTAACGGCAAACCTGTCGTATATGTTCACCACATGGAGTTTTTTCTGGAACACGGTTATTGCCCTGATCGTGTCGGAACAACCGATGACGGTATTTTATTCGACATGGTGTTCGGTCCACCGATCACCAGCGCCGCCGCAGTCCCGAAGTGCAAGCTGTACGAAATACTGACACGGTTTCCCGATGTGACTGAAATCGAGGTGAGAAATGTTCGCCGACCAATCCCTGAAACGGTGCGCAACGAGGTCATCGGTTTTTTCCGGTCATCTAGCGACTTCGTGCCCATTGGTGACACGGTTGTCGATAAGGCGACCGGGGGTATCAAATTGCGACGTTTCATCATCGAGCGTCTAGTCGCAGACGGAGACCTGTGGTATGACGGGGCATGCTACAGATCGACATAAGCAGCGACATCGACCAAGCCATGTCGGAGGTTCACGCCTTCTGGCGCGGACAAATTCCGTTTGCCACATCGAAGGCGTTGAACGACAGCATATTCGACGTTCGCCGTCGTATCGTGGAGTCGACCTATCCGAACTCGTTTGTCGTGCGGAACAAGAGGTTCCCGCGGCAACTTTGGCGGGTGATCCCGCTCGCCAGCAAGAGCCGCCTTGAGACCGTGCTGAAGCAAACGCTCGATCGGGACTATCTCGCCACGCACGCGACGGGTGGCACCAAGACGGGTCGATCCGGTGGCCGTGTGGCTGTCCCGACGACGCCCGACAAGATGCGGTCAGGGAACGGCCGGATCCGCGCGAACATGAAGCCCTGGCGCGTCGGTGAGCGCAAGGACGTCTTCGTCCTGACCCGCGGTACCCGCAAATTCATCATCAAGCGTGGGCGCAAGGGCGCCAAGAACGAATTGCTGTACTCGATTGTGCCGACTGCGCAGATCGGGCGCAGCTTCAGGTTCTACGAGGACGCTGAAGCGACAGCATTGCGGGTTTTTTCCGGACACTGGAACACGGCAATGGACCGTTCGATACGCACAAGTCGGTTTTTTCCGGGGTAGTCAACACAAAATAGTTGACTCTGTGACGTCCGACTCCTACATCTGATGGGTGTATTAGGAGGTATGACGATGAACAATCAGGACATCCCTGTGCTATTTCTCGCACGGCGCGTCCCTTTTGCCAGCAACGGACGCGGCAATTTTAAATTCAAAAACGGTATTTTGACTTCCTACGATAACGTCATCGCGGTTTTTTCCGGTGACGAACTCCTGGTCAACGCTGACACCTTCAGCGCGACCAGTTCCAGGCACCAGTCGGCGATCAAGCGTGCCGCCGACAGCTATACGCTCGTGCCCGACCTGACATCCCTTGTGGAAATCATGGAACGCCGAGACGAGGACGAGGTCGCCAAGTTCATACTGCGCCGCAAGCTGGCGGTCAGTGAGTACGAGCGCAAGATCGAGGCGTCGCGCAGCGAGAACATGCGAGTCTACCTGCACGAGCGGATCAACATGGAGCGTGACGCTGCCAGGCGTGCGATCAAGTGCCTGCCGATGGACAAGGCAATGTCGGTTTTTTCCGGACACCTTGGTTTTTTCCGGACCTGACGTCGGTTTTTCCCGGAGGGGTGCTGCGGTGCAGCGAGGTCATGCTGCGGTGCGGCACGCCATGTCGAATCCGCTTGTATTGGGTGACTTAGCGCGCTAATTTAGTGGCAGGTTTAGCGAATCAGAGGTGACAAACGATGGAACAATTCGACAAATATGTATGTGTCGGCGACACGATCGAATGGACTCAAGATGGGTTTACAGTGACCGCCAAGATTGAGCACGACCCTTTCACTGGCGCACCTTGGGAAGAACACGACGGACATGGTAACGTGACCGGATGGGAACACCGCGCGAAACTGCCGGGTGAGATGGTTTTGTGTGAAGATCGTGGATTGCGGCGTTTCTATGACTTTCAGGGCGCATGCAAGATTGCGCGACGTCTTGGCGTGTTTTCGCCATGTCCCATCCGTCACGCCGCGCAAGCTGCAATGCGTGACTTTCGCGTGTTGAAAGCCTGGTGCGATGACGAATGGTTTTGGTGCGGAGTCGTTGTCACGGTTTCGCGCAACGGAATCGAACTGGCAACGGAATCGCTTTGGGGCATTGAATGTAACTACCCCGACTCGGATAACTCATATCTCGGCGACGTCGCGCGGGAACTGGCAACTGAAGCAATGGAAACCGCGCGCGATGCAATCGCGGCGCTGACAGAACAGAGGTAACAAATCATGCAAGTAACATCATTCACGCCGCAATCGACGGACGGTATCCACAAATACAGGAAAGACGGTAAACTCGATTGCCAATGGTCACTTGTTGATCTGAACACTGGCCGCGAAATTGTCATAGTCCGGACCTATTGGCCGGGTTCAACGTGCTACGCATGCGTCTGGACACACGATCCGCTTGGCTATGGTGGCGGTGGCGGCAGGGCTGGTGGCGGCGGATACTGCAAACAATCCGCGGCCGTTGCGGATGCGCTCGGCGCCGCTGGTTTCAAATTCGATAGCGCGATTGCCGGAGTCGGCATGACCGCGATTGATGACGCATTGAAAGCGATAGCGCATCATGTGGGTTTGCGGTCTCGTTTTGTCATCATCAAAGCCAACGCGTAGGGAGTCGGAATGATGGAAATTCAAATACCGTTTGACGGGTTCTATGGTTCAATTCACGAGGACGAGGTAAACCGCGAACTGGAATCGGTCTATGACTCTTGGTCGGATGCAATGCCATGTGACATTCCGGAATCGTTGTCGGATTTATTCTTTGACGCGGCGCAATGGGGCAATGCGTATCGAGAATATGCGAAAGAGTATGCCGAGTCCTTCATTGCCGAATACCTGAAGGATGGGACGTTCGTAGAGATGACGAGTCCGCGCGAATACAATTTCGCAACTGACCGCGTGTTTATTGACGTTTCACGCGACGCGGTTGCCGACATGGTGCGGAAAACTGACCGCGCGATTCTCGATCGAGTTACGAAAGAGCGTTTCACGTCATGCGATGGGTTCATTTCGAATTATCGAAATGATTGGCGCCATTGGGGCAGATTGTCGGAATGGGACCATAACCAACTTGGCACGCTCTTGATTGCGTATCTGGAAACAGAACGTGGTGAGACATGGGACCAATGGGCGGAATATTCACTTTGCGAGGACATCTCGTGCAATGGTCTGATACACAACGCCCTCTGGCAGGGCGACAAGGCGACTCGCGCTTGGCGCATATTCAACTACCTGACTGATGATCGAGCAAACCGCGCGGTCAAGACAATGGCGCAATGGTGCATTGCGTTTGCCAAACCATGGGAGTCGACTCCGCTCGGCAGTGTGGCGAAATGAAGTACGCCGCGATCGCAGGAGTCTTGCTCTACCTGGCGCGATACCCCACAATGCGCGGCGTGATCATAGGCGCCGCAGCAACCGCCTTGGTGACGCTATGAAACACGGTATATTCCGCATTTGCGAGCACGGTTATGCCCACTGGGTCTATCCGCATTTGATGACCGGTGAAGAGGCTAACCGCATGGCCGACTCGGAATATCCCGATTGTCATGTGTTGCCCTATTGGCGCTATCTGCAATTGCAGGACCCCGACGAAATGTCGGAACCCGCGTTGCGTCGCAAGCTGAAATTGCCAGCACGCGACACCCGCCGCACAATCGCCATAACCGGCAAGGTTTCCGACATGACGCGCCAGGAATGCGTGGCAATCGCCGAGTCGAAAGGCTATCGTGTCGTATCACGAGTATCGGCCGCGACGTCACTTGTCGTCTATGGCGACGGCGGTGGACGTAAGGCACATGATGCCCGCAAGATGGGCGTGCCGATCAAGGCATGGTCGCAGTTCACTTGACTCCATCGCTCTATCAGTCCAGCCGTGTAACCTAGCACGCCGCCCACACACTGAAGCGATACGCCGCGCGACTCACTGGTCGCGCGGTTTTTCTTTGTCTGATCGCCAGTTGCGAGTGATTATCAATTGCATGTAGGTGACGCGATCGATTGTTTCGTGCGTGATCTGTGCAGCGCAACATTCTTTCGCGCAATAATCTTGCGTAATTAACGGGTCCTGTGAAATATTGTTGCGTCGAGGGTAACGCGCGACCGCAGTAAAATTCTAGTTGCGAACGATTCGCAGGTGTTTCAGAAAAAACATGGTTTGTTTCTCACAAATCTGCTAATAGTGGACGGAAAACAACCAAAACCGGTGTAATTTGTGACACGCCCCAAGTATGACATCGTCGCAGGTGATTTCCTGCTAACCCAGGAGGCCGCGGGCGTCCTGGCGAATGTCAGCGTGCAGACAATGAAGAAATGGGAGAAGCAAGACAACCCGCCGCCGCGCAACGCTGACGGCACGTATTCTGCCAAGCATTTTGGAATTTGGCTGTCCACGCACCGTGGCAATAAGCAATCGGGGTCCAAGCCGAAAGCGGGCGCCGCCGATCGCAACCAAGCCGAGGCGAGGCTGAAGGAAGCGCAAGCAATCAAGGCCGAACGTGAGAACGAGGTCGCCGAGGGGTTGCTTGTGCCGATCGAGGAAACGGTCGAAGGGTGGCAAGAGATATTGATGCGGGTCCGCAGTCGCTTGCTCAAAATGCCCACCGCGCTCGCCCCACTGGTCGCCGGCGACCCGGAACTGCACTCGATCCAGGCGAAGATCAAAGACGCTGTCTACGACGCGCTCAACGAACTGTCCGAGAATGGGGGAAGCGACGATGGCTGAAAAAGGCATGTTCGCCAACTCATTCGAGGGTATCGTCCTGATCGCCGTGACGACCGCGCTGGCCGTAGCCGGATGGTTCGTTCGCCGCGTGCTGACAGACAGCCGCCGCATCGACCTCTTGGAGCAGCGTCAGGAACTCCAACACAAAGAGGTCGAGGTCGCGCTGACCAACCTTGAGCGGGCCACGCGAACGACCGAAAGCGCAAGTCTCATGGCGACGCAGAACCAATCTGAAATATTGCGAATGCTTCAGGATATTCGGGAGGGGAAGGTATGAAATATCTCAAGTTCCGGTCGATGACGTGGTGGATTGGCGCCATGCAAGTCGGTGCCGGTGTGTTCATCGCCGCCGAACCCATTCATGAACTTACCGACATCGCCGAGTTCGTGTCGTCCCTCCTGGGCGGCGTGAAACCCGCGATTCTCATAGGGGGCGGTCTCGGGCTGATCGGTCTGCGTGCCGCACCGGGTCTGAAATGATGATGCGGGTCTACATGATCGGCGGCGCGGTGGCCGTGGCAATTCTCGTCGCTGGCGGGATATACATGCGTGGTGCATCGGACCAGCGGTCGCGCGACGAACTGAAAGAGGCGATCGACTATCGAGACACACGCGAAAGGATAGACCATGCGATTTCTAAAGATCGGACTCCTGATGACGTCCTTGAGCGCCTGCGCCAGCACGCAAGGTAGCGACGCGGTGCAGGACGCTACAGTGAACCTGCGCAAAGGGCACGCGTCCGCGCTACTGACCGACGACATCGGCAGGATGCGGGGCACGGGTGAGAAGCTGTTGACCGCGCTCGCATGCGGGTGGGGTGAAAAGGTGTGCCAGGACTAATAGAACGGGCGCTGTCGGTACTCGCACCGCCGCCCGACCTTACTGTTTCGCAATGGTCTGACGAGTATCGTCGCCTGTCCGCAGAATCATCCGCTTCGCCCGGTCACTACCGGACGGAACGCACCGAGTATATGCGCGAACCGATGGACATGGTCGGCGACCCGAAGGTTCGACGGATCACGTTCATGTCCTCGGCACAGGTGGCTAAATCGACGTTTGTCGAGAACGTGATCGCGTACTTCATGCACTCGGATCCCTGCCCGATCCTGCACGTCAGCCCGACAATCGACAGCGCCAAGATGTTCAGCAAGGAACGTCTGGCACCGATGCTGCGCGACACGCCGGCGCTGCGCGGGATCGTGAAGGATGCCAAAAGCCGCGACTCCGAGAACACCATAATGGGCAAGAAGTTCCCCGGCGGGATCCTCGCGCTCGTCGGTGCGAACGCCCCGGCCGGTCTCGCGTCGCGCCCCATCAGGATCGTGCTGTGCGACGAGGTCGATCGCTTCGAACGCAGCGCCGGGACCGAGGGCGACCCGATCAACCTGGCGGTCAAGCGGACGACGACGTTCTGGAACCGCGTGCTGATCTTCGTCTCGACACCCGGCAACAAGGGCGAGTCGCGGATCGAGGAAGAATACGAGAATGGCGACATGCGCCAGCGACACTGTCCGTGCCCCGAGTGCGGCGCGTTCCAGGTGCTTAAATGGGCACAGGTCAAGTGGCAGGACGGCGACCCTTATACGGCGCTCTATGAATGTGAACATTGCGGGGAAAAATGGAACGACACAGTACGGAACCAGGCGGTCAAAGAAGGCTATTGGAAGCCTCAACGACCGTTCAACGGCAATGTCTCATATCATTTGTCGCAGCTTTACAGTCCCTTTGCGCCGCTGGCCGAGGGGGTGCGGGACTTCCTCGACGCGAAGGGGAACCCGGAACTCCTGAAGACTTGGGTGAACACGTTCCTCGGCGAGACCTGGGAGGAAGCCGGCAAACGCCTTGATTGGTCCGACGTCATGGATCACCGGACGGAATACGTGACACCCGTGCCCGAAGGCGTCACGTTGTTGACGGGCGCGATCGACGTGCAGGACGACCGGTTCGAGGTCGAGGTCGTGGGGTGGGGCGACGACTATCGAAGCTGGTCGATCGACTACCATGTGATCTATGGCGACCTGTCCACGCCCGAACCCTGGGCGGAACTGCGGCGCTACATCGCGCAGCCGCGGGAACACCCGGTATTCGGCGACATCGCGCCGCGGGCGTGGTGCATGGACTCCGGTGGTCACTACACGACCGCGGTCTACGACTTTTCCGCGACCATTCCGAACGTCTTCGCAATCAAGGGTGTCGCCGGCGGCGGCAAGCCCGCGGTCGGTCGCCCGTCGCGCAACAACATCCGCAAGATTCCGCTGTTCCCGCTCGGTGTGGACACGCTGAAGGAAATCGTGGTGTCGCGGTTGAAGGTCGAGAACAACGAGGCGGGGTATTGCGCGTTCCCTGCGACCGAGAAGTACGGAGATGACTATTTCCGCGGTATGACTGCCGAGGAATATCGCACCCGGTTCGTCAAGGGGTTCCGCCGTTCCGAGTGGTTCAAAATCCGGCCGCGAAATGAACCGTTCGATTTGCGCGTCTACGCGACCGCGGCGCTCGAAATGTTGTCGGTTGATCTGAACGCGCAAAGACGCGCAGCGTTGCGACAAAAGTTCAAACATGATATAGAGAAAATCATGCCGCGCACGAAACCGAGGGCGCGAAAGCCTCAAGAAAGTTGGGTCGATAGGTGGAAAAATGACTGATCCTTTCGCGCCGCAGACCCAGGAACCAGCATCGGTGATGGTCGGATCGTTCAGTTCGTGGACGATCACAGACGACTACGACCCGGCGTTGTTTTCCGTCAAGTATCTGTTTTCACAGAAGCATTTGACCGACACGCTGGCGGGTGTGTTCACTGACAACCTGTGGACATTCACGGCCAACTCCGCATTCACCGGCAACCTGGTGCCCGGTCAGTACGTCCTCGACCTGGTCGTCACGCGACTGTCGGACGATGAGGCCGCGGTCGTCAGAACGTCAACCATTCAGTGTTTTGCGACACCAAACGATCGGATGTCACATGCCAGGATCATGGTCCAGAAGATCGAGAGTATTCTGGAAGGGCGTGCAGACAGCGACGTTGAGTCCTACACCATCAAATCGCGCTCGATCACCAAAATGAGTGTGCGCGAACTGACCGACTGGCGGGAATACTACATTGCCGAGGTCGGCCGTGAACCGAACCAGATCACCGGGCGCCGCAAAAACAACAATACCGTTAAAGTAGGGTTTGTCTAATGGCGGGTGAGAAGCGAGGATACTCCGCGGCGCAGACCGTCGCCAGATACGGCGATTTCATCCGGTCGTCGGGATCCGCAGATTACGAACTGTCCGTTGGTCTCGCCGAGGTCCGTCGCAAGGCGCGGTTCCTCGCTCGAAACTCGGGCACCGTGAGGCGATACATCCAGTTGATGCAGGACAACATTGTCGGCGAGCGGGGTTTCACTCTGCAATCGGGCAACACGCGCGTCGAACAGGCGTGGTCCGACTGGTGCGAGAGACCGACCGTCGATGGCGTGATGCACATGGTTGATTTCGAGCGCCAAATGATCGCAACGTGGTGCCGCGACGGCGAGTTCCTTTTCGAAATCGTGCAGAACTCGAAATACCGCGACATGGTTGCGTTGAACCCGCTCGAACCGGACATGCTGGACGAAACACTCAACACGACGGACAAGATTACCGGCAACCAGATCAAGATGGGTGTGGAAATCGACGCGCTCGGTGTCCCGGTCGCCTACCACCTTCTGACTGAACACCCTGGCGACATGCTACCGGGTCACACGCAACAGAAGAACCGGCACCGGCGTGTCCTGGCGTCGAACATTGTCCACGTCTACGAGCGACTGCGCCCCGGCCAGACGCGCGGGGAACCGCCTGCGGCCGCAATGGTCAACGCCGTGAAGATGCTCGACGGATACCGTGAGGCCGAGACGATGAACCGTCGCATCGCGGCGGCAATGATGGGTTTCTTCAGTCGCGACATGCCCAAGGCTGACGGAATTGCGGCGCTGGCCGACGGCACGGAAACGGGCGGTGACGACGAACAACTGTTCACCATGAACGTCGAACCTGGCACCTTGAAGCAACTCCCCGACGGCATGCGGTTCGACAAGTTCGACCCCGGCGGGTCGCAGACTGACTATCACAGTTTCGAGGCACAGGTGAAGAAAGACATCGCCATGAGTGCCGGTATCTCGACGTTCGCCCTGGGCATGGAAACCGCGGGCGTTTCCTATTCGACGGGTCGTTCCGTCATCCAGGAGGACCGGGATTTCTACAAGGGCAAGCAAGGGTTCTTCATCCGCATGGCAATGAAGCCGATCTTTCGGCGTTGGGCGCGGATGCACGCGCTGTCCGGTGGATCCTCGATCGCCCCGACCCGTCTCGCAACCACTGTCAAGGACGCCAAGTTCCGCGGGCGCGGGTGGACGTGGATCGACCCCGCCAA
The DNA here is from genome assembly GCF_030164465.1 of Sedimentitalea xiamensis. Lineage (GTDB taxonomy): Bacteria > Pseudomonadota > Alphaproteobacteria > Rhodobacterales > Rhodobacteraceae > Sedimentitalea > Sedimentitalea xiamensis. The sequence continues at coordinate 103,237 of NZ_JASNJE010000015.1, forward strand.
GGACATTAGCGCGAACGCCGAGGCACTTGAGACCTACCAGACCTCGTACACGCAAATCGCAGCGGATCGAGGCATGGATGTGCGTGACCTGTTCGCCGAGATTCAGCGCGACAATGAGTTGATGAGCGAGTTCGGACTCCAACGGACGTCACAAAACAGCGACGATGGGGGTCAAAATGATATTCAACAGGGGTGAGACGTTCGACTTTTCCGGCCCGATGTCCGTGTTGGATGCGCTTGATGACGCTGTCGATCTTTCCGCGTGGTCAATCACCGCAGCGATCTTGATGGCAGGGCACACGCGACGGGTGCCGCTCACCGCGACCTGGTTGGACGCGGGGCACACCGCGTTCCAGGTTCGTGAGGCCGACACGAGCGAGTGGACCGAGGGCGACGCGGAGTTTGGCGTCACCTTGGAGTCCCCGACCGGTGACGTCGTCAAGAGTACCCCTGTGATCATCACAATCAGGGATTGGCTGTGACATGGTTGAACTGACACCCAAATACCGGATAGCGTCGATCGTGTTCCCCGAGACCATGAGTAGCGGCGTCTTTGTCGAGATGGCGCGGTTCTTCGCTGGCAGTTCCACCGAGGAATTTGCCGCACTTGAGGCGCGTGTCGCGGCACTTGAGGCGGGATCCCCCGGTGGTGCGCCGGCGGCGCCGGTATTCGACTCAACGTCGCTCACATTTGACGACACATCCCGCACATTTGACGAGGTATCGTAATGGCATATCAACCAATCAACACGGGAACCGTTGCAGATGACGGGACCGGCGACACGCTTCGGGACGCTGGCGGCAAGATCAACGAGAATTTTGTCGAACTCTACGCCCGTGAAGAAATGGCGAGCGGCGATGCTACCAAGCTGGCCGCGATCGAGGCTGGCGCCACCGCCGACCAGACGGGCGCGGAAATCAAGGTACTGTACGAGGCCGAGGCTGACACGAACGCCTACGACGACGCCGCTGTCACCAAGGTCGGTCTCGCCGTGGTCAGTAACGTCACGGGGATCACCGGTGCCACCGCGATCGCCAACCAGGTCATTATCAGCCAGGCGAACTATGACGCGATCGGAACGCCTGACGCCAACACCATCTATCATATCGTTGGGTAAGCCATGCCCGTCGCAGGAAAAATATACTTCGGTGCGAACGAAATCACCAAGCGTTACCGCGGGGCAAGCCTGATTTATACAGCGGTTGCGGCCGCACCAGTCCTCTCTAATCTGGACGACACCGGCGCACCTACCTCTCTTTCACTGGACGTGGATATTGTCTCCAACCTGTATTGGAGCCTCGATCCAGTTGGCACGAACCCAGATGGAGACACGATTGTCGCGGGCGGGATCACAGACAGCGGCGGGCCTGATGCAATCTCGGCAGGCGCGAACGTGATCGCTTTCGATTTCTCAGCAATTGCGGCAGGCACCTACGATCTGTCCCTTGTCGCCAGCAACGGCGGCGCGCTGTCAAATGTTCTGCGCCAGGAGATCACGCTTGCCGATGCAGGGACGTGGGCGATCACCGGAGGTGAACTAACGCTGACCGTGACTGATCACCCAACACCACCATCGACACCAACCGTAGTTGGTGGGGAACTCACTCTGACCGTGACAGGATAAGAAAATGCCAAAGTATTTCATCACCATCCCAAACAGCGTGACCCTGCCGACGGACGGGAACAAGGTCGCGCTCACGTCTGCTTGTGAGTTGCATCGCGACGACAGCGGCGTTCCCAATGCGCTCACGGTGGCGGCAGCAGGAGCCTACAACATGTTCGTGGCTGACGCTCCCGGCACCGGAACTGCAACCGCACCTGATGTGACGGCTCCGATCCTTTCCGCTCCGACTGGCGCGGCGAATGGTGCCACAGGCGCGACGACGCTTGGTGTGACGACAGACGAGGGCAACGGCACCTTGTATTGGGGCATCTATCCATCGGCATCCACTCCAAGTGCCGCAGACATTGTGGCGGGCACAGGGGCAACGGTCAGCGGATCGCAAGCGGTGTCTGGAACTGGCGCACAAGTTGTTGCGGATCAGACTGGCTTGACCGCCAGCACCGGATACAAGGCGCATTACGTCCATGATGATGCGGCTGCGAACCGCTCGAACGTCGCAACTTCAGCCACCTTCACAACTGAGGCAGCAGCAGCCTATCCGTGGGATGACGATTTCACGAGCGACACCAGCGCGAACTATACGAGCGGTGACGGGACCATGGTCTACAACGGCACCGACGACCAGCTTGAGTACACGCTGGGGAGTGCTTGGACTGGCTTCACAACGACAGCGATCACTGTTGAGGATGGCGTCAGCTATACGGTCACCATTGAGGCTCAAATGCTGCTAGGTGACGGCGGGGCCGAAAATCCAGTATCCTCTGTGATGGGTGAATTTATAGTCGGCACTACTGCCGGTGGAAGTAACATTTTAGGCTCAAGTACAGACCGGTTTCTGGGTGACGGGGCAGGCGCTGGTGCTGTTATGACTCTGACTCAAACGATCGTTGCAAGCGGGACGGCTATGTATATCACTATACGCTCCCGCGCTGGCACCGCAGGCAAAAAATTTGCCGTTCACTCAATTCTCGTGGAGCCAGCATAATGGTCAATATGAACCCGATATTCTCGGTGACGGCTAATGTCCAGACGCCGCCTGCACCGTCATCTGCGATCTATCGAGGGCAGCATGATCCAGATGATGTGGATTTTGCGGGACCGATCGGAGGCGAGGCGGAATTTCTCAGCCCTCGTGGAAATGTCCTGCATCCAACAGGTTCGGGCGTTTACCGCTATGTTGATGGCACTGTGCCGTCGTCTGGCGATGGGCTTTCGCCTGCCACGGCCTACAAAACGATCACCGAGGCCGTCATAGCGGCGCGGGCTGGGGATTGCGTGCTGGTCGAGCCGGGGATTTATGGTGAGCAGGTAGG
>NZ_JASNJE010000016.1 GCF_030164465.1 Sedimentitalea xiamensis
GGCGCGATGATCGCCCACTGCCTGTCCGTCAATGTCCGCCGGCCCAAGATCGCCTCCCGTTTTCGATCTCGAATCAAACCGGAGGCGATTTGGGAATCCCTTAAATGCAGACGCCGCCTAGGGTCCGACCATCCGGCGGATATCCGCGGGGCTGGCGCCCTCGGCGCGATATGTCCGGATCGCCCGCGCGTCGTCGCGTTTCGCCAGCCGCTTGCCGGTCTCGTCCCGGATCAGGCGGTGGTGGTGATAGACCGGCGTGTCGATGCCCAGAAGACGCTGAAGGACCACGTGGATCATCGTGGCGCCGAACAGGTCCTGCCCGCGCACCACGTGGGTGATGCCCTGGTCCGCGTCGTCCAGCACCACGGAGAGGTGGTAGGATGTGCCCATATCGCGCCGCGCCAGAACGATGTCGCCGACGCCGTCGATCAGGCTTTGCCCATCGGCCGTGATCGTTCCGGTTTCGCCCTCGGGACCGTGCCCGGTTTCCGCGAAAGCAAAGGGCAGGGCCGTGTCCTGCACCGCGCGCACCATGTTCAGCCGCAGGGCGACGTTGCGCGGACGCGGCCCGGACGGGACCGGCGTGGCCGGGCGGCAGGTGCCCGGATAGATCACCCCGTCCGGACCCAGGAGCGGCGCGCCTTCCTGCGGGGCCGATGCGGCGGCCTCGATGTCGCGCCGCGAGCAGGTGCAGGGATAGACCAGCCCGCGTGCCCACAACGCATCCAGCGCGGCGTCATAGACCGCGAACCGGTCGGACTGGCGCATCACCGGCCTGGGCCAGGACAGCCCGAGCCAGGACAGGTCGTCGAAGATGCCCGCCTCCCAGTCCGGGCGCGCGCGGCTCAGATCGATATCCTCGATGCGCAGCAGGAACAGGCCGCCCCGGCGGGTGGCCATGTCATGGCCAAGCATCGCCGAATAGGCATGGCCGAGATGCAGGGGGCCGGTCGGGGATGGCGCGAAACGGGTGATGAATGTCACGTTTTGTCAGACAGGTAGGCGTTGAAGTTCAAGTAAGGTCCGGACGGGCCGGAACGGTCAGGCCGCGTTCTGCGACGTCCGTCCGAGCCAGCCCTGCCAGTCGGCCTTGGCGCGGTCGGTATAGGCCTTGTAGCGGTCCTTGCGGCCACGCCGTCCGCCCTTCAGCCCGTGCACCGGCGGAAACAGTCCGAAATTGACGTTCATCGGCTGAAAGGTCTTTGCGTCCGCACCGCCGCTGATATGCGTGATCAAGGCACCCGTGGCGGTGGTTTCCGGCGGCGGCGCGAGCGGACGGCCGAGAATGTCACCGGCGGCCATGCGCCCGGCCAGAAGCCCCATCGCGGCGCTTTCGACATAGCCTTCGACGCCGGTGATCTGCCCGGCGAACCGGATATTGGGCCGGGATTTGAGCCGCATCCGAGCGTCCAGCAGGCTCGGGGCGTTCAGGAAGGTGTTGCGGTGAATGCCGCCCAGACGCGCGAAGCTGGCGTTTTCCAGGCCCGGAATCATCCGCAGAACCTCGGTCTGGGCGCCGTATTTCATCTTGGTCTGGAAGCCGACGATATTATAGAGCGTTCCCAGCGCGTTGTCCCGGCGCAGTTGCACCACCGCGTGGGCCTTCACGTCCGGCTGGTGCGGGTTGGTCAGCCCGACCGGTTTCATCGGTCCGTGGCGCAGGGTTTCGCGGCCGCGTTCCGCCATCACCTCGATCGGCAGGCAGCCGTCGAAATAGCCCGCGGTCTCGCCTTCGTGGAATTCGGTCTTGTCCGCGGCCAGAAGCGCGTCGATGAAGGCTTCGTATTGGTCGCGGTCCATCGGGCAGTTCAGGTAGGCGGTGCGCTCTTCCTCGGTCTCGCCCTTGTCATAGCGCGACTGCATCCAGGCGCGCGACATGTCGATGCTGTCGAAATAGACGATCGGCGCGATGGCGTCGAAAAAGGCCAGCGCCTCGGCCCCGGTTTCGGCTGCGATCGCCGCGCCCAGCTCCGCAGAGGTCAGCGGCCCGGTGGCGATGATCCAGTGGCCGTTGTCGGGCAGGGCGGTGATTTCCTCCTGCGATACGGAAATGCGCGGATGCGCCAGAAGCTGCGCCGTTACCGTTTCCGCGAAGGGGTCGCGGTCCACTGCCAGCGCGCCGCCCGCCGGCAGGCGGTGCCTGTCGGCGGCCGCCATGATCAGCCCGTTCGCAGCCCGCATTTCCCAATGCAGCAGACCCACCGCGTTCTGTTCGGAATCGTCCGACCGGAACGAGTTGGAACAGACCATCTCGGCCAGATTGCCGGTCTTGTGGGCAAAGGTCTCGACCTTGGGGCGCATCTCGTGGATGACCACGTCCACGCCGAGGTTCGCCGCCTGCCATGCGGCTTCGGACCCGGCCATGCCGCCGCCCACGATATGAAGAATGTCGCTCATACCCGGCATGTAGGGCAGGCGGGCGGATTGCGCAACGATTTGCGGCGCGGACCGGGGGAATCGCCGTTGCGGCTGTCCTGCGAAGGGACCCGCCGATCCCGCCGGGACCGGACTCCCGTCCGGGTGCGCGGCGCTACTGCGACCAGTCGGGCGGGCGTTTCTCGATGAAGGCGGCGATGCCTTCCTCGGTCTCGCGCACCATCATGTTCTGCACCATCACGTCGCCGGTATAGGCATAGGCCTGTTCCAGCGGCATTTCGATCTGTTCGTAGAACGCCTGCTTGCCGATCCGCACCGCCTTGCCCAGTTTCGACGCCAGGGTGGCGGCCAAGTCGGCGGTTTCCCGTTCCAGATCGGCGGCGGGCACCACGCGATTGACCAGCCCGAGCGACCGCGCCCGTTCCGCGTCGATGAAGGCGCCGGTGGTCAGCATCTCGAACGCCTGCTTGCGTGGGATGTTGCGCGACAGGGCCACCATCGGGGTGGAACAGAACAGGCCGATATTGACCCCATTGACGCCGAACCGCGTGCCTTCCGCCGCCACGGCCAGATCGCAGGAGGCGACCATCTGGCAGCCCGCCGCGGTGGCGATGCCATGCACCTGCGCGATCACCGGCTGCGGCAGGGCGCGGATGCTCATCATCATCTGCGCGCAGCGGTCGAACAGGTCGGCGAAATAGGCGCGTCCCCCGTCCTCGGCCTGCCGCCCGGCGGTCATCTGCTTGAGATCGTGACCGGCGCAGAACGCCTTGCCGGCGCCGGACAGCACCACGGCGCGGACGTCGGGCTGTTCCTTCAGGCGGTCGAATTCCGCCTGCAGCGCCGCGATCATCTCGTCCGACAGCGCGTTCAGCCGCTCCGGCGCGGCCATCGTCAGATGCGCGACCGCGCCCGTGTCGTTACGTTCCAGTATTGCCATCTTGCCCTCGCTCAGCTTTGGCGCAAGGTTACGCGCTGGAAGCACCGGAGAAAAGCATGCAGGCCAAGTTTACCGCGACCGAAATGATGGACTATCTCGAAGAGGTGTTTCCACAGATCAGAAGTGATTTCCGGGTTGAACATCTGGACGGAGAAACCGTGACCATGCGGATGCTGATCGGAGATCGGCATCTGCGTCCGGGCGGCACGGTTTCCGGCCCGTCCATGTTTGCGCTGGCCGATGTCGCGGCCTATGTCGCGACGATGGCGCCGATCGGGCGCGAGGCGCTGGCGGTGACCACGAACATCTCGATGGACTTCATGCGCAAACCCGCTGCCGGCGCGGACCTGATCGCGCAGGCCAAGCTGCTGAAGCTGGGCCGGGCCCTGACGGTTACCGATGTGCTGGTCTACTCCGAAGGAGAGGAGAAGCCGGTGGCCCGCGCCACCTTGACCTATTCGATCCCGCCCAGGCGTTGAGAGATCACGCAGGCGACGGTCCGAGGGCAGGCCCGGGCCGTCTTGGACAAGGCGGCGCGCGCCTTCGGATGGTTGCAAGCCAGACCATCCCATATGTAGCGCGGTTTTCCCGGTTTGATCGGACATGGCCGTTTCCACGGGTTGTGGACCTCTCCGACATGGCCCGGCGCGCCGCCGGAAGCGCAGATTTCCTGGCGCGGAATTTGGGGTAAATAAATACCTATTTTGTAATATGCTGTAAATAAATAAAAAAGAGCCTACGGCTCCTCTTGACTGGCGCGCGGACGACCCTTAAACCCCGTCCATCGAATTCGGGCGGGTGCGTGTTGCGCCCGCTTTTCACGTCAAACAGGAAACCCCTGCCATGAAAACCTTTTCTGCCACTCCAGCAGATATCGACAAGAAATGGATCCTGATCGACGCCGAAGGCGTCGTTCTTGGCCGTCTCGCGTCGATCGTAGCCATGCGCCTACGCGGCAAGCACAAGGCGTCCTTCACCCCGCATATGGACATGGGTGACAATGTCATCGTCATCAATGCCGAAAAGGTGCAGATGACCGGCAAGAAGCGCGACGAGCACTTCTACTGGCACACCGGCCACCCCGGCGGGATCAAGAGCCGCACCAAGCAGCAGATCCTCGAAGGCGCGCATCCCGAGCGCGTCGTCATGCAGGCCGTGAAGCGGATGCTGCCCGGCAACCGGCTGAGCCGCCAGCAGATGACCAACCTGCGGATCTATGCCGGCACCGAACACCCCCACGAGGCGCAAAGCCCCGAAGTTCTGGATGTCAAATCCATGAACAAGAAAAACACCCGGAGCTGATGAGTCATGGCTGAACAAATCAACACACTCGAAGACCTGAACCAGGTCGCCGGCGTCGCCGCCGCCGCCGAGGCGGAGCTCGCGCCCCGCGAACCCGTTCGCGACGAACTGGGCCGGGCCTATGCCACCGGCAAGCGCAAGGACGCGGTCGCCCGCGTCTGGATCAAGCCGGGCTCCGGCAAGGTCACGATCAACGGCAAGCCGCAGAACGAATATTTCGCGCGCCCCGTGCTCCAGATGATCCTGGCGCAGCCCTTCGGCATCACCAACACCGACGGGCAGTTCGACGTGGTCGCGACGGTCAAGGGCGGCGGTCTGTCCGGTCAGGCCGGCGCGGTGAAGCACGGCGTGTCCAAGGCGCTTCAGCTTTACGATCCGTCGCTGCGCGGCGCGCTGAAGGCGGCCGGCTTCCTGACCCGCGACAGCCGCGTGGTGGAACGCAAGAAATACGGCAAGGCCAAGGCCCGCAAGAGCTTCCAGTTCTCCAAGCGCTGATCGCCTGGCATTTTTTCCAAAGGGGCTGCGTGTTGCGCGGCCCCTTTTTCGTTGTCCGGGGTCTTCATCTGCCGGACACGCATCAGGGAAGCGGACCGGACTCCGTCCGTCTGTTCCAGCCGGCCTGCGCGGACACGATCCCTTGTGCGATGACATCGTTGTTCCGGCAGGCATGCCCGGTCCTCGCTGGGCGCGACCGTCCGCGCCGCACGGCCCGGAAAACGCGGCGCTTGTTCTTGACCCCCCGGTTGCCCCCGTGCGACGGGTGAGCGGCAACAGGGGGCGGCGTTGGATGACTGAGACCCAAAAGGGTGTGCTCGCGATGATCGGCGCGGCGGTGATCTGGGGCGTGTCTCCGATCTACTACAAGCTTCTGGCGCATGTTCCCCCGGTCGAGGTTCTCGCCCACCGCACCTTCTGGTCGCTGGTGTTCTTCGCCGGTCTGCTCGCCCTTCAGGGCCGGTTGCCGGAACTGGGCCGCGCGCTGAGCGGGTGGCGGCGCATCGGACTGATTGCGCTGGCGGCGCTGATGGTGTCGGTGAACTGGTTCCTGTTCATCTACGCCACGCAGATCGACCGCAACACCGAAACCAGCCTCGGCTATTACATCTATCCGCTCGTCGCGGTGCTGCTCGGGCGTTTCCTGTTCGCGGAACGGCTCGGCGCGGCGCAATGGATCGCCGTGACCCTGGCGGCGCTGGCGGTCGCGGTGCTGACCGCCGGACCGGGGGTCGTGCCCTGGATATCGCTGACGCTGGCTTTGACCTTCGGGCTTTACGGCGTGATCAAGAAACTGCTGCCCATCGGGCCGATGGTCTCCGTGACCTGCGAGGTGCTGGTGATCGCGCCGCTGTCCGTCGGCGCCCTGGTCTGGATCCAGGCGCAGGGGCAGGGCGCCTTCGGCCAGTCCTGGCGCGACACGCTTCTGCTGCTGGCCTCCGGGCCGGTCACCGCGCTGCCGCTGATCCTGTTCAGCACGGCGGCGCGGCGGATTTCGATGGCGACCGTGGGGCTGCTGCAATACATCAATCCGACCCTGCAGTTCCTCTGCGCGGTGGTGCTGTTCGGAGAACTCTTCACCCCGGCGCACCGGATCGCCTTTCCGCTGATCTGGGCGGCGCTGGCGATCTATTCGCTGGCCGCGCTGCGTCAGGACAGGGCGTCGCGCAGGGCATCCATGGCGGCGGTCGGCGTATCGACCCATGTGACGAAACCGGCGAGCGAGGCATCCGCGAAACCCTGATCGACAATATGGTCGATCAGCGCCCGCAGCGGGTTCCAGTAGCCGCGCGTGTTCAGCACGATGACGGGCTTGTCGTGCAGCGCCAGCTGCCGCCAGGTCAGGGCCTCGAAAAATTCGTCCAGCGATCCGGCGCCGCCGGGCAGGATCACCACCGCGTCCGCGTTCATGATCATGACCTTCTTGCGCTCGTGCATCGTCTCGGTGATGACATAGCGTGTCAGGTCGGTCTTGCCCACTTCCCGGTCGACGAGATGGCGGGGGATGACGCCGAAGGTCTCGCCATCCGCCCCCTGCGCCGCGCGGGCGACCTCGCCCATCAATCCGATATCGCCCGCGCCATAGACCAGCCGCCAGTCCTGGCGGGCGATTTCCCACCCCAGCGCCCGCGCGTCCTCGGCATAGGCAGGCATTGCGCCGTTGCGGGATCCGCAATACACACAGACGGATTTTACGGTCATGGGCAGGGCTTTCTGTTAAACTTGGCCGGGAAGGGCGAATGGTCGCGCTGTGATAGACCGATTGCGGCACCGGCTCAACAGGGCGGAACGGCGTCGCGGCCCGGCGCGGCGACTGGGGGATGCACATGGGGTCAAGAGATAGCGGCACGGGTTCAGGCGCGCTGGGATGGGCGCTCGGCCTTGCGGCCGGTGTCGTCGTCGTGGCGATCGGGCTCTATGTCTGGACCCTCGCGACCGATCCGCCGGTCCCGGACCGCGCCGGCCCGCCTCTGCCCGCGGACCATGGCGCAAGCGACGAGGCCGTGGCCGCCGCGCCGGAGCCGGCAGCGTCCGCTCCCGCCGCCGAACCGGACGAGACGGCGGCAAGGGATGACGCGGCGCCGGAACGGCCGTCGCCCAGGGTCGATGTGGTGCGGGTCGATCCGGACGGCAACACGGTGATCGCCGGAACCGCGACCCCCGGCAGCAAGGTGGTCATCCTTCTGGACAACGCGGAACTCGCCGCCGTCCGGGCCGGGGCGGACGGGGCCTTCGTCAGCCTGCTGAACCTGCCCTTGGCGGCGACCCCCCGCGTTCTCAGCCTGCTGTCCGAAACGGACGGAGTCGCGCTGGAATCCGACGACCGGATCATCCTCGCCCCGTCCGGAGCCGCCGCCAAAACCGAAATCGTCGCGGATACCTCCGCCGATACCGTCCCTGAAACCGATGCGGAACCGGTGCCGGTCGCGCTGGCGGAACCTGCAGCGGAATCCGTTCCCGGCCCCCCCGCCAAGCCTGCGGCGGATACAGCCGGTGCAGACCCGCAGCGGCCCGCCCCGGTGCGGACCGCCAGCGTTGCGCCGGATCCCGCCCCGCCGGTCGAAGCGAAGGTGGCGGACCCGACCCCGTCCAACCCGGAGGCGGCCCCGGCTTCCGGCGTCCCCGCGCCCTCCGCGATCGCGCAACCGGCGGCCAACGATGACGGGGCCGCGGGGCTCGCGCCGGACGCCGGCCTGCCAGCCCCTCCGCCGGCGCGGGTTCCCGAACCGGAAACCGCGATGCCGGCCCCCGGCGAAGGACCTGCGCCCGAAATGCCGGAACCCGCCCCCGCGCCGACCCCGGCCGCGGCAGGGGTGGCAGTGCTGCGCTCCGGAGCCGACGGGGTGGAATTGCTGCAACCGGCCGTTCCCGACGACCCGCTGAAAGCGGTCGGGCTTGAACTGGACACGATCAGCTATTCCAGCGAAGGCGACGTCCTCTTGCGCGGGCGGGCGCGTGACGGGGCGCTGGTGCGGGTCTATCTCGACAACGCGGCGGTCGCCGATCTGGCCCCGGATGACGGCGGCCGCTGGCGCGGCGCGCTGAAGGACGTGGCGCCCGGCGTCTACACCCTGCGGCTGGACGAACTCGGCGCGGGTGGCAAGGTTCTGAACCGCCTGGAAACGCCGTTCCAGCGCGCGTCGCCCGACGCCCTGCAATCCCCGGCAGGGGCCGATCCGGAATCCGCTCCGCTGATCCGCGCGGTCACGGTGCAGGCGGGCGACACGCTCTGGGCGATCTCGCGCGAACGCTATGGCGACGGGATTCTCTACGTGCGCGTGTTCGAAGCCAACCGCGACAGCATCCGCAACCCCGACCTGATCTATCCGGGGCAGGTGTTCTCCATCCCCGAATGATCCGCCCCCTCTGGTCAATCCGCCGGGCAGCGCCTAAGTGAAGGCTCTGACAGGAAAGGCCCCCATGTCCGTGACCGACACCCCCATCGCCGACGACCAGCGACGCTCCGGATGGCGCACCATCCGCCGCGTCTCACCCTACCTCTGGCCCGACGATCAGCCCTGGGTGAAACGCCGCGTGGTCCTGGCCCTCGCGATGCTGGTGCTGGCCAAGCTGATCGCCGTCGGCACGCCGATCCTCTACAAGGAAGCAGTCGACAGCCTCGCCAAGGAAGGCGTTCCGACGCTGGCGCTCGGTGCCGTCGGGCTCACCGTGGCCTATGGCATGGCCCGGCTTATGACGGTCGGATTCCAGCAGCTGCGCGATGCGGTCTTTGCCCCGGTCGGGCAGCGGGCCCTGCGCCGGCTGGCGCTGGAAACCTTTGCCCATATCCACCGCCTGTCCCTGCGTTACCACATCACCCGCAAGACCGGCGGCCTGTCCCGGATCATCGAACGCGGCGTCAAGGGCGTCGATTTCCTGCTGCGCTTCCTGCTGTTTTCCGTCGGCCCGCTGATCCTGGAACTGGCGCTGGTTGGGATCATCCTGACGGTGCTGTTCGATATCTGGTATCTGGTCATCGTCTCCGTCACCATCGCCTTCTACGTCTGGTTCACCTTCGCCGTCACCGAATGGCGCGTGCAGCTGCGCCGGGAAATGAACGACCAGGACACGGATGCCAACCAGAAGGCGATCGACAGCCTGCTGAACTACGAAACCGTCAAGTATTTCGGGGCCGAAGCACGCGAGGCGGCCCGCTATGACCGGGCGATGCAGGGCTATGAGCGGGCGGCGCTGAAAACCGCCTATTCGCTGGCCTTCCTGAATTTCGGCCAGTCCCTGTTCATCACCGCCGGGCTGATCGGCGTCATGGTGCTGGCCGCCCTCGGGGTGCAGTCCGGGACGCTGACGGTCGGCGATTTCGTCATGGTCAACGCCTACATGATCCAGATCACCGTGCCGCTGAACTTCCTTGGCACCGTCTATCGCGAGATCCGTCAGGCGCTGGTGGACATGGGCGAAATGTTCGACCTTCTGGAACAGCCCGCCGAAGTCACCGACCGCCCGGATGCGCCCGATCTTCGGGTGTCCGGCGGCGAGATCCGGCTCGACAACGTGCATTTCGGCTATGACCCCAACCGCGACATCCTGAAGGGCGTCGATCTGACGGTGCCGGCGGGCCGGTCCGTCGCCATCGTCGGCGCGACCGGGTCGGGCAAATCAACCATCGGGCGGCTGCTGTTCCGCTTCTACGACGTGACCGGCGGGGCGCTGCTGATCGACGGGCAGGATCTGCGCGCGGTGTCGCAGGACAGTCTGCACGCGGCCATCGGCGTGGTGCCGCAGGACACGGTGCTGTTCAACGACACGATCCGCTACAACATCGCCTACGGGCGCGACGGCGCGACCCAGGAGGAGATCGAACAGGCCGCCCGCGACGCCCAGATCCACGACTTCATCGCCGGATTGCCGGACGGCTACGACACCACGGTGGGCGAACGCGGGCTGAAACTGTCTGGCGGCGAAAAACAGCGCGTCGGCATCGCCCGCACGCTGCTGAAGGATCCGCCGATCCTGCTGCTGGACGAAGCCACCAGCGCGCTGGACAGCGACACCGAACGCGAAATCCAGGGGGCGCTGGCGCGGGCGGGCGAAGGCCGCACCGTGATCACCATCGCGCACCGGCTGTCCACCATAGCGGACGCGGATCAGATCGTGGTGCTGCACGAGGGCGAGATCGTCGAACGCGGCACCCACGACCAGTTGCTGGCCCGCGGCGGGCGCTACGCCAATCTCTGGAACCGCCAGCAATCCGACCGGGACGCCGCCTAGGTCGGCACGACGCGTTCGGCTATTCGGCGGCCTTCAGGGGCGTCCTGTCCGGCTTGCCCTCGGCGGGGCGCGGTTCGGGGTCTTCGGGTGCGGTCCCGGCGGCGGGCGCATCGCCCGGCGGCGCATCGTCCCAGACGATCTCGTCGATCATCACGCGCCGCGCGGCCTTTTCAAGCCGCATGTCGCGCGCCGTCCGGCTCTGGCTGCCGCCGGTCACGCGCACGATCAGGTGGCCGACCCAGGCGGCGTAGGTGGCGAACCAGACCCGCAGCGCCAGGAAGGACGGGGTCACGATCAGCGTCAGCACCGTCGCGATGCCCAGCCCGAAGACCACCGCGGTGGCGAGCTGTTTCCACCACAGCGAGGTCGGGCTGTCGATGGAATAACCGCCGCCGATGAAATCCAGCGACAGGCCGAACATCATCGGCGCCAGCCCGGCCATGGTGGTGATCGTGGTCAGCAGCACCGGGCGGATCCGCGCCTCCGCCGTGCGCACGATGGCCTCGATCCGCGGCATGTAGCGGGAATATTCCTGGTAGGTGTCGATCAGCACGATGTTGTTGTTCACCACGATCCCGGCCAGCGCCACGATCCCGGTGCCGGTCATGATGATCGAGAACGGCTGGTTCATCACCAGCATTCCGATCAGCACCCCTGTGGTGGACAGCACCACCGCCAGCAGCACGAGAACCGCGTTGTAAAAGCTGTTGAACTGCGCCAGCAGGATGATGAACATCAGCCCGAGCGCGCCGAGAAAGGCCTTCTGCAGGAACGCGCCGGATTCCGCCTGGTCCTCCTGGTCGCCGGTCCATTCCCAGGCGATGCCGGCGGGCAGGGGTTCCGTGTTCAGCCATTCGGTGATCGCCGCGATCCGCTCGTTGGCATTGACCGGCGTCAGCCGGGCGTCGCCGGACTGCACCGCGCCGCGCAGATCCTCCAGCGAAACGCCGTCTTCCAGATGGGTCATCTCGAACAGTTCGCCCTTGGCGTTCCGCGCCGTGGCCGCGCCGCTCTGGGCGTCCTCCGCCAGCCTGCGCACCATGCCCAGCGTCCGGTCGGTGCCGGTTTCGGCATCGGGCCGCACCACCCGGAACAGCGCCGCGCCGACATCCGCCTTGACGTCGTAAAAACGCCGCTGGTCGACCCGGCTGATCTTGGCCAGTTTCTTGACCGGCTGGCGGGTCACGAAATTGCTGAGCGGGATCAGACCGTCCGAGGTGCGCACCTTCATCGAATCCAGCGTGCTCAGCACCCGGTCTTCCTGCGGCAGGCGCACGCGAATCTCGATCTCCTCGTCGCTGCTGTCCACCCGCATTGTGTCCAGCAGGATGCCGCGCGTCACCAGCTGCACCATGCCGCCGACCGTGGCCACATCCGCGCCGTAGCGCCCGGCCTTTTCCACGTCCACGTCGATCTGCCAGTCGATGCCGGGCAGGGGCAGGCTGTCCTCGATCTTGATCAGACCGGGCAGGGCTTCGAAATGCGACCGCGCCAGGGCCGTGGCGGCATTCAGGGCATCCCAGTCATCGCCCTTCAGCCGCAGGTGGACCGGCTTGCCCGAGGCCGGCCCGCGCCCCAGCGGCAAGATCTCGGCTTCGAAGCCGGGCAGCTTTTCCAGTTCCGCCGTCAACTGGTCGATGACGAAATCCCCGTCATAGGCCGGGGCGCTTTCCTGGTGTTCCAGCCGCCCGCCGAACCATGTCCTGGTGACGGTGGGGCGGTTTTCCCAGGGAATGATCTCGAACTGCACCTGGCCCACCGTGTCCGGCGGCACCTGCGCACCGCTGGCATCGGTGTTCAGTCCGCCATCGCCGGCGAAGGAGAACACGTTGATGACGGCGGGATGGGCGCGGACGATTTCCTCGGCCTGGCGCACCATCGCATCGGATTCCGCCAGCGAGATATTGCCGCGGGCGCGGACATAGACGGTGGCCTGCTCCGGTTCGCTCTCGACGAAGAATTCCACCCCGCGGGAATTGGCCGGGAACAGCACCGCGGCGACATAGAACACCCCGGCAAAGATGGTGGCGATGGCCACCACCGGCATGACCGGGTTGCCGGCGATGAACTTGATGAAATGGCCGAACGGCGTGTGCCGGTGTCCCGACCGCACCGCGCGCGGCGGACGCCGGATGCTGGCGGCGCCCAATGTGACCGAAGAGGCGAAGGCGGCGAACAGGAACAGCGCCGCGCCGAACAGCGATCCGGCGGTTGCCGGCACCCCGCCGGGCAGGAGATAGGCCGGGTTCAGAACCTGCATCGCGCCCAGGAACATGCCGTAGAGCGCGACCGGCACCAGCAGCGCGCGCGCGGCCCAGGGCAGACGGGCGCGCAGCCCGTCCGACAGCCGGCCGAAGATCCGGCTCATCCGGCCGGTGACGCCGCCCATGACCGGCAGGTAGACCAGCGCCACGACCAGGCTGGCGGACAGGACGAAGATCAGCGTGACCGGCAGCATCCCCATGAATTCACCCGGCACGCCGGGCCAGAACAGCATCGGCAGAAAGGCGCAGAGCGTGGTCGCGGTGGAACTGACGATGGGCCAGAACATCCGCTGCGCCGCCTCCACATAGGCGTGCATCGGCCCGACGCCCTCGCTGATCCGCTTGTCGGCGTATTCCACCACCACGATGGCGCCGTCCACCAGCATCCCCACCGCCAGGATCAGCCCGAACATCACGATATTGGAAATCGTGACGCCCATGATCGCCAGGAACATGAAACACAAGAGGAACGAGGTCGGGATCGCGAAGCCGACCAGCAGCGCCGCCCGGCTGCCGAGCGCGCTCAACACCACGATCATCACCAGCGCCACCGCGGTCAGGACCGACCCTTCGAGCTGGCTCACCATCGACCCCACGACCCGGCTCTGGTCGTTGGAGGTGCCGACCGTGACGGCAGCCTGCAATTCCTCGGGCCATTTCGCCTTGTTCGCGGCCAGCGTCTCCTTGACCAGCGCCACCGTGTCGATCAGGTTGTACCCCTTGCGCTTGACCACCTGCAGCGCCACCGTGTTCTCGCCGTTGAACCGCGCCGTGCCCTTGCGGTCCTCGAAGGTGAAATTGATCTCCGCCAGTTCGCCCAGCGTCACCACCCGGTCGCCATTGGTCTTGACCGGCAGGTTGTAGACGTCGCGCGGCTCGTCGAAACTGGACGGGATCTTGACGCTGAACGTGCCCTGTTCGGTTTCCACTTCGCCCGCCGCGATCAGCTGGTTGTTGTTCCGCACCACGTTGATCAGTTCCAGCGCGGTGATGTTGTAGGCTTCCAGCCGCAGCGGGTCGATCACGACCTCCAGCATCTCCTCGCGGTTGCCGGCGATTCCCGCCTCCAGCACCGCATCCAGCGATTCCAGGTCGTCCTGGAGATTCTTGGCGATCCTGGCCATCGTGCGTTCCGGCACGTCGCCGGTCAGGTTGACGATGACGATGGGAAATTCGGAAAAGTTGATCTCGTTGATCGAATACTGTTCGGCCCCTTCGGGGAAATCGGCCTGCGCCTTGTTCATCGCGTCGCGCACGTCGGCCATGATCGCGGTCTTGTCCCAGCCGAAATCGAATTCCAGCGCCACCCCGGCGTAGTTTTCCGCCGCGGTGCTGGACATGGTCTTCAGCCCGTCCAGATCGGCGAGTTCGGTCTCCATCGGCTTGATCAGCAGGCTTTCGCTGTCCTCCGCCGAAATGCCGGGAAACTGCACCGACACGAACAGCGCCGGGATCTCGATGTCCGGCTCGCCTTCCTTGGGCAGGCTCACATAGGCGAAACCGCCGATGATCAGCGACAGCGCGATGAACGCCAGCACCATGCGGGCCCGTTCAGAGGCCCAGGTGACGATCCCGGTCATTGCGCCGCCTCGCGATAGGTCGGACGCACGACGACGCCCTTGGTGACGAAATCCTGCCCGGTCACGATGACATCCACCCGTTCGTCGAGCCCGCTGACCCAGACCCCGTCCACGTTGTCGCGCAGCAGCCGGACCGGGCGGAAATCGACGATGTCGCCGTCGCCCACGATCCGCACGCCCAGTTGCCCGTCGTTGTTCAGGGTCAGGGCCGATTGCGGCAGTTTGTGCGCCATCGCCCCGTCCGCCGCGATCAGGATCGACGCGGTCTGCCCGTCGCGGATCGACAGGTCCGGGTTGGGAACGCTGATCTCGACCGCGAAGGTCCGGGTCGCCGGATCGGCCGACCGGCTGATGAACACGACCTCGCCCCGCACTTTCTGCCCATCGGCCAGTTCCGCCCCGGCGGGCGCGCCGACGCGGACCCGGTTGACCTCGGTTTCCGGCACGTAGCCGACCAGCTTGATCGGGTCGAGCTGGATGATCGTCGCGCAGAGGCTGCCGGGCTGCATCAGGCTGCCCAGTTCCGCGGCGTCCGATTCCAGCAGACCTTCGAACGGCGCGTGGATGCTCAGCCGCTCGATCTCGCGTTCCGCGGCGGCGACCGCCGCGGCGGCGCTCTCGATTCCCGACCGCGTGGTTTCCAGCCCCGACTCGGCGGCGGCGATCCCGGCCTCGGCGGAGCGGACGGCGGCCTGGGTCGACGCCAGCCGGGTGTCCGAGGCGAATCCGCCCTCGGACAGTTTCTGCGCGGCGTTGTCGTTGATCTGCGCCTCCGCCAGCCGGGCGCGGGCCTCGGCCAGCCGCGCCTCGGTTTCGGGCACCCGGCTCCTGGCTTCGCTCAGGCGGGCGCGGGCCTCCGCCAGCGCCGCCTCGCGGGTGCCGGGATCGAGCTTGCACAGCAGGTCGCCGGCGTTCACGAAAGCGCCCTTGCGCAGCGGTTCCGAAATCACCGTGGCCGAGGTTTCGGCCCGCACCTCGACCTGCCGCAGCGCCGCGGTCTGCCCGCGCAGGATCACCGCACTGTCGATCTGTTGCGCGGTGCTGCGCAGAACCACCACCCCGACCGCCCGTTCGGCGGTTTCCGCCAGCCCGGCGCCGGGATTGTCCGGCGCGGTTCCGGTCTCCTGGGACGCCGCTTCGCCCAGGGCAAAGGCAAACAGCGCCTCGCGTTCGAACACGATCAGGTAAAGCCCGAGCGTCACCAGAATCGCGGTGATGATGGGAATAATTCGCATGTCGCGCCTTTCAAGAACCGTGTCGCCGGACCATCCGGCCAGCCGGCGGGCCGCCCGGTCGCGTTCCCGCCTGCCTTCTCTACACTAAACTAACCAGTTCAGATTAAATTTTTTTGCAGTGCAGCGCAAGCCGGGCCGCATTGGCGCGACCCGCGCCCTTGGCTTGCCCGGACAGTCGGGTTATGAGGGGAAAATCGGTCCGGATTCCAATGGGGTCAGGGCAGGGTCCGGCGGTGCGGATCCAGGGCAGGTCAGAGCGGAGAGTGGCAGCGATGAGCGATACCGACAGTTTTATCGACGAGGTGACGGAAGAGGTGCGCCGGGACCGCCTGTTCCAGCTCTTCCGGCGCTACGCCTGGATCGCGGTCCTGCTCATCGTCCTGGTCGTCGGCGGCGCGGCCTGGAACGAATACAGCAAGGCGCAGCAACGGGCCGCCGCCGAAAACTTGGGGGACGGCATCGTCGCCGCGCTGGCCGCCGACGATTCCGCGGCGCGCGCCGTGGCGCTCACCGGTATCGAGGTCGATCATCCCGGCGGCGCGGCCATCGTCAATTTCCTGATCGCCGCCACCAGTGCCGACAGCGGACAGATTCCGGACGCGGTCGCCGCCCTGAACGGCATCGCCAGCGACGGGGAACTGCCGGAAATCTACCGCCAGATCGCGGCGTTCAAGGCGCTGACCCTGCAAGGCGACACCCTGCCGGTCGCGGACCGCCGCCTGCAATTCACGGCGCTGGCGCAGCCCGGCGCGCCCCTGCGCCTGCTGGCGCAGGAACAGCTGGCGCTGATCGACATCGCCGAAGGCGACACCGGGGCGGCGCTCGACAAGCTTCAGGCGATCCTTTCGGACGCCGAAACCAGCTCGGACTTGCAACAGCGCGTGTCTCAGGTGATTGTCGCCCTCGGCGGAACGCCGCAGACCCTCCAGCGGTCGCAAGGCTGAGCGGCGCCTGGACATGGGCAAACGGACCGAACAGAAAGACAGGCACTGATCCATGAGGACTGCGTTTCATTCCACCCGCACCGGGTTGTCGCTTGTGATGGGCGCGGTTCTGACCCTGACGGCCTGCGCCGAACAGGAAGCCATCCTGCCCGGAGTGCGCGAGAACATCCGCCCGGCGGCGGAGGACGCGCCGGCCACCGCGGCGACCGTCACCAACAGCAGCCGCGCCATCCGTTTGCCGGCCCAGACCGCCAACAGCGCCTGGGCGCAGCCGCCGGGAACCCAGGCCCACCGCACCGCCCATCCGGCCCTGCGCGTCCTGCCGGCGCGGATCTGGTCCACGCCGATCGGATCGGGCGACAGCCGCAGGCAGAGGATCACCGCCGATCCGGTGGTGGCGGGCGGGCTGATCTATACGCTCGACAGCGGCGCCCGCGTGTCCGGAGTGGCGCCGGGCGGCGGAGTCGTCTGGAGCACCGACCTGACGCCGGACACCGATTCGGAAGGCCAGGCCACCGGCGGCGGCATGGCCTATGACAACGGCACGCTCTACGTCTCCAGCGGCTTCGGCCGGTTGTCGGCGCTGGATGCGCGCACCGGCGGCCTGCGCTGGACCCAGAAACTGGATTCCACCGGCAGCGGCGCGCCAATGGTGCGCGACGGCCTGATCTACCTGGTGGCGGGGGACAACATCGGCTGGGCGGTCCGCACCGACACCGGCCGCGTCGCCTGGCAGATCGAAGCCAACCAGAGCATCGCCAACGTCCTGGGCGCGCCGTCGCCGGTCCTCTCGGGCGACCTCGTGGTCTTTGCCTTCGGCTCCGGCGATCTCATCGCCGCCTTCCGGCGCGGCGGGCTGCGGCGCTGGTCCGCCACGGTCGCCGGGCAGCGCGTGGGCCGCGCGATCTCGCGGATCGGCGACATCACCGGCGCGCCGATGGCGGTGGGCGACCGGATCTACGTCGGCAACCATTCCGGGCGCATCGTGGCGCTGGACGGCGAAAGCGGCGACCGGATCTGGACCGCCCACGAAGGCGCGCTGGGTCCTGTCTGGCCCGCCGGAGACAGCATCTTCTCGGTCACCGACCGGAACGAACTGGTGCGGATCGACACCCGCGACGGCAGCGTGATCTGGGCGGTGGACCTGCCGAATTTCGTGCGGGACAAGCCGCGCAAACGCGGCAAGGTCTATGCCAATTACGGTCCGGTCCTGGCGGGCGGCCGCATCGTCGTCGCCTCCAGCGACGGCAAGCTGCGCTTCTTCGCGCCCGAGAACGGCGCGCTCGTCGGCAGCGTGGATGTGCCGGGCGGCGCCAGCAGCGGGCCGGTCGTCGCCGGGCGGACGCTCTATGTCATGGGCGGCAACGGGGAACTGCACGCTTTCCGTTGACCCGCGAATGCGCTAAGGGGCGCATCTGACAGATCGAAAGCAGACCGCATGTCCTTCACCCTCGCCATCGTGGGCCGTCCCAACGTCGGCAAATCCACCCTGTTCAACCGCCTTGTCGGCAAGCGCCTGGCGCTGGTCGACGATACGCCGGGCGTGACCCGCGACCTGCGCGAAGGCGCGGCCCGTCTCGGCGACCTGCGGTTCACGGTGATCGACACCGCGGGGCTTGAGGAAGCGACCGACGACAGCCTTCAGGGCCGGATGCGCCGCCTGACCGAACGCGCCGTGGACATGGCCGACATCTGCCTGTTCATGATCGACGCCCGCACCGGCGTCACCCCGACCGACCAGGTCTTTGCCGACATCCTGCGCAAGCGCAGCGCCCATGTGATCCTCGCCGCGAACAAGGCCGAAGGCGCGGCCGCCGACGCCGGCGTGATCGAAGCCTATGCGCTCGGCCTGGGCGAGCCGATCCGCATGTCCGCCGAACATAACGAAGGGCTGAACGATCTCTATGCCCAGCTGATGCCGCTTTCCGACGCCTTCGAGGCGCAGGCCGACTCCGACACGCCGGAAACCGATGTCGATCTCGACGAGGACGGCGAAGACCTGTCCGACGCGCCCCCGGTGCCGACCCGCGCCAAGCCGCTTCAGGTCGCGGTCGTCGGGCGTCCGAATGCCGGGAAATCCACCCTGATCAACAAGATCCTCGGCGAGGACCGGCTGCTGACCGGCCCCGAGGCCGGGATCACCCGCGACGCGATCTCGCTGACCACGGACTGGGCCGGGCCGGACGGCGTCGCGGTGCCGATGCGGATCTTCGACACCGCCGGCATGCGCCGCAAGGCCAAGGTGCAGGAAAAGCTGGAAAAACTCTCGGTCAGCGACGGGCTGCGCGCGGTCAAGTTCGCCGAGGTCGTGGTGGTGCTGCTGGACGCGGCGATCCCCTTCGAACAGCAGGACCTGCGCATCGCCGACCTGGCGGAACGCGAAGGCCGCGCGGTGGTGGTCGCGGTCAACAAGTGGGACATCGAAGAACACAAGCAGGAAAAGCTGCGCGAGCTGCGCGAAAGCTTCGAACGGCTGCTGCCGCAGCTGCGCGGCGCGCCGTTGGTCACGGTCAGCGCGAAGACCGGTCGGGGGCTGGACCGGCTGCACACGGCGGTGATGCGTGCCTACGAGGTCTGGAACCGCCGGGTGCCGACCGCGGCGCTGAACCGCTGGCTGACCGGGATGCTGGAACAGCATCCGCCCCCGGCGCCGCAGGGCAAGCGGATCAAGCTGCGCTACATGACCCAGGCCAAGACCCGGCCGCCGGGATTCGTGGTGATGTGCAGCCATCCCGACAAGATGCCGGCCAGCTATTCACGCTATCTTGTCAACGGGTTGCGCGCCGACTTTGACATGCCCGGCACGCCGATCCGGCTGCACCTGCGCAGCCAGAACGCGGCCAACCCCTACAAGGGCCGCAAGAAGGCCGGCCCGTCCAAACTGCGCAAGCACAGCGAAGGGCGGCGCAGGACCTGACCGGCCTCCGGACCGCCCGGCGCTGCGCCGAAATCCGCCGGCGGCGGTCCAATTGCCGCTCTTGCCGCGGCAAGGATTGCGCTGGACAGCCGGACCTGTGAAACTGCCGGGTGAAACCCTGGCGTTTCGTTCAACAGGTATCCAGCAGGGGCCATCATGGATATTCGCGAACACACCCGTCAATTCATCGCGAAGGACAACCGCATCGCGGCGCTGAGCTTCTTCGGGACCTTCGCGGTCTATTTCGGGTCGCTCTGGCTGGCGATCGCGGCCGCGCAGCCCTGGCTGGTGCTGCCCGCCATGGCCGTGCACGCGTTTTCCGCCGTGCGGCTCTACGTGCTCCAGCACGACACCGGCCACCATTCGCTGTTCGAAACCCGCGCCCAGAACGAACTGGCGGGCCATGCGCTGTCGCCCTTCACCTTCGCGCCCTTCGAGGTGATGAAGCAGAATCACAACCTGCACCACGCCGGGGTCGGCAATCTCGACCACCGCGAGACCGGCGAGATCCACACCATGACCCTGCGCGAATGGAACAAGGCCGGGTTCTGGACCCGCCTGCAATACCGGCTCTACCGCAATCCCTTCGTGCTCGTGCCGCTGGGGGCCTTCTTCACCTATTTCATCCGCTACCGCTGGCCCAAGAACACGCTGCGATTCGGCTGGAAAGGCGTGGTCCTGCACAATCTCGCGGTGCTGGCCTGGGTCGGGGCGATCTTCGCGCTGTCGGGCTGGCACGGCCTCGGCATCTATTTCGCCGCTTCGATGATGGGCGGGATGCTCGGGGTCTTCCTCGTCTACCTGCAACACAATTTCGAGGACACCTACTGGGACCGCCGGCCCGATCTCGATCCGCAGATCGCGGCGATTCAGGGTTCGTCCTGTCTCGATTTCGGGGCCTGGTTCGATCACGCGGTGGCCTGCATCACGCTGCACGACATCCACCACCTGAATTCGCGCATCCCGTCCTACCGGCTGCGCGCCTGCCACTACAGCCTGCCGGAAGAATTCGCGCCGCGCCGGATCAGGTTCCCCGAAGCGGTGGCGGCGCTGAACCTCAAGCTCTGGGACGAAGACGCCGGACGGCTGGTGCCGTTTCCCGGACCCGACGCCGCCCGCCGCAGCGCCGGGGCCACCGGCTAGCGGACCAGCTTCGCCAGCGCCACCGCCGAGATCAGCGCGGCGGCCGCGCCGGCCAGCACCAGCACGGTCAGCGACTGCGTCAGGTTGGCCACGACCACCGCGGCCAGCGCCCAGACCAGCGCCGCAGCGTATTCCGGAACGTCCGGCACCCGGCGCAGCACGAACAGCCCGATGGCCGCCGCGATCAAGAGCGCGATCGCCGCCGCCGCGATCTGTCCGGTCACGCCCCATCCGGCCAGCACCAGTCCGACAGATACCGCGCTGGCCGCCGTCAGCCAGCCGGCATAAAGCGCCACCGGCGCCCGCCCCAGCCAGCGGTCGAGCACGGGTGCGGCCCGCAACGCCATCAGGGCCGACACCAGCATGACCCAGATCAGCACCGTCGCGCCCAGCGGGCTGATCAGCGCCACCGGCAGCCAGGCCGCGCCAGCGCCAAGGGACAGCGCCAGCGGCGCGCGCATCGGCTGCCAGTCCACCGCGCGGGCGCGGGCGAAAAACCCGAACCCCGCGCCGATCAGCAGCCAGCCATAGATCACCCCCCAGATCGCAAAGGCATAGCCCGCAGGCTGCACCGGCGCGTCCACCTGCGGCACCGGGAACTGATCCGGCTCGAACCCGCCGAACCCCGGAACCAGCAGCGGCGATGCGGCAAAGGCCGCCGCCGCCAGCAGCACCAGCGCCGCCATGAACGGCGTGGGATGACCCGTCATGCCAATGCGCCGTCCGCGGTCAGGGTCAGCTTGCCGCCGAGCCAGGGCGCGAGAACCTCGGGCAGCGTGACCGACCCGTCCGCCTGCTGGCCGTTCTCCAGCACCGCGATCAGGCAGCGCCCCACGGCGAGGCCCGACCCGTTCAGCGTGTGCACGAATTCGGGCTTGGCCCCCGGCTCGGGCCGGAACCGCGCGTTCATCCGCCGCGCCTGGAAATCGCCCGTCGTGCTGACCGAAGAAATCTCGCGATAGGCATCCTGCCCCGGCAGCCAGGCCTCGATGTCATAGGTGCGCCGCGCCCCGAACCCCATGTCGCCGGTGCAGAGCACCACCGTGCGATAGGGCAGGCCCAGACGCTCCAGCAGGTCCTCGGCACAGCGCAGCATCCGTTTCTGTTCGGCGTCGCTCTCCTCCGGGCGGGTGATGCTGACCATCTCGACCTTCTCGAACTGGTGCTGGCGCAGCATCCCTGCCGTGTCCTTGCCCGCACTCCCGGCCTCGCTCCTGAAACACAGCGTATGCGCGGTCATCCGGATCGGCAGCGCGTCCGCTTCCAGTATCTCGCCCGCCACCGAATAGGTCAGCGGCACTTCGGATGTCGGCACCAGCCACCAGTCGTTGGTGGTCTGGTAACTGTCGTCTCCGAATTTCGGCAGCTTGTCGGTGCCATACATCGCCTCGTCGCGCACCAGCACCGGCGGGTTGACCTCGGTGAGCCCGTTCTCGGCGATATGCGTGTCCAGCATGAACTGCGCCAGCGCCCGGTGGATGCGCGCCACCGCGCCGGTCAGCACCACGAACCGGCTGCCGGAAATCTTGGCCCCCATCTCGAAATCCATCGACGCCGCCACGCCCGCGATCTCGAAATGCTCCCTGGGCGTGAAACCGAACGCTCGCGGCGCGCCCCAGCGGTTGACCTCGACATTCCCGGTCTCGTCCGCCCCGTCGGGCACGTCATCCGCCGGGGCGTTGGCGATGCGGGCCAGCATGTCGGTGAGCTTCGCGTCCAGATCCTTGGCCTCTGCGGCCAGTGCCGCGACCTCGGCCTTCTTCTCCGCGACCAGCGCGCGCAGGCGTTCGAATTCCGCCTCCTCGCCCCTGGCCTTGGCCGCGCCGACCTCCTTGCTGGCCTTGTTCTGCTCGGCCTGCGCCGCCTCGCTGGCGGCGATCCGTTCCCGGCGCGCCGAATCCAGATCGAGCACCGCCGCCGCCATCGGAGCCTCGCCCCGCCGCGCGAGAGCGGCGTCGAAAGCCTCCGGGTTGTCACGAATGGCGCGAATGTCATGCATGGGTCTGGTCCTTGATATGCGAGTCGTCTCGGCGCCTTATGCCTCATGTGCAAGTGCAAGGGTAGGTGGGATTGCCCACCTCAGGACCGGCTATCGACGCGCGGCATCAGCCCGGATGCCCCGCCCGGCTGCGCCCGGCCTTCCCCCCGCGAGGGCGCTTTGGCGATGTCACGCAAAGCAAGAACGACAAGGCAGCTTGGGAGCGCATCACTCCGAACGACCCGGACAAATACGCCCTCCCAGGCTCGGGCGCGGCCCTCACCACGTCGCGGGATCGTCGGGATCGAAGCCGATCTCCTCCTGCCAGGCGCGCCACATGATCGCGAAATGGTCCCAGTGCAGGTTTCCCCGTTCCCAATGCGCAGGCGGCGACCCAAAGAGCGTCACGGACGCGTCGCCGAACACCTCGTCCAGCGACAGGGATGTCAGATGCTTCGCCCGCGTCAGGTCGAACATCCACATGGCGCTGCCGCGCAGCCGTGCCGATTGCAGGCCGGTGCCGTTGTCCAGGTCGATGGACGACAGCAGGGCGCCCTGAAGGCCGGTTTCCGCGAGATCGACCTCGCGCAGGTCCACGCTCGACAGGATGGCGCGCTGCATCCGCGCATTGGCCAGCCGGGCCCGTTTCAGGTTTGCATAGCCCAGCTTGGCGTCGGTCATGTCCGCGTGATTCAATTGCGCCTTAACCAGCTTGCAGACCTGAAGGTTGGCGCGCCGGAAAGACGCGCCGCGCAGGTCGGCCCCGATCATTTCGGCGTCCTGCAGCGTGGCATCGTCGAATACCAGGTCGCGCAGATCGAACCCCGCCAGATTCGCCATTCGCAGATCGATCTCCACCGTGTCCGGGTCCACACCCTCGATCTTCTTCATCCGCCCGATGGCCTGCGCTGCCGCCTCCATGTCGGCGCGCGGGTGTTCCTCGTGGTCCGGTCCGATGCCCTTGGACAATTGCCGCAGGTAGACGCAGAGCAGGCGGGCGATTCGCGGGGCTTCCTCCGGACGTTCCTGCGCCAGCGCCTCCAGCCGGTCGATGGCCGTGACCCGGCGGACGATGTCGTCCTCGATGAATCCCAGTTCTTCGGCGTCGTCCATCTTCTTCTTGCGTCGGATCTCGCGCCGCGCATGCAGGTCGTCGGCGGCGGAATTGATCTTGTCATTAAACAGGGCCTCTTCGGTTGCCGTTGCCTGTCTTTCGGCGGCTTTGGTCTGCCGTTCCGTGGTGAACACGCGAATATAGGCAAAGAGCAGGGTGAACAGCGCGCCCAGTGCCGCCAGCATCGCCAGCATGATCGATCCGTGCCAGCGGATGTCTGAAGCGTTCTCTTTGGCGGTTTCGAGACTCGGATAGCTCCAGGCCAGCGCCAGCAGTTCCCAAAGCACTGCCAGGAAAACGATCACGCCAAAAGGCAGGGAGAGGAGTCCGAACCACCCCAACGCGTTCAGCGGCTTGTTCTCCGAGAAACGTGGCCCCTTGGCGCGCTTGTCCGACGCGACGCCGCTGATCGTCCAGTAGATCGCGATCACGAGCAGAACCAGCAGGATCGCCGGGATCGCAGCCGGGTCCGAGAGCGCTTCTCTGACATTCCCGAACATGTGACCCCGTCGCTGCTGTTCCTTCACACCATGACGCCCATTCACGCCTCTGCCAAGACCTGCTTCCGGGTCCGGAACCGCCTGTCGGGTCTGCAAGCGCGTATGCACGCGGTATGCACGGCATATGCACGCCCGGCACACGCGGTTTTGCTGCCCGCGCCGCCTTGCAAACGCCCCGCTCTGCGCATAGGTTCCGCCAAAATCGCGGGCAGGGGTCCGCCAGTCAACCAAAAGGAACATCTCATGGATGGTGGCGCTTTCGCCCAGTTTCTCCCGCTCGTTCTGATCTTCGCGATCATGTATTTCCTGCTGATCCGGCCGCAGCAGAAAAAGCTCAAGCAGCACCAGGCGATGGTCTCCGCCCTGCGCCGCGGCGACCAGGTGGTCACCCAGGGCGGGTTGATCGGCAAGGTCGTCAAGGTCAAGGACGACAACGAGATCGAGGTCGAACTGGCCGAGAACGTCAAGGTGCGGGTGGTGAAATCGACCATCGCGACGGTGACGAGCAAGACCGAACCAGCAAACTGACTCTGCCTGTTAAGATCCTGAAAAGGCTGAGATATGCTGCAATTTGACCTTTGGAAAAGGGTGTTGATCTGGCTGATCTGCGCCGTCGGGATCTGGCTGGCTCTGCCGAACGCCTTCTACACCCGCGTCGAGGCCCACAACGACGCGGTCGCCGCGATCGACAAGGGTGGCGCGACCGGGGAACTCGATCGGCAGGTGGCGGCATGGCCGAGCTGGATGCCCTCTTCGCTGGTCAATCTCGGGCTCGACCTGCGCGGCGGCGCGCATCTGCTGGCCGAGGTCCAGGTCGCCGATGTCTATGAAAGCCGCATGCAGGCGATGTGGCCGGAAATCCGCGACGCCCTGCGCCCGGAACGCGACACAGTCGGCACGATCCGCCTGCAACCCTCTGATCCGCAAGAGATTCGTATCCGGATCGGCACGCCCGAAGGCATGCCCCGCGCGCTCGAAGTCGTGCGCGGACTGGCCCGCCCGATCCAGACCCTGACCGGCGTCGGCTCGACCGACATCGAGGTCCGGGGCGAGGATGACGTGATCGTCGTCACCCTGTCCGAAGCCGAGAAGCTCGCCACCGACGACCGCACCGTGCGCCAGTCGCTCGAGATCATCCGCCGTCGAATCGACGAGGTCGGAACCCGCGAACCGACGATCCAGCGCCAGGGCGAAGACCGCATCCTGATCCAGGTCCCCGGCATCGGCAGCGCGTCGGAACTCAAGGAGATCATCGGTACCACCGCGCAGCTGACCTTCCACCCGGTGGTCGGGCGCGGCAGCGACGGCGACGCCAACCCCGGCGTCGGCAACAAGATTGTTCCGGCGCTGGACGAACAGGGTGTCTTTTACACGCTGGAAGCCGCCCCCGTGGTCACCGGCGAAGAACTGGTCGATGCACAACCCGCCTTCGACCAGAACGGCCGCCCGGCGGTCAATTTCCGCTTCAACACCTCGGGCGCCCGCAAGTTCGGCGACTACACGGCGGAAAACATCGGCAGCCCCTTCGCCATCGTTCTCGATGACGAAGTGATCAGTGCGCCGGTGATCCAGAGCCATATTCCCGGCGGGTCCGGCATCATCACCGGCAATTTCACCGTCGAGGAAAGCACCAACCTGGCGGTCCTGCTGCGCGCGGGCGCGCTTCCGGCGGGGCTCGAATTTCTCGAAGAACGCACCATCGGTCCGGAACTGGGCCAGGACAGCATCGACGCGGGCAAGGTGGCGACCATCGTCGCCTTCGTGGCGGTGCTCACCTTCATGGCGCTCAGCTACGGCCTGTTCGGACTGTTCGCGAACATCGCCCTGATCCTGAACATCGCGCTGATCTTCGGCCTGCTGTCGCTGATGGGGGCGACGCTGACGCTGCCGGGCATTGCCGGTATCGTGCTGACCGTCGGCATGGCGGTGGATGCCAACGTGCTGGTCTTCGAACGGATCCGCGAGGAACTCAAGACATCGCGAGGTCCGGCGCGCGCCATCGAACTGGGCTATGAAAAGGCCCTGAGCGCCATCCTGGACGCCAATATCACGACGTTCATCACCGCGGTCATCCTGTTCGTCATGGGGTCGGGGCCGGTGCGCGGATTCGCGATCACCCTGGGTCTGGGCATCCTGACCTCGGTCTTCACGGCAATCTTCGTCACCCGGCTGATGATCGTCATGTGGTTCGAACGCCGCCGCCCCAAAACGATCGAGGTTTGACATGAGGCTGAAACTGGTTCCGCAGGAAACCTCCTTCGATTTCTTCAACCGCTGGAAACTGTGGCTGGGCATTTCGGCGATCATGGTCGTGGTGGCCTTTACGTCGTTCCTCGTGCAGGGGCTGAACTACGGGATAGATTTCCGTGGCGGCACCACGATCCGGACCGAAAGCGCGCAGCCGGTGGAAGTGGCGGAGTACCGCGCTGTTCTGGCAGAGCTCGGTCTGGGCGACGTCATCATCAGCGAGGTCTTCGATCCTTCGTTCGACGAAAACCAGCATGTCGCCATGGTGCGAATCCAGGCTCAGGACGGCGCCGAGGCGGTGACGCCCGAAACGATCGCGGAGGTCGAGGCCGCGCTCCGGATCGCGGCGCCGGACATCAGGTTCGTCTCGGTGGAATCGGTCGGCCCGAAAGTTTCCGGAGAGTTGATCACAACCGCCATCCTGGCGGTGTCGCTCGCCATCGGGGCGGTGCTGATCTACATCTGGCTGCGCTTTGAATGGCAATTCGCGCTCGGTGCCGTCGCGGCGCTGGTCCATGACGTCGTGCTGACCATCGGTATCTTCTCGGAGCTTCAGATCAAGTTCGATCTGGCGATTATCGCGGCGCTTCTGACAATCGTCGGCTATTCTCTGAACGACACCGTGGTCGTGTTCGACCGGGTGCGTGAAAACCTGCGGAAATACAAGCAGAAGTCCCTGAAGGATGTACTGAACCTGTCGATCAACGAAACGCTGTCACGCACCGTGATGACCTCTGTCACGACGCTGCTGGCGCTGATCTCGCTGTTCATTCTGGGCGGGGACGTGATCCGGGGCTTCGTCTTCGCGATGATCTGGGGCGTGATCGTCGGCACTTACAGTTCGATCTTCGTCGCCTCGACCATCCTTGTCTATCTCGGGGTAAAGCGCGACTGGAGCAAGCCGTCCAACACCGGCGGCAATCAATACGCCAACATTGATGCCTGACATTCTGGCCCAGGTTCTGGCGATGCCGGGACTGGGCTGGTTGATCGCGGCGGCCTTGGTCGCGGGACTGGTGCGGGGCTTTTCCGGGTTCGGAACCGCGATGATCTATCTGCCGGTGGCGGCGCAGGTGCTGCCGCCGCTCTGGGCCATCGTGACGCTGGTGGTGATGGATATTTTCGGTCCGGTGCCGAACCTGCCGCGCGCGTTCAGGGATGCGCACCGGCGCGATCTGGTTCTGCTGATCGGCGGAGCCTTCTGCCTCTTGCCCGTCGGCCTGTCGGTCCTGTCGCTGGCGGCGCCCGAACTCTACCGCTACGGCCTGTCCACTGTGTCGCTGGTGCTGGTGGCCTGCCTGGCGCTGGGGCTCCGGTATCACGGGGTGCTCTACCCGCCGCTGGTCGCGGGCATCGGGGCTTTCGCCGGGTTTCTCGGAGGATTGATCGGCGTTCCGGGGCCACCGGTCATCCTGTTCTACATGGCCAGCACGCTGCCGGTGCAGGTGGTGCGCGCCAATGTGCTGCTCTTCCTGTTCTTTTTCGATTTCCTGCTGCTCGGACTGGTCGCACTGCGCGGCGATCTGAGCGGCTTTCCGGTGGTCCTGGGCCTGCTGCTCGCCCTGCCGAATATCGCCGGAAACGTGATCGGCGCGATGGTTTTCAACCCGGCCCGTACCGGGCTATACAGGGCCATGGCCTATGCGATCGTGGCGGTTTCCGCGATCGCCGGGCTGCCCGCCTGGGATTGAGCGAACGGAGACCGACATGCGCCTGAACGAAGTCACCTTCACCGATGCCGTCCCCGTGGAAGGTTATGGCCCCGGCTTCTTCCGGATCGGCGGACAGGTGCATCGCGGGGCGGTTCTGACCGGTCCGGCGGGCACCGGAGCCTGGGGTGGATATGACGACAGCGCGCCCCTGCTGGCGCTGGCGGGGCGCATCGATGTCCTGTTCATCGGCACCGGGGCCGAGATCGCGCATATTCCCGCGACCCTGCGCGACGCCATCGAAACCGCCGGGATCGGGGTGGAGGTGATGAATTCGCCCTCGGCCTGCCGCAGCTACAACGTGCTGCTGTCCGAAGGCCGGCGGATCGCGCTGGCCCTGCTGCCGGTTTAGCCTTTTTCGCGCCGCCGCAATCGGTTATGCGGCTTACATGACGCTTGAAGTTTCGGATCTGTCGATCACGCGGGGCGGGGTCCCGGTGCTGCAAGGCCTCGGCTTTGCGCTCAGGCCCGGACATGCGCTGGTGGTGCGTGGTCCCAACGGTATCGGCAAGACGACCCTGTTGCGCACCCTGGCCGGATTGCAGCCGCCGCTGTCGGGGCGAATAGAGGGTGCCGATGAAACCATTGCCTATGCCGGCCATTCCGACGGGATCAAGCCGACGCTGACGGTGATCGAAAACCTGACCTTCTGGGCGCGCGTGTTCGGCGCCCGGAGCATCCAGCCCGCGCTGGATGCGTTCGACCTGAACGACCTGGCGGAACGCCATGCCGGCAACCTGTCCGCGGGGCAGAAACGGCGGCTGGGGCTGTCGCGGCTTCTCGTCACCGGACGGCCGATCTGGATGCTGGACGAGCCCACCGTGTCGCTGGATGTGTCTGCCGTCGCCATGTTCGCCGATGCGGTCCGGGCGCATCTGGGGCAGGGCGGTTCGGCGCTGATCGCCACCCATATCGACCTCGGGCTGGATGCAGAGATCCTGGATGTCGGCCCGTTCAAGGCAAGACCTCGGGAGATCGAGGATTTCGACGGAGATTTCCTGTGATCGCCCTGCTGATGCGCGACCTGAAACTGGCGTTTCGCGCCGGCGGCGGCTTTGGCCTCGGCCTGGCCTTCTTCCTTATCGTCACGGTTCTGGTGCCGTTCAGCGTCGGGCCGCAGTCGTCGCTGCTGGCGACGATCTCGCCGGGGGTTCTGTGGCTGGGCGCGCTGCTGGCGTGCCTCTTGTCGCTGGACCGTCTGCTGGCGCTCGACTGGGAAGACGGATCGCTCGACCTGCTGGCGACGGCGCCGCTGCCGCTGGAAGCCGTGGTGACGATCAAGGCGCTGGCGCATTGGATCACCACGGGGCTGCCGCTGGTTCTGGCCGCCCCGGTCCTGGGGGTCCTGCTGAACCTGCCGCAGCCGGGATTTGTCTGGCTGGTGGTTTCGCTGGCTCTCGGGACGCCGGCGCTGTCCGTCATCGGCACCTTCGGGGCCGCGCTGACGGTCGGGTTGAAACGCGGCGGACTGCTGCTGTCGCTGCTGGTTCTGCCGCTATACGTGCCGACCCTGATCTTCGGGGCCGAGGTCGCCCGGCGCGGCGCGATCAGCATGGAAACGAACACGCCGCTCCTGATGCTGGCGGGGATCACGGCGGGCGCTGTCGCGCTTCTGCCCTTTGCCAGCGCGGCGGTTCTGCGCGTCAATTTGCGTTGACCTTTGTCAATTGAGAAACACCCCGACTCGGACTAGATACTGCGCATGAGCATTTCCGCCAAAGCCAACCGCCTCTGGGCCTACGCCAATCCCAAGAAATTCCTCGAAACGACAGAGAAAGCTCTGCCGTTCTTCTGGGTCGCCGCGGCGCTCTGCCTGGTTGTGGGACTGGTCTGGGGGTTCTTCTTCACGCCGGATGACTACCGGCAGGGGTCCACCGTCAAGATCATCTATCTGCATGTGCCGTCGGCGCTGATGGCGATCAACATCTGGTTCATGATGTTGGTCACGTCGCTGGTCTGGCTGGTCCGGCGCCACCACGTCAGCGCGCTGGCCGCGCGCGCGGCCGCGCCGGTCGGAGTCGTGATGACGCTGATCGCGCTCGCCACCGGGGCGATCTGGGGCCAGCCGATGTGGGGCACCTGGTGGGCCTGGGACCCGCGTTTGACGTCGTTCCTGATCCTGTTCTTGTTCTATCTCGGCTATATCGCGCTCTGGGAAGCGATCGAGAACCCGGATACGGCGGCGGACCTGACCTCGGTCCTGTGCCTTGTCGGATCGGTGTTCGCGATCCTGTCGCGCTATGCGGTGAATTTCTGGAACCAGGGGCTGCATCAGGGCGCTTCGCTGTCTCTGGACAAGGAAGAGAACGTGGCCGATGTCTTCTGGGTGCCGCTGCTGGTCTGTATCGCCGGGTTCGTTCTGTTGTTCGTCGCGCTGGTTCTCTATCGCACCGGCACCGAAATCCGCGCCCGCCGGATCAAAGCGTTGCAGGCGCGGGAACGGGTAGGGGCATGATGCCGGATCTTGGAAAATACGCCGATGCGGTGCTGTCGGCCTATGCGGCGTCGATCCTGCTGCTGGTGCTGCTGGTGCTGGTCAGCCTGTGGCGGGGGCGCCGGATGCGCGCCGAATTGACGGCTGTCGAGAACAGGTTGAAACGCGATGGCTAAACTGTCTCCGCTGATAATCGCGCCGCCCCTGGTCTTTGGCGCGTTCGTCCTGCTTGCCGCTGTCGGCATGTTCCGGGACGATCCCGAGGCGCTGCCCTCGGCGCGGGCCGGGCAACCGGCGCCGCCCGTGGTTCTGACGGAACTGGCCGACAAGACCCTTTTTGACGACGCCACCCTGCGGGACGGACAGGTGAAGCTGGTCAACTACTGGGCCAGCTGGTGCGCGCCCTGTCGGGTCGAACATCCCAACCTCGAACAGTTGGCGGCAGAAGGCGTGCCGATCTATGGCGTCAACTACAAGGACGATCCGAACAATGCCGCCAAGTTCCTGACCGAGCTCGGGGATCCCTATACCGCGATCGGGGCGGATAGGGATGGCAAGATGGCTCTGGATTGGGGGGTATACGGTGTGCCCGAAACCTATGTGGTCGATGGAAACGGTGTGATCCTGCTGCGCGTGGCGGGGCCGGTGACGCAACGGGTGATGGAAGAGACCCTGCGCCCCGCGATGGAAGCATCCGACGGCGGCTGACGACACGCCCTCCGCCGGAACCAAAAAGGCCCCGCAGGTTGCGGGGCCTTTCGTCTTTTTGCGGGTCGAAAGGCTCAGGCGGCCTTGGCCAGATTGCGCAGCACGTAATGCAGGACGCCGCCGTGCTCGATGTATTCGATCTCGATTGCGGTATCGATCCGGCATTTCAGCGTGATCACCCGCTGGCTGCCGTCTGTCATCGTGATCGTGGCCGGGACCTCCTGAAGCGGTTGTATCGTATCCAGGCCGTGGATCGACACCGTTTCATCCCCGGTCAGGCCCAAGGACTTGCGGGTGTCACCACCGGTGAATTCGAACGGGATGACCCCCATGCCGACGAGGTTGGAGCGATGGATGCGCTCGAAGCTCTCGGCGATCACCGCCTTCACACCCAGGAGCGCCGTGCCTTTCGCCGCCCAGTCGCGGGACGATCCGGCGCCGTATTGTTCGCCGCCGAAGATGACCAGAGGAATGTCGGTTTCCTGATAGGCCATCGCCGCGTCGAAGATCGACATCTGCCTGCCGTCCGGCCCCTTGGTATAGCCGCCTTCGACGCCATCCAGCATCTCGTTGCGGATGCGGATGTTGGCGAATGTGCCGCGCATCATCACCTCGTGGTTGCCGCGGCGGCTGCCGTAGGAGTTGAATTCCCGCACCGGCACCTGATGGTTGGACAGGTATTGTCCCGCGGGCGTGGTTTCCTTGAACGATCCGGCCGGGCTGATGTGGTCGGTGGTGATCATGTCCCCCAGGACCGCGAGAACCTTGGCGCCTTCGATATTGCTGATCACACCGGGTTCCTTGCCCATGCCCTGGAAATAGGGCGGGTTCTGCACATAGGTGGACGCGGGCGGCCAGTCGTAGGTCTGGCTGTCGGTGGTTTCCACCGCCTGCCATTTCTCGTCGCCCTTGAACACGTCGGCATATTTGGTGAGGAACGCGTCGCGGGTGACGGTCTTTTCCACGAGGTCCGCGATTTCCTTGGACGTGGGCCAGATGTCCTTCAGGTAGACATCGTTGCCATCCTTGTCCTGACCCAGCGGTTCGTTGGCCAGATCGACGTTCATGTCCCCGGCCAGCGCATAGGCGACCACCAGCGGCGGGCTGGCGAGATAGTTGGCGCGCACATCCGGGCTGATCCGGCCTTCGAAGTTGCGGTTGCCGGACAGAACCGAGGTGGCGACCAGATCGCCCTTGGCGATGGCTTCGGACAGTTCCTTCTGGATCGGACCGGAGTTGCCGATACAGGTGGTGCAGCCATAGCCGACCAGGTTGAAGCCGATGGCGTCCAGATCCTCCTGCAACCCGGCCGCTTCCAGATAGGCCGACACCACCTGGCTGCCCGGCGCCAGCGAGGTCTTGACCCAGGGCTTGCGGGTCAGCCCGAGCGCGTGCGCCTTGCGCGCCACCAGCCCGGCGCCGATCATGACATAGGGGTTGGAGGTGTTGGTGCAGGAGGTGATCGAGGCGATCACGACCGATCCGTCGCGCAGTTCGTAATCCTCGCCTTCCACCTTGATCGACTTGCGCGGATCGATGAGCTCATCTGGCGCGGGGCCTTCTTCGGCCATGTCGGTGGCGGCTTGGCTTTCATCGACGCCGCGGTATTCGGACACGACCTTGAAGAAGGCATCCGCCGCCTGGTTGAGCGGAGTATAGTCCTGCGGCCGCTTGGGGCCGGAAATCGCCGGCACGATGGTGCCCATGTCCAGCGACAGCGTGTCGGTGTAGATCGGCGCATAGCCCGCGTCGCGCCACATGCCGTTTTCCTTGGCATAGGCTTCGACGAGCGCCACGCGGTCGGCGTCGCGCCCCGTGTTGCGCAGGTAACGCAGGGTTTCGTCGTCGATCGGGAAGAAGCCGCAGGTGGCACCGTATTCCGGCGCCATGTTGGCGATGGTCGCACGATCGGCCAGCGGCAGGTGGTCGAGCCCGGCACCGTAGAATTCGACGAACTTGCCGACAACGCCTTTCTTGCGCAGCATTTCCACCACTTTCAGCACGAGATCGGTGCCGGTGGTGCCTTCGATCATCTGGCCGGTCAGTTCGAAGCCGACGACCTCGGGGATCAGCATCGAGATCGGCTGGCCGAGCATTGCCGCTTCGGCCTCGATCCCGCCGACGCCCCAGCCCAGAACCGCCGCGCCGTTGACCATGGTGGTGTGGCTGTCGGTGCCGACCAGCGTGTCGGGATAGGCGACTTCGGCGCCGGTCTGGTCGGTGTCGGTCCAGACGGTCTGGGCGAGGTATTCCAGGTTCACCTGGTGGCAGATGCCCGTTCCCGGCGGCACCACGCGGAAGTTGTCGAACGCGCCCTGGCCCCATTTCAGGAACTGGTATCGTTCCATGTTGCGTTCATATTCGCGGTCCACGTTCATCTGGAACGCGCGCGGATTGCCGAATTCGTCGATCATCACCGAATGGTCGATGACCAGATCGACCGGGTTGAGCGGGTTGATCATCTCGGGCTTGCCGCCCAGTGCGACGATCCCATCCCGCATGGCGGCAAGATCGACCACCGCGGGAACCCCGGTGAAATCCTGCATCAGGACGCGGGCCGGGCGATAGGCGATCTCGCGCGGGTTCTGGCCACCCTTGGCGCCCCATTCGGCAAAGGCCCTGATGTCATCGACGCTGACGGTCTTGCCGTCCTCGAATCGCAGCATGTTTTCAAGAACCACCTTGAGCGCCGCCGGCAGGTTCGAGAAATCGCCCAGACCGGCTTCGGTCGCGGCGGGGATCGAATAATAGGAGATGGTCTTGCCATTCACACTCAGCGTCTTGCGTGTCTTGGCTGTGTCCTGTCCAACGGTGATGGGCATCTGATGGCCTTCCTCTAAAGAGTCGTGGATATTGGGAGTTCGCTGACCGTTATCTGCAACAGGACCGGCATGGGTTCAATAGAGATCGGAGGGGTGCGACGATTTTGTATACCATTGTATGCCGGCCTCTCCGGGGTCGGCCCCGCCACGCCGCGGCCGGCGTCTCAAGAAACCTTGATTGGCCAATTCCGACCGATGCAACTAGATCGTTGGAGGCCACAAGGGATAATCACCGGACATGAAACTGCGCGCCGCCGCATCGCTCGCGATATGGATGATTCTGACATCGAGCCTCTGGGCCGACTCCACGACAAGCCATCCGGTCGTGATCGAACTATTCACGTCGCAAGGCTGTTCGTCCTGTCCGCCGGCGGACAAGTTGCTGCATGACCTGACCGGACGGCCGGACGTGATCCCTCTGGCGTTGCATGTGGACTATTGGGACTACATCGGCTGGGAGGATTCCTTCGCGCGCGCCGAAAACACCCTGCGGCAACGCAAATACGCCCGCGCCGGAGGACGCAAGATGATCTACACGCCACAGATCATCGTCAATGGCCAGCAGGACATAGCCGGGGGGAACGCGATGAAATTGGCCGATGCGATCGCCCTGCACAAGGCCGAACCGTCCAGGGTTTCCCTGCGCGCCGGGCGCGATGACGACATTCTCAGCATCCAGGCCGAAACCCTGGCGCCTGTGGCGGCGCCGCTGACGGTGCTGGTGGTCCGATACACGCCGTTGCAGTCCGTGACCATCACCCGCGGCGAGAACGCCGGCCACACGATAGACTACGCCAATGTCGTGGATGAGATGACGGTCGTGGGTCACTGGGACGGAGGCGCGCCGCTCAGCCTCAGCGCCCAAATGGGCGGGTCGAAACCGGCGGCGGTTCTGCTTCAGTATCCGGGTCCGGGCGCCATCGTCGCCGCGGCCCGCGTGGACTGATCCTAGCCTTTCCAGCGCCGGTGAATCCAGAACCACTGGTCCATGTGGGCGCGCACGAGTTCTTCCAGGCCGTCATTGATCGCCTGGGTCATTGTCACCGCGTCCGAATGTTCGATCGGGGCGTGCATGACGATCGCGAAATCCAGGCCGTTCGGCTGGCGGATGGCATAGACTGGAATCAGCGCCGCATCGTGGCGCAGCGCCAGTTCGGCAGGAACGGTCGAGGTATTCGCGGGTTGTCCGAAAAAATTCAGGACGGTGCCGTCCTGGACGTGCAGATCGCCGACAATCGCGATGATGCCGCCGGCTTTCAGGTGGCGCACCATTTCGACCATGCCCCGGCGGCCCTGTTCGAACATCGGGGTGCCGATCGACGAAATCGTGCGCACGTAGTGTTCGTTGAAGTAGGGGTTCGCCATGCGGCGGTAGAGCGCGCCCATCTTGTGCCCGCGCCCGATCAGGTTCGCGCGCGCGGCATCGTAATTGCCGAAATGTCCGGTCATCAGGATGACTGGCCGTCCTTCCTCGCGCGCCCGTTCCAGCGCGGACAGTCCCGGACCACTGACCGGCGCGGCCCGCGCCCGGTCGATGAAATCCCGCCCGGCATAGAGTTCGATCAGGGTGCGCCCGGCATTGTCGGGCACGGCCTTGCACAGGCGGCGCACCTCGGCGTCGGCGAGGTCGGGCCGGGCCAGTTGCAGATTGTCCCGGACGCGCCGGTCAAACCCGGCCAGCGGCGCCATGACGCGGGACACCAGCCAGCCCATCGCGGGGATCCGCCGGTGGTAGGGGATCAGCCCGATGAGTCCGATCAACCCGCGCAAGAACAGGTTGGCGGCAAAATACTTCGCGCGATCCAGGCGGGACAGGTCGGAGAAATCTGCCGGCATTCAACGGTTCTCAGCGGCGGTAGGTTTCGCGGTGCCAGACATACAGACCGGCCCCCGCGATCACAAGCGCGCCGCAGATCGTCCAGAAATCGGGCAGCTCGGCAAAGAACAGCGCTCCCCATGCGGCGGCGAACACCAGCCCGGTGTAGGAATAGGGCGCCAGCATGCTGGCCTCGCCAAGGCTGAAGGCGCGGATCAGCGCCAGCTGGCCGAAGGTTCCGAAGAGCGTGATCAGACCGATCAGCCCCCATCCCGCCGCATCGGGCATGCGCCAGAATGCGGGAACCGCCAGGGTCAGCAGGACGGTGCCGACAAGGCCCGTATAGAACAGAGATGTCCAGACATCCTCTTTGGGGCCGAGCCGCCGGGTCAGAAGCGAATAGGCGGAATAGCAGGCGGCGGCTCCCAGCGGCAGCAGGGCGGCGATGGAAAACACGTCGCTGCCGGGACGGATGATGATCATCGCCCCGATCAGTGCGAAGGCGATCCCGGCAATGCGCCGCGGTCCGAGCGATTCGCCCAGGAACAGCGCCGCGCCCAGCGTGATCAGGACCGGGTTCACGGCCATAAGCGCGGCGGCATCGGTCAGCGGAATCAGGCTGATCCCGGTGAAAAACAGCGCCGTCGCGCTCATCAGGAGAACGGAGCGCAGGAATTGCAGCCAGGGGTGACGGGTGTGGACGACGGTGCGCAATCGGGGTGCGACGAGCACCAGAACCAGGAGCATCTGGCCCGTGTAGCGCGCCCAAACCGTCGGAACGATCCCGATTCGCAGCGACAGTGCCTTGGCCGAAGCGTCCATCAGCGTGAAGCACAGGATGGCCGTGATCATGAGAAGGATCGCGCGGTTGCGCGGCTGAACCAGAGCGGCTTCGGTCATTGCCCGCTCATTCGGAATGGCGCCGGCGGGGGCGCGAGGCGGGCAGGGAAAGTCTGGTCATGGACAAGGTGATAGGGTCTGACGAGCGGGCTGTCCATCGCAGAGATGGGCGCGGCGCGTCGCGGCACCGGGGGGCGGCGCACCTTGCGTCCCGTGCCGGCATCTCCGTTGCCGGGTCTCAGTCCGGATCGTCGGGATCGTCCGGCGTGACAAGTTCGATTTCCCCGGCCTGTTCCAATCCGCGGATCGCCGCGATCACCTCGGCCATCGCGGCTTCGCCGTCGCAGGGACGCACAGCGCCTTTGTCGGCGATCTCTTCGCGAAGGTTGTCGGCCATCCGGCCGGACATGTTGGACAGCAGGAATTCGGCGGCGGGCGCCGTGTCGTCGTCCGTCGCCGCGGCCAGGGCGGTGATCACGGCGGCCGGGTCCACCGCGCGGAGAACCCTGGGCACGTCGCGGGGCGCGACCCGCGCGGGGATATGCGCGAATGTAAAGATCGATCTGCGCACACTGGTGGCGAAACTGGCGTCGGCTTCGTCCAGCCCCGTCAGCATGTCATTGCGCGTCGCGGCAGCGGATTGGTTCAGGATCGCCCCGACGCGGGCGCCGGGATCGTCGTCGAAGGCAAGCAACGGCTTCTGGTCCATCTGGCTGGCGAGAGAGAGACCGATCCGGTCGACCGCTTCCGGCGTCACCTGGCCCGTCTGGGACACGGCATAGGTAATCCTGCGGGCCAGTTGTCCGGGCAGCTTGCCGAGCAGCGCCGCCGCCTTGGCCGTATCGAGCTTGGACAGGAGAACCGCTGCGACTTCGATGCTTTCGGCCTGGGCCATGGTCGCGAGGTCGGCGACGGGCAGGGCCCGCAACCGGACCCAGGGATCGCCAGCCTGGCGCACGCCCGCTTCCTTGCGCAACCGGGCTGCGGTCTGCGGGCTGATCTTTCCGTCCATCTGGGCCAGCGTCTCGGCCAGACCCTTCGGAAAGGCAAGGCCGATCCCGTCCAGTTCGCCGGCGAATTCTTCGATCACCGCGGACAGGGTGTGCCGGTCGACCAGCCCCATGCTGCCCATCTGCTGGATGAGACGCGCCTGAAGATGGTCGGGCAGTTCTTCGAGCGGCAGGTCGGCGCCTTCGTTGAGCAGCAGACGCACCACGATGGCCGCCTTGGC
This sequence comes from Sedimentitalea xiamensis, assembly GCF_030164465.1. Taxonomy (GTDB): domain Bacteria; phylum Pseudomonadota; class Alphaproteobacteria; order Rhodobacterales; family Rhodobacteraceae; genus Sedimentitalea; species Sedimentitalea xiamensis. Next base: position 37,825 of record NZ_JASNJE010000016.1, read on the forward strand.
CCTGTTGTTCAGAATCTTCGGAGCCGTGACCGGGGATTGCGGCGCGTCCGTCCGTGCGGGTGTCATCGGCAACCGGGCGATATTGGCGTCGTTCTGCATCTGGATCAGCCTTGTCTTCACACCCCGATCTCGGGCGTTCCGACCTTAGGCGGACAGCCGTAAACAAAGGCTGAAATTCAGTAGCTGTAGGTGGTTCCTGTGCGGATCGCATCGCGCAGGGAGGCTTCGGTCCAGGTTCCGGCTCCGCCGCGCGCCTTGATCTCGCGCCACTGGGCGATGGCGTCGTCGATCCGGCCGTCTTCGACAAACCCCTGCGCCATGTAGGATCGCGCCAGGATATTGTCGGGGTTGCGCGCGATGGCCTTGCGGTAATAATCCCGCGCCCTCTCCGCCCGGCCCATCTTGCGATAGGTGAAGCCCCAATAGGTCAGGACCCGGTCTTCGGTCTGATCGTCCATTGCCGCCAGAACGCCCTGCGCGTCCGCATACCGCCCGGCATAGGCCAATTCGCGCACCGCCTGATAAAGCGTGTCGCCCTCCAGTTTGGAGTTCTGGGGATTGACGCATTTCTGGGCCTTGGCGTCCCAGACCATGGCGCCCTTGCAGGTTTTCGTCGTCTGGGTCGGTTTGGGCGGCGGGTCGTCGCTGGCGGCAAAGACGTAGGATGGCAGGGCGACCAGCAGGGCGGCGAGGATGCGCATCACGAGGCTCCGGCGGAAATGGGCTTGGACAATAATACCTTCCGACCCGGCTGGCGCCGGATCAGGATCCCGTCCTGACGGGTGTGGAAAATCAGCTGCTGATCTGCTCGACGCAGGATTCAGTGGCCGGATCCCAGATCGAGCCGGGCGCGCAGGATTGCGCCTGGTGGTCCTTGCCGGCGCACATGGCGAAGGAGATGGCGGGGAGCAGTGCAAGCGCCGCGGCGCAGGTGAGGGTCTTGAACGTCATGGTCGTGCCTCCTGTTGAACTGTGCAGGAGAGCATAGCCCGAAAGCGGATTCGGTCAAACCTTCATGTCCGCGCGCGCGGCCTCCAGCGCGGGATCGGTCAGTAATTCATCGCGACGGGCAAGATGCGCAGTGTTTTCAGTCCTTGAAGACCCGCGCAAAGATCGTGTCGACATGCTTGGTGTGATAGCCGAGATCGAATTTTTCCTCGATTTCCGCGGGGGACAGGGCCGCCAGAACGTCGGCGTCTCCCAGCAACTCGGTCTTGAAATCCTTGCCTTCCTCCCAGACCTTCATGGCGTTGCGCTGCACGAGACGGTAGGCGTCCTCCCGGCTGACTCCGGCCTGCGTCAGGGCGAGCAAGACCCGCTGGCTCATCACCAGGCCGCGGAACTTGTTCATGTTGGCCAGCATGTTGTCGGGGTAGATCACCAGCTTGTCCACGACCTGGGTCAGCCGGGCAAGGGCGAAATCCAGCGTGATCGTGGTGTCCGGGCCGATGTTGCGTTCGACCGAGGAATGGCTGATGTCGCGTTCGTGCCAGAGCGCCACATTCTCCATGGCCGGGACCACGGCCATGCGCACCAGCCGCGCCAGCCCGGTCAGGTTCTCGGTCAGAACCGGGTTTCTTTTGTGCGGCATCGCGCTGGATCCCTTTTGTCCGGCGCTGAAGAATTCCTCGGCCTCCAGCACCTCGGTGCGCTGCATGTGGCGGATCTCGATGGCGACGTTCTCGATGCTGCTGGCGACGACGCCGAGCGCGGTGAAGAACGCCGCATGCCGGTCGCGGGGGATCACCTGGGTGCTGATCGGTTCGGGTTCCAACCCCAGTTGCGCGCAGACATGTTCCTCGACCGCCGGGTCGATATTGGCGAAGGTGCCGACCGCACCGGAAATCGCGCCGGTGGCGATCTCCATCCGCGCCTTTTTCAGCCGGTTCAGGTTGCGGTCCATTTCCGCGTAGAACCGCGCAAAGGTCAGGCCCATCGTCGTGGGTTCCGCGTGGATGCCATGGCTGCGCCCGATCCGGACGGTGTCCTTGTGTTCCAGCGCGCGCCGTTTCAGCGCGGCGAGCAGGCCCTTCATGTCCTCGATCAGGATATCGGCGGCGCGCACAAGCTGCACGTTGAAGGTGGTGTCCAGAACATCGGAACTCGTCATGCCCTGGTGCACGAACCGAGCCTCGTCGCTGCCCACGATTTCCGCCAGATGGGTCAGAAAGGCGATGACGTCGTGTTTCGTCACGGCCTCGATCTCGTCGATCCGCGCCACGTCGAACTCCACATCCCTGGCTTTCCAGACCGCCCTGGCGTTCTCGCGCGGGATCACGCCGAGGTCGGCCATCGCGTTGCAGGCATGCGCTTCGATTTCGAACCAGATGCGGAATTTCGTCTCCGGCGACCAGATGGCGACCATGTCGGGGCGGGAATAGCGGGGGATCATTGGCAGCGGCACCTTTTTGTGATCTTTCGGGATTGCGAGCCTCTTAGACCGGCTTCCCTTGCGCGACAAGGCCAGAGGAGGCCGGGACCGAACCCATGATGGGAGGGCGCATGGCGCCGGGCGGACGGCACAGTGCAGGACAACGGAACCGGGGATGACGGACCAAGCCCGAAACGCGACGGATTTTCTGGGAACCTGGACGGTGCAGCGCGAGATTGTCCATCGGGACGGTCCCGTCGCGCAGTTTCATGGAACGGCGGTTTGGGAAGAGGCCGCCGGCGGCATGCTCTATACGGAACGCGGGCTGCTCGGGATCGCCGGTCATCCCGCCATCGCCGCCAGCCGTTGCTACCGGTGGAAACCCAACCTGACCGTGTGGTTCGACGACGGCCGGTTCTTTCACAAGGTGCCGCAATGCGGCGGCCCGGTATCACATTGGTGCGAACCGGATCAGTATGACGGATATTACGATTTCGGCCATTGGCCCGATTTCCGCGTCACCTGGCGCGTCGCCGGTCCGCGCAAGGCCTACCGGATGACCAGTCTCTACCGCCGGACCGAGGGATGACACGGGTTCAGACCGTTCTTACCGTCTCCAGAACGTCCTTGTTGACGCAGTAGTCGGGCGCGTGTTGCAGCGTGTCACATCCGGCCTGAAGCTCGGTGCAGGCGTCCTGATCGGAGCAGCTGCTGCAACGCAGGACCATGCCGCGGTATTTCGGTCCCTGCAAGTCGGGATTGCTGGCGATGAGATCGCCAAGGTCCGCGCCAAGGCGGCCCGCCATCCCGTTCACCAGATCGGTGCTTCTAGACAGTTTCGATAACAGGCCCATCGCGATATCTCCAGTGGGTCACAGATGCATTGCTGCAACCATGCCACAAGACGGGCGCGCGAGGTTTGACATGGATCAAGCATAGTTCGCCGTGAACGGGGCGGTCCGGGACGGAATTTCGTCTTGCGGCGATGCAGCATCTGGGGCATCAACTTGGAAATCTTTCTGAAAGCAGGAGACTTGCCCATGACACTCGCCGTTCCCAACCGGGTCTTGATCGACGCTCTAGGGCCGAAATCCGGGGCTGCGCTGCAATTGAAACAAGTGGCGCTGGTGCTCGCGGGCATCGCCGTTCTGGCGATTGCGGCGAAGATCCGGGTTCCGATGTGGCCGGTGCCGATCACCATGGGCACCTTCGCGGTGCTCAGCCTGGCGGCCGCTTACGGCGCGCGGCTGGGGCTGGTGACGATCCTCGGATACATGCTTGTCGGCGCGCTTGGCTTTGATGTGTTCGCGGGTTCGTCGGCCGAGGCCTATGGCCTGACCTACATGATGGGCAGCACCGGCGGCTACCTGGTCGGCTACGTGCTGGCGACCCTGGCGCTCGGTCTGCTGGCCGCGCGCGGATGGGACAGGTCCTTTGCGTGGATGGCGCTGGCACTGCTGATCGGCAATGCGCTGATCTACCTGCCGGGGCTGGCGTGGCTTGGGCATCTTCATGGTTGGGACCAGCCGATCCTTCAGTGGGGCCTGCTGCCTTTCCTGCCCGGTGACGTCCTGAAGCTGGCGCTGGCGGCGCTGACGATCCCGGCGCTTTGGCGTCTCGTGGGCACCGCCCGCGGCTGAGTCCGAGAGCCCGGCAATCATGGCGGCGGTCCGGATTCCATGATCCGGACCGCAGGACATTGAATGATGGACAAAAGCTGTCCATTCGGATGAAGATCGTGCAAAACGAAGGAGTCCGGATGTCCCGATCCCTTTCCCGTTCCATCGCGTTTTTGGCCGGTGCGCTGATGCTGTCCGTGCCCGCGGCGCGGGCAGACACGCCCGTGTCCTACACGGACAACGGCAGGACGCTGTTTTCCTTTGATGCGCCGGATTTCTGGACTGTCCATGTGGGCGGGCCGCGTGACCTTGTGGATCCTGCGACGGATGAAGCCCGTGCCGTCGGTCGCGTGATCGGCTTGCAACCGGCGACCGAACCCCGGCTCTGGGTGGGGTTCATTTCGCCTTATGGCGTCAACAGTTTTTCGCAGGTGCAGGATTATCTGAAGGATATCGGGCCGTTTCTGGTCGAGGATGCGGTGGTTGACAGGCGGAACGCCCGCACCGTGGCGGGGCGCACGGCCAGGACCATCTCGGGGCAGGGGCGGCGCAATGGCAAGGCCGTGGCCTTCACTGCCGTCGCGATAGATCTTCCCAATGATCGCATGGCGGTGTCCGTGGTCGTGATGGAAGCCGGACTCGATCCCGCCCGTGTGGAGGACGTGAACCGGATGTTCGCGTCGCTTCGGGTCGGAAGGTAGGAGACGCGGATGCGACATCTCTCTCTGCGCCGGGCGTTTCTTGCGGTGTTCCTGACCGGGTCGGTTCTTGGCCTCTCGGCCTGCGATCCCGCGACGACCAGCGTCAACGGATCTGTCGGCGTCGGCGTCTATTACGATTCCATGTTGTGGAACGACTATTACTATGGACACCCCAGACCGCCGCATCATCGCCCGGTTGATCCGCCGGTCACGCGACCGCCGGTGGGCGTCACGCCGCCGATCGGGATTGTGCCTCCAGGTGGCCGGCCGCCCACGGTCCACCCCCCGATCGCCAGGCCGCCTGTCGCACGACCGCCGATACACCGCCCGGTGGGCGGAGGCGGAAGGTTCCGCTGATCGCGGGTCAACCGGACCGCAGGCGGGTCACCACGCCTGCGCCCATTTCCAGCGTCCGGTGCACCGGGCATTTGTCGGCGACGCTCAGAAGACGCGCGCGCTGATCCTCGTCCAGATCGCCCGTGAGGTCGATCACCCGGTGGAACTGGTCGATCTTCGTGCCGCTGCCAGACTCCGCATCCTGCGCGTGCACCTTGTCATGGCTGACATCGACGCTGACGCCGGTCAGGGGCCAGCCCTTCCGACGGGCATACATGCGGATCGTCATCGAGGTGCAGGCGCCGAGACCGGCGGCCAGCAGCCCATAGGGCGTCAGGCCGCGGTTCGTTCCGCCGTATGACACAGGTTCATCCGCCAGAAGATGATGGTCCGGACCGGACTGCACGTCCTGCAGGAAACCTTCGGGATCAGCCTCGGTCACGCGGACAATGCCTTCGGGCGCGCCGGGCGGCGGCGCCGGCGGCGTCAGGTCGACATAGCGGGTCAGCCACGCGGCGATGACATCGGCGGCATATTCCGCGTCGCTGGCGCGCGAGACGAGGTGATCCGTATCGTCAAGGGTCACGAAACTCTTGGGGTGGCGCGCGGCGCGGAAGATCTCGCTGGCGTTCTCGATGCCGACGATGTCGTCCAGCGGCGCATGAAGCACCAGGAGCGCCGCTTTCAGCCCGGCGATGGCGGGGGCGAGCTCGCTGGCGGCGATATCTTCCACGAACCGGCGGGTGATCGGAAACGGGCGGCCGCCGATTGTCACCTCTGCCTCGCCGTCGTGCAGGATCTGGGGTAACGCATCCGCGAAATTGCGGGTGACATGCTCCGGATCGAACGGGGCGCCGATCGTCACGACGGCCTTGCGGCTGGGAATTCGCTTAGCCGCCTTCAGGACCGCCGCCCCGCCCAGCGAATGCCCGATCAGCAGGGCCGGCGGCATGTCGCGGCTCTCCAGATACCGGCTGGCTGCGACCAGGTCCTGTACATTGGAACTGAACGACGTGTTGGCGAATTCGCCTTCTGAATGTCCCAGTCCGGTGAAATCGAACCGGAGCACGGCAATCCCCATTCCCGCCAGCCGGGCGGCGATCCGGCGCGCCGCCGGAATGTCCTTGGAGCAGGTAAAGCAATGGGCAAAGAGCGCCGTCGCCAACACCGGGCCATCCGGCAGGTCGAGCCGCGCCGCCAGCATGACCCCGTCATGGCCGGGAAAGGTGATGCGTTCCATGGGCATGCGACACTCCTTTTGACCGCGACCCTGCGCGGGCCACCCACGCTTTCCAAGTCGGTTTCTCTTCCGTTCACGAATCCTTGACGCGCGTGAGGCCAATGTCTACCCAATGTCTTCGGAGCGTTCAGCATGGAACACTCCACCCCGATCCACGCGATCTTGCCGCCATTTCGCGAGGTTCGGCCAAAGATCTTCATCGAATTTCAAGACTGATCCGAAACGGTCTTTCTACGTTCGAAACGCCCCGCCCAACGTTGCCGCGCGTTCCGGGCGCCCGCGGTATGGAATAACGACACTGGAGACTTGAATGATTATTACCGGCGACAACCAGAACAACACCCTGAACGGCACCATTGACGATGACATCATCGAAGGTCTGGGCGGCAGAGACATCCTGAGCGGCCGCAATGGCGACGACCAGATGTTCGGCGGTGGGGGCAATGACACCCTGCGCGGTGGGGCGGGCGACAACCTGTTCGTCGGCGGCGCGGGGGACGACAGCTACATCCTCACCGGCCGGTACGAGCAAATCGAGATCGGACTGGGCGAGGATCTGGTCGATCTGAGCAATTTCACCATGGGCGACGGTTTCGTGACGCTCTATGCCGGGGCTTCGGCGCAGGGCATCTTCGCCATCATCGACGGTGAGGAAGACTTCGGCGTCATTCGCGTCGACAATGGGGCTGGCCCCGAAGGTCTGGTGTTCTTCGAAAATCTGAACAACGCGTTGCAACTGGTTCCCTCCAAGCCCGAAGGCGGGATGCAGATCATCGGCACAGCCTATGACGACGTCTTCATGATCGACACCGCCGAGCAGGGCTGGATCCAGATAACCCCGGGCGAGGGTGAGGACATCATCCAGATCGAAGGCACCGCCGGCACCGTGCGGCTGGATTACTCCGACATGTCGGACGGCATTTTCGCCAATCTCAAGTTCGGCACCATCGTAGATGGCGGCGCGGGCTTCAGCGTCGACCGGATCATCGGCTCGGGAGAGGTCAAGCAGCTGCGCGCGACCTCCCATGACGACATCATCTATGGCGGCAAGGGCGACACCACCTTCATCCTCGAACAGGGCAACGACTTCCTCGCCGCTGGGCGTGGCATCGACACGCTGCGCTACGACCGTTCGGGTGTCGATGCGATCACCGTCAATCTCGGCAGCGGCAGCGCGACAGGCACCTGGAACGGCGAGACCTTCAACCACACCTTCCGCGGCGTCGAGAACCTGCGCGGTTCGCGCGACGGCGGGGACAAACTGATCGGCAGCAAGGCCGACAACTATATCAACGGCAACGGCGGGCGTGACGTGATCGAAGGCAAGGGAGGCAACGACTACCTCCTGGGCGGCTCGGGTGCCGACCGGTTCGTCTTCAAGAACAACTCGGGCAACGACGTGATCGGCGATTTCGACGCCGCCAACAACAATGAAAAGATCGTCCTGAAAGGCGTGTCCGAGATCACCAGCTTCGCCGACCTGACGGCGAACCACATGACCGAGTTCACCGACGGCACGATCAAGCAGACCTATATCAGCGACGGGGCCGGGGTGAACATCACGCTCGAAGGTATTCTGATTGCAGATCTGGACAGTGGCGATTTCGTTTTCTGAACAGATGCGGGGCAGGGCGCGGCGAAAGGCGCTCTGTCTCCCCCGGACCGACTGCCCCATCAAGGCAACGTCGAAGGGACAGGTCGTCAGGTTCTCGCAGCCGTCCTCGATGATCAACACCCAGTCCTCGATCCCGATCGGGCAATCTCCGCTGGCTTCCGTGCAGATTGCCTTGCCGGGCGCCGCCGTGTCGGGAATGGCCACCAGCGGCCAGGGCGTCGTAGAGTCCGACTCCATGCATCAGGCAGCCGTATTTCCGGGTCTGGAACCCGTCGTCCGGCGGGTGCGCGTCGGTGGCCGGTGCGGGGATCGTGAAGCCGGTTTCAGCATCTCCATATCGGTCACGATGTGCCCATGCACGTGCCGCATTCCTGAAACCGGCGGGTCGTGCGCGGCCTGGTGCCGGCAGTCCCGTTTCGATCCATTCGCCGCCGCCCAGGTGTTTTCGGCATGCAGATCCGCGGCTTCGGCGGCAAAGGTCGAATTGTCCTGCAATGTCTTGTCGCCGCAGGACAATAGAACATCGACGCACCGGTCCGCTGTTCGCGCACCAGCGGGATAAAGTTACTGGCGAACGGCACATTCCTGGCGTCCCGGACCGCGATGGAGCCATCCGCGCCAAGCAGGACCGCGCGAAACGGGTTTTGGGTGTTCATGGTCCGCCTGCCCGCCGACAATGCCGGGATGGATGCGCGCCAGGCGTCGTCACCGGTTGCGACTGGAGTGATGTCGTTCTAAGGGAACTGGCCATGACCATCGTGTTGCAGGACAGGATACCCTACGACGTTTCGGAGCCGCGCGCGTTGCCGGGGCTGCAACCCCTGGCCATGCACGACTGGCTGATCGCGGACGAGGCTTTCGGCGGTCAGATGGCGGAACGCGAACGTCTGCTGGATGGTGCCCGCGACCGTGTCGTCGCGCTGGAGGATTCCGCCCTTGAGGCGGCTGGGGAACTGCTCGATCTGGTTCTGGAACTCGCCTATCCTGGCGAGCCGGACGTGGTGCTGCGGCCCGATGGCAAGCGCGTGACGCCTGATCGAGACGATCCGCTGGGCAGTCTGGGGCGGCTGGTGCAGGAAGATTTTTGCATCCTGCAGAAGCGGGGAAGCGAACATCTGCTGACCGGGGCCGTGCTGTGCTTTCCCGCCAGCTGGACCTTGACGGAAAAGTTCCGGCGTCCTTTGACCGCCATTCACGGTCCGGTCCACAGCTACGATGCGCCGATGGCCAAACGGGTGCAGCGCGTGTTCGATGGCGTTCAGGTCGGCCGGCCGATGTGGCGTTTCAATGCGTTGGAATATGCCGATCCGGCTCTCTTCCAACCGCGTCGCCTGTCGGAGCCGCGGGTTCCGTTGCGCCCGGACGAAGCGGGCTATCTGCGCAGCGAACGCCAAAGCATCCTGCGCCTGCCGCGCACCAGGGCCGTGGTCTTTTCGATTCACACTTATGTGCTGTCCCGTCAGGGGGTTGGGAGACGTTTGCCCGAATAATGCGTCTGCGCGACATTGCGTGCCGGCAAATTCACTCTAAGGTGCGGGCAAGGAACTTCGGGGGGCGGACATGACGACGGACAAGCCGGATCTGGGCGGGATTGACGACGTGACTGTCCTTTCGGAACTTTATGCCGACATGGTGCAGGGATGGATCTCCGCATTCCAACGGCCGGGTGACGATGCCGGTGGCGACGTGGAAACGGACTTTGGCCGCGACGTGATGGAACTGCTGGCGCGCGCGCAGATCGCCTGGCTGAACAGCGGGTTGCGGTACGGGCGGCAGATCAGCGACCTCATGCTGGCCCACAAGGGTGATCTGGGGGATTTCGCCGAGGCGCTGAAACCTCCGGCAGACGGTCCGCCGGATCGCCTTGATCTGCGCCAGACCGCCATGATCGACACGGCGCGGCGGCTTCTTCAGCAGGTCGCCGATGCGTCGCTCAGCGAGGCCGAGGCCCTGCGCGCCGAGCTTCTGAAGATCGAGGCGGAACTGCGCAGCCTCCAGAATGCGGGCGCGGACGCCGGTCCCAGGCGCAATGTCAGGATCAAGCGATGAACAACGACCATCAACAGGGGCGCGCCGACTGGGTCATCCCGGAACTGGGGTTCGAGGAGGAAACCGAACGGCTGCGCAAGGCGATTGCCGACTGGTTGGCCGGCGCCAACGCGGAAATGGCCGAGGCCCTCAGCTGGCAGTTCCTGGCCGGATCGAAATATTTCCGCCCGCTGACCATGTTCAGCTGTGCACGGGCCCAGACCGGCGAGGTTGCAGAGAACGTCATCCGTTCCGCCGTCGCGCTGGAGCTGTTTCACAACATGACACTGGTTGTGGATGACATCCTGGACCGGTCCGACACGCGCCGCGGCAAGGCGACCATGCACGCGAAATTCGGCACGCTGAATGCGCTGATGACTTCTGGCTACATGACCGCCGAAGCCTATCGCATGATGGCGGAGGATGCGCAGGCGGTGCGGCTGCTGTCGGAACTGATGACCCGGTTGGGGGCGGCGGAATGCGCCCAATGGCGCCTGCGCAAGCAGCCTCTCGGCGTGTCGGACTGGCGGATGCTGGCGCAGGAAGACACCGGGTCGATGTTCGAGGTCGCGGCCTGCCTTGCAGATCGCAGCGGTGCATTGCGCCGCTTCGGGCGCTATCTGGGCATGCTCTATCACGCCTGCGACGACGTGTCGGACGTGCGGGGCACCGATGCGCTGGGCGAAGGCGGCGGCGACGAAGACATCCGCGACGGCATCCTGACGCTGCCCGCCGCCATCGCGACCCTTGACCCGGACGTGGCCGCGATGTTCCGCGATCCGGCGCCGTCCAACTATGCGGCTCTGGCCGCCGCTTTTCGCGCGGCCTTGCCCGCCGCGGAGGCAGAGCTTGACGTCATCGCCGATCAGGCCCGCGCCGAAGCGCACCGCCATGCCGACGATCCCGCGCCGCTGCTGGCGCTGGTCGATCGCACCCGGATGCTGGGCTACAAGGTTTGAGCGGCGTCAGGTGCCCGAAGGTTCCAGCCTGTCCGCGCCGAGCCGGTCGAGGACGCCTTTCGCCCGTGCCAGATCGGCGGTGTCAAAGCCTTCGGTAAAGCCGCGATACACGGGCGACAGAACCGTGTGCGCCGCTTCTTGCTGTCCTTTGCGCGCCATGAGGTCCGCAAGCCCCGTGGCCGCCCGCAGTGCCCAGGCCGGAGAGGACAGGGCGCGCGCGCGCGCCAGCGCATCCTGCCAGGCCGCCAGTGCGGTATCCGTGTCGCCGGCGGCTTCGGCCACCCGCGCCCGCGCGATCCGCACGTCCGGGGCGATCCAGAGTTCTCCCGACTCGTCGACCTGCGCTTCAAGCCCGTCCAGCGCCGCGAAAGCAGCGGCCGTGTCACCTGTCTGGGCCAGCATGACCGCCTGCATTCCGAGGAAATGGGGTTCGTGCAGGCGGAAGGACATGGCCTTGCAGACAGAGATCGCGGCGCCGATGATCTGCAGGGCCTTTTCCGGCTCCCCCGTGGCGGCCAGCGCTTCGGCCTGCCAGAACAGGCTGTAGCCGGCGGCAAAATCGTATCCCATGCGTTTGGCATAGGCGACCGCGTCGGTCGTGATCTGCAACACCGCGTCCGAACGCCCCTGCAGGGCCGCGAGCCTGCATAGCCCGTTCACCTGCGCGTAGATTACGGAATAGGGATCGTTCAGGGTCTCCGCGTGATCCAGGGCCGCTTGCGTCATCGCCGTCGCCTGATCCGACTTTCCGAGCGCCCAGAGCGAGGCCGCGTGCCAGCACCTGGCGATGACCAGCGGGTCTCCGGTGGTGTGCCGGGGCGATGAAGAATTCCATGCGCCGCCTTTGACATGACCCTCGGCTTGTTCGCCCCACCAGACCGAGGTTTCGAAGTTGCCGCAACTGTAATGCGACCAGGACAGGGCCGACCCGGCGGACACCAGCAGTCGCGGGTCGTCGCCAGCGATCTCCGCGATACGGGACAGCTCCCGGTGTCCGTTGGCGACCTCGCCGCGCATCGCGAGATGGGCGCCATATCCGTTCTGGAACGCGATCTGGAAATCCTTGCTGGTGCCCGCGGCATCCAGCGCGCGGGCCTTGGCGAAGGCCGCCCCGACTTCGGGGGCCGCGTGACCCTTGATGCCGCTGAGAACCGCACCGTGACCGGCGTGAAGCTGCACTTCCAGCGCCTCGCGGTCCGGCCCCCTCGGCATCTGCGCCACCTGTTCCAGTCCCGCCTGCATATGGGCTTTGGCCTCGCTGACGATGCCGCGCTGGCGGGCGGATTGCCCGGCCGCCAGCCAGTTGCGCGCCGCGCTGGCGTGTTCCCCGGCCTCGGCGTAGTGCCGGGCCGGGAATTCCGGGGCGTTGCGCGCCCGGTCGGGAAACACCTCTTCGATGGCGCGTGCAATGCTCAGATGCATGCTCTGGCGGCTGCGGTTGAGCAGGGATTCATAGGCGGAATCCCGGATCAGCGCGTGGCGGAACACCCATGTTCCCGGTTCCCGGCCGGCGAAGATCAGATTGGCTTCGACCAGATCTTCGAGCGACCGCAGAAGGGACGCTCTGGATTTCCGAGATACCGCGCCCAGCAGGTCGATGTCGAACTCGCGACCGATGACCGAGGCGATCTGCGCGATGGGGCGCGGTCCCTCCAGCGAATCAAGCTGCGCCATCAGCGTATCGCGCAGGGTCGTTGGCACCGTGTTGACCGTCCGGCTGTCCATCTCGATGACGGACCGGGTCAGTTCCTCGGCAAAGAACGGAATGCCGTCGGCGCGGGCGGCCAGGGTCGCGATCACGTCAGGGGGCAGCCCGCCGCCGTCCTGCGCCAGAAACGATATCAGCTCCTGGACCTCGGTTTCCTCAAGGCGCTGAAGATCGCAAAGCATGACGCCGGCGTCCGACCCCCAGGGCGGTTCGAATTCCGGCCGGTAGGTGCCGACCACGAGCACGCGACCTGCGGGCGCGGTCTCGATCATCCGGGCGACCAGTTGCAGCGTCGTCGGATCGGCCCAGTGCAGGTCTTCGAAAAACAGCATCACCGGGCTTGACCGCGCCGCCCGCATGATCAGGCCCAGCATCGCCTCGAACAGGCGCGTGCGTTGCAGTCCGACGGAAATCTCAAGCGGCGGGAACCGGTCGGCGGGCAATCCCATCAACCCGGCGATGAGCGCGCCTTGTTCGCCCGCATCCTTGGGATCCAGGCCGAAGAACCGCAGGACCTTGTCCAGCCGAACCTCCGGTGAATCCTCGCGCTTGAATCCGGACCCGAACTCAAGCGCCCGGATGACCGGATGCAGGGCGGTGTTCGAGAAATAGGGCGAGCAGTGCAGTTGCACCAGTGCCGGCCCGGTCATCCCGGAGCGCTTCTTGAGTTCGCGCAGCAGCCGGCTCTTGCCCAGCCCGGCCTCGCCGCGCAGCATCACGACCGAGCCCTGGCCCGCGTCGGCCTTGCGCCAGGCCTCCATCAACTGCGTCATTTCCCGGTCCCGTCCGATCAGCGGCGTGATCGCCCGCGACCGATGGGCTTCGAACCGGTTGGCGCTCACCGATGGTCCGAGGATGCGCCAGGCCTTTGTCAGACCCGGAATGCCCTTGAGTTCCATCGGAGCGAGCGGTTCGCTGTCAAAGCTGCGGCCCAGCAGCTGATGAGTGCGTTCGCCAACCACGATCTGGCCCGGCTCTGCGACGGCCTGCAATCTCGCGGCCAGGTTGGGTGCGTCGCCCGACACCACCGCGCCTTCGTGAAGTCCGCGCCCGACCAGATCCCCGACGACCACCAAGCCCGTGGCGATGCCGATCCGGGTGCGCAGGCGCAGACCCGGATGCGGTTCAAGCCGTTCCAGGGCGTCGATCAGAGCCAGCCCCATGTTCACCGCGCGTTCGGTGGCGTCCTCCTGCGCCGCCGGGTAGCCGAAATAGATCATCGAACCATCGCCGAGGAATTGCGCCACATGCCCGCCGGCGCGGCGCGCGGCGTCCGAAACGGTTTCATGATAGAGCCGGATCAGGTCGCGGAATTCCTCGGGGTCGAGTTGCGAGGAGATCTGCGTCGATCCCACCATGTCGCAGAACAGGATGGTCAGCTGGCGGCGTTCGGCTTCCCATTCGGATGCCTTGGTTTGTGCCGCCGCATGCCCGCTGCGGGCCGGTTTGGCCAAGGCCGTCTCTCTGGCGGCGCGCAGGATCATCAGCCGATGCCCGAGGATATCGACCCCCAGTTGCTTGAGCGACTCGTGGTCCAGCTGGTTCAGCAGATCCGGCGTGATCTGTTCCTCTTCGAAGCGGCCTGCATATTGCGGCAGTCCGGCGTCCGTCAGCCATGCCTTGATGTCCATAGCCTCTTCCCTGGTCTTCCCCTGAACTTTCCCGCTGCCTTCAGCGGACCGTGCGGTGTCAGCCCTTGTCGTGCTCGCTGCCGGATTGCAGCTTGACGCCGTGCTTTTTCTTGTGGTGCCCCCCGCCATGTTTCCGGAACCCGTTTTCGTCGTAGTTCCAGTAGATCGGTCCGATGGCGAGCGGATGATCCCTGGGCAGGTTGCGGACCGAGTTGGTCCAGTTGATCGGGCCAAGATAGTGCGGCGGGTTCGGTTTGCGGCCCATGAAGGGTTCCAGCGCCTTCACACCCGCCTTTATGATCTTGCGCTGGGTCTCGTCCCAGCTGCTGCCATACCTGCCCATCACGGTGTTCGCTTCCGACCACATCTTCGCCGACGCGGCCAGCGGCGCCCAGGCCAGCTTCAGCGCCTGGAAAAGCTCGACCGGAAAGGCTTCGGGTTCCAGAACCGTGACCGGATCGGATTTTTTCGCATGCCTTGCCCGAATGCATTCCGCTGCATTCAGGCCCGAGATCACGGCGCCCTCGATGGTGGAGACATCCATGATGTTCTTGACATAAGTGCCTGCCATCCAAAGATTTTCCAGCGGCGTTTCGGTGTCGGGGCGGCGTTCCCAACTGCCGACCATATTGGCGAAAAGCTCTTCGCCGGTGTTCATGTCAAAAGCGGTCTTGCGCAGATCGATGTCGTCCAGATCGACGGGCAGGTGCTGCATCACCTCGTTCAGCACATATTCGATCGCCGTGGTGGGGTGATCGAGATCCAGGATAAGCTGGTGTTCCTTCTTGTGGCCTTCGGGATGCCGCTTTTCGGGTGGTATCGACAGCAGCGACACCACGTCCGAACAGGTCACGTAGAGAAACGTGTCCGGCTTTTCGCCCGGCGCCGTGTGCTCGCCGATATCCCGCCAGAGCTGCGTGTAATCCAGGAAGGTCATGTAGTATTTCGCGCCTTCGAAATCGGTCACGTCCTTGGGCAGCTTGTCGATATGGCATTTCAGGTAGAACTGAAGCGCGCCCATCGGTTCCGCCTCCAGATACTGTACCTCGCCCAGATGCGGGGCCGCGTCGTAGAATTCGTCGCGCAGCAGCCGTTTGATCGCGCCCGGCGTCACCGCCATCACCACCGCGTCATTGCCCACGTCCACGGCGCATTTGTCCTCGACGTCCCAGCTGTCATTGACCGAAGGGGACCGGTTCACGATGTCGAATTCAAGCCGCGCGATCCGCTTGCCGTCCTTGTCGGGCACGACCTTGGCGAGCCGGTGCAGCGGCTTCAGTTCGAAGCGATCAAAGCTCTCCAGCTTGTCCAGCCAGGGCTTCATCAGGTAGTCCCACTTGTTTCCGGCCAGCAGGAAGAATTCCGGCACGGAGTAGCGGTTGGTGTATTTCACGAAGGTCCGGTAGCTCTTGGCGGACGCCTGATAGGAGGAAATCGCCCAGACGGTCTCCCACAGGGTCTGGTGCAGGTCGGCGGCGATCCGCGTCATGTAGGGCCGGGAATGCAAGAAACCGTTCACCGAATAAGTATCCAGCAGGTCGTGCTTGTGTTCCGGTTCCGCCAGCATGTCGATCATCGAATACATGTAGATGAACAGGTCCGGCGGTGGCGCCGCGCCCGAATCCATATTGCGCAGGAAATCCTGCGGCCCGCTGGGATTGAACATCGCGGGCAGGCGGTCCAGTTCGTCGCCGCGCAGAAAGCGAAACGCTTCACGAGGCGTGAAATTGTTCTTTATTCCAATCTCTTCCGCGATCTTCCAGAAGTTGAAGTAGAAGTTCGGGAACATGTGGTAGGAATGCTCGCGCCGCGTACCCGTCACCTTGTCGCGGTAGGAATGAAGCATGCCGCCGACGAAATCGTCCTGTTCGTATAGCGTCACGTGAAACCCGCGTTCCAGCAGGCGCAAGGCCGCGCTCATCCCGGCCACACCGGCTCCGACAATCGCTACTTTCTTCATGTCACGCTCCGACAATTGGTTATGGGTATCCGTCAATGATACGGCGCGGCACTGGTGAAGATATTAGCACGGATGGCGAAAACAGATAACACCACACTTTGGCGTTTTTGCAAGCCATTGTATATACTTAATTTTGATGGAATTCCGGCGGTCCCGGCGAAGCCGCGGTGTCGCCCGGTGCGGCAGCGGTGGTAGGCCCGGAGGGACTCGAACCCCCAACCAAAGCGTTATGAGCGCTCTGCTCTAACCAATTGAGCTACAGGCCCGCCTACGGTCTGCGTATCACGGTGGACGGGGGCGTCAAGATCAGACAGCGCAGCCAAATGTTGCAAGCCGACCCGCAATCGACTACGCCGCGCGCAGATTGTGAAAAGGATCGGGCGCATGACGACGGGCAAGACCGGCATCACCTATGCCGAGGCAGGAGTGGACATCGATGCGGGCAATGCCCTTGTCGAGCGGATCAAACCGGCGGCGAAACGCACCGCGCGTCCCGGTGTGATGAGCGGTCTCGGCGGTTTCGGTGCCCTTTTTGATCTCAAGGCGGCCGGCTTCACCGACCCGGTGCTGGTCGCGGCCACCGACGGCGTCGGCACCAAGCTGCGCATTGCCATCGACACCGGGGTGGTGGACGGAGTCGGCATCGACCTCGTCGCCATGTGCGTCAACGATCTGGTGTGCCAGGGGGCTGAACCGCTGTTCTTCCTGGACTATTTCGCGACCGGAAAGCTGGAAACGGACGTGGCGGCGCGGATCATCGAAGGAATCGCGACCGGCTGCGAAAGGTCGGGCTGCGCACTGATCGGCGGAGAGACGGCAGAGATGCCGGGGATGTATCCTGAGGGCGATTTCGATCTTGCCGGTTTCGCTGTTGGGGCGATGGAACGCGGCGGCGCCTTGCCCGGCGGCGTGGCCGAAGGCGATGTCCTCCTCGGTCTGGCCAGCGACGGCGTGCATTCGAACGGTTATTCCCTCGTGCGCAGGTTGGTCGAGCTATCGGGGCTGGGCTGGGACGCTGACAGTCCGTTCGGGGATGCCAGCCTTGGCGCGGACCTGCTGACGCCGACCCGGCTCTACGTGAAACCGGCGCTGGCGGCGGTGCGCGCCGGCGGCGTGCACGCGCTGGCCCATATCACCGGCGGCGGCCTGACGGAGAACCTGCCGCGGGTGCTGCCCGAGGGATGCGGCGCGGAGATCGACCTGTCGGCCTGGGACCTGCCCGGCGTTTTCAGGTGGATGGCGGGCGTCGGAAACGTGGCGGAGGCCGAAATGCTGAAAACCTTCAACTGCGGCATCGGCATGATCCTCGTTTGCGATCCGGACCGCGCCGCGGCGCTGGCCGAAAACCTTGGCGCTTCCGGTGAAACCGTATACCGGATCGGCACCGTGACAGATCGCCCCGGCGTTCGGTATCGGGGCAGCCTGACGTGAGCGCCAAGCACGTCGCGATCCTGATTTCCGGCGGCGGCTCCAACATGATGGCGCTGCTGGACAGCATGGTCGGCGACCATCCGGCGCGACCCTGCCTGGTCCTGTCCAACACCGCCGCCGCCGGCGGACTGGCCAGGGCGGCGGATCGGGGCGTGCCCACGGCAGTGGTCGATCACCGCCCCTTCGCCGGGGACCGCCCGGCGTTCGAGGCGGAACTGATGAAGCCGTTGCTCGCGGCGCGGCCGGACATCGTCTGCTTTGCCGGGTTCATGCGGATCCTGACGGCGGGTTTCGTCAGCCACTGGCAGGGGCGGGCGTTGAACATCCACCCGTCGCTCTTGCCGCTCTACAAGGGGCTGAACACGCATGCCCGCGCCCTCGCGGCGGGCGACACCGAACACGGCTGCACCGTGCACGAGGTGACGGCGGAACTGGACGATGGGCCGATCCTCGGGCAGGCTCGCGTTCCGGTTCTGCCGGACGACACGCCCGAGACGCTCGCGGCGCGGGTTCTGAAACAGGAACACAGGCTCTATCCCGCGGTTCTGCGCCGTTTCGCATCGGGGGATCGCAGACCGGTCTTTCTGCCCTGACAAGAATCCGGCGCGTGGTTTCCAAATCGCGTGGTTTGGATTAAGACTGACTGAGTGAAAACGCGACCTGTCTTCTTTCACCGGAAAAAAAGACAACAAGAACAATGAACAGGAACTTCGACAGTAGATGAAAACGCTCACAACGACGCAAGATCTGGCCGCTTTCTGCAAGCTGGCCCATGCCCAGTCCTATGTTACCGTCGATACCGAATTCCTGCGCGAACGCACCTATTATTCAAAGCTTTGTCTCGTGCAGCTTGCGCTTCCCGGCGACGGGGACGACACAGCGGTTCTGGTGGACCCCCTGGCCGACGGCATGTCGCTTGAACCGCTGTATGACCTGTTTCGCGATACGAGCGTGATCAAGGTTTTCCACGCCGCGCGCCAGGATCTGGAAATCTTCTGGGTCGATGCGCATGTGTTCCCGGAACCGCTGTTTGACACCCAGGTCGCGGCGATGGTCTGCGGCTTTGGCGAGCAGGCCGGATATGAAACGCTGGTGCGCAAGATCGCGCATGGCTCGGTGGACAAGTCCAGCCGGTTCACCGACTGGTCGCGCCGCCCGCTGACCGAGGCGCAGAAGAAATACGCGCTGGCCGACGTGACCCACCTGCGCAAGGTCTACGAATATCTGGCGGCCGAACTGGACCAGAGCGACCGCACCCGATGGGTCGCCGAGGAACTGGAGATCCTGACCAATCCCGCGACGTATGACATCCAGCCCGAAGAGGCATGGAAACGCGTCAAGACACGCACCAATTCGCCCAAGTTCCTCGCTGTCGTGCGCGAACTGGCGGCGTTTCGCGAAGCCCATGCGCAGACCAACGACATCCCGCGCAATCGCGTTTTCAAGGACGACGCGCTGGTGGAACTGGCCTCTGCCAGGCCGCGCACCCATGCGGACCTGGGCGGCATGCGCCTTCTGCTGCGCGAAGCCCGCAAGGGGGCGATTGCCGACGGCATCCTCGCCGCGGTCGAAAAAGGGGTGAACTGCCCGCCCGGAGAGATGCCGCAACCGGACCGCAGCCGTGAGAAGCTTCAGGTCAATCCCGCGCTGGCCGACATGCTGCGTGTGCTGCTGAAATCGAAGACGGAAAGCTCGGGCGTCGCCGCCAAGCTGATCGCGCCAAGCTCCGATCTGGATGCGATCGCCGCCGGGCTGCGCGATGTGCCCGCCCTGTCGGGCTGGCGGCGCGAGGTCTTTGGCGCGGATGCGCTCAGACTCTGCGAAGGCAAGATCGGGCTGGCCGCCAAGGGCCAATCGGTGGTCGTCGTCGAACTTTAGGGCAGCGGGTCAGCGCCGGCGGGATTCCAGCGCGTTCTGGGCGCCCCGGACGCGCACGAGGCGCACGGCGCTCAGGTCCTGCCGGCTCAGCGTGTAGGCATCGACCACGGTCCGGCTCCGCTGGTCCCCGACGGGCGTTTCCCAGGGCGGATAGGCCACCCGGAAATCCAGTTCCAGAATGCCGTCATCCGACACCAGTTCCGGGTTGACCGGCCGCAGTTCGGCGGCGAAGGCGCCTTGCCGGCTCGCCACGCCTTCGGCCAGAATGATCGCGCCGCTGGGGGTCGGATCGATCTGCAGTTTCGTCACGCTGGCGATCGGCACGGACAGGTCCGCGGCTTCGGGCCGGCGCAGCAGGCCGCCGCGTTCCGGCGGGATCAACGCGTTCACGGAGCCATCCGCCGCGACCGACTGAACCGGTTCGCTGCTGCCGAACCAGTTGCCCGGATTGAGACTGGAATCCCGCCAGCCGCAGGCGGACAGGGCGAGGCTGGCAGCCGTCAGGACTATCACGTTGGTTTTCATGCGCTCTCGCCGTTCTGGAACTTGCCTGAACCCCGGTTATCGCATCCGGCACCGGTTGAAAAGACGCAAGGCGGGGCTGGACACCCAACCGCCGCCGACTTACCTGAAAGGCGCAGCCGATCAGAGGACAGACCATGGCAACGCTCGCCTTCGAAGACATAGTCGAGGACTTCGAATTCCTGGAGGACTGGGAGGACCGGTATCGGCACGTGATCGAACTGGGCAAGGCGATGCCGCCGCTCGCGGACGCGCTGAAAGTGCCGGCGACCAAGGTCGACGGCTGCGCCAGCCAGGTCTGGCTGCACCCGGTGATCGAAGATGGCGCGTTCAGCTTTGATGGCGAAAGCGACGCGATGATCGTTCGCGGGCTGATCGCGGTGTTGCGGGCGCTTTACAACGGGCTTCCCGTCGCGCAGGTTCCCGCCGTTGACGCAGGCCGCGAACTGGCGCGTCTTGGGCTGCACGACCACCTGTCGGCTCAGCGGAGCAACGGATTGCGCGCCATGGTCGAACGTATCCGCGACGTGGCCTCCGAACACGCCTGATCCGTCTTGGCCGATGGCCGTCAGGTCGGACGATCCGCCCAGCGGGTCAGTGTCCTGTCCAGATCTCCATAACCGGTCAAGCGGCGCTCGAAATCGAGACCGAGGCGGTCGGCGCAGGCGCGGGCCCTTTCCGTCAGGACCGGATCGTCGGTCTGCGCCTGATAGACCAGCTTGCTATAGTGGCCGAAATACATGTCGCGCAGGTCCGGATGGCGGTCCAGTCCCAACGGTTTCCAGATGAAGGCGTCGAACTGCCGGGCCAGGAAGTCGGTCAGGTAGAAGGCGGTGATCTCGTCGGAATGCCGGGCGAAGCGATCGTTGCCTTCATAGAAGGAATAGCAATGCGGGCCGGCGATCATCTCGACCCCCAGCCTGTCGCAGGCGGCGGCGAGATGGCCGCCGGTGCCGCAATCGGCATAGACCACGAAGATCTGCGCATAGGCATCGCTGTGCCGTGCGATGGTTGCCTCGACCGCGCCGGTGATCTTTTCCGGGTGGTTGTGCAGGATCGCCGGCAGGCAGGTCAGGTCCATGTGGTCCCACCGGTTGCGCGCCTTCAGGTCGAGGATCTCGCGGGCCAGCGCCCCACAACCGATCAGGAGAATACGGCCGGTGCCGGCGGGCTGCAGGCCGCAGTCGGTGAGGGTTTCGTCGGTCACGGCCATCGTGATGCGTTCCTATTCTGTCTGAGCCGGGCTAGGGTGCGGCCAGGATAGCCCATCAGCCGGTCATGGGGCAAAGGAGTCGCGATGCACCCGACATTCGAACCACGCAACCCGGATTTCGAAACGCTGGTGCGCGACGGCTTTGCGCGCCAGTCACTGATGCGCACCTTTGGCGCGCGGCTGGAGACGGTCGAACCCGGTCTGGTGGTGCTGACGCTGGGGCTTGACCCGGCTCTGCTGCAACAACACGGATTCCTGCATGGCGGTGTCAGCGGGGCGATGCTGGACACGGCCTGCGGATTCGCGGCCCTGTCGCTGATGTCGCCGGGGGCCGGGGTTCTGACGGTGGAATACAAGATCAACTTCCTGGCGCCCGCCAGGGGCAGGTCGTTCCGCTTCGAAGGCCGCGTGATCCGCCCCGGCAGGACATTGCTGCGAACCGAGGGCGCGGCCCTGGCGATGGACGGGAACGGCGAAACGCCGACCCTGATCGCCACCGTCAGCGCCACGATGATGTGCGTTCAGGGTCAGGGAATCGTCGGCTGAGGCTCAGACCGCCGCCATACGGTTGTGCTTGCGTCCGATCCAGTGTTTCGCGGTTTCCACGGCCACCGCGGCATCGCGGCAATAGGCGTCCGCACCGATGGCCTTGCCGAATTCCTCGTTCAGCGGCGCGCCGCCGACCAGCACGATGTAATCCTCGCGCTTGCCCTGTTCGACCAGCGTGTCGATGACCACTTTCATGTAGGGCATTGTCGTGGTCAGCAGGGCGGACATGCCGAGAATGTCGGCGTCTTCGCGTTCCAGCGCCTCGAGATAGTTTTCGACCGGGTTGTTGATGCCGAGATCGACGATCTCGAAACCCGCGCCTTCCATCATCATCCCGACAAGGTTCTTGCCGATGTCGTGGATATCGCCCTTGACGGTGCCGATCACCATCTTTCCGACGCGCGGCGCGCCGGTTTCGGCCAGCAGCGGCTTCAGGATCGCCATGCCGCCCTTCATCGCGTTGGCGGCCAGAAGAACCTCGGGAACGAACAGGATCCCATCGCGGAAATCCGCCCCGACGATGGTCATGCCGCCGACCAGGGCTTCGGTCAGAACCCGGTAGGGCTCCCAGCCGCGTTCCAGCAGGATGTTCACGCCTTCCTCGATCTCTTCCTTGAGACCGTCATAGAGGTCGTCGAACATCTGTTGGACAAGTTCCTCGTCATCAAGATCCGACAGGATGATGTCGTCTTCGTCAGACATGGGCGCGTTCCTCGATTGATGGGGCCATGCCCCGGCTGAGTCTTTTCGGTCTTTTCGGTCATTTGATGCCTTTTGGACTGCGTTGATTGCGACACTGGCGGCGCTGCAACCGACCTTGGTGGCCGAATTCCGCGGTTTTTTCCACCGTTGCAGGCGTCCGGGCAAAGCGGCCTTGATAATGTTCCCTAAATGTTCCATCGTTTTCCATGGACTGCGAAATTCCGATAGACAAGGCCCGCCGAAGGGCGCGCGGGGCGGTGAGCAACCGTAGCGGCCGCTTCGATCTCGACCGGAGGGCGGAGCCCGATGGCTGGGAAGGGCAGGCGGACGATACGGGAATTGCAACCGAGGTCAGCCTGGAAACGCCGCGCAGCCTGATCACCTACAACCGGAGCCCGGATCTACCCTTCGACCGGTCGATCAATCCCTATCGCGGATGCGAACACGGCTGCATCTACTGTTTCGCGCGCCCTTCCCATGCATGGCTGGGTCTGTCTCCGGGGCTGGATTTCGAAACCCGCCTGATCGCCCGGCCCGGTGCCGCGAAGGTCCTGGACCGCGAATTGCGGTCGTCGCGTTACCGCGTCGCGACCATTGCCGTCGGGACCAACACCGATCCCTATCAACCGATCGAGCGGGACCATCGGATCATGCGGGACTGTCTCGGGGTCCTGTCAGAGTTCAGGCATCCGGTGGCGATCGTCACGAAAGGGGCGCTTGTCGAACGGGACATCGACATTCTGGCGCCGATGGCGCGGCAGGGGCTGGCGCGGGTCGGGATATCGCTGACGACTCTGGACCCGGATCTGAGCCGCCGGATGGAACCGCGCGCGCCTGCGCCGGCCCGCCGGTTGCGCGTGATCCGGCGGCTTGTCGAGGCCGGCATCCCGGTGCGGGTCATGGCGTCGCCCATGGTGCCGGGCCTGACCGATCACGAGCTGGAAACGATCCTGTCCGCGGCGCGCGATGCCGGGGCCGATGCGGCGAGCTGGATCATGCTCCGCCTGCCGCGCGAGGTGTCGCCGCTCTGGCAGGAATGGCTGGCGGAACATTACCCCGACCGCGCCGCTCGGGTCATGGCGCGGCTGCGCGACATGCACGGCGGCAAGGATTACGATGCGCGCTGGGGCCATCGCATGCGCGGCGAAGGCCCCTATGCGGAGATGATCGCGCAAAGGTTCCGGCTGGCGACGCTGCGCCTGGGTCTGGACCGTCCGGTCGCGCCGTTGCGGAGCGATCTGTTCGCGGTGCCGCCCGAACCGGGCGATCAGTTGTCGCTGTTCTGATGCGCAAGACCGCTCCGGGCGGAAAAGCAAGCGGGCGGATCCGGGTTGCAAGACCGCCGAACCCCATGCGAGGGACGCAGCGCGCATTTTTTTGAATGCCGTTTTCATGAATGCCAGCAGCCTGTTAAGGCCGTTTCTTCATCCGGTTTCGCGCTAGCTGCGCCGTCGACCCCGGCGTTCCCGAGGTTTCGGCGTATCGTCGCCGGTTCCGTCGCTGGCCGAAGAAAATGCGCCGAGCGCCGCGGTGATCTGATCCAGGGTCGGGCGCCCGCCCAGGGGCCGTTCGTCGAGCGCCGCCCGCATCAGGCGCAGGTGTTCGGGCATGGTGCCGCAACAGCCTCCGATGATCCGCGCGCCGCAATCGCGCGCCATCGCCGCGTAATCGGCCATCAGCGCCGGCGTGCCGTCATAGTGGATGTGGCCATCCACGTATTTCGGGATGCCGGCATTGCCCTTGGCGATGAGCGGCCGTTCGGTGCCCTGCGCGGCAAAACCGAGAAGGGTGCGCAGGATGTCGGAGGCTCCGGTGCCACAATTGGCGCCGAAAGCCAGCGGCGGATGATCCAGCGCTTCGACCATCTGGACCATGTCCGCCGAGGTCACGCCCATCATCGTGCGCCCGGCGGTGTCAAAGCTCATCGTGCCGCACCAGGGCAGGCCGACAAGCGAAAACGCTTCGGCGGCGGCGCGGTATTCCTCGGGCGCGGAAATGGTTTCCAGCCACAGCACATCGACGCCGCCTTCTTTCAGCCCGTCCGCCTGTTCGTGGAACATCTCGACCGCCAGCGCATGGCTGAGCGTGCCGACCGGTTCCATGATTTCGCCGGTCGGACCGACCGATCCGGCGACCACCACCGGGCGGGCGGCCGTGTCCGCGATGTCGCGCCCAAGCTCTGCCCCGACCCGCGACAGTTCGCGCACCCGGTTCTGCGCATCGTGCAGTTTCAGCCGGGCGGCCGTTCCGCCGAACGTGTTGGTGAGGAACAGGTCGCTCCCGGCATCGACCGATCCCTTGTAGAGCGCGCGAATCTTGGCGGGCTCGTTGACGTTCCAGAGTTCCGGCGCTTCGCCGGACATCAGCCCCATGTTGAACAGGTTGGTGCCGGTCGCGCCATCGGCGAGGATCACTTCCTTTGCCGCCAGCAGTTTCTCAAAGGCATTGGTCACGATGAATCATCCTGTCAGTTTGGTCGGCGGATTGCTCTGCGTCGTCGGTCGCTGGCGCCTGGCGGACGCAGAGCAAGGAAGCGGCGGCCGAACACACGAGGCGCAGCCCAAAGAACGGCATCCATCCCGTATTTGAGGCCCGGAAACGGTCAGTCCGGGTTCAGCCGACCTCTTTCATGATCTGGTCCTTGGCCACCGCCATCAGCTCGTCCATCTTGGCGCGGATCGTGTTGGCATCGGCCTTGTCCCCGAGATCGGCGGCCAGCTTGCGCACGACATCCTCATGTCCGGCTTCCTCGAAATCGGCCAGCACGACGGATTTGGCGTAGTCATCCGCATCGCTTCCGGATTTGCCCAACAGTCCGGCGGCCCAGAGACCGGTCAGCTTGTTGCGGCGCGCGACGGCTTTGAAGGTCATTTCCTCGTCGTGAGCGTATTTCGCTTCGAAGGCGTTTTCGCGATCGTCGAATGTGGTCATGGCTGCTGCCCTTTGCGATATTGTGTCTCTGGCAGATATGCCGGTCCGTCCGCTCTTGTGCAAGAGGGGGCGGCACGCTTGCGACACTGCGGCCCTTGCACTATAGCGGCGTCACGGGGCCGGGTCTGTCCGGGCCGATCAACCCTGAAAGGCAGTTCATGGCGCGTCGCAAGAAGATATACGAAGGCAAGGCCAAGATATTGTACGAAGGTCCCGAACCGGGGACGATCGTGCAGTATTTCAAGGATGACGCCACCGCGTTCAATGCCCAGAAAAAGGACGTCATCGACGGCAAGGGGGTTCTGAACAACCTGCTGAGCGAGTTTTTCATGACCGGGCTGAACACGATCGGTGTTCCGACTCATTTCATCCGCCGGCTGAACATGCGCGAACAGCTGGTGCGCAGCTGCGAGATCATCCCCCTGGAAATCATCGTGCGCAATTTCGCGGCCGGCTCGATGAGCCAGCGGCTGGGGATCGACGAAGGCACGCAATTGCCTCGGCCGATTGTCGAATACTGCTACAAGGATGACAAGCTGGGCGACCCGCTGGTGACGGAGGAACATATCGCCGCCTTCGGCTGGGCCAGCCAGCAGGACATGGACGACGTTCTGAGCCTGGCGCTGCGGGTCAACGATTTCATGTCCGGCCTCATGTATGGCGTCGGCATTCGGCTGGTGGATTTCAAGATCGAGATCGGCCGTATCTATGACGGCGATTTCCAGCGCCTGATCGTGGCGGACGAAATCAGCCCGGACAGCTGCCGGTTGTGGGATATCGAGACCGGACAGAAACTGGATAAAGACGTGTTCCGGCGCGATCTGGGCAACCTGACCGATGCCTATTCCGAGGTGGCGCGCCGCCTTGGCGTCATGCCCAAGACATCGACGCCGATCACCAAGCCGACGCTGATCAACTGAATTGCAACGAAAGACGACGGCTCCGCCGGGGCCGGAAACAGACCAGAAGGGTGATGCCATGAAGGCAAGGGTTCACGTTATGCTCAAGACCGGAGTTCTGGATCCCCAGGGCGAAGCGGTGCGTCACGCCCTCGGCGCGATGGGATTTGAAGGCGTGACCGGCGTGCGGCAGGGCAAGGTTATCGAACTGGACCTGGCCGAGGGCGTGACCGAAGCCGACGTCCGGGAGATGTGCGAAAAGCTCCTGGCCAATACGGTGATCGAATCCTACACGGTGGACATGGGTTAATGCGGGCGGCCCGGCTGACCGGTTGGCGCGCGCCGCTGGAGATGGTCGACTTGCCCGGTCCCGATCCGGACCGGGACGGCGTCGTTCTCAAGGTGCTGGCCTGTGGCGTCTGCCGGTCCGACTGGCATGTCTGGACCGGGGCCGATCCGGTGGACCTGCCGCATGTGCCGGGGCATGAATATTGCGGAGAGGTGATCGCCGTGGGCGGCGATGTGCGGGGCTGGAAGGTCGGCGACAGGGTGATCGCGCCCTTCATTCTCGCCTGCGGACGCTGCGCGGATTGCGCGGCGGGACATCAGACCA
This sequence comes from Sedimentitalea xiamensis, assembly GCF_030164465.1. Classification (GTDB taxonomy): domain Bacteria; phylum Pseudomonadota; class Alphaproteobacteria; order Rhodobacterales; family Rhodobacteraceae; genus Sedimentitalea; species Sedimentitalea xiamensis. The sequence continues at coordinate 64,731 of NZ_JASNJE010000016.1, forward strand.
TATGTGCCGGTCAGGTGCTGCCGGGCTTCACGGCGCCTGGCGCCTTTGCCGAGGAGATCGCGGTGCCCCATGCCGACGCCAATCTGACAGCCCTGCCTGACGCGGTTGCGCCGGACCTGGCGGCTGCGCTGGGGTGCCGCGTGACCACCGCGTGGCAGGCGCTGACCGGGCGCGCCGCCCTGCGCCCCGGCGAATGGCTGGCGATTTTCGGCGGCGGCGGGGTCGGAACCGCGGCGCTTCTGTTGGGACGGGCGCTTGGGGCGCGGGTCGTGGTGGTCGATGTCGTGCCGGAAAAGCTCCACTATGCCCGCGAACTGGGGGCAGACGCCGTCGTGGATGCCAGCGCCTGCGATTCGGCGCAGGCGGTGCGTGACGCGACCGGCGGCGGGGCTCACATGGCGATCGAGGCTCTGGGGATCGACGCGACGACGCGGGCGGCGATCCGATCCCTGCGAAAGCTCGGACGGATGGTGCAGATCGGCATGCCGGCGGGCCCGCATGTCGAAATGCGCTTGCCGATGGACGCGGTCTATTCCGGCCAGCTTGCAATCTATGGCACCCGCGGGATGCCCGCCTGGCGCTACCCGTCGCTGCTGTCGCTGATCGAGGGCGGGCAGGTGGATCTGACCCCGCTGATCACACGCCGCATCGCTCTCTCCGATGTCACCCGCGAACTCGCCGCGTTCGATACGCCCGCTCCGCCGGGCGTTGCCGTTGTCACCGATTTCCTGAACTGAAGGATCCTTCCCATGCGTGCTGCCGTCGTCGTCTTTCCCGGATCGAACTGCGATCGCGACCTTGCCGTCGCCTTTCGGGCCGCCGGTGCCCATGTCACGATGGTCTGGCACAAGGATACCACATTGCCCGACGGTATCGACCTGGTCGGCATTCCCGGCGGGTTTTCCTATGGCGACTACCTGCGGTGCGGGGCAATCGCCGCGCAGTCGCCGATCTGCCGGGCAGTCAGGGCGCATGTGGACCGGGGCGGATATGCGTTTGGCGTCTGCAACGGGTTCCAGGTTCTCGCCGAAACCGGGATCCTGCCGGGCGCCCTGTTGCGCAATGCCGGGCTGAAATACATCTGCAAGACCGTCGATCTTCGGGTCCAGACCAGCAGCAGCGCCTTTACCGGCGCCTATAACGCCGGCGACGTGATCGGCATCCCGATCGCGCATCACGACGGCAACTATTTCGCCGACCCCGAGACCCTGACCGCGCTGAACGACCAGGATCGGGTGGCGTTCCGCTATGTCGGCAATCCCAACGGCTCCGTCGGGGACATCGCCGGCATCCTGTCGGAAAACCGCCGGGTGCTCGGGATGATGCCGCATCCGGAACGCGCGGCGGACGCGGGCCATGGCGGCACCGATGGCGCGGCGCTGTTCCGCGGGCTGGTTGGGGCGCTTGCACCCGCGTGACTTGAGCAAACGCCGATGCAGGCGTAACTTACTGTCATGAAGAGTCCCGTGAAACCTCATCAACCGATCTCGGGCTGGCCTCGGTCCGACGGGATCAGTTGGCGGGTCCGGCTGGCACTTGTCATCCTGCTGATCGTGGCCGTGGGAACGATCTGGGTCACGAACCGGATGATGACCGACCGGTTTACCGAAAGCACGCGCAACCGGGCGGAGCTTCGGCTGCTTCTTTACGGCGGCAACCTGCAAAGCGAACTGAGCCGAAATGCCATCGTTCCGCAGTTGCTGGCCCGCGATCCGACCCTCATCGGGGCGCTGAATTCGAGCGACTACAGCCAGTCGACCCAGAGACTGATCTCTTTCGTAGAGGAAATCGGCGCCGCCTCTCTGATGCTCCTGGACGGGGACGGGCGCACGGTGGCGGCGACGGACCGCAACAGGCTCGGCTCCCAACATCGCGGCGAACCCTATTTCGTGGATGCGATTCGCTCCAATTCCACGATCTTTTCGGTTATTCCACGCGAATCCGGCGGGTATCGGTTCACCTATGCCCGCAAGATCGAAAGCGGTTCCAACACCCTGGGCGTGATCGTGGTCGAGGTCGATCTGCAGAAGTTCGAACGGACCTGGGGCGGCATTTCCGATGCGGTCATGGTCACGGACAGCACCGGCACGATTGTCCTGTCCACGGAATCGCGCTGGCGCGGGCTGAGCGAACAGGAGGCTCTGGAACGGGAGACGCCGCAAGGGGCGATCGAGCGCGCGATCCGCACGACGGCGGACTGGACCGCCCTGCCGGCGGAAGCTTACCTGCAGGGCGAGGCGGTGATCAGGATGGAATCCAAGATCCCGTTCCGCGGCTGGCGCATGACCTCGTTTTCCACCTATGCGTCGGTGCGCGAGCGGGTGAATGGCATACTCGCGCTCGAGATCATGGGATTCGCGATCTTGTTGGCGCTGGTCTTTTACGCGCTCAGCCGGCGCACGGCCCTCCGCATGGCCTTGTTCCAGCGCGAGTCGGCAGAACTTCGCGCGTTGAACAGCCGCTTGCAGCGGGAAATCGCCGAACGGGAACGGGTGCAGGAAACGCTTGCGGTGGCCGAACAGACGCTGGCGCAGTCCTCGAAACTGGCCGCGCTCGGTGAAATGTCGGCGGCCGTCAGCCATGAATTGAACCAGCCGCTGGCGGCGATGAAAACCTACCTGGCGGGCGCGCGGCTCCTGCTGCGGCGCAACCGCCCGGAAGAAGCGCTGTCGTCCTTCGGGCGGATCGACGATCTGCTGGACCGGATGGGCGCGATCACGCGGCAGTTGAAATCCTATGCGCGCAAGGGCGGAGACACGCTGACCCCGGTAAACATGGGCGATGCGCTGGCCGCGGCGCTGTCGATGATGGAACCGCAGCTGCGCCAGAGAAAGGTCGAGATCGCGCGGATCCTGCCCGAGGAGCAGGTCTGGGTGATGGGCGACCGGCTGCGCATCGAACAGGTGATGGTGAACCTCTTGCGCAACGCGCTGGATGCCACGAAATCGGTGCGCAATCCGGAAGTTCAGATCATTCTCGCCGCCGGGGAAACCGCCACCCTGACCGTGCGCGACAATGGCGACGGTATCGAGGATCTGGAGTCGATTTTCGAGCCGTTCTACACTACCAAGCAGCCCGGCGACGGGGTCGGATTGGGGCTTGCCATCTCGTCCGGGATCGTCAACGACCTCGGTGGACGCCTGAGCGCGCGCAACGGGCGCGATGGTGGCGCGGTTTTCGAAATGCAGTTGCCGATACTGGAAACCGGTGTCGAAGCTGCGGAATGATGAGGGTGGACCAATGGCGCAGGCCATGAAGATAGCAATTGTGGATGACGAACAGGACATGCGCCAGTCGATCAGCCAGTGGCTGGCCCTGTCCGGATACGATACGGAAACCTTTGCCAGCGCCGAAGACGCACTGAAGGCTCTTGGGCCGGAATATCCGGGGATCGTGATTTCCGACATCAAGATGCCGGGCATGGACGGGATGCAGTTCCTGAAGAAACTGATGGGAACGGACAGCGCGCTGCCGGTCATCATGATCACCGGACATGGTGACGTGCCGATGGCGGTCGAGGCGATGCGCGTCGGGGCCTTCGATTTCCTGGAGAAGCCGTTCAACCCGGACCGGATGAGCGCGCTTGCCAAGCGGGCGACCGGGGCCCGGCGTCTGGTTCTGGACAACCGCGCGCTGCGGCGCGAGTTGAGCGACGGCACCCAGCTGATGAACAAGCTGATCGGCGCCAGCCCGGCGATGGAACGGCTGAAAGAAGATATCCTCGATCTGGGGCAGGCGGATGGCCATGTGCTGATCGACGGCGAAACCGGCACCGGCAAGACACTGGTGGCCCATGCGTTGCATGCGGTGGGCAGCCGCGCCGGCAAGAAATTCGTGCTGATCAGCTGCGCCGCGTTGGAAGAGGACGCGCTGGCAAAGCGGCTATTCGGTCCCATGCTGCCGGAGGACGAACAACTGCCCGCAATCGAGGAGGCCCGCGGCGGAACGCTGGTGCTGGAAGACATCGAGGCGCTCAGCGAGACCATGCAGGCCAAGCTGCTCAGCGTGATCAACGAGCAGGGCACGCCGGCGGAAACCCGCATCGTGGCGATCAGCAATTTGCAGGAGGCCGGTCGCACCAGCGAGGACGTCCTGCGTCCCGACCTGTTCTACCGCCTAGCCGCGTTGCGGATCACGGTGCCGCCGCTGCGCCAGCGCGGCGAGGACATCCTGACGCTGTTCACCCGCCTGTCGGAACAGTTCGCGGACGAATACGGCTGCGAGGCTCCGAAAGTCAGTGCTCAGGAGGCCGCGCAGCTGTTGCAGGCGCCCTGGCCGGGCAACGTGCGCCAACTGATCAATATCGCCGAACGGGCAGTGCTTCAGTCCCGACGCGGAAGCGGGACGATCGCATCCCTGCTGATGTCCGACCACGACGAGATGCAGCCGGTGATGACGACGGAAGGCAAGCCGCTGAAGGAATATGTCGAGGCGTTCGAACGGATGCTGATCGACAACACGATGCGCCGGCACAAGGGATCGATCGCCGCCGTGATGGACGAACTGTGCCTGCCGCGCCGGACACTGAACGAGAAAATGGCGAAATACGGCTTGCAGCGGTCCGACTATCTCTGACCGGAGTCGTCAGGCGGGCATGTGGTCTTCACTGGCCCAGCGGGTTCGCCAGGATGCGGGCGAGACTGTTTTCCACCGTGGCCCAGGACAGTTTGACGACGACGCCGACATCGCCGGTTTCCGAACCCTGATAGCGCAGATCGACCGACAGCTTGCCGGTCAGCGCATAGGTCACGCCCGCGTCCCAGTATTCGTTCTGGTTGGCACTGGTTTCGCCATAGGCGGCCGAGGCGGTCAGATCGTCGGTCACGGACCACAGCAGGCGGCCGCGCCGGTTGAACGAGTCCAGTTGCGGGTTGTATCCGAAATAGACCTCGCCCGCGAGATCGCCCGCCAGGGGCGACAACAGGCGCAGCTTGAATTCCCCGCAGCAGTCCAGCGTGTCGTTCAGCACGAACCGGCGGTAGCCTGTGTCGAAATACATCCCGTTGCGCAGCTTCTTTCGATAACCTAGGTAGAAATCGAACTCGGCACGGTTCGATGCCTGCCGCACGTAGGATACGACCGTGCCGGCGTAAAAGCCGCGCCAGTCCAGTTCCAGGAGCGGCTGGATCGTCGGGAGGCCGTTTGTCATGCTGATGCCGTTGTTGACGTAGTCGCTCGCGACGGTCAGGCCGGCAAAGTAGCGAAGTTGCGATTCGGGAATGAGATCCGTCTGGGCCTTGCCTTCGAATGCCCAGAATAACGCTGGAATGGCCAGGATCGCCGCACCAATAAGGTTAGCCGGTTTTTTTTCTGCCCGGTATGCGGGAGCGTCCATTTTCGGCCCGTCTGTTGTTATTTCTTCCCCATGACGTTAGCACGCCCGCTGAAATTGCGACAGGTTGCTGGTCCGTTTCCGGCGCTTGCCCCCGCCTGTCGTGCAGAATGCCCATTGTCAACCGGGGCGTGCTGCCCTTATGTTGGCTGAATGGACCTGTCGCCTTTGCGCGACAGACGATCCGGATTGAGTTTCGCTGTTTCGGACAAGCGCAGATATGCCTTCCGCGCCGGGCCGGGCAGACCGATTGGGCCTCTCAGGAGGCCGGTGTAGTGCCTTTGCTTTCTGACAAACGAGCAAGGGAATAGAATGGGCAGGCAAGGGACCGTCCCGGCCTGTCGGAGAAGAACCGCGATGACGCGCGCGCACGCTTTGAGCACATCGGCAGGGAGGCCAACGGCCGGACCCTGCCGCGCAGCGTCTGAAATCGCCCTGACAAGACACCATCCCAAACGCGCGCGTCCGCCCGGACGGGCGTATTTGCGATTGTGCACCAAGGAAACATGGCCAAGAAAATGCTTATCGATGCCACCCACGCGGAAGAAACCCGCGTCGTGGTGGTGGACGGAAACAAGGTTGAAGAGTTCGATTTTGAGTCCGAGAACAAACGCCAGCTGGCTGGCAACATCTATCTCGCAAAGGTAACACGGGTCGAACCGTCGCTTCAGGCGGCCTTTGTGGAATACGGCGGGAACCGGCACGGATTCCTCGCCTTTTCCGAGATTCACCCGGACTACTACCAGATCCCCATCGCCGACCGCGAGGCGCTGATGGAGGAAGAGCGCGCCTATGCGGAATCGCTGAAGGCGCGCGACGAAACCGAAGAAGAGAAACCCGGCCGCTCGCGCCGCGTTTCCCGGTCGCGGTCCCGGACTCGCGCGTCCGAGGTCACATCCGATGATGCGACGGTGACGAAGGACGTCGAACCCGAAATCAGCGGCATGGAAACCATCGACCTTGGCGATGACGACGACTCGGACGTGGATGTCGCCGAGACGCCGGAAGGTTTGTCGCCGATGGATACGGTCGCGGAAACGCCGGTCGAGGAACCGGACGAGGACGATCTGCCCGACGACGATGACGATGACGGCGCCGACAGCGAAGGTCCGGATGCGGCCGAGAAGGACGACAGCATCGAATCCATCGCCGATGAGGACGATATCGAAGACATCCGACCGCCACGCAAGCCGCGTCCGCGCCGCTACAAGATCCAGGAGGTGATCAAGGTCCGCCAGGTGCTGCTGGTGCAGGTGGTCAAGGAAGAGCGCGGCAACAAGGGTGCGGCGCTGACCACCTATCTGAGCCTCGCCGGGCGCTATTGCGTGCTGATGCCGAACACCGCGCGCGGCGGCGGCATTTCCCGCAAGATCACCAATGCCGCGGACCGCAAGAAGCTGAAGGAGATCGCCAGCGAGATCGACGTGCCCAAGGGCGCGGGCCTGATCGTGCGCACAGCGGGCGCCAAGCGCACCAAGGCCGAGATCAAGCGCGACTATGAATACCTTCAGCGCCTTTGGGAACAGATCCGCGAACTGACGCTGAAATCGATCGCGCCCGCCAAGATCTACGAGGAAGGCGACCTGATCAAGCGGTCGATCCGTGATCTCTACAACAGGGACATAGACGAGGTGTTCGTAGAGGGTGAGCGCGGCTATCGCATCGCCAAGGACTTCATGAAGATGATCATGCCGTCCCATGCCAAGAACGTGAAGCAATACACCGATCCGATGCCGCTTTTTGCGCGCTACCAGGTGGAAAGCTATCTGGGTGCGATGTTCAACCCGACGGTGCAGCTGAAATCCGGCGGCTACATCGTGATCGGAGTCACCGAGGCGCTGGTGGCGATCGACGTGAACTCCGGCCGGGCGACCAAGGAAGGCAGCATCGAGGAGACCGCGCTCAAGACGAACCTCGAGGCCAGCGACGAGGTGGCGCGGCAGTTGCGCCTGCGCGATCTCGCCGGCCTGATCGTGATCGACTATATCGACATGGACGAGCGCAAGAATAACGCGGCCGTGGAAAAGCGTCTGAAAGACCGGCTGAAGACCGACCGGGCGCGTATTCAGGTCGGCCGGATTTCCGGTTTCGGCCTGATGGAGATGAGCCGCCAACGCCTGCGCCCCGGCATGATCGAAGCCACGACGCAGCCTTGCGCGGTCTGTCACGGCACCGGGCTTATCCGGTCTGACGACAACATGGCGTTGTCGATCCTGCGCCAGATCGAGGAAGAAGGCGTGCGGCGCCGGTCGCGCGAGGTTCTCGTGCGCTGCCCGGTCAACATTGCCAACTTCCTGATGAACCAGAAACGCGAACATGTGGCCCAGATCGAAAGCCGGTATGGGCTTTCGGTGCGCATAGAAGGCGACCCGCACCTGGTCAGCCCGGATTTCGCGCTTGAAAAGTTCAAGACGGCGACCCGTGCGGTGCCCGTCGCGACGGCTCCGGTCGTGTCGGTCGACACGTCGCTGATGGATCAGATCGATGCGGATGACGCGGCCGATCCCGAAGATGAAGACGTCGCGGAGGCCGCGCCCGACGACACCGATGACGGTGAGGCAAAGCCGAAGCGGAAGCGCCGTCGCCGTCGGCGGCGCAGCAAGTCCGGTGCGTATTCCAACGGGGCGGATGGCGACGATTCAACGGCGGATACGGCGGATGCGGCTGACGGCGATACGTCGGAAAAACCGGACGCCGTCACTGCGACCGATGCCGAACCTGTTGCGGCGGAGGCAGTCACGGTTCAGGACGATTCCGTGACCTCTGGCGACGATGCGGAGCAACCCGCGCCCAAGCGCAAGCGGTCGTCCCGGTCACGGTCTTCGTCTTCCCGATCAAGTGCGAAGACACCGGCTGACGCGGAAACGCCTGTCGAGGACAGCGCCGCGGCCGAGGATGTGGCTGCCGCCGAGCAGACGCCCGAGGCCGAAACCGCGGAAGCGGAGGTCAAGCCCAAGCCGAAACGCACCCGCGCACCGCGCGCGAGCAAGTCCAAGGCGAAGACAGAGGCCGAGGCGGCCGAGAAGGTTGCCGCCGATGCGGCGGCCGAACCGGCAGAGCCGGTCGCGCGCGCCGAACCTGTTGCGCAGGAAGCCCCTGAACCGCCCGCGGCGGAACCCGCTGTCCAGGAACCGGCCACAGCCGGGGCCGAACCGGACAAACCGAAACGCCGCGGCTGGTGGTCGCTCGGCAGCTAGCCCATCGGCAGGGAAAAGACCGGAAACCAGGCGGGCCTCAGGGCCCGCCTTTTCTTATCCGGCCTTGCGGATCCGGTAGATCTGATGGGTGCCGCAATCCGCCTGCGACAGCAGCGCGTGACCCGATTCCGCGCAGAAATGCGGCACATCGATCATCGCGGCGGGATCGTCCGCAAGCATGTCGAGAATCGCGCCATCGGGAAGCGATTTCAGCCGCTTGCGGGCCTTGAGGACGGGAAGCGGGCACAACAGCCCGGTGGCGTCCAGGGTTTCCGTGGTTTCGGTCATGCGTGGTCAGATATGTCGGATGTTTCGCCCTGTCCACAAGGTTGTGATAGTTCCTGCGACGGAACACCGCGTGACCTTGGCGCGAGGATGGCCTATCACCGGCGGCATGTTCGGAATTGACATCATAGATGCGGGCCTGCTGCCGGCGATGATCGTGGCGCTGGCGGCGGGGATCGTCAGTTTCCTGTCGCCCTGCGTGCTGCCTATCGTGCCGCCCTACCTGGCCTATATGAGCGGCGTGTCGCTGTCGGACCTGGGCAGCGGAAGGGCAGCACGCAACAAGGCGTTGCTGCCGGCGGTCTTCTTCGTGCTGGGCCTGTCCACGGTGTTCCTGTTGCTCGGGTTCACCGCCTCGGCGATCGGAACGATGTTCCTGCAATACCAGGGGTGGTTCAACACGGTCGCGGGCGTTCTGGTGATGATTTTCGGCGCGCATTTCGTCGGGGTCTACCGGATCGGGTTCCTGGACCGCGAGGCCCGGATCGACGCCGGAGACCGGGGGGGCAGCGCCTTCGGGGCCTATGTTCTGGGCCTGGCCTTCGCCTTCGGTTGGACACCCTGCATCGGACCGCAACTGGGCGCGATCCTGTCGCTCGCGGCCACCGAAGCGTCCGTTGCGCGGGGCACGACCTTGCTGGCGGTCTATGCGATGGGGCTCGGCGTGCCGTTTCTTCTCGTGGCCGCTTACCTGCCGCGTCTCGGCGGAGTCATGGGCTGGATGAAGCGGCACATGGAACAGATAGAGCGGGTCATGGGACTGCTCTTGTGGACCATCGGTCTCTTGATGCTGACCGGCGGGTTTTCCAGTTTTTCCTATTGGCTTCTGGAACAGTTCCCGGCGCTTGCGACCCTCGGCTGAGGGCAGGGGGCCGTCGGCCCCCTCTTGGCCTTGCGGCCAATTCACCCCCGAGAGTATTTGTGGCAAGAGGAAGACACCGGCCAGGTTTTCTTGCCAGGGTTGATCGAGGCGGGGCTGAGGGGGATCGACATGCGCGTGGAAGGGGCAGGCAGGCTGGTGCGGCGTCGCCGGGTGTTTTATGTGCCCGGCTACGATCCGGTCCATGCCCGCCGCTATCGCGAGCTCTATCGCCGGGAAGCGGCGGAGCAGGCGCGGATTTCCGGCTACCGGATCGAGTTGTCAGCCAGGACAGGCGGCCCGATCTTCGGCTGGCATGTGATGGCCGAGATGGACGGCGCGACGGTGCGGACGGATGTGGAGGTGCTGGTCTGGTCGGATCTCGTGCGCGCGAGCATGTCCGGTTCGGTTCCGGCGACTTATCTACAGATGATCCGCACGGTCGGCATCTATGTCGGGACCGGAGCCTTTGCACGGTTGGCGCGGCTTCGAAAGGGACCCGTGATCGCGGCGCTGTATCCGGTCCTGGTGCTTGTCCTGCAATTGGGTCTTGCGGCGACCGTGGGGTGGCTGCTGGCCTTGGCGGTGATCGCATTCCTTGGCGGGGTCGTCGGGACGGTGCCGGCGGCGGCGCTGGCCTGCGGTTCGGTCGTGATCATCCTGCGCTGGTTCCGGGCGCGCGACGGAACCTTTTTCGCATATTACCTGATGCACGATTTCGCCTATAGCACCCAGGGACTGGGTGCTGACCCGCCGGAGCTTGAGGCGCGTATCGCGGTCTTCGCGGAACGGATCGGCGCGGCCTTGCAGGACGATGTGGACGAGGTTCTGGTCGTCGGACATTCTTCCGGTGTCCATGTGGCGGTTTCGGTCCTGGCACAGGTGGCCGCGCAGGGGCGGGCGCCGGCGCTCGGCTTCCTGTCGTTGGGGCAGGTGGTCCCGATGGTGTCTTTCCTGCCCGGTGCGCGTCGGTTGCGCAGGGATCTTCGGGTTCTGAGCACGCGCGAGGATCTGACCTGGGTCGATGTTTCCGCCCCCGGCGATGGGTGTTCCTTTGCGCTTTGCGACCCGGTCGCGGTCAGCGGGGTCGCGCCGCCGGGCAAGCGCTGGCCGCTGGTGATATCCGCGGCTTTCACCCAGACCCTTTCGGAACAACGATGGTCGGAGCTGCGCTGGCGCTTTTTCCGGCTGCATTTTCAGTATCTCTGCGCGTTCGACAGGCCGGGCGTTTATGACTACTTCCGGATCACGGCCGGACCCGAAACGCTGAGGGAGCGATTTGCCGGAAGGTCCTCGTCGGCATCGCGCATCGACGTGCCGGTGTCCGGATACACGTCGGTCGCCCCATGATTCCGCCCAAACCTGCGGCGCGTTCCGATCGGGTGTCGTTGCGCCGGTACATGCGGCTGTTTCGCGAGGATATCCTGTCCGCCCAGCCCGCGCGTCTCTACCGGGCGTGGATGGCGGAATTCAGGACGCCGTTCTTCCGGTCCTTCCTGATCAACCAGCCGGAGCTGATCCGGGAGGTGCTTCGCGAACGGCCGGAAGAGTTTCCGAAATCCGAGCGTATCGGTCGGGGATTGCGCCCTTTATTGGGCAATTCGGTCTTTCTGAGCAATGGCGCGGCCTGGCGGCGTCAGAGACGTATCATCGATCCGGCCTTTGCCGGAGGGCGGTTACGCGATACCTTCCCGGCCATGCAGGCGGCAGCCGAGGCGGCGCGGGCGCGGCTGTTCGGGCGTGTCGATACCGTGGTCGAAATCGAGAACGCCATGAGCCACGCGGCGGCGGATGTGATCTTTCGCACCCTGTTCTCGATCCCGATCGACGACGCGGTCGCAGAACGGACGTTCAGCCTGTTTCGGATCTATCAGCGCCGTCAGCCGATTCTGAACCTGGCGGCGCTGGTCCCGTTGCCGTTGTGGGCGTCGGGCGTTCTGCCGCGCCGGCGCGATCGCGCCGCGACCGAGATCCGGGCGTTGATCACGCAGATGACGCAACGGAGGACGGCCGAGATCCGCGAAAACCGCGCCCCGGACGATCTGGCGACCAAGATCATGACGACCGCCGACCCGGAAACCGGAGCGCCGTTCGATACGAGGGAAATGGTCGACCAGGTGGCGATCTTTTTCCTTGCCGGGCATGAAACCAGCGCCTCTGCGCTGGCCTGGTCGCTTTACCTGCTGGCGCTGTTCCCGGATTGGCAGGACCGGGTCGCCGAAGAAGCCGGAACCCTGGCCGCGCCATCCTTCGCCACGGTCGGCCAGTTGCGGCTGAGCCGGGACGTGTTCCGCGAGGCCCTGCGGCTCTATCCTCCGGTGCCGATGATGGTGCGCGAAGCACGCTGCCCGGACCGGTTCAGGGGCCGCCCCGTTCCCGCCGGATCGCAACTTGTGATCAGCCCCTGGCACCTGCACCGGCACGAGCGGTTGTGGGACAATCCCGACGGGTTCGACCCGGACAGATGGTCCACCGAGAATGGCCGGGCCTGCCAGCGGAGGGCCTACATTCCGTTTTCCGCCGGGCCGCGGGTCTGTCCGGGGGCCGGGTTCGCGATGGTCGAGGGACCGTTGATCCTGTCGACTCTTCTGCGCGATTTCAGGTTCGACATCGTGCCCGGGCGGACACCCGTTCCGGTGGCGCATCTTACGGTCCGGTCGCGTGACGGCATTTTCCTGCGGGTTCGCCGGAGATAGCGGGGCCGCCGACTTTCGACCGGGGTCAGTCCTTGGCGTCGCGGCCGGCGTTCCGGTAGTGCCGCAGAACGAACAGGCGCATCGCCGAGGCCAATCCGATGTCGGGACCGCGTTCGGCGTCAATGCGTGCGGCAAGAGCGTTGATCGGCTGGTTCCGGGCCTGTGCGATGGCGCGGAACGCATCCCAGAACTCGTCTTCCAGCGACACCGAGGTGCGATGCCCGCGCAGCGACAGGGAACGTTTGCGGGGGCGCTGGGTCATGCGTCGCCCTTGTGGCCGTCCAGATCGCGCCGCGCCTTGTCCGCGCGCGCCCTGTCCAGGTCGCGCTCGGCCTTGCTTCGGCCGAATTTCACGGCGTTCTCGTCGGCGCGGGCCTTCTTGTCGGTCCGCGCCTTGTCCTTGCGAAACCGGTTGAGATTGACCGGTTGCGCCATTACTTCGGCCCGACCATCAGTTCCGGGCGCACGACCCGGTCAAAGGTGGCTTCATCGACGAAGCCGAGCGCGATGGCCTCTTCCTTCAGGGTGGTGCCATTCTTGTGAGCGGTCTTGGCGACCTTCGTGGCATTGTCATAACCGATCTCGGGCGCAAGGGCCGTGACCAGCATCAGCGACTCCCGCATCAGTTTCTCGATGCGCACCCTGTCGGCCTTCAACCCGTCGACGAGGTTGTCGGTGAATGCGCTGGCGGCGTCGCCCAGAAGCTGCATGGACTGCAACACGTTGTAGGACATCATCGGCTTGTAGACATTGAGTTCGAAATGGCCCTGGCTGCCGGCGAAACCGACGGCGGCATCGTTGCCCATCACGTGGGCGCAGACCTGGGTCAGCGCCTCGCACTGTGTCGGGTTGACCTTGCCGGGCATGATCGAACTGCCCGGCTCGTTCTCCGGCAGGATCAGTTCGCCGAGGCCGCAGCGCGGACCGGACCCCAGCAGGCGGATGTCGTTGGCGATCTTGAAGAGGCTGACCGCCACGGTCTTGAGCGCGCCGGACAGTTCGACCATCGCGTCATGGGCGGCCAGAGCCTCGAACTTGTTGGGCGCGGTGACAAAGGGCAGGCCGGTGATCTCGGCCATATTGGCGGAGACCATCTCGGCCCAGCCCGTTTTCGTGTTCAGACCGGTGCCGACGGCGGTGCCGCCCTGCGCCAGTTCGTAGATGCGCCCCAGCGCGTCCTTGACCCGCTGGATGCCCATGGCGACCTGGTGGGTATAACCCGAAAACTCCTGGCTGAGCGTCAGAGGCGTGGCGTCCTGCGTGTGGGTCCGGCCGATCTTGATGATGCCATCGAATTCCGCGACCTTGGCCTGAAGGGCCGTGTGCAGCTTTTCAAGGCCGGGCAACAGCACCTGATGCGCGGTCATGGCGGCGGAGATGTGCATCGCGGTCGGGAAGGTGTCGTTGGAGGACTGGCCCATGTTGCAGTGATCGTTGGGATGCACGGGGTCCTTGGAGCCGATCACGCCGCCCAGTATCTCGATGGCGCGGTTGGCGATCACTTCGTTGGCGTTCATGTTGGATTGCGTGCCCGATCCGGTCTGCCACACGACCAGCGGGAAGTTGTCGTCCAGCTTGCCCTCGATCACTTCTCCGGCGGCCTGCATGATGGCCTTGCCGCGCGTCTCGTCCAGCGATCCCAGTTCCATGTTGGCCTGCGCGCAGGCCTTCTTGATGACGCCGAGCGCGCGCACGATGGCGACGGGCTGCTTTTCCCACCCGATCGGAAAGTTCAGGATCGAACGCTGCGTCTGGGCCCCCCAGTATTTGTCGGCGGGAACCTCGAGCGGGCCGAAGCTGTCGGTTTCTGTGCGGGTATTGGACATCGGAACTCTCCGTCAGGTCTATGGTCGCCAGCGGTTTACCGGGAGGGCGGGACGGGTGCAATTGGCCAGTTGCGCACAGCCGCAGGCCGGGCATTTCACGGGCCGGACAGGAACTGGAATATTGTCCTTCCCGCGTCACGTAGTATGGTGCCGGTGTGGATGGCCCCGCCTGGCCCGCCTCCGGGCCTTGCATAGGAAAGAGGATCGCAGAGATGTCGAACATGTCCCGGTCGCAGCCGTTTTCACATGTCTTGCTGATCGGGATCCTGGCGAGCCTGTTCTGCTGGTTTGCCGTTCCAACGCGAGCCGATATCAGCCAGTTTGTCGGCGATTACTCCGGCTCCGCCGAGATCGTGAACGATGATGGATCGGCATCCCCGAGGGACATGAGCGTTTCGATCTCGACGACCGCCAAGGGCTTTGTCGTGAAATGGACGACGGTGACGCACAGGTCCGAAGGCCGCACCAAGGAAAACACCTACGAGATTTCTTTCCTCCCGAGCGACAGGGAAGGCGTCTATGCCGCCGCGATGAAGAAGAACGTGTTCGGACATGAGGTTCAACTGGACCCGATGAAGGGCGAACCCTACGTCTGGGCGCGCGTGATCGGCGATACGCTGACGGTCTACTCCCTCTTCGTCGATGCGGACGGCGGGTATGAGCTGCAACAGTTCGACCGGACCCTGACCGAAGGCGGCCTGAATCTGGAATTCAGCCGGATCAGCAACGGAACCCAGCGGCGCACGACCAAAGCCTTTCTTGACCGGAAGTAGCCTGACGGCGCAGAAACGCGGGGCCTGATCGCGTCAGGGTTGCTTGCGGAAACTGTCCAGGGACACGACCTGCGCATCCGGTTTCGCGGCTTCCTTGGCGTCTTCTTCCATCGGGGCGGTGTTGGTGGAGGCGGGCGGCGGTGTCGCGTCTTCGTCTTCCTCGTCCTCCTCGGCGGATTCAAACCGCAACCCGAATTCCACCGACGGATCGACGAAGGTCTTGATCGCGTCATAAGGAATATAGAGCGGTTCCGGAGAATCCCCGAAGTTGAGCGTAACTGAAAATCCGTCCTGCCCGACCACGAGATTGTCGAACCAGTGCTGGATCACCACCGTCATCTCGCCCGGATAGCGGTCCGACAGCCAGTCCGCCATTTCCGTGTCGGGATGGGAGGTGTCGAAAGTGATGAAGAAATGGTGCGCCCCCGGAAGGCCATTGTCGGCAACATCCTGCAACACGGTCTTGATCAGACCACGCATGGCCGCGTGCATCAGGTTTCCGTAATCTATGTCGCGGGACATCGGCTTTCCCCAGTCTGACCCAATAGGCTGCCGCTCTGGCTGAAATCAGCATAGGGGATTCGATTAGAAACGAAAGCCTGTCATGGCGGGAAATAGTTTCACACCAGATGGCTGAGCATGCCGGCCAGCGCCGCCAGCGCAAGCGTGGCCGCCATGCCGAGCCGCAGGCGCATCAGGGCAACCGCCGCCAGGCCCGTCAGGCCGAGCGCCGGCAGATTCAGAGACAGAACATCAGGCTGCGGAAATGACATCGGACCGACGGTCCGTTCGACGATTTTGTCAAAGAACACATGCATCGCGAACCAGATTGTAAGATTGAGGATGACGCCGACCACCGCCGCCGTGATGGCCCGCAATGCGGCCGACAGCCGTGGGCGGCCGGAAAGGTGATCCAGATAGGGGGCGGCGAGAAAGATCCAGAGAAAACAGGGTATGAATGTTGCCCAGAGCGCAACGGCTCCCGCCGCCAGGGCAAGCGGCCATCCTCCGGCCTGATGACCCGCCAGCATGGCGACGAACTGCGTGACGAGGATGAGCGGTCCGGGCGTGGTTTCCGCCAGCCCCAGGGCGTCGATCATCTGTGCCGTGTCTATCCACCGGTAATCCTGGACGATCGTTTGCGTCAGGTAGGCCAGAACCGCATAGGCGCCACCGAACGTGACCACGGCCAGCTTCGCAAAAAGCCATCCGATATCACGCAACAGCGCGGGGCCGGTCACACTCAGTGCGATCAGCGGACCCAACCACAGGGTCAGCCAGATACCGGACGTGCGCAGGGCTGCACCGGGTGCGAAGGGGTGTCCCGCTTCGGGCGCGGCTTTCGAGTTGGCGCTTGCAAAACCCCAAAGCCCGGCAAGGGCCACGATCAGTGGAAACGGCAGGTCGAACGCGAAGATCGCGAGGAAAGCCGATCCCGCGATGACCCAGGCCGACGGGCCGATCAGGGCCTTGTCCGAAAGCTTGACCAGGGCCTGAAGCACGATCACGACGACGGTGGCCTTGATGCCCAGGAACGCCGCCTGCACCAGGGGAAGCTGGCCATAGCCGACGTAGAGCCCGACCAGACCCGCGATGACCAGTGCGCCAGGCAGAACGAAAAGCCCGCCGGCGACCAGACCTCCGGCGGTTCCGCGCAATCGCCACCCGGCATAGGTTGCCAGTTGCATCGCTTCGGGTCCGGGCAGCAGCATGCACAGCGACAGGGCGCGCAAAAAGGTCTGTTCGTCCAGCCAGTTGCGGTCCTCGACCAGTTCCTTGTGCATCAGCGCGATCTGGGCGGCAGGCCCGCCAAAGGACAACAGCCCTATGCGTCCGAAAACGCGAAACATCTCGCCTTTGGTCGACGTATTTCTGTTCGCGTTATCGCTCAATCGCCTGTCTCCGGCCGCATTGCCAGGTTGTAATTGGCTCCGGTTCGGCAGGTTTCCCGCGGGCCATTCGCATTACCCCGGATCGCGAGGGGGTCCTGGCCGGAGGCATTTGCAGATCCCAAATGGCCGCAAAACCTTTGCTGGATGCCAAGTCCGCCCGGTGCCGACGGGTGTCGTTGCGCATTGGTCTGCGTCCGTTGGCCAGGAGGACCCGACCGAAGAGGCGCAGGAAGGTCGGAACATCTGTTTGGCCTGGGATGCGAAGATTGGGGGGCAGAATGTCGCGGCCTGTGAACTCTGCCGCCTTCCCCGTGGCCGGGCCGCCGCCGTTGCGTGGCCGATTTCCCTTCGGACGGGTGTGGCGACATGATTGCTGCTGTCCTTACAGGCTTGACGCGATTGCTTTCAGATTTCCGGCCTTTCAGCAAGCGTGTTGGCGGCACCCGCCGAGACAGCCCGCATGTTCCGCGGCGCATTGGCGTTCCTTGCCGCTGTTTGCTGTCAACCTCCCTCCAGGGGCGCAGGGATTTTGCAGGAGGTTCCACGTCACCGCGCCATCCCGAACGCAGCGTCGGTTCTTCGCGAAGTTCCCGGTTTTCTCGTGACCCGGCGCGGTCCATTCAATCCCGCTGGCACCATTGGCGGGATATTCAGCGGCAATCCGCGGCCCTCTGCAAACAGGACCGGTCCGGTGGAATCCGGCATTTCGGAAATTGGATGGTGAAACGGCGCCAAGCGGCCGGTGCAGCCGGGCGACGATCCGTTTGACGTCAGCCGGATGTCAATCCCAGGTCATGCGCTGACCCGTCATGCACACCGGAACCGTGTCGACGGGAAACTGGCCCAACTGTTCGAAGAGAGACACATAATCGAACTGATTGTAGGCTTCGACCAATTGGTCGCCTTCAAACCGGACCATGGTCTGGCCGGTCACTTCGACGGGCGCGCCGGTATCCGCCCGGCTGGTCCGCGCCCGCACGAGCGCCGCGACCCAGGCACCGTTCTCGACGATCACGGGACAGTCGATTTCGATGTCACCCAGCAGATTTGACACAGCCATCACCAGGTCGCGGAAGTCCTGTGGCGAGAACTGCATTTGGGGGATTAGCCCGTCGGCATGCGCCGTCGGGGCGAAATAGCGGTCAATGGCATCAAGATCCTTGTGGACCCAGACATCCTGGTAAAAATTCAGCAATCGTTCGGATCGGGTCATCTGCACCTCCAAAGCTGAGCCAAATCTAGCGTGGCGGCGATGAACAAATGCTGAATGAATGCGCCCCTTTCATAAAATGATCCGTATTGGCTGACACATTTTCGACTGCCTGCCGGAACCGGCTTCGCGAGCATCCGGTTTCCCGCGCGAAGGGTGCCGCCCTGCTTGCGCAGTCCAAACCCGGCAGAACGTCTTTTCCCAATGGTTTGCAGCGGGGCGATAAAGTGCAGGCTTCTGTTGCCAGGTGCCTGCGGACCCCGCCTTACGCTGCTAGGCGCAAGGGCTTAAGTTTCGGTCTGGTTACTGCTTACGCAGCAACGGCAACCGGAGCACGATTGTCATTTGCAATTGTACTGTTCGGGCCGATACGGTGGCACCCCGCCGAGACAAAGCTAACCCCTTTAGACGTTCGTCGATCCTGTTTCGGCCCCATGATCCCCAAATGAAGGATTTTGGTGGAGCCGCCGGGTACCGCCCCCGGGTCCGATCCGCTTATTACGAGCGCGTTTATGTCCATAGTCCCGAAGGACATCCTGATATTAAGCACAGAACCTTCGGGTTTCAATCACTCACAGCGGGTCAGCGCGAAGTTTTTCCGCCAGCATTCCGGCCACATGCCCTGCGCTGGTTCGCCGGTGCGCAAAGTCTTGGTCTTGGCACCTTTCGGAAATTTCGCCTACACTTGCAACCGTTTGGGCGAGGAGGGACTGACATGTGTTTTTCCGCCACGGCAAGTTTCGCCGCCGCAGCGACCCTTGTGCCCTGCGGGATCGTGACCATCAGGCAGGCGCTTGACACCGACCGGCGACGGATCGGCATCGCGTGTTTTCCCCTGTTCTTCGGTGTGCAGCAGGCTTTCGAGGCGATCGTGTGGCTGGGCATCGATGCGCCATCGGAATGGCCTCTGTCTGCAGCGGCGCTGGTCTTCCTGTTCTTTGCCTATTGGTTCTGGCCTGTCTGGGTCCCGGCGTCGGCCTGCCTGATCGAGCCCGACGGTCTTCGGCGGAGGGTTTTCACCGCGCTTGCGCTGGTCGGGATCGTTTTCGGCGCGGTATTGTATCTGCCGGTTCTGGCCAACCCGGACGGCCTGACCGTGACCCTGGTGCGCAACTCGCTGGTCTATACCGGCGATCTCCTGTTTCACGGAGAGATGGCGAAGCAATTGCTGCGGGTTCTCTATGCGATGGTGATCTGCATTCCCCTGATGGCGTCGAGCCGCCTTGACCTGCGTCGTTTCGGATACCTGATCGCAGCATCCGTGCTGATCAGTTTTCTCGTGGCCAGCTACGCGTTCACGTCGATCTGGTGTTTCATGGCCGCGATCCTGTCTGCTTATATACTGGTGGTCTTCCGGGGCTTGAAGCGTGGTTCAGGGGCGTGGGATTCCCCGTCGTCCGGATGAGACGCAGCGGGTGTTCCGGCGGACCGCGCGGCAAAGACGCGCCGCGCCAGCCCCAGGGTCTCGGTTTCCAGGGCGCTGAGCGCGGCAATCGACGCGTCTTCGTCCCGTGTCTCGATCGCTTCGGCGATGGTCGTGTGCAGGGCGACGATGGCTTCTCGCGAGCGGGCCGTGAAGGTGATCATGTTCATCAGAGGCTGCATGGCCTCGACAGCCCCGGCAAGCTGGTAGGACAGCACGGGATTGCCGGCGCCATCCACCAGGGCCCGGTGAAAGGCGACGTCGCTGGCGCAGAAGGCTTCGTCGGTCAAACCCGGTTGCGATTGGCGGTGGATTTCGGTGCGCATCGTCGCCAGGTGATCCGCGCTGCGGCGGCGGGCGGACAGGGGCGCGCAGGCGCGCTCCATCGCGTAGCGGGCCTCGCAGGCGGTTTCGAAGCTGACCGCGTTCATCGAAAGCAACAGGGTCGATGTCGTGACCTGCTGGGAATAGGCGTCGGTATAGCTCAGCCGGTTCACGAAGGCGCCGCCGCTGGCGCCGCGCTGGGTCCGGATCAGCGACTGGGCGGCCAGCCGCTTGAGCGCCTCGCGCACCGTCGGCCTAGACACTTCGAAGTGATCCGCAAGTTCGGATTCCGATGGCAGGCGTTCATCGACGATCAGGGTGCCGTCCACGATCGCGTCGCGGATCGCGTTCGCGATCTGAGCGGAAAGATCTGCCGGACTGTTGGGATCGATTTTCATGGAAACCACTTTTCATTTGTCTGACATTTAAAAGTCTGACATCTAAAACGCAAGAGGTGAGTCTCCGGGGGAGTCATGGTATTGCAGTTGGTCAGAACGATGTCGGCGCCGCGATGGCTGGCGCTGTTCGGCCTGATCCTGGCTGCCTGGGCGCTGCTGTACCTGATGGCCGTTCCGGCCGAACTGCGCGATGCGGGGGCGATCTATGGCCGGGATTTCTGGGCCGATCTATGCACGCTGACCCCGGATGCGGCCGGTCTTGTGCGAATGATCCTGATGTGGGCGCTGATGTCCACCGCGATGATGGTGCCCACAGCCCTTCCGGCGCTGTCCACTTATGACGACATTGGCCGGGCGACGTCCAGGACCAGCATGACAAGGCTTGTCGGCGGATACCTGACGGTCTGGCTGGGGTTCTCGGTTGCGGCGGCGGGGGCGCAGATGCTGCTGTTTCGGGCCGGGGCTCTGGATCCGCTGGGGCAGCAACTCGCGGCACCGATTTCAGCGCTGTTGCTGGGACTTGCGGGGCTTTACCAGTTTTCGCCGGCCAAGGAATCATGCCTGAGCAAATGCCGGCACCCGCTGGCGTTTTTCATGGCGCACTGGGACGAGGGGCCGTGGCGCAATGGAATGCGCCTGGGGGCCGTCTGTATCGGCTGTTGCTGGGCGCTGATGCTTCTGGGCTTTGTCGGAGGGGTGATGAACCTTGCCTTCATGGGGCTCGCCACCCTGATCATGGTGCTGGAGAAACTGCCGGAAATCGGCCGGTTCGTTACCCGGCCTCTTGGCGTAATCTTGTGTCTTGCCGCGCTGGGAACAGCGACGGGTGTGATTTGATCGGAGGAAGAAACATGGCTTTGGATTCACTGGCGGTCGGAACCGTTCCCTGGACGATCAAGGGAGAATTGATCCTGAACTGCAACTGCACGGTCTTCTGTCCGTGTGTCGTCTCGCTGGGACAACACCCGCCGACCGAGGGGCACTGTCAGGCCTGGGCCGGAGTCAGGATCGATGAGGGGCAGTATGGCGACACCGATCTGTCCGGGCTGAACGTCGGCCTGTTTCTGGAAATTCCCGGCAACATGGGGCGCGGCAACTGGAAAGCCGCCGCCTTCATCGACGACCGCGCATCCGACGACGCCTTTGAGGCGCTGTCAAACATCTTCTCCGGGGCGGCGCGTGGCACGACGGGGCTGTTCGGTATCCTGGTCGGAGAGTTTCTCGGGGCCGAACGGGAACAGGTCGTGTTCGAAACCCATGGCAACGAACGCCGTCTTCAGGTGGGCCGCAAGATCCAGGGGGCCGTCGTGCCGGTCGGTGGCAAGGATGGCAAGGATATCGTTGTCACGAATACGGAATACTGGATGGGGCCGGACATCACGGTTGCGACGGCGACCAAGGGACGGGTGCGCGCCTTTGGCCGGGTCTGGGATTTCGATGGCCGCAGCGCGGAAATCTGTCAGATCGACTGGCACGGGCCAAAGTGATGATCGACCGCGCCTTTTGCATCAAGATGGCGCAGTACAACGCCTGGCAGAACCGGCAGATTTACCGGACCCTGGACGGGCTGGATACCAAGGATCTGACGCGGGATCGCGGGGCGTTCTTCGGGTCGATCCTGGGCACGCTGAACCATCTGCTCTGGGGGGATCAGATGTGGATGGCGCGCCTTGACGGCGGCGCCGCCCCTCCGGGAGGGATCGCGGGCAGTCCGGCGCTTCACCCGACGCTGTCGGCCTGGAATGCCGCGCGGTTCCCATTGGACGGGCGAATCCGTCTGTGGGCAAAGTCGCTGCGCAACCTGGATCTGCAAGGCGATCTGACCTGGCATTCGGGCGCGACGGGCCGAACCGTCACCAGACCGAGAGGGCTGTGCGTGGTGCATATGTTCAACCACCAGACCCACCATCGCGGTCAGGTCCATGCGATGATGACCGCGGCGGGGATCGCCGGCGCGGTCAGCGACCTGGTTTTCATGCCGGAGGATGCGGGATGGCGTTGATCTCTCCGTCGCGGAGGTTGCGGGGCACAGCTTTCCCGGACGGGGTCGAAGCTGCGGGCCTGTCCGCCGACACGGTCTGCAAGCGGATGCCGCTGCCGACTGTTGTCGACTGCATCCGGGCCGGTTTCCGGTACCTGAAGGACCATATGCGGGTCCAGGTCGGTTCTGCGACGGGGCCACGGCGGCTGTCGGCATGGTGCGGACGGCTTATTGGGATCCGGGCGCGGAGCTTGAGATCCGGATGAACGGAAAAGCCGCGTGGTTGCGGTTCAGAGATATTCTGGCTTTAGGCGCTTTTGGCGAGGGTCGGCGGCGCGAGTATTTGGGCAAAGATGAAGCAGGGCGGATGCGCCCGGGAAGGAGAGATGATCATGTTCAATGCATTGGTGGTTCGCAAGGACGAAGACAGCGGAAAGACAACCGGGGCGGTCGAGCAGATGGGCCTCGATGACCTGCCGCATGGCGAGGTGACGGTGGCGGTCGACTATTCGACGGTGAACTACAAGGACGGTCTGTGCATCGGCCCCGGAGGCGGTCTGGTGCGCAAGTATCCGCATGTTCCGGGGATCGATTTCGCGGGCACGGTCGAGGAGTCCGAAGACCCGAGATACAAGGCCGGCGACAAGGTCGTGTTGACCGGCTGGCGCGTGGGCGAAGCGCATTGGGGCGGATATTCCCAAAAGGCGCGGGTGCGCGCGGACTGGCTGGTGCCCTTGCCTTCCGGACTGGACACGCGGTCGGCGATGGCGGTCGGCACGGCCGGGTTAACCGCCATGCTGGCGGTGATGGCGCTGGAGGACCACGGGCTCGAACCGGGCCATGGCCCGGTTCTGGTCACCGGTGCTGCCGGCGGAGTCGGCTCGGTGGCGACGGCGGTCCTTGCGCATCTCGGCCATGAGGTCGCCGGCGTGACCGGGCGTCCGGAAACCGCGGACTACCTGCGCGACCTGGGCGCGAGCCGGATCGTCGCGCGCGAAGAGATCAACGAAACGGTGAAACGCCCGTTGGAGGGCGAAACCTGGGCCGGTTGCGTGGACGCGGTCGGTGGCGCGATGCTGGCCCGCGTCCTGGGGCAGATGAAATACGGCGCCTCGGTGGCGGCTGTGGGTCTGGCCGGTGGCGCCGCCCTGCCTGCGACGGTGATCCCGTTCCTTCTGCGGGGTGTCAACCTGCTCGGAATCGACAGCGTCATGCAGCCCTATGACAACCGGTTGCGGGCCTGGCAACGCATCGCCAGCGACCTTCCGATGGACAAGCTGGAAGCGATGGTTCAGCCCGCGACGCTGACCGATCTGCCGGGCCTCGGGGCCGACATTCTCAAGGGCCGTGTCAAGGGGCGTGTCGTGGTGGACGTGAACGCCTGACACGCGCCGGCAGCGCCGGAAAGACCTTCGGCGGCACCCTCTGTCCGGTGCCGTCGTTGGTCGCGACCGAAGCGTGAACCGTCGCGCTTGGTTGCGTTCCTCCCGATTGTGACGTTACGTTACCGGTATGAAGCCAATCCGTCGGGTTGGCTGCGCGCGGTCCAGGAACCGGGCGCCCAGGCCTGCACGTTGCGTTGTTTTGCAACGGCTTGGCATTGGCAAAAGGAGGAATAGCCCGTGTTCACCAAAATCATGGTGCCAGTCGATCTGGTCCATGCGGCCCGTTTGCGGCGCGCGCTGGATGTGGCGGCCGATCTTGGCCGTCATTACGGCGCGGACGTCTGTTATGTCGCTGTCACGGCGCCGACGCCCGGACCGACCGCGCACAATCCGCAGGAATTCGCGGCCAAGCTGGAGGCGTTCGCGCAGGGCGAGGGCGCGGCGCATGGCCTGTCGGTGTCGTCCCACGCCATGATCAGCCACGATCCGGCCGTCGACCTGGACGACACCCTGCTCAAGGCTCGCAAGGAGACCGGGGCCGACCTCGTGGTGATGGCGAGCCATGTGCCGGGGATCGGCGAGTTTCTGGTTCCATCCCATGGCGGCAAGATGGCCCGGCATGCCGGTGTCTCCGTCATGGTCGTTCGCGAGGACGAAGCACAATAACCGCAGCAAGCGGATCGAAACCAACAGGAGGTCGAAATGACCGACGACACTACCAATCAGGGGATACCCGAACCCGAGGGCGCTTCGGACATCATCGAGACGGATTACGAGATCGGACAGGACAATGTCGAGGGCAGCGTCGGCCCGTTCGGTTTCGACATCCACAACCCGGTCTTTCTTGTGTCGGGCCTGTCCATCGTCGCCTTTGTTTTCTATGCGTTGGCCTTGCCGGAACAATCCGCCACGCTGTTCGGCTGGTTGCGACCGGCGGTCACATCCAGTTTCGATTGGTTCTTCCTGCTGTCGGCGGATTTTTTCGTCCTGTTCTGCCTGTTCCTGATCGTGTCGCCCTGGGGATCGGTCCGGCTTGGCGGGCAGGAGGCGACGCCGGACTATTCCTACATCGGCTGGTTCGCGATGTTGTTCGCTGCGGGCATGGGGATCGGTCTGATGTTCTACGGCGTCAGCGAACCGATGAGCCATTTCTCGACCTCCTTCGGGGGCACTGCCATGGAGGGCGGCGCGCGAACCGACTGGGCGCCTCTGGGCGCTGCCGCCGGGGACGAGGCTGAATCCGTGCGGCTTGGCATGGCGGCGACGATCTTTCACTGGGGCCTGCATCCTTGGGCGATCTACGCCATCGTGGCGCTGGCGCTGGCCTTGTTCACTTATAACAAGGGCTTGCCCCTGACGATCCGGTCCGCCTTCTATCCGATATTCGGGGAACGGGTGTGGGGCTGGACCGGGCATGTCATCGACACTCTGGCGGTGTTCGCCACCCTGTTCGGGCTCGCGACCTCTCTCGGCTTTGGGGCCACGCAGGCCAATGCGGGGCTGAACGAACTGTTCGGAATCCCGGTGGGTTCTTCCACCGAAGTCATCCTGATCACCGTGATCACTGCCGTCGCGCTGGTTTCGGTGGTGCGCGGCCTGGATGGCGGGGTCAAGGTGCTGTCCGAGATCAACATGGGAATGGCCTTCCTGCTGCTGATCTTCGTTTTGCTGGTCGGCCCGACCGTGGTCCTTCTGACCGGGTTCGGCGCGAGCCTTGTGGCCTATGTCGAATACCTGCCGGCCCTGTCCAACCCGTTCGGACGCGAGGATGTGAATTTCAGCCAGGGCTGGACGGCGTTCTACTGGGCCTGGTGGATCAGCTGGTCGCCCTTCGTCGGCATGTTCATCGCCCGCGTCAGCCGTGGCCGCACGGTGCGCGAGTTCGTGGTCTGCGTTCTGCTGATTCCGTCGCTGGTCTGCGTGCTCTGGATGAGCGTTTTTGGCGGCACGGCCATCCATCAGGTGATCGCGGACGGGTTCACCAGCGCCCAGGACGCGCCGCTGGAGCTCAAGCTGTTCAAGATGCTCGGCGAGCTGCCCCTGGCGTCGATCACGTCCTTTGTCGGGATCATCCTGGTGGTGGTGTTCTTCGTCACCTCATCGGATTCAGGGTCGCTGGTGATCGACACGATCACGGCGGGCGGCAAGGTCGACGCCCCGGTGCCGCAGCGGGTGTTCTGGTGCGTCTTCGAAGGCGCCGTGGCCATCGTGCTCTTGCTGGGCGGCGGATTGGCGGCGTTGCAGGCCATGGTCATTTCGACCGGGTTGCCGTTCACGCTTGTTCTGTTGCTGATGTGTTGGGCGATTTTCAAGGGCTTGCAGACAGAGGCGCGTTGAACCCGCCATTCCCGGCTTGAAACCGGGGCGATCTTGACCAAAGAATGCACAGGCCCCGGCGATACCGCCGGGGCCTGTTGAATATTGGGGGTATCGATGGCGGCAACCCGTCTGGATGTGGATTTCGTGCGCGCGCAGTTCCCGGCCTTTGCAGAGCCGTCCTTGCAGGGGCAGGCGTTTTTCGAGAACGCGGGAGGGTCCTATACCTGCCGGCCGGTGATCGACCGGCTGACGCGATACTATACGCAACGCAAGGTCCAGCCCTATGGCCCTTACGCCGCAAGCCGGCTGGCGGGGGAGGAGATGGACGAGGCCCGCACCCGCATCGCGGCGCTTCTTGGCGTGGAAACGGAAGAGCTGAGCTTCGGGCCGAGCACCTCGCAGAACACCTATGTCCTTGCGCAGGCCTTTGGCCAGTGGATGCAGCCGGGGGAGGCCATCGTTGTCACCAACCAGGATCACGAGGCCAATACCGGGCCGTGGCGGCGACTGGCGGAGAAAGGCATCGAGATCCGGGAATGGCGGATAGATCCGGACACCGGGCATCTCGACACCGGCGATCTTGAGAACCTTCTGGACGAATCCGTCAGGCTGGTCTGTTTTCCGCACTGTTCCAACGTGGTGGGGGAAATCAACCCGGTGACGGAAATCACCGCGATGGCCCATGCGGCGGGGGCTTTCGTCTGCGTCGACGGGGTGTCCTATGCGCCGCACGGGTTCCCCAATGTCGGACGGCTCGGACCCGATATCTACCTGTTCTCGGCCTACAAGACCTATGGCCCGCATCAGGGCCTGATGGTAATCCGGAAATCGCTTGGGGATCTGCTGCCCAATCAGGGGCATTTCTTCAACGGCGGCACGCTCTACAAAAGGTTCACGCCCGCCGGACCGGATCATGCGCAGATCGCCGCGAGCGCCGGCATGGCGGATTATGTTGATGCGCTCTGCGATCATCACGGCGGCCCCGAGGGCAAGGAGTCCGATCGCGGCATGTTCGTGCATGACCTGATGCGCGCCCATGAGGCGGCGCTGCTGCAACCGCTTCTGGATGCGGTCAGGGACCGCAATGCCGTGCGCCTGATCGGCCCGTCCGACGCGACGCGGCGGGCGCCGACAGTCGCCCTGTCGCTTGGCCGCAATGCCGGCGACGTCGCGGCTGACCTGGCGAGGGACGGCATCATGGCGGGCGGCGGCGATTTCTACGCCGGGCGACCGCTTGCGGCGATGGGCGTCGATCCCGTACTCGGCGTCTTGCGGCTGAGTTTCACCCATTACACAAGCAGGGCGGAAATCGATCAACTTTTGAATGCATTGGACCGCGTTCTTTAATCCGTTCGGTCGACGCCTCCGTATCACCTGAAACGCGCGGGGACATATGAGCGGCACTTCACCTGTCCTGTTGTGGCTCAGGCGCGACCTGCGCCTGAGCGACCATCCGGCCTTGTCCGCCGCCTGCGGCGAGGGGTGTCCGGTCATCCCGGTCTTCATCCTCGACGATCTGGCGGACTCCCTGAAGGCGGCCCCGAAATGGCGGCTCGGTCTCGGGCTTCAAGCCTATGATGCCGCCCTGAAGGCGCGCGGCAGCCGTCTGATCCTGCGGCGCGGGCAGGCGCTGGACTGCCTGCGAGACCTGGTTTCGGAGACCGGAGCGACGGCGGTCTACTGGTCGCGGCTCTATGACCCGGAGTCGGTGGCGCGGGATGTCGGGGTCAAATCCGCGCTGAAAGAGCAGGGGATCAGGGCCAGGTCCTTTGGCGGGCACCTGATGTTCGAACCGTGGACAGTGCAAACCCGGACGGGCGGTTTCTACAAGGTCTTCACCCCGATGTGGAAGGCGGTCACGTCAATCGACGTGGACCCGCCGATGCCGGAGCCGGGCTCCATCCCGGCACCGGAAAATTGGCCCGCGTCCGAAAACCTCGGGGACTGGGAGTTGCAAATGGGCATGAACCGGGGCGCCGAAGTGGTGCGGCCGCATGTGCGTCTCGGCGAGGCGGCTGCCCTGGATCGGCTGGGCGATTTCACTGAGGACGGGATCGCTGAATATCGGGAGAAACGGGATTTCCCGGCAGAGGATGGAACCTCGGGATTGTCGGAGAACCTCAGTCTCGGGGAAATCAGCCCCCATCGCTGCTGGCACGCCGGACTGCGGGCGCGTCAGGACGGCAAGGCCGGAGCGGAAACCTTTCTCAAGGAACTGGTCTGGCGCGAATTCGCTTACCATCTCATGCACCACACGCCGCGCATTCTGACCGAGAACTGGAAGCCCGACTGGGATGCGTTTCCATGGTGCACCGACCCGGAAGACCCCAAAGTGCTGGCCTGGAAACAGGGGCGCACCGGTATCGAATTCGTCGATGCCGCCATGCGCGAGCTTTACGTGACCGGACGGATGCACAACAGGGGCCGGATGATCGTCGCGAGCTACCTGACGAAACATCTGATGTGTCACTGGAAGATCGGTCTGGACTGGTTCGCCGACACGCTGATCGACTGGGACCCGGCGAGCAATGCCATGGGCTGGCAGTGGTCGGCCGGATCGGGGCCGGACGCCACGCCCTATTTCCGGGTGTTCAACCCGGTGACGCAGCTTGACAGGTTCGACCGCGGCTGCGGTTATGTCCGGCGCTGGATCGCCGAGGGGCAGAGCGATCCGTCAGAAACCGCGCTCAGCTATTTCGATGCGATCCCGCGGCACTGGGGCCTGTCTGCGTCCGATGCCTATCCGGAACCGGTCGTCACACCTGAAGACGGTCGGGCGGCGGCGTTGAATGCCTATGAGAACAGGGACTTCCAACGAATTTTCAACACCTGACTTGCCTGATCATTCCAGACAAATTAACCTTTTCCCGAAACCGCATGGGGGCACGCGGATGATCCTGACGTCGACACAGGGGCAAAGCAACCTGCCCAGATATTTCGTGCAGGTGATGGAAATGCTCAAGCGGCTTGAACATGGCCGCCTGGACATTAAGCTGGATGACGGTCGAATATTCCGGGCCGAGGGCGGGAATCCCGGCCCGGTGGCGGAACTGGACGTGCACAATCCCGATCTTTTCGGACGCTTGATCCGGGAGGGCGATCTGGGGTTCTGCGACGCCTATCTGGACAACTGGTGGAGCACGCCGGACCTTCAGGCCTTCATGGACCTTGTGCATCAGGGCAACGAACCGATCTACGACGGTTTTCCGGGGATGAAGCTGGTCTGGGCCTACGAACAGTTGCGGTTCTGGCTGCAACGCAACAACCGCCGGCAGGCCAGGAAAAACATCTCGTATCACTACGATCTCGGCAATGATTTCTACCGGCTTTGGTTGGACGACACGATGACCTATTCGAGCGCCCTGTTCACCACCGGGCAGGAAAGCCTCGAAGCGGCCCAGATCGCAAAATATGCGCACCTGGTCGATCAGATGGGCGTGCAGCCGGGCGACCATATTCTTGAAATAGGATGCGGCTGGGGCGGGTTCGCCGAATATGCGGCAAAGGAACGGGGATTGCGCGTCACCGGGCTGACCATCAGCGAGGAGCAGTTCAATTATGCCGTCCAGCGCATTGAAAACGCGGGACTAAAGAACATGGTGGATTTCAAGCTACAGGATTACCGGGACGAAACTGGAACCTATGACGGGATCGCCAGCATAGAAATGTTCGAAGCGGTGGGTGAAAAATACTGGCCGGTTTATTTCAGGACGGTGCGAGACCGTCTGAAGCCGGGCGGAAACGCGACGCTGCAGATCATCACGGTCGCCGACAGGCGTTGGGAGGTCTATAAGCGGGGGGTGGATTTCATCCAGAAATACATCTTTCCCGGCGGGATGCTGCCCTCGCCGACAGCCCTGTGCCAGCAGATCGAGAAGGCCGGTCTTGGTGTCGCCAAATCGGTCGAGTTCGGCGCCAGCTACGATCTGACCCTGCGCCGGTGGCACGAAACCTTCAACGACCGCTGGGACGAGATCGCGCAGCTCGGTTTTGATGATCGCTTCCGGCGGATGTGGAATTTCTACCTGACGGCCTGTGCCGCAGCCTTTGACAGTTCCAACACGGACGTGACACAGATAACGGTGACACGCCCAGCGTAGGACCAGAAAAGACCCGATGCCCAATGCAGCACGTCTCGTCGCCGCGGTCAGCCTCGCGCTGCTCGCCTTCATCCTGTCCGGACTTATCATGCCCCTGATGCCCGAAGGCACGGGATTCGGATATTTCAGCCATGTCAATGTTCTCCTGGGCTGTCTGGTCGGCTGGATCGTCGTGGGCAAGCGGGCAGGGCGCGGAGTGACGCCGGGCATCAAC
Source organism: Sedimentitalea xiamensis (assembly GCF_030164465.1). Taxonomy (GTDB): domain Bacteria; phylum Pseudomonadota; class Alphaproteobacteria; order Rhodobacterales; family Rhodobacteraceae; genus Sedimentitalea; species Sedimentitalea xiamensis. The sequence continues at coordinate 94,945 of NZ_JASNJE010000016.1, forward strand.
AACGGGTTGACGGGGGTGGTGGCACTGCTGTTCTGGGGGCTGTTCGTGCAAGGCGTCTATGAAATGATGCGGCAGGCCATGCGGAACCGGTTCGACGGTCCGTTCGAGGCCGTTCTGGCGATTTTCGAGATCGCGGCGGACTATGCGATGATCCTGATCACGCCGACGATCATCGCCACGCTCGTGATCGGCGGCGTCCTGTCCGGGCTGGCGACGGAATTCGCCTGGCGCCGGTGGCGGTAGACAGGCGCGGGGCAGGGGAATTGGCGTCATTGTTCTTCTATGGAACGCTGCGGCATACGCCGCTGCTTGAAATCGTGCTCGGCAAAGCTCCAGAGCGGCTGGACGGATGTCCCGCACGGCTGGCGGATCATGCCGTCCGGTCCGTTCCCGGCGAACCTTTCCCCACGCTGATCGCGGCGCCCGGTGAAACGGCACCGGGTCTTCTGGTGCGCGGATTGACGGAACAGGACATCGCGCGGCTGCGGTTCTACGAATCCGGGTTCGATTTCGATTTGGTGACACTGGACGTGACCGACGACGATGGAACGCCAACCACGGCGCAGGTGTTCTTTCCGAAACCGGGCCTGTGGGACACCGAAGATGACTGGAGCCTGCCGGACTGGACGGCGAAATGGGCCGGGATCAGCATCCAGGCCGCGCGCGAGGTCATGGCCTGGCATGGCCGCAAGACCGGCGCGGAGATCGCGGCGGGGTTCGCCGGCATACGGCGCCGTGCCGCGGCGGTCGTGGCCGCCCGGAACAGGGTGCCGGACACTGTGCGGGACCTGGCCGGGGATGTGACCGTGCTTGCCCACAAGCGGCCCTACGCCAATTTCTTCGCAGTCGAGGAAATGGACCTTCGGGTGCGCCGGTATGATCAGCGGATGGGACCGGTGGTGAACCGCGCGGCCTTGGCCGTGGGGCAGGCGGCGGTCGTGCTGCCCTATGATCCGCGTCTCGACACCGTTCTGCTGGTGGAACAGTTCCGGGCGCCGGTTTTCATGGCGGGAGATCAGATGCCTTGGGTCTGGGAGCCGATCGCCGGTCCGCTGGAACCGGGCGAAACCGCCGAAGAGGCCGCGCGCAGAGAGGCATTGGAAGAGGCGGATCTCGCCTTTCGGTATCTGGAACCGGCCGGAGAAATGTATTCGAGCACCGGATCGTCCACCGAATACCTGTATCTTTTCATCGGCGTGACGGATCTGCCCGATACTGCCGCCGGGCTTGGCGGTGTCGACGCCGGCGAAGATATCCGAAGCGCCGTGATCGCCTTTGACGAGCTGATGCAAAGGGTCGATGACCGACTTTGCCGGGACATGCCTTTGGTCACGACGGCGCTGTGGCTCGCACGGCATCGTGACCGGTTGCGGTCCGGGCAATAGCGCAGGCATGTCGTCCACCGCTTGAGGTCGGCCGGGCGCGGCGTTAAACCGGAGCCTGACAAGAAGGATGAACCGACAATGCGCATTGCACGCGACCTGGCCGAAGCCGTTGGAAATACACCCCTGATCCGGTTGCGGCGCGTCAGCGAAGAAACCGGTTGCGAGATCCTGGGCAAGGCGGAGTTCATGAATCCGGGGCAGTCGGTCAAGGATCGCGCCGCCCTGTTCATCATTCGCGATGCCGTCGCACGCGGCACGCTGAAACCGGGCGGCACCATTGTCGAGGGCACGGCGGGCAACACCGGTATCGGTCTGGCATTGGTGGGGGCTTCGATGGGGTTCAAGACCGTGATCGTCATCCCGGAAACCCAGAGTGAAGAAAAGAAGGACATGCTTCGCCTTGCGGGCGCGGAACTGGTGCAGGTGCCTGCGGCTCCCTATCGGAATCCGAACAATTTCGTGCGTTATTCCGAACGCCTGGCGAACGAACTCGCACGGACAGAACCCAATGGCGCGATCTGGGCAAACCAGTTTGACAATGTGGCCAACAGGCAGGCGCATGTGGAAACCACGGGGCCGGAAATCTGGGCCCAGACCGAAGGCAGGGTCGACGGCTTCGTCTCTGCCGTGGGGTCCGGCGGCACGCTCGCCGGGGTCGCGGAGGTGCTTCAGCCCAAGGGCGTCAGGATCGCTCTCGCGGATCCGATGGGGGCGGCGCTGTATTCATACTACACGACGGGCGAACTGGTCGCGGAAGGCGGCAGCATCGCCGAAGGCATCGGGCAGGTCCGCATCACCGAGAACCTGAAAGGTTTCACTCCTGATTTTGCCTACCAGATTCCGGATGAAGAGGCGCTGCCGATCGTCTTCGATCTCTTGCGCGAAGAAGGCCTGGTGATGGGCGGGTCCACCGGGATCAACATCGCCGGGGCCGTTCGCCTGGCGCGGGATCTCGGGCCGGGGCACACCATCGTGACGATCCTGTGCGACTACGGAACCCGCTATCAGTCCAAGCTGTTCAACCCGGATTTCCTGCGGGAGAAGGACCTGCCTGTTCCGGACTGGATGACCCGCGCGCCCGCCAGCATTCCGGGTGTGTTTCAGGACGTATGATCCGGATGAGCCTCCTGTTGCGCATATTGATTGCCGGGAGCCTGGCGATCTGGGCCGGTCTGGCGCTGGCCCAGGTGTCTCCGGAAGACCGAAACATTCAAGCGGAGTGGATCAAGACCGCCGACGAGGCGGAAAAGGTCGTGGAATCGGCGGAAGCTCCGACCCCCGAACTCGAAACGCTGCGCACCGAAATTGCCGGGTATCGTGAAAGATTCCTTGCCGGTCGGGATCAGAATGCCGACAGGATCAAGACCCTGCAATCGCAGCTCGATGCGCTTGGTCCGGTCCCGGAAAGCGGCACGGAACCGGAAGACATCGCGGCGCTGCGTCAGTCTTTGACAGACCAGTTGGACGCCCTGCGCGTGCCGAGGGTCGTGTCCGAGGAAGCCTTCAATCGCGCCAATGGCCTGATCAGCGAGATCGACCGGATCCTTCGCGAACGCCGGGCGTCGCAACTGCTGACGCGAGGACCGTCGCCCCTGAACGTGACGCATTGGCCCGAGGCGATCGGCGACATCAACCGGGCCATCGGCACCCTGGCCGGGGAAAGGCGCGCCGCCTGGCAGTCAGAGGAGAAACGGGCCGCGTTGACAAGTACGTTGCCGGCCCTGATCGGGATGTCGCTGATCGGGATACTGCTGATCGTGAAGGGGCCAAAGTGGTCGCAGCGGCTGGGCGATTACCTGCGCGGATTTGGCGGCAAGGGTTCCGGCATCTGGAGCTTCGTCGTCTCGCTCGCGCGCATCGTGCTGCCCTTTATCGGGATTCTTCTGCTCTGTGTGACGATGATGCTCAGCGGTCTTGCCGGCGAGCGTGGGCAGCTTCTGCTGGCCGAAATTCCGAAATGGAGCCTGATCTATCTCACCTTCAAATGGCTGGCGGATCAGATCGTCTTCAACGAATCCGTCTCTCAGTTGCAGTTTCAAAAGCCATACCACCGGACTGAGACCCGCTTGCTTATCGTTCTGTTGGCCGTAATGCTTATCCTGCATGGAGCCATCCAGTTCTATGAACAGGTCGAGAACCTTTCGGAAGCGTCGCGGGCCTTCGTGGCGTTCTGGCCCGTGCTGGCGTCCGCATTGATCCTGCTGCAGCTGCAGCGGATCGCGATGAACCGCCGGCTGGCCGATGAGGGCACCGGGGATGCCGCCGTCCAGACCTTCGGCGTATCCAAGATGGTCGTAGGATTGCGGCGCGGCGTGACGCTGGTCGCGATGGCCTCTCCGATCCTCGCGGTTCTGGGCTTCATGAACGCCGCCGAAGCCATCATCTACCCGGCGATCGAGACGCTCTTTCTCATCTCTGCGTTCATCATACTTCAGCGTTTCCTGTGCGATTTCTATGGCTGGCTGACAGGGTCCGGTGAAGATGCAAGAGAGTCCCTGTTCGCCGTCGTCGCCGGGTTCGTGCTGACCGTGGTCGCGATTCCGATCCTGACCGTCTTCTGGGGGGCCCGCATTACCGACCTGGTCGAATTGTGGGAAAAGTTCATCGCCGGGTTCACCATCGGCGGCGTGACCATATCGCCTGTCAACTTCATCACCTTCGCGGCCATCTTCGCGATCGGCTATTCGGTGACGAAATTGATTCAGGGCGGGTTGCGCACCAATCTTCTGCCGAAGACCGCGATTGACCCCGGCGGCCAGAACGCGATCGTATCCGGTGTCGGCTATGTCGGGGTGTTTCTCTCGGCGCTGGTCGCGATTACCGGAGCCGGGATCGACATGTCATCCCTCGCCATCGTTGCCGGCGCCCTGTCGGTGGGCATCGGCTTCGGCCTCCAGACCATCGTGTCCAATTTCGTGAGCGGCATCATCCTCCTGGTGGAACGACCGATTTCCAAGGGCGACTGGATCGAGGTCGGTGGCCTGATGGGCTATGTCCGTGACATTTCCGTCCGCTCCACCCGGATCGAGACTTTCGACCGGACCGACGTGATCGTCCCGAACTCGGATCTCATCAGCGGCACGGTGACCAACTATACGCGCGGCAACACCATCGGCAGGGTCATCGCCCCCGTCGGCGTCGCCTATGGAACCGATACGAAACGGGTCGAGAAACTGCTCCTGGAAATCGCCAACGCGCATCCCATGGTTCTGGCCAATCCCTCCCCGAACGTCGTCTTCCAGGGCTTCGGGGCCGACTCGCTGGATTTCGAGATCCGGGCGATCCTGCGGGACGTGAACTGGGTGCTGTCGGTCAAGTCCGACATGAACCATGAAATCGCGCGCCGGTTCGCCGAGGAAGGTATAGAAATTCCCTTCGCGCAGCGCGATGTCTGGTTGCGCAACCCGGAGGTATTGCAGGCGCGTCCATCCGAAGACACGGCCTGATGCCTTTCGCCGCGGCACAGCCTTCGCACCATGATTTTCCTGCTTGCATCAGCCGCAATGATCCGGCACATAGCGACCTCACGGAGAGGTGGCCGAGTGGTCGAAGGCGCACGCCTGGAAAGTGTGTAGGCGGGAGACCGTCTCCAGGGTTCGAATCCCTGTCTCTCCGCCACTATCACCCTTTCGAACCCGTTCAGGCCGTCCGCCCGCGGCGGAATTTTCCCTGTTTTCAAAGGGGTTTGCCGGATGGGGCCGAACCGCTAAGATGCAAGGGCACGGCGATTTCCGTCTCTGAATGGCCTCTCGTCTCTGATCGGGCGAACCGCGCCGGTTCCGGTTCGGTCGAAAATTTCCTCGCCTTTCCAATGGCCTGACTCGCAGCCCCGCCAAAACTGCGTGCCCTGTTTCCATCGCCATCGAGCGGAACGGAGATCGAACATGCAGGAGGCGCAAACCCGTGAATGCTTGGGTGCCCACAAGGAGTCAGGCGAACCCTGATTTCGTGACGAGGTGCTCAACTGACGACTTGACCAGCAGAGCTGGCCCACGACGAGCGATCGACGGCTCCCGGCCGAAAGGACGAGTTTGGAAACTTGCCTGCTTTGGCGGATCAAGATGGCGGGCTCCGCCTCTCGACCTCCTAGCCATCATCTGAGGTTCTGACGGCCACATAATGATGCTGTTCCGTTAGGAAGGAGTCAGCGCCCAGTGCTGTTGGTACTACTCAGTTCAAGAGAGGCAAACGGCACAATGAAAATCGCATTCACAGCAGAATTGCGCAAAGCTGATGAGGATCATGTCAAGGATCGTCTGAACTACCGCTTCGGCTTCGCCGATTTCTGTGCCGGGGCGGACCTGCGGGGGCACCTCAGCTGTTGACGCAGGCGATTTCGGCGTATCTGTCGGCCCGAATGGCCGAGATG
>NZ_JASNJE010000017.1 GCF_030164465.1 Sedimentitalea xiamensis
CGCCGCGGGTTGCGCCGCCCCGTGTCTGGTTTTTTCCTCTTGGCCAATTTCGGGCGGGGGGGGGGGGGCCCCCCCCCCCCCCCCACCGGTCGGATCGCGTCAGCGATCCGAAACCGACCAGAAAGGACAAGCCATGACTTCTATTCCCGACAAGGCGCGTGCGGTCATCATCGGCGGCGGGATCATTGGATGCTCCGTCGCCTATCACCTGACGAAACTCGGCTGGAACGATGTCGTCCTGCTCGAGCGCAAGGCGCTGACCAGCGGCACCACCTGGCACGCCGCCGGCCTTATCGCGCAGTTGCGGGCCACGGCCAACATGACGAAACTGGCGAAATACAGCCAGGAACTCTACGGCGGTCTCGAATCCGAAACCGGGGTCGCCACCGGGTTCAAGCGCGTCGGCTCGATCACCGTTGCCCTGACCGAAGACCGCCGCGAGGAGCTTTTCCGCTCTGCCGCCATGGCCCGCGCCTTCGGCGTGGACATCGAGGAAATCGGCCCCGCCGAGATCGCGGCACGCTACCCGCATCTCAACCTGGAGGGCGTCGTCGCAGGCGTCTATCTCGACAAGGACGGCCAGGGCGATCCGGGCAACATCGCCCTGGCGCTAGCCAAGGGCGCGCGTCAGCGCGGTGCGGTGATCGCGGAAAATGCCAGGGTGACGGGTGTTTCGCGCGACGGGCGGCGAATCACCGGCGTCGCCTATGAAACCGCCGGCGGACCCGGCCGGATCGCCTGCGAGCATGTGGTCAACTGCGCCGGCATGTGGGGACGCGAGGTCGGGCGAATGCTCGGCACCAACGTGCCGCTCCAGGCCTGCGAGCATTTCTACATCGTCTCCGAACCGATTGCCGGCCTCACGCAACTTCCGGTGCTGCGGGTCCCCGACGAATGCGCCTACTACAAGGAAGACGCCGGAAAACTCATGCTGGGCGCGTTCGAGCCGGTATCGAAACCCTGGGGACCGATTCCCGAAAACTTCGAGTTCGACCAGTTGCCCGAGGATTTCGATCATTTCGAACCGGTCCTCGAAATGGCCGTGAACCGGATGCCGATGCTCGGACAGGCGGGCATCCACACCTTCTTCAACGGGCCGGAAAGTTTCACGCCGGACAACGCCTACCATCTGGGCCTTGCGCCGGAGATGGACAATGTCTGGGTCGCCGCCGGGTTCAACTCCATCGGCATCCAGTCCGCGGGTGGCGCCGGCATGGCCCTTGCGCAATGGATGCAGGACGGCGCGAAACCTTTTGATCTGGGCGACGTGGACATCGCCCGGACGCAGCCGTTTCAGGGCAATGTCCGCTACCTGCGCGCCCGTGCCAGCGAAACGCTCGGCCTGCTCTATGCCGATCACTTTCCCTTTCGCCAGAAGGCCAGCGCGCGCGGCGTGCGGCGCACGCCATTTCATGCGCATCTGGCGCAACAGGGCGCGGTGTTCGGCGAACTCGCCGGCTGGGAACGCGCCAACTGGTTCGCCCGTCCAGGCCAGGTGGCGGAATATGCCTATTGCTGGAAACGGCAGAACTTCTTTGACAACGTGGCCGGGGAACTCGCCGCCGTGCGGGGCAATATCGGCATGTATGACATGTCTTCCTTCGGCAAGCTGCGCGTGGAAGGGCGCGATGCGGAAACCTTCCTCAACCATGTCTGTGGCGCGAACATGTCGGTCCCGGTCGGCAGGATCGTCTACACCCAGTTCCTGAATCCGCGCGGTGGGATCGAGGCCGACGTCACCGTGACCCGGCTGACGGAAACTGCCTACCTGGTGGTCACGCCCGCCGCGACCCGCCTGGCGGATGAAACCTGGCTGCGGCGGCACCTGGGCGACCGGTCGGTCGTCATCACCGACGTGACCGCCGGAGAGGCGGTGCTGGCGGTGATGGGGCCGAAGGCTCGCGGTTTGATGCAGGCGGTGTCGCCGAACGATTTTTCAAACGCGGCCAATCCCTTTGGCACCGCGCAGGAGATCGAACTCGGCCTTGGCCTCGCCCGTGCGCACCGGGTGTCCTATGTCGGAGAGCTCGGCTGGGAAATCTATGTCGGGGCGGACATGGCGGCGCACGCCTTTGAAACCCTGCTGGCCGCCGGGCAGGATCTGGGCCTGAAACTCTGTGGGATGCACATGATGGATTGCGCCCGGATCGAGAAGGGTTTCCGCCATTTCGGTCATGACATCACGCCGGAGGATCACGTTCTGGAGGCCGGGCTCGGCTTTGCGGTCGGCCGCGACAAGCCGGATTTCATCGGCCGTGCGGCGGTGCTGGACAAGATGGAAAGCGGGCTGGGCGCTCGTTTGGTCCAGTTCAGGTTGCACGACCCGGAACCGTTGCTCTATCACAACGAACCGATCCTGCGGGATGGCGAGATCGTCGGCCACCTGTCCTCGGGCGCCTACGGGCATCATCTGGGCGCGGCAATCGGCCTGGGATACGTGCCTTGCAAGGGCGAAAGTGTCGCCGGCGTCCTGGCATCGCGCTACGAGATCGACGTGGCCGGGGCGCGGGTGGCGGCCGATGTGTCGCTGAGGCCGTTTTACGATCCGATGTCGGAACGGGTGCGGATGTAGCGGCGGAGGCGTCTCTCACCACTTGTCCGACGGTCGCCCGGCGGGTTGATATCCCGAACCGAAAAGGCGCCCAGACCCTGCCGGATCAGGACAGGGCGTTGCGGAATTTCAGAAACCGCGGGTCGGTCGAGACGCGGGCGTTCATTGCCTCGCGCAACGCGCCCACGGTTTTGTACGGGCGCATGACGACTTCGAAGGTTTGGATCAGCCCGGCATCGTTCAGGGTGATGAGATCGACCCCGACCGCGTCGAGATCGCCGACCTTGCACTGAAATTCCAGCGCCCAGTCGTTTCCGTCGCCCATCACGCGGCGGTACTCGAAACCCCGGAACACCTGGCCCACGTGACCGAGCACGGCGGCGACCGCGTCGCGCCCGGTCCAGGTGGCGAAATAGGTTGGCGGCATGAACCGCACGTCTTCGGCCAGAAGCCCGGCAATCGCGGTTTCCTCGCCCTTTGCGACGACGTCCTGCATTCTGGCGATGGTCGGGTGCATGGTCGGGTCCTTTCACCAAGTTCTGCGCCACAGTCGCGCGAGGCCGTATCGCAGGCAAGTGCGACGTGACGTGACGGCCGGGCGCGACCTTGCCGTCCCCCCTGCGCCGGAGTAGGGGTTCGGCATGGCCGTTTCCTCTGATTATACCCCGCCGGATCAGCCTATGGACGTGATCCATGACGACGCGCAGATCGTCGTGGTCAACAAGCCCGCCGGCCTGCTCAGCGTTCCGGGCCGAGGTGCGCATCTGGCCGATTGCCTGTCGATCCGGTTGCAGGCCGTATTCCCCGAGGCCCTTCTGGTGCATCGGCTGGACCGGGACACGTCCGGCGTCATGGTGTTCGCGCTGACCCCTCATGCGCAACGCCACCTTGGCCAACAATTTGAAAAGCGCCAGGCCCGCAAGACCTATGTCGCGCGGCTGGCTGGCGAACTGACCCCGAAGGCCGGCACCGTCGATCTGCCGCTGATCGTCGACTGGGAAAACCGGCCCCGCCAGATGGTCTGCCGACAGACCGGTAAACCGGCCGTCACCGAATGGCGGGTCCTGCGTCACGATCCCGGCGAAAGCCGCGTGCGGCTGATGCCAAAGACCGGTCGGACGCATCAGCTTCGGGTGCATATGGCGGCTCTGGGCCATCCGATTCTCGGCGACCCGCTGTATGCAGACGGGGATGCGGCAGATCATGTTCGGATGATGCTGCATTCCGAGGAACTGAGGATCAAGCATCCGGACAGCGGCGTATCGATGAAGTTTCGGGTGGCGGCGGAATTCTAGCGCCCGAAAGGGGCGTTTCAGGCCAGTTGTGCAACCATGGGACCTCGTCTAACCTGTGGCGCAAGCGACGCAATCTGACTTTGGGACATCCGATGTGGCGGTAAAATCGAGTCGTTTCCTGGCCTTCACCGCCGCGGTGTTCGTGCTGTCCGCCTGCAATTCCAATCCGCAATTCCGGATGACCAGCGCGAACCGGGTGTATGATTCGTTCAACGGTCTCTACATATTTCTGGCCAAAGCCGATCTCGGCCTGTTCGAGTCGCCTGCCTCCTTTCCCGCCGAGATCGACACCTATGGCGAGATCATCGCCGGTTTCGAAATCGGCCGCTTGGTCCAGACCGAAAAGAAGCTGAGTTCGGCATTGGCGCGGGCGGAATCCCGCAGCGCGCTGGACAGCGTCATCGCCAGATGCGTCGATCAGGTGAAAGCGGTCGCGAAACAGCACAAAGCGAAGGGCATCCCCGCAGGATCGCAATTGCTGGACACGACGCGCAAAGCCTGCGTTCTGGCGGTCGGGGCGGTGGCCGAGAACGAAAGATCGTCCATTTTCGTCGCCACCGTGGCTGGGGATCTCTGACGGCGACGTCCCTGCCGGCCGGATCAGGCGTCGATCGCCGCCCACCGATCCGGCAGGATGTCCGGATTGACGAGCTTGGGGTCGCCGAACCACCGTGCCGGTCCCGCGACGCGCTTGTCGCGGTTGGCGTTCAGCCAAGCCCCCCACCATGAAAACGACGAATTGCCGATGATGTTGTGATTGCAGAGCGACATCAGGCGCATGTCCTCGAAATCCGCATCGGCCCCGTTGAAATCCACCACCACCTTGGCGCAGGGCAAGGGCAGGTTGACCTTGGCCCAGTCCGGATCGTCCGAGAAGACATACACCGTAGGCGCCCCGTCCAGCCCCTCGAGCACCCGCGCCAGCGCCGCGTCGTAATAGGCCTGATCGCAGAGCGTATGCGCCCCGAGCGTCAGGTAGTCGCCGCGCCGCACATGCAGGGATACCGACAGCCCCGCGCCGATCCGGGCGGCCATTTCGGCATTCCGGGACGAGGAAAAGCCGGGAAACCGGAAATCCCGCCGGATGGCATCGGCGACATGGGCAAAATATCGTTCCGACTGCCAGTAGCCGTGCAGGTAGCTGCCATCGGGCCAGGTTTCGATCGCCGTATTGTAGCCAAGCCCGTTCTCGCGGCGGAATGCCGGGCTGGTCAGTCTCCACAGGCCATAGCGAAGGGGAGCTTTCCGTTTCAGCGGCGGCAGCCGGTCCGGGGCCGCGAGCGGCAGGTCGAAAACCCGCGTCAGCACGCCTTCGCCGCGGGCTTTGGCCTCGCGGCTGTCCAGCGCGACCCCGGTTCCATGCCGTTCCGCCAGACCGCGTGCCGCCGCGTATTGAAACATCTGGTTGCCGAGTCGGCCGTGAAGGCGGGAAATGATCATGGTCCGTTTCTAGGAACGATCCCGGCAAAACGCCACAGCAATGACGCCGGACTCAACCTGCTTGATCGGTTTCGGCGAAGGTGCCTGGATCCGTGAAATGAAACGGATCCGATGATCTTCGGACTTTTGCAGCAAGGCGATAGCGTCGCGCCTGCATTTGAAAGGAGTCCGCGCCATGCCCAGGGATGTCCATCCGCAGATCCGGGCCATTCCCGACCGGACGGCAGATCCCGGCATCCCCAGGTTGCAAAGCCTGACGACCGGGCAAGCGCGCGCCCTCATGGAAAGGATGGCGAAGACCAGGGCCGAGGCATTTCCCCCGCCCGGGCTGTTGTCTGTCGAGAACGGGTTCACCGGCGCGGGCTACAATCATCTGCCGGTGCGGATCTACCGGCCGTCGGATACGGACGCGGCCTTTCTGAAGCGGACCTGGGGGCATTAAGCGCGGTGGGAAAGGTTTCGCTGTCCACGCGGCGAGCTCCGCTGAAACAGAACGGATCGCAACGAAAAAGGCCGCCGAAACCGGCGGCCTTCGGGGCGTTTTCGCGAGAGTTTACTCTGCCGCCCAGCCGCCGACAGCCTTGATCTCCAGGAAGTCCTCGATCCCGAAGATGCCGCCCTCGCGCCCGTTGCCGGACTGTTTCATGCCGCCGAAGGGCGCGCCGGCGCTGCGCGGCTTGCCGTTCATCTCGACCATGCCGGACCGCAGCGCGCGGGCCATGCGGTTGGCGCGGGCGCCATCCTGGGTCTGGACATAGTTGGTCAGACCATAGGGCGTGTCGTTTGCGATCTCGATGGCCTCTTCCTCGGTATCGAACGGGATCATCGACAGCACGGGTCCGAAGATTTCCTCGCGTGCGATGGTCATCTGGTTGTTCACGTCGGCAAAGACCGTCGGCTTCACGTAGTAACCCTTGTTGAAGCCTTCGGGACGCCCGGTGCCGCCCGCGACCAGGCGCGCGCCCTCGTCGATGCCCTTCTGGATCAGGTCCTGGATCTTGTTCCACTGGGTTTCGTTGACCACCGGGCCGATGTGGCGGCCTTCGTCATGGGCGTTGCCGACCGTGACGGCTCTGGCGACCTCGGCCGCCGTGTCCACCGCCTGATCGTAGATGTCGCGCTGCACCAGCATCCGGCTCGGCGCGTTGCAGGACTGTCCGGTGTTGTTCATCATGTGCAACACGCCACGCTTCACCGCCTTGTCATCCGCATCGGCAAAGATCACGTTCGCGCCCTTGCCGCCCAGTTCCAGGTGGACCTTTTTCAACGTGTCCGCCGCGTTCCTGGAAATCGCGGTGCCCGCGCGGGTCGATCCGGTGAAGCTGACCATGTCGACATCCGGATGACCGGACAGCTGGCTGCCGACACCGGCGCCATCGCCATTGACCAGGTTGAAGACGCCCGGCGGGAAGCCCGCGTCGTGCATCATCTGCGCGAAGATCATCGCGTCGAGCGGGCTTTGTTCGCTGGGTTTCAGCACCATCGTGCAGCCCGCGATCGCGGCCGCGCCCACCTTGAGCGTGATCTGGTTCATCGGCCAGTTCCAGGGCGTGATCAGCGCCGCGACGCCGACCGCTTCATAAATGATACGGTCGTTGGGTGTGTCCGCACGCAGCGGGCGCTCGAAGTCGAAGGCCTTGGCGGCCTTGACGAAATTGGCCAGATGGTAGGATCCGGCGCCGACCTGCTGGCTGCGGGCCATGTCGATGGGCGCGCCCATTTCACTGCTCATGGCCTCGGCGAGGTCTTCGGCATGGGACTGGTAGATGTCCATCAGTTTTTCCACCAGTGCGATGCGCTCGGCCACGGGCGTCGCCATCCAGCCCGGCAGGGCCGCCTTGGCGGCGGCGACGGCGGCGTCGGTGTCGGCCTGTCCGCCCAGGGAAATGACCGCGCAGGGTTCTTCGCTGGAGGGGTCGATCACGGCGTAGTCATTCGGCTCTGCCGGGGCGACCCATTGCCCGTTGATGTAAAAGTCGCGTTTCTCGATCATGGTCGGATCTCCCGTATCTGACAGCTGACCTGACCGGCTGGTCAGGGATTCGCGGCACTCTGTCACTGCTGGCCATCGGGGGCAAGAGAGGGGATGTAACGCCCCGGTGTTATGATTAGGTTGTCCGTGACGACGACCAATCGTCTCGCATTTTTCGAAAGGATCATCGAAATGGCTTTGCGCATCAATGACACCGTCCCGAACTTTACCGCGGAAACAGACCAGGGCACCATCCAGTTCCACGACTGGATCGGCGACAGCTGGGCGATCCTGTTTTCCCATCCCAAGGATTTCACCCCGGTCTGCACCACCGAATTCGGCGCCGTGGCGCAACTGGCCGATGAGTGGGCCAAACGCGGCACCAAGGTGATCGGCGTGTCCGTGGACGGGGTCGAGGACCACAAGAAATGGAAGGGCGACATCGAGAGTTTCGCCGGCACCACCGCCGGGTTCCCGATCATCGCGGATGAAGGGCTGGCGGTTTCCAAGGCTTTTGACATGCTGCCCGCCGATGCCTATCTGCCGGATGGCCGCACCCCGGCGGACAGCGCGACGGTGCGTGCCGTGTTCATCATCAGCCCGGACAAGAAGTTGCAGCTGACCATGACCTACCCGATGAGCGTGGGGAGGAATTTTGCCGAGGTCCTGCGGGCGCTCGACGGTTTGCAGCGCACCTACCAGCAGCCGCTGGCGACACCGGCGAACTGGCAGCAGGGGCAGGATGTGATCGTCGCGCTTGCCCTTGACGACAAGGCCGCCGAAGACAAGTTCGGGACTCTGGACAAGAAGCTTCCCTACCTGCGCTTCGCCAAGAACCCGGCCTGAGCGGGATGGGGGCGCTGCCCCCGTCCCTTCGGGACTCCCCCGGAGTATTTCCGCAAAGATGAAGAGGGCGTGGCGTTGGCCACGCCTTTGTCCTGTCAGGGATGTTGCGGGTGCAGATGCAGCCGGGCGCGGTAGAGTGCACGTTTCACTTCGCGCGCCAGTTTCCCGCTGGCGCGCGTCTTCGTCTGGATGGTCGAGCCGCCGATCTGGTTGGCGATCTCGGCATTTCCGTTGGGCAGGATCGTGTGAACCGGCTGGCCGGTGATCCAGTGCATCTGAAGAAAGGTATCGACCGGGCGGTCAATGGTTTCCGTGGCACCGAGCAGGCGTTCTGCGGCGCCGCTGCCAACCACCTGGCAAATGCATTGCAACCCGATGATCCGGGGCAGGATCAGCCGCATCTGGCCATCAGAAGCGAGCACCCGGGCCGGCGTTTCGCGTGCCTTGACCGGCAGGCGGATGAACATCTCGGGAGTGGCATGGGCTGCGATCAGGGCGAGCGCACGGGCCAGCCTGTCGGGATCGACACGCAGGTCGTCCTCGGCGACCAGGGCGAAATCATGGCCCTCGTCGAGGATCCGCTGCCAGCAGCGGCGGTGGCTCTGGAACACGCCGATCTCGGCCGGGCGAAGCGGGAAGGGGTAGTGCGGCGAAAAGCGGGTGCCGTCGCTGCGCCGAACCCCGGCGATTTGCGCCGGGTCGCGTCCATCGACGGCCTCCACCACCTCGGCATCGGGCAGGTCGGTCAGCAGCCTGTAGACATTGCCGCGCCGTTTCGTGCTGCCGGGCAAATGGATGATCATTGAACGCATGGGAACTGATTACAGGCTAAAGCGGGCGCAGGGAAGCGGTGTGCCGGAGATCAGGCGGCGCGGGGGCGGAACTTCGGCGGGCTCAGTATGGTCGGCAGCCCGAACCTGTTGGCCAACACACCCGCGAAGGTCGAGAGCGGTGCGAAGGCGGCCAGGTGGGCGTCTTTGCCGGTCATGCCACCCAATGCCAGTCTGCCGGACTCCGGCCCGGCGGCAGTGAATTCGTCGGCGATGGGTTCGGCATAGGTGCGTCGGTTGGAAAACCTCCGGCCGAGGCACGGTACGCCCGGCACCCGTGGCGGCCCCCGCCGCGATCGGGAGATACTTCACGAAACCTCCAACAATGTGCTGTTCCTCGGCGTCGCGCACGATAGCTGGCCTGAAAATCCAGTCCCGCCACGCGGCTTGTGGTCCGCTATGGGGTCGTCTGCCAGGCGGCATGCAAAAAGGGCCCCGGTGTCGCCACCGGAGCCCCTTGTCTCGCCAGAAAAGCGAACAGATCATTCCGCCGCTTCTTCCTTCTTGATCTCTTCGCCGGTTTCCTGATCGACGACCTTCATCGACAGGCGCACCTTGCCGCGATCATCAAAGCCCAGGAGCTTGACCTTCACTTCCTGGCCTTCCTTCAGCACATCCGAAGGATGATTCAGGCGACGGTTCTCGATCTGGGACACGTGGACCAGCCCGTCGCGCTTGCCGAAGAAGTTCACGAAGGCCCCGAAATCGACGATCTTGACCACCTTGCCGGTATAGACCTTGCCTTCTTCCGGCTCGGCCACGATCGAGTGGATCATGTCATAGGCCTTCTGGATGGCGTCGGCATTGGGGCTGGCGATCTTGATGATGCCGTCGTCATTGATGTCGACCTTGGCGCCGCTGACTTCGACGATCTCGCGGATCACCTTGCCGCCCGATCCGATGACTTCGCGGATCTTGTCGGTCGGCACCTGCATCGTCTCGATGCGGGGCGCATGGATCGAGAATTCCGCGGCGCCGGACAGCGCCTTGTTCATCTCGCCCAGGATGTGCAGACGTCCGGCCTTGGCCTGTTCCAGCGCCTTTTCCATGATCTCGGGGGTGATGCCCGCGACCTTGATGTCCATCTGCAGGGAGGTGATGCCGTTCTCGGTTCCCGCCACCTTGAAGTCCATGTCGCCCAGGTGGTCTTCGTCGCCCAGGATGT
The DNA here is from genome assembly GCF_030164465.1 of Sedimentitalea xiamensis. Taxonomy (GTDB): domain Bacteria; phylum Pseudomonadota; class Alphaproteobacteria; order Rhodobacterales; family Rhodobacteraceae; genus Sedimentitalea; species Sedimentitalea xiamensis. The sequence goes on from NZ_JASNJE010000017.1 coordinate 10,100, forward strand.
CGGACAGGATCGCGTAGGACCCGTCGTCTTCCAGGATCAGGCCCATCGCCACGCCGGCCACCGGCGCCTTGAGCGGAACGCCCGCATCCATCATCGACAGCGAGCCGCCGCAGACCGAGGCCATCGAGGACGAGCCGTTGGATTCGGTGATCTCGGACACCACGCGGATCGTGTAGGGAAAATCGGTCGCGGCCGGCAGAACCGCCTGCAAGGCGCGCCATGCCAGCTTGCCGTGGCCGATCTCGCGGCGGCCCGGAGGGCCGACGCGCCCGACTTCGCCGACCGAATAGGGCGGGAAGTTGTAGTGCAGCAGGAAGTTCGATTTGAAGTTGCCGTGCAGCGCATCGATGAATTGTTCGTCATCGCCGGTTCCCAGCGTGGTCACGACCAGGCCCTGGGTTTCGCCACGGGTGAACAGGGCCGAGCCATGGGTGCGCGGCAGCAGGCCGGTTTCCGCAGTGATGTCGCGGATTTCATCGGTCTTGCGCCCGTCGATCCGCTTGCCGGTCTTGACCACGTCGCCGCGCAAAATGCCCGCTTCGAGCTTCTTGAGCGCGGAGCCGAGGTTGATGTCCTCTTGCTGCTCTTCGCTCAGCTTGCCGAGAATGGTTTCGCGTGCGGCGGCAACAGCGGCGGTGCGCTCCTGCTTGTCGACGATCGCGAAGGCGGCCCGCATTTCGGTCTCGCCCGCGGCTTTCACGGCGTCGTAGAGTTCCGAATAGTCTTCGGGCTGGAAGTCGAACGGCTCTTTCGCGGCGTCTTCCGCCAGCGCGATGATCAGGTCGATCACCGGCTGGATCTGTTCGTGGGCGAATTTCACCGCGCCCAGCATTTCCGCTTCGGACAGTTCATAGGCTTCGGATTCGACCATCATGACCGCATCCTTGGTGCCCGCGACGACCAGGTCGAGCCGCTGCTCGGGATTCAGGCGCAGGTCCTGCATGTCGTCCACGGTCGGGTTCAGCACGTATTCGCCGTCTTCGAACCCGACACGGCAGCCGGCGATCGGTCCCATGAAGGGAGCGCCGGACAGCGTCAGCGCCGCACTGGCGGCGATCATCGCCACCATGTCCGGATCGTTGACCAGATCGTGGCTCAGCACGGTGCACATGACCAGGACTTCGTTCTTGAAGCCGGGCACGAACAGCGGGCGGATCGGGCGGTCAATCAGGCGGCTGGTCAGGGTTTCCTTTTCGGTCGGGCGCGCCTCGCGCTTGAAGAAACCGCCGGGAATCTTGCCCGCGGCATAATATTTCTCGTTGTAGTGGACCGTCAGCGGAAAGAAATCCTGCCCCGGTTTCTGCTTGCGGGCGTAGGTCACGTTGGCCATGACGCTGGTTTCGCCCAGGGTGGCGATGACACTGCCATCGGCCTGGCGGGCAACCTTGCCCGTTTCCAGTGTGAGCGTTTCCTCGCCCCACTGCATCGACTTCGTCGTTACGTTGAACATCTATCGTTTCCTGTATGCGGGCACTCCCGCCCCTGCGGGTCCCGCGTTTGCGTGGCGGCCCCATTGCCGCCGACCCCAATCCTTTTCATGCGCCCGGGGTCAAAGGCGTCACGTCTCAGATTGTGCGCGCATACAGGAGTTTCGGGCGGAAGGAAAGGGCCGCCGCACCCACTTCGGCCGGTCGCATCGGGCAGCGCCCGGGCCGGACCCGGCGTCAGGCTGCGAGACCGGTGCCTTGTCCGTCCTCGATCAGGTGCAGCTTCAGGGCGTCCATGTCCGTCACGATGATCCGGCGGTTGCAGCTTTGGATGCCCAGCGACTTCAGGCGGCTGAAGGCGCGCGACAGGCTTTCCGGCCTCATGCCCAGTTTTCCCGCCAGAACGACCTTGCCGTAGGGCAATTCCAGCTCGTTCTGATCGCCGTGAAGCTGGCTCAGTTCGACGATGAAGTCGACCAGACGCTGCGCGCCCGACTTGACCTTCAATTGCTCGATGTCGCTGCGCATGGCGTTCAGGTGACCCGATGCCGCGGCCAGGACCGCGGCGCTGATCTCGCGATAGGCGTTTTCGCAATCGCAGATCGCGGACAGGTCGATATGCAGGACGATGCAGTCGCTGAGCGCCTCGACGGAAGACGGGCTTTCACCGCCGTTCAAAGCCTCGATTTCTTCGAAGCTCTGACCGTCCGAAAGGGTCGCGAGAACGGCCTCGTCGCCGTTGGCCTGCACGCGAAAAAGTTTGACCCATCCGCTCTGGACCACCTTGAGCGTAGTGGTCCTGTCGCCCTGCAGGCAGATCGTCGCGCCACGGCAATACTTCCGCAGGCGGGCCTTGGACAACAGGCAGGTTCTGACCGGTGCGGACAGATGATCGAGCAGATTTTGTGGCTTGCCGGCCATTGAGTCATTGATGCGCATGTTGGGTCTACTTCTGTTCGCTTAGAGAACCGTAGGTTGAAACCCGAAGCCTGGATTTGATATATATCAAAGTCAGATAATTCCGTAGCCGCTCCCGGCTCTCCGCGAATCGGTGCCCGGTGCCCGCGTTGCACGTTCGGGCGCTCCGACCGTTGTCACAAATCCGATCCGTCGGCCGGTTGACCGGCCAAAAGCTGGCCTGCCGGCGCCAGGTTCGGTCAATGCCGGACCGTCCAGGGACGTCGGATACCGGAGTCCGACCGTTACGCATTCGAGGCAAGGCACGACAGAAAGAGCTTGCTGTCCCGCCTTCGATCTGGGGATGACACTGCTGAAACCGACTGTAGAAACTCTGATGAATGACGATCTCGGCAGCAGGTAGGCCGTGTCTTGCGAAGGCGCTGCCGGTGAGGGCGGCTCCGAAGCGGTGCCGTATTTCGTCGGCAAGCTCTTTTTCATTGACGTCTCGACGGCACCATCCTGTCCGACTCCGGAAAAGGTTTCGAGCAGATCATCGCGCTGAACCGGGTTCCCAACGCTTTTGATGACGAAGCTTTCCCGGTCGGATATCCCGACGTGGCTGATGAGAACCGTTCCGACAACGCGGGTCCGGAACCCGAGGCCCTGAAGGCCGGCCTGCTGCACGGGAAGTCGCTGGCCTTCATCGACGATATGATCGGCTCGCACTTCGGACTTGTCAGCTCCGAGGTGATCGACCTCATCGCCGCCTTGGGCAGTGGCGGCGAACTGGCGCAGATGGTTGTGGCTTTCGAGTTATCCGGAACCTTCGCCGTGCACGATCTCCGACTCCGAGCCGGCCGCGGCGTGATCCTCGCCAGGAACGTCGTGCAGAATCCGTGCGAAGAGAGCTTGCGGTTCCGATCCGCGCCGGCCCGGCGGGGCACCGTTGAGCGTCTTTCAAAGACAATACCCCCGCCTGTTGGACAGGCGGGGGTGCAAAACGGACAGAACGCCGGTGGTGCGTTTTGCCAAACGGAAGGGAACTTCCGATCAGCGGCGCAGGCCGAGGCGTCCGATCAGGTCCTGATAGCGTGCTTCGTCCTTGCCCTTGACATAGTCCAGCAGCTTGCGGCGATGAGCGACCATCTTCAGAAGACCGCGGCGACCGTGGTTGTCTTTCTTGTGAGTCTTGAAGTGCTCGGTCAGGGTGGCGATGCGCGACGAGAGGATCGCAACCTGGACTTCGGGCGAACCGGTGTCGCCTTCCTTGGTCGCGAACTCTTTCATGATGCGTGTTTTTTCTTCGGCAGTGATCGACATCGGGGACTCCTTTGCGAGGTTGAAATGAATGGCGCAGGCCGGGATGTCGTCCAGCACAGGCCCGTGGAGAGCGCCTCTGACAGCCCCGGCGAAGGCGGGAATCCATCATCGACGGGCGCGTATAGGCGCTTTTCATGAGAATGGCAAAGGGATTCGGCGCGATCCTACGCCGCCGGGAGGCCGAGCACCGTCGAAGCCGACCGATCCATCACCACGATATCATCCGAAGTCAGCCCCGCCGATCCCCGCACCAGGGCGATTTCGGCGCCATCGAACAGGATGCGGCTGAGTGTCGGATCGTCTTCATCGGCCTGGATTTCGATCTCCGGGTCCGGGTTTTCGGCCAGGTCGCAAACCAACACCAGCTTGTCTTCGTCCCGGTCGAAATCCATCAGCTCCGCGCCATTCCCGTCTTCGATCCAGTCGCCAAGCACCACCGTGTCCGCGCCGTCGCCGGTCGTCAGGATATCGCCGCCGTCGGCGAACAGAACGTCGTCCCCGTCGCCGCCATTCAGGAAGTCCTTGCCGGAGCCGGGAAGCGCGTCACCGGAGTCGGATGGGTCGAGCCCCGACAGAACGTCATTTCCCGATCCGCCGAACAAGGTGTCCTGTCCCGCCCCGCCGGTCAGGTAATCGTCGCCCAACCCACCGTGAAGCGCGTCGTCGCCATCGCCGCCGTCAAGCGCGTCGTCGCCCGCGCCGCCCTGCAATTCGTCATCGCCCGCGCCACCGAGCAGAAAGTCGTCGTCGTTGTGGCCGAACAGCTGATCGTCCCCGTTGCCGCCATCCAGGCGATCGGAACCGTCTTCACCGTGCATCGTGTCGTTCCCGTCCTGCCCGAACAGAAGGTCATCGCCATCGCCACCATGCAGATCGTCGTTGCCGTCGCCCCCGTGAATGGTATCGGCGTCGTCATAGCCGTTGATCTGATCGGCCCCCGCGCCCGCGCTGATCCGGTCGGTCTGGTCGGAGCCGGACAGGATCAGGTCGTCGGGGCTATCGGAAAGGTCGATCAGGTTGGTCATATCCTGTTCGGCGTCCAGGGGCAGTTCGTCGCCGGTATCTTCGGCCATGTCGTCCTCGGCAGACGATCCGGAAAAATCGACGGCCAGCGCGACGCCGCCGACAGCCAGAAGCCCCAACAACCCAGCAAACAGAAACATCTTCACGCTCCACGCACAGAAACCAAACGGCCAGAACCGGCGCACAAGAACAGGGCACCGATGAAAAGCAATATCCTGTGCCGGTAAAGAACGGGTTACTCGATCCAGGGCGTCGGCTGCTGGGAATAGGCGATGTAAAGCGGGTGTTTCGGGTGGCCGGCCTTGCTCAGGCCCAGGTGAAAGAGCGGGCCGCCACTGCCGCGCAGCAGCGTTGCCACGGCGGCGCCGCGGCCAAGATGTTCCCCATGCGTGCCCCAGGCTGCGATCACCTGGTCCGCCCAGGCCACCCCTTCGATGATCGCCGCGTCGTTGCCGGGACCGACCGGTTCGGGGGCGGCCCGCATCGCCCGCGGATCGGTGTCCCGCCAGGCGAAGATGTTCGCGACCCGGAACGCGCCGAAACCAAGTGTGCGCGCGCGGCGTTCGCACCGTTCCACGGTGGGGTCGTTCTGCACCTCCGTGGCCGTCGACGGGTTGAGCATCACGAACAGCGCCCGTCGTCCCGCCGGATCCCAGGTGCGGGTCAGGCTGTAGCGGTATCGTTCGCAATCCGAATAGACGGCGGTCGACGGCGCATCGCCCTTGGTATGGCTCCGGACGATCATCGCCGGTCAGGCGTTGAACACGCGGCTGGGATGCAGTTCGCCCGCCTTGTAGATGCCGACCGCGACCGCCTTGCCGTCCTCGGATGCCCAGCACTCCTCTCCGTACTCGATATCCGATGCCAGGACCATGCCGGGATTTCCGTTGCGCAGGCGGGCGGCGCCTTCGGGCGTGCAGCGGACTTCGGGCAAGTCGGCGAGGCCCCGTTCAAGCGGCAGGAGATACGGGTCGAGCCGGTCGGTCCGCGCCATCTCTTCGACCTGCGCGAGGCTCAGCCCGTCGCTGGCGTCAAAGGGGCCGGACCAGAGGCGGCGCAGCGCCGTGACATGGGCGTGGCACCCGAGCGCCGCGCCCAGATCGCGGGCAATGCTGCGCACATACCCGCCTTTGCCGCAGGTCATTTCGAGCGTCGCGTGATCCGCGTCGGGGCGGTCCGTCAGCACGAGTTCCTCGACCCACAGCGGTCGCGCGGCAAGGTCCATTTCCTCGCCGCTTCGGGCGCGCTTATAGGCGCGTTCGCCGTCTATCTTGACCGCCGAGAACTGCGGCGGAACCTGCTGGATCTCCCCGATGAACCGGCCGAGCGCCGCCTTGATCGCTTCGTCGTCGGGGCGCTTGTCGCTTTCCGCGATCACTTCGCCCTCGGCATCGTCGGTGTTGGTAGCCTGACCCAGGCGGATGGTGAAGGCATAGGATTTGAGCGCGTCGGTGATGTAGGGCACCGTCTTCGTGGCTTCGCCGAGGGCGATCGCCAGCACGCCGGTCGCTTCCGGGTCCAGCGTGCCTGCATGCCCTGCCTTCTGCGCGTTCATCGCCCATCGCACCTTGTTCACGACGGCCGTCGATGTCGGGCCGGCGGGTTTGTCGATGATCAGCCAGCCGGAAATGTCGCGTCCCTTGCGTTTGCGTCCCATGGGGTCCCTCGAAATCCTGGAAGCCGGCGCACTAGCGCAAGCAGCTCGGCCTGTCAATTTGACGGGTGGGTCGATGCCCCGAGGTCGACAACCGTGCCCACGATGGGTCCCATTGCGAATCCGGCATCGCTGCGGCCGATCTGCGGCGCATGCAACCGGGACACGTTGCCATCGAAATAGAGCGCGTTGGGCAGGTCGAGAGCATCCCGGAACAACCTGCCGAACTCGTGAAACGTCACCCGGCTTGACGACATGACGAAGAATGCGCGGCTGCCGTCGGCGGTCGTGCCGACGCCGTTGCGGACATAGCGGGAGGTGCTGTCGACCAGGAACCGGGGGTGCAGGGCGCCGTCGATCACCAGCATCGGACCCGACTGGGTCGCGTAGGAACAGTCCGTCCCGCGCGACAGGAACGCGGTCGTTTCGATGACGTCGGCCCGGTCTTCGCGTATGCAGAACACGCCGTTGGGCACCAATCCGAAATTTCCCGGCCCGGCGCCCGGAACCACCCCCATGATTTCGATGCCGTTTTCCACGTAATATCCTACCGGCGACCGGTCGCTGTGATACATGCCCGCGTTCATTGCGAACCCCAGCGTCTTTCCCTGTTCGGCGAGCGCCCGATCGACGGCGGAAAACTGACCGAACGGAGTACCCGTGTCATCGGCAAGAAAAAGACGCAGATCGGCCTGCGCCGTGTCCACCTCGCACAGCGTGTAGGGATTGCCCTCGTAGGTCAGGTCGCGGCAGTCCTGCGCCAATGCCGGCAAGGCCAGCGCCGCCAGGATCAGCGTCAGGGGCGCGCGGATCATTCTTCCAGATCGCGGCGCACCGCATCCTGCTGCAACATGCGCCGGGTGTCGTCCATCCGGTCAAAGGTTTCGTCCAGCTGGAACCGCAGGTCCGGCGCGAATTTCAGCGCCAGTTTCCTGGATATGATCCGCCGCAACTCGCCCTTGTTCCGGGCCAGAAGTTTCAGCACGTCTTCGCGCCCCTGCCCGCCAAGCGGCAGCACATAGGCCGTGGCCACGCGCAGATCCGGCGAGGTGCGGACCTCGCCCACGGTGATCGACAGGCGGTTCAGGTCCGGGTCGTGCACATCGCCGCGCGCCAGAACCTCGGACAGGGACCGTCGAATCAGTTCTCCGACGCGAAGCTGGCGTTGCGAGGGGCCGGGGCCGTCATGAAATTTGTTCTTTCCCATGGAAATGATCTATGCGCATCGGCAGGCTTTGCCAAGCGGGACGCGAACCGCTAACCAACGCAACATCGCAGGAGAGGGGCGCACAATGACACATACACCGGGAATCGCAGTGACCGGAGCATCGGGCCGCATGGGGCAGATGCTGATCCGCTCCATCCTGGACAGCGATCAGGCGCAACTCGTCGGTGCGGTCGAGCGCAAGGGGCATGCCTGGATCGGGCAGGATGTCGGGACGGCGATGGGCGGGAAAGCGCTGGGAGTCACCGTGACCGACGAACCGCTCGAAGCCTTTGCAACGGCCCAGGCGATAATCGACTTTACCGCGCCCGAAGCGACGCTGGAATTCGCCACCCTCGCGGCTCAGGCCCGCGCGGTGCATGTGATCGGCACCACGGGCATGAGCGAGGCGCAGATCGCGGCCCTGAAACCGGCCGCGCGGCATGCGGTCATCGTGCGGGCGGGCAACATGAGCCTTGGCGTCAATCTCTTGACGCAACTGACGAAACGGGTGGCCGCGGCGCTGGATGACGAGTTCGACATCGAGATCGTCGAATCGCACCACCGCCACAAGGTCGACGCGCCATCCGGCACTGCCCTGATGCTGGGCGAGGCGGCAGCGGAAGGCCGCGGCGTGCGTCTGGAAGAGGTCGCGGACCGAGGACGGGACGGGATTACCGGTGCGCGCCAGCGCGGTCACATCGGTTTTGCCGCGCTGCGGGCTGGCGATATCGTCGGCGAACACGACGTTCTGTTCGCCGCTCCCGGAGAACGGATCGTCCTGCGCCATGTGGCGACGGACCGCGCGGTTTTCGCGCGCGGCGCGCTGCGGGCGGCGCTGTGGGGGCAAGGGAAACCGCCTGGGGAATATGACATGCTGGATGTTCTCGGACTCTGACCGCCCCGCGGGCGGGTCGGCGGTCCGCCGCCGATACCTGTCGTCCCTGCGATCCGCGAGTGATTCAATCCGGATGATCGGGCGTATCGGCCCTGCATGAAGCCGGGAACCCGGCGATGTCCATGAAGACCCTTGCCGCCGCCGCGACCTGTTCTGGGGGGGCAGCGAAATTGGCTATAATTGCCAGGAGGTCGCGTTGAACGGCGCGCGAATCCGGTTCACGTCGGACCGCGGCAGGGGCGATTCCGCCGATTGCCGCCTGACGACGAACTGAAACGCCGACCGGGGCGCGGACAAGGCCGGAGGCGCTGCCGCGCCGCCGACCCCGTGTTCAGGCGGATCGCAGCAGAACCTTGCTCGATCCAAGTGCGTCCGCGATCCGGCTGTATTGAAGCGCCTTGCTTTCCGAACCTTCGGCGCTCCGAAGCAGCAGGGTCTGGGTATTGTCCAGGATCGCCTGCGCCTGAGCGTTGACCTGCGGAACCGCTTCGGGCCGGACAGGCGTGAGAGGGCGCGTTGTCGTGACCGGGTTCTCGCCCGCTCTGGTGGCGCGGCCGCGCGTCTGCGCCGGATCGCGATTTGCACGCGCCAGGTCGGCCAGCTGATCCGACGTGTTCTTCAGGATGGTCTTGACCTCGGCATAGTCGCTGTCCCGCGGGATGTCGTCGGCGATCTTTTCGAGCCGTTCGGACAGACAGTCCACCGTATAGGAATCGTTCCCCAGCTCGGCGCAGAATTTTTGTGCGGCCGCGATGTTTCCGGTCAGGACATCGGTATAATTCTGCGATCCGAACTCTCCCGCAGGCAGAATGACGGTGTAAAGGACGCCGGGGCCGACACCCTGCGCCACAGCCGGTGAGCCTGCCAGCGCAGTCGCGGCAATCGCCAGTGCGGTGCTGAAACTGTGCGAATTGATCTTCATCTAAATTCTCCTTTGGGTGAAAATTGCCAAACGATTTCACTTGCTGCGTTGCCTAGGCCAAGTGTTCTCGATAGTCTGATAGTCATTCTAACAGGATTCGATTGTGAGGCTATGGGCAAAATTTTCTCTTCTTTGATGATGGCTTGCCTGGTGGCGGCGCCCGCAACCCAAGGGTTCGCCCAGGCTCTGGATCCGGGCGTATCCGAGGCGAGGGTGCGGCTGGCCTGTGGAACGGGCCGCGTTGTCGGGGCGGAAACCTTGGCGAACGGTTCGATCCGAGTGACCTGTTCCCAGGAATCGCGGCTTCCGGCTGAACTGGCCGGAGCGGGCCTGACCCCCGAGGTCGCTGCGGGGATTGCAGCGGCGGTGGTGGTCATCATTTTGATCGGCGACGACGACTCGAACAACACATCCACCACCACCACCACGAGGGGCAGCAATTTCTGACGTAACGGCGTCAGGCCAGTTCTGACGCGCGCCGGTTTCGGCGCGGCGTTCAGAAGTCGATCGCAAGCCCCTTTTTTTCCCAGTCGCCGTAGCGCACCGGCTCGGGGCCGTCCCGGCCGCCCAGTTCCTTGGGCAACGGCTCGGCTGCTTCTGCTGCCTTGCGCCGCTCGGCGGCTTCCGCCAGCGCGCGGATTGCTGCGGGTGGCAGGTCGCGTTCGGGTCTGTCGGTCATCTCGGGTTTCCTTTCGCCTGATGCGTGATATACGCCCCCGTCGCGGTCTGGCAAGGGACACGGCGGCGCAGTCGTTGGGGTTTTGAGAATGGCGAATTCGGGTCAGGGCGCGCGGCGCAGTGCGGTTTATTTGCTGGACCAGATTCTGGGAGAAGGCCGGTTGATGGCGGAATGCCTTTCGGCCGGGGCGCTGGACCATCTCGCACCGGAAGACCGGGCGCGGGCCCAGCGGCTGGCATCGGATACGCTGCGCGGTCTGGAACGGGCCGACAGGCTGCTGGGTAAATACCTGCGCAAGCCACCGCCCTTGTCCGTCCGCAATGCCCTGCGTCTGGGCACGGTCGAACTCTGCCATGGGGGCGCCGCGCATGGAGTCGTGAACGATCTGGTCCAGATCGTGGGATCGCACAGGCGTCACAATCAGTTGAAAGGCATGGTCAACGCGGTTCTGCGCAAGGTGGCGGCGGACGGACCCGCCGCCTGGTCGGCGATGCGCGTCCCGCGCTTGCCGAAATGGTTGCGGGCGCCGCTGGTGCAGGCCTGGGGGGCAGAGGCCGTCGCAGCGATGGAGATCGCGCATTTTGCCGGTGCGCCGCTTGATATCACCCTGAAACCGGGGGCGGGTTCCGATGTCCTGGGCGGTGTGACGCTGCCCACGGGATCGATCCGGCTGACCGCGCCCGGACAGGTGTCGGCCCTGCCCGGATTCGCAGAAGGGCAGTGGTGGGTGCAGGATGCCGCGGCGGCGCTGCCGGCGCGTATCCTGGGCGCGGCGCCGGGGATGCGGGTGCTCGATCTCTGTGCCGCGCCGGGCGGAAAGACCTTGCAGCTTGCGGCTGCCGGGGCGGAGGTGGTCGCCGTGGACAATTCCGAACAGCGCATGAGGCGGCTGCGGGAAAACCTGTCGCGCACCGGGCTGACGGCCGATCTGCGCATCGGGGATGCACTGGAGCAGGCAGGCGTCTACGACGCGATTCTGCTGGATGCGCCCTGTTCCGCGACGGGAACGATCCGCCGCCACCCGGATCTGCCACATGCCAAGGATGGCGGGGACTTCGACGCGCTGATCGCATTGCAGTCGCAAATGCTGGCCCATGCCTGGAGCCTCCTGCGTCCCGGAGGCCACATGGTGTATTGCACCTGCTCGCTGTTGCCGGACGAAGGCGAGGTTCAGGTCGAAGAGGCGCTGGCCGCCCATCCCGACATGTCGGTCGATCGCGCCGCTCTGGACCTGCCGGGAGTCGATGCGTCCTGGGCGACATCCGAAGGCGGTTTGCGCCTGCGGCCCGATTTCTGGCCGGATCTGGGCGGCATGGACGGATTTTACATGGCCTGTCTGCGCAAGTCGGGCTGATCCGCCATTCTCCGGTGACTTGACCGCTTCCGCAGGCTATACATCGCCCAAACGCCTGAGAGCGTAGAGGCAGGGGGCATGTCGATTCCTGACATATTCGCGTCACGGCGCACACGGTTTCTCGACCGGCTCTACGCCCGCCTCGCCAGCCGCCGGTCGGGCGTCGCCGGTTTCCTGTCCCAACCCGAGCCGCGGACGATCGGCAGCCTCGCGAGGGGCCGGCAACTGATCGCGGGCAACTATCTGTTCGCCGGGTATCTGGTCCGGTCGGACGATGGCGACCTGTGGGCCCCCGTCGCACCGGACCCGGCGTTCGACGCGGAACGTCACGGCTTTGCCTGGCTCGATGATCTGGCGGCGGTCGGCACGCCCGAAGCGCGGACGCTGGCCCAGAAATGGCTGTGGCGCTGGATCGATCTGCATGGCGCAGGACGCGGCCCGGGATGGACGCCGGACCTGACAGGCCGCCGGATGATCCGGTGGGTCAATCACGCGATCTTTCTGCTCAGGGGCCAGAACGGCACCGCCAGCGATGCCTTCTTCCGGTCCCTGGGGCGGCAAAGATGGTTCCTGTCCAGGCGCTGGCACGGCGCGCCGCCCGGCCTGCGCCGGTTCGAGGCCCTGACCGGCTTCATCTACACGAGCCTCGCGCTGGAAGGGGACGATGCGATGACGGATCCGGCGGTGCGCGCGCTGGCACGGGACTGCCGGACGCAGATCGACGATCAGGGCGGGGTTCCGACGCGCAACCCCGAGGAACTGCTGGAAGTGTTCAACCTGCTGACCTGGGCCGCCGCGGCATTGCACGAAGCGGGGCGCGGGATTACCCCCGCCCATTCCGCGGCGATCGAGCGGATTGCGCCGACCTTGCGCACCCTGCGTCATTCCGACGGCGGATTGGCGCGCTTTCACGGTGGTTCGCGCGGGATGGAGGGGCGGCTGGAACACGCCCTGGCGGCCAGCCATGTGAAACCGGCGCCTTCCGGCGGGCTTGCGATGGGATTCGCCCGCCTGTCCGGCGGACGGACCACCGTCATCGTCGATGCGGCCCCGCCGCCGACCCGGACGGCGTCCTACAATGCCCACGCATCGACCCTGGCCTTCGAACTGACCTCGGGCCGGCGTCCCGTGGTGGTGAACTGCGGCTCCGGGGCGACATTCGGCAAGGAATGGCGCCGGGCCGGTCGCTCGACGCCTTCCCATTCCACCCTGTGCCTGGGCGGATATTCCAGCGCCCGCCTTGCCGACCCGGAGCGCGGGTCGGGACATGAGGCGCTGGTGGACGGCCCGGCCAGGGTTCCGGTCGAACTGTCCGAATCGGAGGAGGGCATGCGTTTCGAGGGTGGCCAGGACGGCTATCGCGACGTTTTCGGCCTGACCCACGTCCGCAAGCTCGGCCTGACCCACGATGGCCGCGGGCTGACGGGTGAAGACATGCTGCTGGCGATCGAGCCGAGCGACAAGCGGCGCTTTGATCAGGCGATGGATCGCGCAAGGCTCGCCGGGATCGGCTTCGATATCCGACTCCACCTGCATCCGGACGTGGATGCGGCGCTCGATCTGGCCGGGGCGGCGGTTTCGATGACGTTGAAAAGCGGCGAGGTCTGGGTGTTCCGGCATGACGGGCCGTTTCGGTTGTCCTTGGACCCGAGCGTGTATCTGGAAAGCGGACGGATGAAACCGCGCACGACCCTGCAGATCGTGCTGTCGGGACGGGCGTCAGACTACGCGACCCGCATCCGGTGGTCGCTGGCCAAGGCGCATGAAACGGAAATCGCGATCCGGGATCTGGCGCGCGACGATCCGGTTTTCGACCGCTGAGCGCCATACGAGCCGCGCCGGGGCCAGCGCGACAAAACAGGCTGTTCAATCCCGGCCGATATTGGACTATGTGGCCCGCAACAGTCGCAACAGCTAGGAAAACGACATGTCCGACCTCCACCCCATCCGCCGCGCCCTGCTTTCCGTCTCGGACAAGACCGGCCTCGTCGATCTGGGCAAGGCTCTCGCGGAACGTGGTGTCGAACTGCTCAGCACCGGCGGCACCGCATCCACCCTGCGCGATGCCGGGCTGGAGGTGACGGATGTCGCCGAAGTCACCGGATTTCCCGAGATGATGGATGGCCGGGTCAAGACGCTGCACCCGATGGTGCATGGCGGTTTGCTGGCGTTGCGCGACGATCCCGCCCATCTGGCGGCGATGGAACAGCATCGAATCGGCGCGATCGACCTGCTGGTGGTCAATCTCTACCCGTTCGAGGCGACGGTGGCCGCAGGGGCGGATTACGGCACCTGCATCGAGAACATCGATATCGGCGGTCCGGCGATGATCCGCGCCGCGGCCAAGAACCATGCCTTCGTGACCGTCGTCGTCGATACCGAAGATTACGGGAAACTGCTCGGCGACATGGATCAGCACGCGGGCGCGACCTGCCCGAAGTTCCGGCGCAGGCTGGCGCAGATCGCCTATGCCCGCACGGCATCCTACGATGCGGCCGTCAGCACCTGGATGGCCGGGGCGATCGAGGTTCCGACGCCGCGCCGCCGCGCCTTTGCCGGCACGCTCGCGCAGTCGCTGCGCTATGGCGAGAACCCGCATCAGAAGGCGGCCTTCTACACCGATGGTTCCGATCGTCCCGGCGTCGCGACCGCGCGGCAGCATCAGGGCAAGGAACTGAGCTACAACAACATCAACGATACCGATGCGGCCTTTGAACTGGTCAGCGAATTCGCGCCCGAGGACGGGCCGGCCTGCGCCATCATCAAGCACGCGAATCCCTGCGGGGTGGCCAGGGCCGCGACCCTGAAAGACGCCTATCGCCGCGCTTTCGACTGCGACCGGACCAGTGCCTTCGGCGGCATCATCGCCCTGAACCAGCCGCTGGATGGCGAGACGGCGGAAGAGATAACTTCGATCTTCACCGAGGTCGTCATTGCCCCCGGTGCGGACGATGCGGCGCGGTCGGTTTTCGCCGGAAAGAAGAACCTGCGCCTGTTGACGACCGGGGCGCTCGCCGATCCGCGTGCGGCGGCGCTGACCGTGCGCCAGGTGTCCGGCGGCTTGCTGGTGCAGGACAAGGACACCGGCTTCGTGTCGCCCGCCGATCTCAGGGTCGTGACCAAACGCGCCCCGACCGAGGCGGAACTGGCGGACCTGATGTTCGCCTGGACCGTCGCCAAGCACGTGAAGTCCAACGCCATCATCTATGTCAAGGACGGGGCCACGGTCGGAGTCGGCGCGGGGCAGATGAGCCGGGTCGACAGCACCCGGATCGCCGCCCGCAAGGCTGCCGACATGGCAGAGGCGCTGGGACTTCCCGCGCCGCTGACCCAAGGGTCCGTGGTGGCGTCGGATGCGTTCTTTCCCTTTGCCGACGGTCTGATCACCGCAGCCGAAGCCGGCGCGACGGCCCTGATCCAGCCGGGTGGATCCATGCGTGACGACGAAGTGATCGCCGCCGCCGACGATGCGGGGCTGGCGATGGTGTTCACCGGCATGCGTCATTTCCGGCACTAGGGGCAGGGCGTGACGCAGCGCGTTCTGATCTGGGCGATCCTGCTGGCTTTCCTGATCGACCAGGCGAGCAAATATGCAGTGGTTCACGGCCTGCAGCTGTCCCGCAGGCTGGCGATCGATGTGTTGCCCCCGGTTCTGAATTTTCGCTATGGCGAGAACCGGGGCATCAATTTCGGCCTGTTCGACGGGAATTCCGACCTGACCCGCTGGATCCTGATCGGGTTTTCGCTGATAGTGGCCGGCGCGGTCTGGGCCTGGGTGCATCGCAAGCATCCGGGATCCGTGCCCATGCAGGTCAGTGCCGGACTGCTGATCGGCGGCGCGGTCGGAAATGTCGTCGACCGGCTGGTCTATGGCTATGTTCTGGATTTCCTGAACATGTCCTGCTGCACGATCAACAATCCTTTCGTCTTCAACCTGGCGGATGTGTTCATTTTCGCCGGAGCCATCGGGATGGTGATCTTCGAACCGCGCAGCAAGGCGAAAAACGCATCGTGACCTCGGCCGCCGAATGCGATAGAAGCCGATAAACAGGCAGGAGAATGATCCGTGCGGATACCGCTGGGTTTGGCAATATTGGGGGTGAGCATTGCGCTCGCGGGCTGTGCGCGCAAGCCTCTCCACGACATGCGGAGCAATTCCAGGGGTCCGGATGAATTCCTGGTGGAACCGGTGAAGCCGCTGACCGCGCCCAAGGACTATGACGTTCTTCCGGCGCCGACTCCGGGCGGTACGAATCTTGTGGATCTGAATCCGCAGGCCGACGCGGTTGTGGCACTGGGCGGGCGTGAAACGGCGCTGAATCCAGGCGGGGGCGTTCCGTCGTCCGACGGCGCGCTGGTGGGTTCGGCCAGCCGCTACGGCGTTCCGTCCAACACCCGGACGGTGCTGGCCGAAGAGGATGCGGAATTCCGCAGGAAACAGGGCCGCATGACGGCGATTAAACTGTTCCCGGTGGATCGGTACAGCCAGGTCTACCGTCGGCAGACCATGGATGCCTCCGATGTCAACGCGGCTTTCCGCAGTTCCGGGTTCGGCACGCCGACAGCGCCCCCGGCGCAGTGACGGAAGTCGCTCACATTTCCGGCATCGCCAGTTGAAAACGGGCTCTTTCCCCGTAGCTTGCTCCTGCAATCTTCCAGAGGATGCCTGATGAACCGACTTCTTTCCTGTATCGCCGGCCTCGTTCTGGCCGCCTCGACATTGTCCGCGGAGGGCATCAACGACGCCGTGACCAGTTTCGAACTGGACAACGGCATGCAGGTCGTCGTCGTCGAAGATCATCGTGCCCCCGTGCTTCAGCACATGGTCTGGTACAAGGCGGGCTCGGCGGATGAACCCAAGGGCTCGTCCGGTGTCGCGCATTTTCTCGAACATCTTCTTTTCAAGGCCACCGACAAGATGGAGGCGGGCGAATTTTCCGCCACGGTCGCGGCCAATGGCGGGCAGGACAATGCCTTTACTAGCTATGACTACACCGCTTATTTCCAGAGGGTGGCGGCGGATCGGCTGGAACTGATGATGCAGATGGAATCCGACCGGATGGTGAATATCCGGCTGACCGAAGACAATATCGCCACCGAACGGGATGTGATCCTGGAAGAACGCAACATGCGGGTTGAAAACAACCCGAGGTCGCTGTTCAGCGAACAGATGGGCGCGGTGCAGTATTTCAATCACCGCTACGGGGTGCCGATCATCGGCTGGAAACACGAGATGGAAGAGCTGGGGCTAGAAGATGCGCTGGCTTTTTACCGCACCTATTACGCGCCCAACAACGCCATACTGATCGTATCCGGTGACGTCGATCCTGCCGAAGTCCGGCGTCTGGCCGAGCAATACTATGGCGTCATTCCGGCGAATCCGGATCTGCCGGAACGTATCCGCACCCAGGAACCGCCCCAGACGGCGGCCCGCCGGATCACCTTCAAGGATACGCGTGTGGCGCAACCCTATGTCAGCCGGTCCTACCTTGCCCCGGAACGGGACAGCGGTGCGCAGGAGAAGGCCGCGGCGCTGGTGCTTCTGGCCGAGATACTTGGCGGCGGCACCACATCCTATCTGACCGAGCGCTTGCAGTTCGACAGCGATATCGCGGTCTATTCGGCGGCTTTCTACAGCGGCACTTCGCTTGACGATACGACGTTCGACCTGATCGTGGTGCCCAAGGACGGCGTCACGCTCGAGGACGCGGAACAGGCAATGGACCAGGCATTGGCCGATTTCATTCGCGACGGGGTCGATCCGGAGCAGCTTGACCGGATCAAGATGCAGATGCGCGCGGCGCAGATCTATGCGCGCGACAATGTGGATTCGATCGCGAACCGCTATGGCCGGGCGCTGACCACGGGGCTCACCGTGGAAGACGAACAGGCCTGGCCGGACGTCCTGCAAGCCGTGACTGGCGACGAGATCGTCGCCGTCGCCCGCGAGGTGTTGCGGCCCGAAGCGTCGGTGACAGGGTGGCTGATGCGGGATGAAAGGGTGACGCAATGAGCAGAATTTTCGGTTTCATCCTTGCCCTGATCCTCGCGTTGCCGGCCGCCGCGGCGGTGCAGGTCGAAGAAGTGACCAGCCCGTCGGGAATCGATTTCTGGCTGGTGGAAGATCATTCCATCCCATTCGTGGCGATGGACCTTCGGTTCAGGGGCGGAACATCGCTGGACGCGCCCGGCAAGCGCGGCTCTGTCTACCTGATGACGGCGCTTCTGGAGGAAGGCGCCGGCGATCTGGACGCCCGCGCCCATGCCCGCGCGCTCGAATCCTTGGCGGCGTCTTTCAGCTATGACGCCAGCGACGACGCGGTGTCGATTTCGGCCCGCTTCCTGACGGAAAACAAGGATGCGGCGCTGGCCTTGCTGCGCGATACGATTCATGCGCCAAGATTCGATCAGGATGCGATCGAACGGGTCCGTGCGCAAATCCTGTCCAGCCTGCGATCGGACGCCAAGGACCCCGACAGCATCGCGCGCACGACCTTTTCGAGACTGGCTTTCGGAGATCATCCCTATGGTTCGGATGGCGAGGGCACGGTGGACACCGTGTCCGCACTGACCCGCGAGGATATTGTGCAGGCCCATGCCGACGTTTTCGCGAAGGACCGGCTCTACGTGTCTCTGGTGGGCGACATCACCCCCGAAGACGCGGGCATTCTGGTCGACCGCCTGCTCGAAGGCCTGCCCGCCGAGGGGCGTGCCCTGCCGGGACCCGCGGAGGTGACTTTGACCGGGGGCACCACCGTGGTCGATTTCGATACGCCGCAGTCGGTTGCGATTTTCGGTCAGACCGGAATCGACCGGGACGACCCGGATTTCTTTGCCGCTTACGTGCTGAATCAGGTTCTGGGCGGGGGATCGTTCGAAAGCCGGCTGATGGACGAGGTGCGCGAAAAGCGCGGGCTGACCTACGGCATCTATTCCTATCTGGCGTCGCGCGATCTGGCGGCTGTCTATCTTGGCAGCGTGGCGTCGGCGAACGACCGGATTGCGCAGGCGATCGAGGTCATTCGCACGGAATGGGCGAGGGCGGCGTCCGAAGGCGTCACCGCCGAAGAGGTGGAGGCCGCCAAGACCTACCTGACCGGAGCCTATCCGCTGCGCTTTGACGGCAACGGGCCAATCGCGCGGATTCTGACCGACATGCAGATGGAAGGCCTGCCCAGGGACTACATCGCCACCCGCAACGACAAGATGCGGGCGGTGACGGTCGAGGACGTGAATCGCGTCGCGGCGGAACTGCTCGACCCCGAAGGCTTGCGCTTCGTGGTCGTCGGCGCGCCGGAAGGGCTGGGAGATTCCACCAACTGACGGCGGCCGGGCACGGGTTCGCCCCCGCTGGTGCCGCCGATCACCGCCGCCTTCTTGCCGCTGAAATCGAAAGCTCGGATCGATCTACGGTTCTCATTCGCCATAGGGCACCCAGATCGTCTTGGATTCGGTCGCGTGGGCGAGAATGAATTTTACCGGCAGGGTGAACCAATCGGTGGTCCGCCCGTAGTTGACCCAGGTGCGCTTGAGATTTCCGGCGCTGGCCCTTTCGATGTCGGCGGACAGGTCGCTGGACGAGAAGCTCCAGACGGCATCCACGTCAAGATGCGCGGCGAGCGGCTGCGCCAGATCGGCATGGGCACCGGTCAGGATATTGACGACACCGCCGGGCAGGTCCGAGGTTTCCAGAACCTGATAGAAATCGGTCGCCGCAAGCGGGAAGGGTTCGCTCGCGGCCAGAACCAAGCGGTTTCCCATCGCGATGGCAGGCGCCATGAGCGACACGAGGCCGAGCAGAGGTGCTTCATCCGGGCAAAGCGCGCCAATGACGCCGACCGGTTCCTGCATGGTCAGCGCGACGCCGCGAATTGGAACACCGCTGACCCGGCCGTCGTATTTGTCGGCCCAGGCGGCGGCGGAAAACAGACGCTGGATGCTGGCGTCAACCTCGCGCTTGCCGTTTCGCGCGCCGGTCATGCTGTCGACCCGCGCGGCGAATTCCGATGCGCGCGCTGACAGGTTCTCGGCGATGTAGTAAAGGATCTGCGCCCGCAGATGGCCAGAGCTCCTGCCCCAGCCCGCAGCGGATCGCGCCGCTTCGACGGCGTTGCGCACATCCTTGCGGCCGCCCTGGCCGACATGCCCCAGCAACATGCCTTTGCTGTTGCAGACCGGTCTTGAATAGCCGCTGTCGGGCCGCACCTGTTTGCCGCCCACATACATCTTGGCGGTCCGGTCCAGACCGCTGGCTGCCGCGGTCGCGCCCGAGACCGGTTCGATCCGCTTCAATGGCCGTGTCTTCATCGCGGTGCGGGTATAGGCGCGCAACCCGACCCAGCCGCCCTCGCGGCCGAAACCGCTTTCCCGAACGCCGCCGAACCCGGCGGCGGCGTCAAACAGGTTGGTGGCGTTGATCCACACGACGCCCGCCGCAAGTTTCGGCGCGACATCCAGCGCCAGGTTGATGTTCTCGGTCCACAGGGTCGCGGCCAGGCCGTAGCGCGTGTTGTTCGCCAGCGCGACGGCTTCGTCCGGCGTGCGGAACGTGCATCCCACCAGAACCGGGCCAAAGATTTCTTCCTGCATCAGCGGGTTCGCGGTGCCCAGCCCCCAGATCAGTGTCGGCGGATAGAAACAGCCCCCTTGGGGAAGCGTGGTGGCGGCGACATGCATGTCGCCGTCGCTGTTCGCATCGACAAGGCGGGTTATCGCGTCCAACTGTGCGGGATCGACGATCGTCCCCACGTCGATGCATTTGTCCAGCGGGTCGCCGATGCGCAGCTTGTCCATGCGCGCCCGCAACCGGGCCAGGAAGTCTTCGGCGATGCTTTCCTGCACGAGCAGCCGCGACCCGGCGCAGCAGACCTGACCCTGGTTGAACCAGACCGCATCGACCAACCCTTCGACGGCGCTGTCGATGTCGGCGTCGTCAAAGACGATGTAGGGGCTCTTGCCGCCGAGTTCGAGCGTCAGCGCCTTGCCGCTGCCGGCGGTTTGTGCGCGGATCCGGCGCCCGACCGCGGTCGAGCCGGTAAAGGCGATCTTGTCGACATCCGCGGCCACGATCCTCTCGCCCACCGCGCCATCGCCGGTCACGATGTTGACTACACCTTTGGGCAAACCGGCCTGACCGCAGATATCCGCGAACAGCAGGGCGGTCAGCGAGGTGTATTCCGCCGGTTTCAGCACCACCGTGTTGCCCATCGCCAGCGCGGGCGCGATCTTCCATGCCAGCATCAGCAGGGGAAAGTTCCACGGGACGATCTGGCCGCAGACCCCCAGCGGTTCCGCATCCGGCAGTTCGTCTTCCATCAACTGCGCCATGCCCGCGTGATAGTAGAAATGCCGCTGGGCCAGTGGAATGTCGATGTCGCGGCTTTCCCGGATCGGCTTGCCGTTGTCCAGCGTTTCCAGCACCGCAAACAAGCGGCTGTGCTTCTGCAAGAGCCGGGCGATGGCATAGAGATACCGCGCCCGCCCAGGCCCGCCCAGAGCGGTCCATTTCCCCTGCGCCTTCCGCGCGGCGGTGACGGCGCGGTCCACGTCCGCCTGTGTGCCCTGAGTCACCGTGGCCAGAACCTCGCCCGTGGCCGGGTTGCGGCTGTCGAACCCGTTGCCCGGCGCTGTAAAGGCCCCGTCGATGAAATGGCCGAATTTACCCGCATGCCTGGCGATCCAGCCCAGGGCTTCGGCGGCGCTTTCCGTGGCAGGGCCGTAATCCATCGTGTCGAAGATGTCTTTCACGGTCATGACGGAGTGCCTTTCAGTGCAAGGAACAGGATCAGCGCGGCAAAGAACGCCGCCGCAGCCCGGCAGAGATAGATCACCCAGCGGGTGCGTCTGTGCAGCGCCGCATAGGCGCGCAGACCGTCCGGCAGGGCATCATCGGGCGGCGGCTGGAACTGCGGTTCCGGCCCGAGAAGCCGCTGCATGCGCGTCGGCAGATTTCGCACCGCCCGGCGCAGCCGGTTGCGCCGCCAGATCGTCGAGAACACGATCAGCATCACGAAGACCGCAAAGAGCGCGCGATTGGGAGAGATGGGCATGACCGTTCAACCCATCGCATGACGCCACGACGCCGAATAGGCGCCGGTCACGTGGTGTTCCAGCTGCCGCTCGATATCTCCGAGCAGCGAACTGGCACCGAAACGGAACAGGTCGGGCCGCAGCCAGCGGTCGCCGAGTTCCTCCTTGATCAGCGAGAGGTAGACCAGCGCGTCCTTGGCCTTCGAGATCCCGCCGGCGGGCTTGTAGCCGACCCGGTAGCCGGTGCGGTTGCAGTAATCCCGGATCGCCCGAATCATCACCAGCGACACCGGCAGTGTGGCGTTGACGCTTTCCTTGCCAGTCGACGTCTTGATGAAATCGGCACCGGCCATCATGCAAACAAGCGAAGCGCGGGCGACATTGCGCAGCGTGCCCAGTTCGCCGGTGGCCAGGATCGCCTTGACATGCGCGTCTCCGCAGGCTTCCCGGAACAGGCGCATTTCATCGTAGAGCGCCTGCCAGTCTCCGGACAGAACGTGCCGCCGCGAGATCACGATATCGATCTCCTGCGCCCCCGCCTTGACGCTTTCGCCGATTTCCGCAACCCGCAGCGCAAAGGGAGACAGACCGGCCGGAAAGCCGGTGCTGACGGCGGCAACCGGAATGCCGGAACCCTTCAGCGCATCGACGGCGGGGCCGATCATCTCGTGATACACGCAGATCGCGCCAACGGTCAGAGCGTCGAATCCAAGACGGTCGAGAAGATCGGCGCGCACGGGCTGGCGGCCCTTGGCGCACAAACGGCGCACCCGATCGGCGGTGTCATCTCCGGCCAGGGTCGTCAGGTCGATGCAACTGATCGCCCGCAAGAGCCATGCCGCCTGGTGATCCTTCTTGACCGTCCGGCGTCCGGGCAGCGTCGCCGCGCGCCGTTCGATCGCCGACGTATTGGCCTGAACGCCGCGAATCCATTGCATGTCGAGATCCATCCCCGGATTGCGGGGTTCCGTCACCAGCGGCAGGTTCGCGCTTTGCAGGGCTGTTTCGGCTTGCATCCGCCGTCCTCTGAAGAAGCTGGCCGTGACGGTCGCACGGGTTCGCACCCTTGGCAAGCGATCTGCGGGTATCCGCCGCGCCCTTGTTGCGAATAATTCTCAATAGCATTGACTCGGCTGCGGACCGCTCTCATATTCATCTGGTCCGAAGCAACTTGGAGTGTCTCCGTGATCCATCGTCGATTGACGGTCTTTCTATTGGCCTTGCTGTTCACCCTGCCACTGGGCGGGCGCGTTTCGGCAGAGGCCCCGTTGCAGGTTGTCGCGACCACCGGCATGATCGCCGACGCCGCGCGGCAGGTCGGCGGCGACCTGGTCGAGGTTCGGGCCCTGATGGGACCGGGGGTCGATCCGCACGGCTACCGGCAGACCCGGACGGACATCGTCGCCATGACCCGCGCCGATCTGGTCCTGTGGCACGGTCTTTATCTCGAAGCGCAGATGGAGGATTTCTTCGGGGACCTGTCGCGCAAGCGAAATGTGGTCGCCGTGGCCGAAGCCCTGCCCCGCGACGACCTGCGCCGGCATGCGGATTACGAAGACAAGTTCGACCCGCATGTCTGGATGTCCCCGGTCCTCTGGAAGCAGGTGGTGCGTCAGGTTCAGGCCGCTCTCGCGGAAACACGCCCCGAAGATGCGGAGGTCTTCGCCGCCAATGCCGAAACGCATCTCGCCGAACTCGATGCCCTGGCGGCCTATGCGGAAACCAGCATGGCGCGGGTTCCGGACGCCAATCGCGTCCTTCTGACCGCGCATGACGCGTTTGGATATTTCGGCGACGCCTACGGTGTCGAAGTTCTGGGCATTCAGGGAATATCGACCGAAAGCGAGGCCGGCCTGAACCGGATAGGAGCCCTCGTCGACATGCTGGTTGCGCGCGGGATCTCTGCCGTCTTCGTGGAAACATCCGTGTCCGACCGCAATATCCGCGCCATTATCGAAGGGGCGGCGGCCAAGGGTCACGCGGTGACGATCGGCGGCGAACTGTTCAGCGATGCGATGGGTCCGGAAGGGACCTACGAAGGCACTTATGTGGGCATGATCGACCACAACGTCACGGTCATCGCAGCCGCGCTGGGGGCGGATGTCCCGGCGCGCGGGATGTCCGGCAAACTGTCGGCGGGGTCCTGAGATGACGGTCGAACTCGCAGCTTCGCATGGGCGGCGTCCCGAAGTTGTCGTCCCGGAAAACAGTCCGTTGACGATCCGGGGGCTGACCGTGTCCTACGGTCACAAGCCCGCGGTTTTTTCTGTCGATATGACGGTGATGCCCGGTGCGATGACGGCGATCATCGGGCCGAATGGCGCCGGTAAATCCACGCTGCTCAAGGCCGCGCTGGGTATCGCGAAGCCCCTGTCCGGTCAGGTCCGGGTGTTCGGCAAACCGCTGGACCGGCAACGCGCACGGGTTGCCTATGTTCCGCAACGCGCCAGCGTCGATTGGGATTTTCCGACGCGGGTGATCGATGTCGTCGTGATGGGGCTGTATCGACAGCTCGGGCTTTTGGGGCGGTTGCGCGCGTCGCACCGGGCCAGGGCGATGGAATGCCTCGACCGGGTGGGAATGACGGATTTCGCGGACAGGCAGATCGGTCAGTTGTCCGGCGGGCAGCAGCAGCGCGTGTTCCTGGCGCGCGCGCTGGCCCAGGACGCCGATCTCTACCTGCTGGACGAACCTTTTGCCGGTGTCGATGCGGCGACCGAGAAGGCGATCATCGGTGTGCTGAAATCGCTGCGGGCCGAGGGCAGGACCGTTGTCGCGGTGCATCACGATCTTGCCACCGTGCGCGACTATTTCGACAATGTGTTCCTGATCAACGCCGCAAAGGTGGCCGAGGGACCGGTCGACACGACCTTCACCGCCGAGAACCTGCAAGCCGCCTATGGCGGGCGTCTGGCGACGGCGCAGGTCGATCAACTGGCGCAGGTCTTGGCCTGATTCCATGATCCGTGACGCGCTGCTGTTGCAACTGGGCTACAACGCGACGCTGGTCGCCATCGGCGCCACGCTTCTCGGGGTGGCGGCGGGTGTGACTGGAACCTTCCTGTTCCTGCGCAAACGGGCGCTGGTCAGCGATGCGATCAGCCACGCCACGCTGCCCGGTGTCTGCCTCGCATTCATCGTGATGGTCGCGCTCGGCGGCGATGGGCGCAACCTGGTCGGACTCCTGCTCGGATCGGCCTTGTCCGCCTGGGTCGGTCTGTTGTGCCTGACCTGGATCGTCCGGAACACGCGCCTTGCCGAAGACGCCGCGATCGGCGCCGTCCTGTCGGTGTTCTTCGGTCTGGGTATCGTCTTGCTGACGGTCATCCAGACCATGAGCTCGGGCCGGCAGGCGGGGCTGGAAAGCTTTCTTCTCGGGGCCACCGCCGGCATGCTCTGGGCCGACGCGATGGTCATCGCGACCGGCGGCGCGTTGACGCTGCTGCTGATTCTGCTGCTGCGCCGCCCCATGACCATGGTGGCCTTCGATCCCGAATACGCCGCCGCCCGTGGCCTGCCGGTCACGTGGATCGACCTTGCCATGATGGGGCTGGTCATGGCGGTCACGGTGGTCGGGCTGAAGATCGTCGGCCTGATCCTGATCGTCGCGCTGCTGATCATCCCCGCCGTCACCGCCCGCTTCTGGACCGAACGGAGCGACAGGGTCGTCCTGTTGTCCGGCCTGCTCGGCGGGCTGTCATGCTATGTCGGGGCCGCGCTGTCGGCCTCTGCGCCGAACCTGCCGACCGGCCCGATCATCGTGCTGGTCAGTTTCGGGTTCTTCGCTGTGTCGCTGTTTCTTGCACCCAGCCGCGGCGTTCTCGCCGCCGTCCTGCGTCATTTCCGGTTCCAGAGGCGTGTGCATCTGCGCCAGGGGCTTCTGGCGCTCGCACAGGGCCAGCCGATCTACGAACGGCTGACAAACCGCCTGCTGCGGCGGGCCGGGCTGGTGCGCCCGGACGGGGTCGCGACGGATAAAGGCCGCGCCCGCGCCGCCAAGGCATTGCGAGACGAACGCCGCTGGCAGGTCATCCGCGCCGATCAGGCCTACGAAGCCGCCGCGGCGCTTTACGACGGGTTGCGCGATATCGAAACCGTTCTCACATCCGATCAGATCGCCGAGGTCGACCGAACCATCGGCGGGCCGCGCGGGGTGCCGGCATGATCGGGTCCGAATTCGTCCCCCTGTCGCTGACTCCCCTGCTGATCGGGATCTTCGCCGCCGTCGCCTGCGCGTTGCCGGGCAACTTTCTCGTGCTGCGGCGCCAGGCGCTGATCGGCGACGCGATCAGCCATGTGGTCCTGCCTGGCATCGTTGTCGCGTTTCTCGCAACCGGCGTGATCTCGTCCTGGCCCATGATGCTGGGCGCGGCCGGTGCAGCCATCGTCGCCGTCGTCCTGATCGAAGCCATCCGCAGGCTTGGCCGCATCGAACCCGGCGCGGCGATGGGGGTGGTCTTCACCAGCATGTTCGCGGGCGGGGTTCTTCTTCTGGAGCTATCCGACACGTCCAACGTGCACCTGGACGTGGAACATGCGCTTTTCGGCAATCTTGAAAGCCTGATCTGGCTGGATGCGACCGGCTGGGCTTCGCTGCTGGACCGGGAGGCGCTGCTTGGCCTGCCGGTGGAACTGCCGCGCATGGCGGCGACCCTGCTCGCGGTCGCGGTATTCATCCTGCTGTTCTGGCGGCCGCTCAAGCTGTCCACTTTCGACGAAGGCTTTGCCCGGACGCTGGGCATCCGGACCGGGCTTCTCGGGCTGGCTCTGGTCATCGCGGCGGCGGTCGCCGCGGTCGCCGCCTTTGACGCGGTCGGTTCCATCATCGTGATCGCGATGTTCATCTGCCCGCCCGCGGCCGCGCGGATGATGACCAACAGGCTGGAACACCAGATCGCCTGGAGCGTCGTCTTCGCCACCGCCTCGGCCATCGCCGGCTATGTCCTGGCGGGCTACGGACCGCTCTGGTTCGGCGGACAGGACGCGGTCAGCGCCGCCGGCATGATCGCCACGGTGTCGGGGGTCATTCTGGCCTTGGCGGCCGGGTTCGGACCTTGCCGGACCCGGTCGGGCGCGCCGCAGGGCGGTTGACCCGTCAGGTCTTCGGGGCGCGCCGCTTCGGCGGCTTGTCGCCGCCCCTTGCCTTGGCCGCGGCGGCGCGGGCCTTGTTCTTCTTGCTGTTCGGCTTGCCGACCGGAGGCGCCTTGGACGGAGCCTGCCCAGGCGCCTTGGGTTTGCGTTTTCCCGCCTGATTGTGCGCCGCTGGCTTGCCCCGGCGCTTTGCCGGAGACACCAGCCCGTCCGCAGTTGCAATGTCCGGCATGGGCGCTCGTTTTCCGGCGGCGCTGCCGGGTTCGGGTTTCCGGGGTCTGGGTGATGGAGGCGCGCTTGGTTTCCTGCGTTCGGGACCCGGGGGTTCGGGCTGCGGAGCGGGTCTTGGCGCGATCCGGTCGGGACCGGTTTCCTTCCGTCCCGGTCCGCGACGGTGTTCGGGCGACCGGGCAAACGGTTTCGCGCCGGGTTTGGACGACCCGCCGAGGTCGGGCGTCCTGTCCAGGCGCGTCACCCGTGCATCGCCTTCGACGGTCATGTCCGGGCCAAGTGCGGCGAGGAACCGGTCGGCGCTGCTTTCCAGGATTTCGACATAGCTTTCGTCATAGTGGATGCGTATGGCGCCAATGTCGTCCTTGGAGATGTTTCCGGCCTTGCAGAGGATCGGAAGCAGGCGACGGGTTTCGATTCCGGCTTTCTTGCCGCCGGCGACGGAAAACCAGACGCTGGGGCCGAAGGGCGCGCGCGGTTCCGGTTTTCCCGCCGGACCCGGCGCCAGCAATTCCTCGGGCGCGGAATGGCGGCTTTCATAGAGCGCGACATAGGCGGCGGCGATCTGCTCGGCGCTGAACCGGGCGACGAGGGCCTGAGCGGCATCGGTCAGTTCGATCGGCGCGTGCCAGACCGGATCGGCCAGCATCCTGTCCATGTCGCGGGCGCGGACCGCGTCGGCGGACGGCGCTTCGGCCCATTCGGCGGTCAGCTTGGCGAATTTCAGCAGGCGTTCGCATTTCTTGCGCGCCGCCGGCGGGACGATCAGGGCGCTGACGCCCTTGCGGCCGGCCCGTCCGGTCCGACCGGAGCGATGCAGAAGCGTTTCATGGCTTGTCGGCAGTTCGGCATGCACCACGAGGTCGAGGCTGGGCAGGTCGATTCCGCGCGCCGCCACGTCGGTGGCCACACAGACGCGGGCCCGCCCGTCGCGCATGGCCTGCAGCGCATGGGTGCGTTCGGATTGCGAGAGTTCGCCGGAGAGGGCAACAACCGAAAACCCCCGGTTGGACAACCGTGTCGTCAGCCGGTTCACCATCGCGCGGGTGTTGGCGAAGACCAGCGCATTCGGCGCTTCGTAGAACCGCAGCACGTTGACGATGGCGTTGTCCACGTCCCGCGGGGCGACTGACAGGGCGCGATATTCGATGTCGCTGTGCTGGCTGGTTTCGGCGGCGGTGGTGATGCGGATCGCATCGGTCTGGTATTTTCCAGCAAGGTTGGCGATACCGCGCGGCACGGTGGCGGAGAACATCAGCGTCCTGCGGTCTTCGGGCGCGGCGGCGAGAATGAATTCGAGATCTTCCTGGAAGCCGAGGTCGAGCATTTCGTCGGCCTCGTCCAGAACGATGGCCTTGATGTCCGAAAGATCGATCGATCCGCGCATGACATGATCGCGCAGGCGACCCGGCGTGGCGACGACGATATGCGCCCCGCGCTCCAGCGCGCGGCGTTCGTCGCGTATGTCCATGCCGCCGACGCAGGACGCGAGATGCGCCCCCGCCCTCCCGTAGAGCCACGCGAGTTCGCGCTTGACCTGCAAGGCCAGTTCACGCGTCGGGGCGATGATCAGGGCCAGCGGAGCGGCGGCCGAGGCGAAATGGTCGCCGTCACCCAGGATCGTCGGCGCGATGGCGAGTCCGAAACCGACGGTCTTGCCCGAGCCCGTCTGGGCCGAAACCAGGAGGTCGGAGCCCGCCAGTTCCGGGTCCGTGACGGCCTGCTGGACCTGGGTCAGGGTGGCGTAGCCTTGCTGCGCGAGCGCATCCGCGAGAGTCTGTTTCACGTCAGGGATCTTTTCAGTGTCGGCACCGGGCGGCGCGATGGGGTCAAGCGACGCTCCCTAGTCGGTCTGGAGGGAAATGTATAGCGCCATTTCCGCGCCGGGTCCGGCCCCGCACGGGAAGGGGGCCAGCCCCCTCTGCCGAAATCCGGGGATTTCGGCATTCACCCCCGGAGTATTTCTGCAAAGATGAAGCCGCGTATCAGGGCGCGCCCCAGCCGCCGCCGCCCGGTGTATGCATGCCGAACACCGCGCCCGATGGCAGGTCGGTCTCATCGTTGCCCTTGAGGTCGACGTGTCGGCCGTCGGGCAGTTCGGCCCAGTTGACGCCGACCGCGCCGGGAGCGCCGCCATCGACGCCGAAGGGAGGAATTTCGCGGTGCGAGCAGAGGGTCGTGACCGTCACAGGCGTGAGAAACCGGATCATCCGGGTCGCGCCGCTGCCGCCGGTCCATTTGCCCCTGCCGCCCGATCCTTCGCGTATGCCAAAGGCTTCGAGGCGGACCGGGAAACGTTTTTCGAGGATCTCCGGGTCGGTCATGCGGGTGTTGGTCATGTGGGTCTGGATCGCGTCGCAGCCATCGAACCCCGGTCCCGCGCCGGTGCCGCCGGCGATGGTCTCGTAGTTCTGGAAGTCGTCGTTGCCCCAGACGAAATTGTTCATCGTCGCCTGGCTGCCGGCCATGACGTGAAGCGCGCCGAGAAGCGCATTGCACATGGCCTGGCTGACCTCGGTATTGCCGACGATCCCGCCGGCCGGCCCCGACAGGATCGCGTCCTTTCCTTGAAACAGGCGCGCATCCGTCAATCCGCCGCTCGACTGCATGAACAGCAGCCGTTCGCAGGCCCGCCCCATGTCGAGTGCATCCGCCACCTGGCCGACATAGCGGCGCAGGATCGGCGAGAGATTGGCATCGACCACGGTGGTGTCGCCGCGCCCGACCAGTTTCGTCAGTTTGCTGACCTCGTGGCTGGTGGAAATCTGGGTAAGGCCGATCTGGCGCGCCATGTCCGCGACGCGGCGTTCGTGCACCGGGTTGAGATAGGCGTGCAGCCCGGCAACGGCCAGGGCGCGCAACCCTTCGTCATAGGCCGATTGCCGCGCGGCGGGGGTGGCGGTTTCGTCCAGCGCGCGGATCACCTCGCCATCGGCGCCCAGCCGCTCGTCCATCTCCGCGACCTTCCGGTAGAGCCGTTCGGGACGGATGATATGCAGATCGAACAGGCGCGGGCAGGTCTGGTAGCCGATTTCAAGCAGGTCGCGGAACCCCTTGGCGATGAGCAGAAGCACCGGTTCGCCCTTGCGCTCCGGAAGCGCGTTGGTCGCCACGGTCGTGCCCATCCTGACCGCGCGGATCGTATTGTCGGGAAACGGGCCTTCGATCTCCATCATCTCGCGGATGCCCTGAACTGCGGCGTCGGCATAACGTTCGGGGTTTTCGGACAGCAGTTTGTGAGTCGACCCGATGCCGATCATTCCGGTGGCAGAATCGTTGACGGATGTGCTAGGTCTTGCGGTATGGCGCGTACAAACCCCAATATGCACGAAAGCCGCCCGGTTATCCGGCAGTTGGACGACGCGGCGATCAATCGGATCGCGGCGGGCGAAGTCGTCGAACGTCCGGCCTCCGCCATCAAGGAACTGGTCGAAAATGCCATCGACGCGGGGGCGCTGCGGATCGGGATCGACATCGCGGACGGCGGCAAGACGCTGATCCGGGTGAGCGACGATGGTTGCGGTATTGCGCCCGACGATCTGCCGCTGGCGATGTCCCGCCACGCCACGTCAAAGATCGACGGAAGCGATCTCCTGAACATCCATACCTTCGGGTTCCGGGGCGAGGCGCTGCCGTCGCTGGGAGCGGTCGGGCGGCTGACGATCACCAGCCGGGCCGAAGGCGCGGATGCGGCCAGCCTCGGCGTTGCCGGCGGCGAGATGGGGCCGGTCAAGCCGGCGGCCCTGAATGCGGGCACCACCGTCGTGTTGCGCGATCTCTTCTACGCGACGCCCGCGCGTCTGAAGTTCATGCGCACCGACCGGGCCGAAGCGCAGGCGATTTCCGACGTGGTCAAACGCCTCGCCATGGCGGAACCGGGCATCGGTTTCATCCTGCGCGACGTATCCGGCGATGGCGAAGGCCGCGCGATGTTCCGGGCCGATCCGGAAACCGGCGACCTGTTCGGGGCCATGCATCAGAGACTTGGGTCCGTACTCGGGCGGGACTTTGCCGACAATGCGCTGAAGATCGACGCGACCCGCGACGGCATCCGCCTGTTCGGCTACGCCGCTCTGCCCACCTATTCGCGCGGGGCCGCGGTGGCGCAATACCTTTTCGTCAATGGCCGGCCGGTGCGCGACAAGATGCTGACCGGCGCGCTACGGGCGGCCTATTTCGATTTCCTGTCTCGTGACCGGCACCCCGTGGCCGCGCTTTTCCTCGATTGCGACCCGACTCTGGTGGATGTGAATGTGCACCCGGCCAAGTCCGAGGTGCGGTTTCGCGATCCGGGCGTCGCGCGGGGCCTGATCGTGTCTGCGCTGCGTCACGCGCTGGCCGAGGCCGGGCATCGGGCGTCCTCTACCGTTGCACATGCGGCGCTGGGTGCGATGCGGCCCGAACCGACCGGCGCGCGGGTCTACCAGATGGATCGTCCGTCAATGGGAGCCCGGACCGCCGCCTATGTCGCGCAGGCGCCGGGCTTTGCCGAGCTGGCCGAAAGCTTCAGCGCTCGCCTGGTCGAGGTTCCGGAGGAACCGGAGGCGGCGCCGGAGACGCTGCCGCTGGGGGCCGCACGCGGGCAGGTGCACGAGAATTACATCATCGCGCAGACGGCCACCGGCATGGTGATCGTCGATCAGCACGCGGCGCATGAGCGTCTCGTCTATGAGAAACTGAAACGCCAGATGGCGGAAAACGGGGCGGCGGCGCAGGCGCTTCTGATCCCCGAAATCATAGATTTTCCGGAGGCGGATTGCGCGCAGGTGATGGAGATCGCGGAGGATCTGGCGCGGCTGGGCCTGACCGTCGAGCCGTTCGGCGGCGGTGCGGTGGCGGTGCGGGAAACCCCGGCGATCCTGGGCGAGGTCGACGCGGGCGCGATGCTGCGCGACATACTGGATGAACTGGCCGATCAGGGGAGCAGCCAGACCGTGCAGGCGCGGATCGAGGCGATCCTGAGCCGCGTGGCCTGCCACGGCTCTGTCCGTTCGGGCCGCCGGATGCGGGCCGAGGAGATGAACGCGCTGTTGCGCGAGATGGAGGCGACGCCGCATTCCGGGCAATGCAACCATGGGCGGCCCACCTATGTGGAACTGAAGCTGGCCGATATCGAACGGCTGTTCGGGCGCACATGATCCGGATCGGCGACACCGCGCTTGCGCTGGACGATCCGGTCGTTCTCGGGGTCGGGGGGCTGGTGCTGCTGGTGTTGCTGCTGCTGATCCTGGCGGTGCGCGCGGCGGGGCGGACGGCCAGGATGGCGGAGCCGCTCGGGCAGCAGATTTCTCTTTTGGGACAACATGTTCAGCAGCTTGGCGCGGGGCAGGAACAGTTGCGCGGCGGATTGCAGCATGTGTCGGAAACCCAGGCCAGCGCGCAGGTGCAGATGATCCAGACTGTCGAGGCCCGGTTGTCGGATGTGCAGCAGCATATGAACGACCGGCTGGCCGACAACATGATGCGCCAGAACCGCGCCCTGACCGAGATGCAGGAACGGATGAAGGAAACCCTGCACGGCAGTTCCAAGCAGACCGCGACCAGCCTGACGCAGTTGCAGGAACGGCTGGCGACCATCGACAAGGCGCAGGACAATATCACCAAGCTGTCGGGCGACGTGCTGTCCCTGCAAGACATCCTGTCCAACAAGCAGACGCGCGGGGCGTTCGGGGAAATCCAGCTCAACGACATCGTGTCCAAGGCGCTGCCCAGCGACAGCTATGCCTTGCAGGCGACGCTGAGCAACGGCAAGCGGGCCGATTGCCTGATCCGCCTGCCCAACCCGCCGGGGCCGATCGTGATCGACAGCAAGTTCCCGCTGGAAGCCTACGAGGCGCTGCGCGCGGCCGGGTCCGAGCACGAGTTGCGCCGCGCCGCCGGCCAGTTGAAAACCGCAGTGCGCACGCATATCAAAGCGATTTCAGAGCGTTACATCATCGAAGGCGAGACGGCAGACGGGGCGCTCATGTTCCTGCCGTCCGAGGCGGTCTATGCCGAACTGCACGCCAATTTCCCCGATGTGGTGCGCGAGGGATTCGCGGCGCGGGTGTGGATCGTGTCGCCGACCACCTGCATGGCGACGCTGAACACGATGCGGGCCATCCTCAAGGACGCCCGGATGCGCGAGCAGGCGGGTGCGATCCGCAAGGCGCTGAAACAGTTGCACCGGGATGTCGAGATCATCGGTGCGCGGGCGGGAAAACTGGAAACCCATCTGCGGCAGGCGGGCGACGATGTGTCGGGGATTCTCGTCGCGTCGGAACGGGCGGGAAAGCGGGCCGACCGGCTGGACAATTTCGATTTCGAGGAACTGGCACCGGAGGAGGCCGGACCGGTCGCGGCGCTGGGCGGCGCGAAAAACTGAGCCCGGCGCGGCGCCGCAATCCCGCCTGAACATCCGCCCGGAACGGGCTGTGCAGGGCGTACATACGCCGTGCATACCGCATGCATACGCGGAGCATCATCCGCCGCCGGTCCGAATGTGCCGCATGCCGGGGGTGCGAACGCGGCGCTTGACATACCTGACTAAATAACTAGGAATAAACCCGTCCAGCCACCCCATGCGTTGCATCCGGGGAAGCCCGACCACGCGGAACAGTGGAATGGAGCGACCGATGCAGACTGACACACGTCCTGAAACACCCAGACCGGTCACGGCCGACACGCCCGGCCCGTGCCGCCGGGCCGAACTGCTGGAGATCGCCGCCGCCGCCGAGATGCCCGACGCATCGGCGCTCCGGTGGATGCTGGACCGGATCGACCTGCTTGCAGAGGACAGAAGACCATGACCGCGCAGATTCCCGACCGGACGCCCTGCACGACGCCGCAGCCCGTCGTGCCGCGCTATGCCGCGACCGATCTGACCCTTGGCCATAACCTGGCCGAGATCGCCCTGGGGGACCAGGTCTACCGGCTTCGGATCACGAAAGCCGGAAAGCTGATCCTGACCAAATGAGAGGTTCGGGAACAGGACGCGGCGGGGCCGCGGTGGGCGTTCTGGACGATCTCGGGCCGACCGAAATGGCGGCGGTGCTCTATCTGCGGCTCTGGTGCGACGGGGCGCAGGCGCAGCAACGGGTCTGGAACGATTTCGCCGGCGCGCTTGGGGCGGGGCATGGCCGGACCGCGCTGAACAGCCTGGAAAGCCTGTGCCGGCTCTGTGCGGACCACGGCAGGCGGCCGCTGATGCGCCACGGGGTTAAGTGCCGGTGCCTCGGGGCGGACGAAGCCTGTTTCGCCAATTTCGTCGCGGCGGCGGCGGATGGCGACACCGAGGACGCGATGCTGCTGGCGACGCTTCTGGTGCGGGCCGATATCGCGCCATGTCTTCTGGACGCGGCCCGGTCGCTCGGCCTGGCGCTCCGCCGGCTGGCCATCGCCGAAGCCGGCGGCCAGCCGCGCCAGCAGACGCTGCACTGACGGAACGGTCCGACAGGGGCCAGCGATTCGGTGAACCGCCAGCGCGGATCATGTTCGATCATATGGATATCGGTCGCTTCCGGGTCGGCCTTCCGGGAATGTTCTCCCTGCCGTTCCTGCCGGGCTGGATCTATCGCCGCCTGTTTGCGTAAGATCAAAGACGCTGGCCCGGCACGGGGCTCAGATGGCGGCGAAACGCGCGAACAGAGAGGAATTCGGGATGTTGGAAATTTCCCCGCACAAGGTGGCCCAGGTCATTCTGATGGGGCGCGAGTTGGGTCGCGCGGAGGGCGAGCTGCGCGCCTTCGTCGACCGGATGAGCGAGGACGAGCAGGCGGAACTGGTCGCGATCATGTGGATCGGGCGGGAGAGTTTCGATGCGGACGATCTGGCTGAGGCCATCGCGACCGCGAAAGCCGAGGCCACCACGCCCTGCGCGGATTACATGATCGGCACGCCGCACATGTCGGACCATCTGGAGAACGGGCTGGACGCGCTTGGCATCTCGGCGACCGACGCCGAGGACGGGGTGATGTCGCGCGGGTTGTGAGGGCGAGGGGCCAGCCCCTCGCGCTCCCCGGAGTATTTCCGGCAAGAGGAAGCCGCGCCGTCAGGCGAGGTGATCGACCACCTGCAGGTGCTGCGCCAGCCTGTCGATTTCGGCCAGCCAGCGGGTCAGCAGTTTCGGATCGCTGGGGGCGGCGTGGACGCCGGCCGGGATCTCGCGGTCCAGGACCGATTCGACGGCCAGCGACACCGGGACCGAGACCAGCCGCGCCATCGCGGTGCCGCGCGCGTCGCCCCAGGCGTCCATGACATAGGTCTTGTGCCAGACCGGGGTTCCGTCCCGATCCGCCGTCAGCCCGACGCAGAGCACCACCCGGTCCGGTTCGTCCTCGTCATAGGCGTGGTCGGCCCAGAACCGGTCCGACATCTCTTTCAGACGGGCGTCGCCCTCGGGGCCGGACAGGGTTTCGATCTCGCGGAACACGTCGGCCCAGGCGTCGGCCCAGCCGTTCAGCCGCAGGGTGCCGCGCACGAAGTCGCGCACCGGCCATTCCGGTTCGAAGTCGTATTGTTCCATGAAGGGCAGGCTGTCGCGGTTCGGGTAGACCTCGAAGGTTTCCGGTGTGGGCAGCGGCGCGGTGTAGCTGCTGATCGCGTCCCAGGGGCGGTCCGCCCGCAGTTCGGAATAGTTGCGGATCGACCGCGAGGGCGAGCGCAGCGCCTTCAGGACGCCGAGCGGCGACCAGCTGAACTTGTAGCGGAAGGCGTTGACGTGTCTGGGCACGCCGCCGCAATAGGAAATGAAGCTGAGGTGGTTGTCCGGCGCGAAGGTGTCCGAAGCGCGGTAATCCGCCATCAGCGCGTGGGCCATCAGGTGGTCGATGCCGGGGTCGAGCCCGACTTCGTTGACCAGGACCACCCCGGCGGCGCGTGCGGCATCGTCCAGGGCGCGCATTTCGGGGGCGATGTAGGAGGAGGAAACGAAATGGGCCTGTTTTAGGATCGCCAGTTCGGCGAGCGGCACGTGCCAGTCGCCGGGCAGCATCGAGACGATCACGTCTCCCTTGGCAAGCACGTCCGCCAGCGTGTCGATGTCGAAGACCCGGATGTCCTCCGTCAGGTCGCCGACGGCCTGCCGCGCCTTGTCCACGGTCCGGTTCCAGACGGTGACGGAATGGCCGTTTTCGATCAGGCGGCGCAGGCCGGGAATGGCGGAGAGGCCGGTGCCGCACCAGTGGATGGTCATGTCTCAGATCCTTTCGATGTGAGTGTCGAACGTGGCTTTGGCCCTGCCCCAGACGCCGCTGTCGAGATCGCCCAGAGTCAGCAGCGAGGGGAGCAGTTGCGCGGCGAAGTCCTGCGAGCTTTCCACCGGCAGGAGCGACGGCAGGTTGTCGATGGCGGTCACGTCCAGCGGCGGGTCGTCATGCACGCGCAGCGCCGGTGGCGTTGGCCGGCACGAAGACCGGCGTGCCCGGACGGGCGAGGATGCAGTTGAGGAAGATGTCATGGTCCAGCACCTCGGGAAACGGGCCGCCATGGACGGTTTCGGCCATGTCCCAGCGGGTGACCGCCACATCGAGCGCCGTGCAGAGATCCGCCGCCCCGGTTCCGACCCGTCCGAGCGCGCCGATGACCAGTGCGTCGGGGCGGGCGCCGCCGAGCGCGTCGAGTTCGGTTCTCAGGTCGGACAGCAGCGCATCCGAGCCGGCATAGGTCGCCACCGGTCCGGCCAGTTCGCCGCGCCGCTGTGCGGCCCAGCATTTCAGCGCCACGGCGGCGCCGGCATATCCCGCCCAGTAGCCGAAGGCGGCGACGCGGCGTCCGGATTCGTCGGTGAGGTATTCCAGATCGTAGAGCGTGCCGCCGCCGGCCCTGAACCGCCCGAGCAGCACCTGCCCGGCCGGCTGCCCCTTGTAGGCATGACCGAAGAGCATGTGCCGGTGGGTCAGGGGCGTGCCGTCGTCGGGCAGTTCCTTCAGCCCGAAGACGATGGCGTCGGCGGGTGCGGAGGGCCAGCTGTTTTCCGGCGCGATTTCGCAGCCCGCGTCACGGTAGCCGTCGACCGGGATCGCGCGGACCGAACTTTCCTCCACCGTCACGCGGATACCGGCGGCGATCAGGGCGGCCGCGCCGTCGGGCGTGAGTCCGGCCCGTTCCTCGTTCGGACGTTGTTCGGAGCGAACCCAGAGATGTGTCATGCGGTTTTCCTTTGCAGCAATCCGGTTTCGTACATCGCCCTGACCGACGGGCGCCTGTGCATCCGTTCCACGAAAGCGGAGAGTTTCGGAAACCGCGCCAGCTCGACGCCATCCCCGCTCAGCCAGGTGGTGACGACGAAGAGATAGGGATCGGCGAGGCTGAACCCGTCGCCTAGGACATAGGGGCCGCGGAGGGCGTGGTCTTCGATATGGGCGCAACAGGCGGTCATCGTTTCGGTCACTTTCGACGCCATGTCGTCAAAGGAGGATTGCAGGCTGGCCCAGCGGTGGCCGCGCATCCTGTGGGCATGGTTCACATGCATCGTGGAGGCGAGGTAATACATCGTCTCGCGCATCTTCGCGGCGGCGAAGGCGTCCGGCGGGACCAGCCCGGCTTCGGGGGCGCGGGCCGCGACATAGTCGAGGATCGCGCCGGTTTCTGTCAGGATGCCGTCTTCGGTGACGAGCGCCGGAACGCGGCCCTTGGGGTTGATCCGATGGTAGTCGGCCCCGGTCTGTTC
The DNA here is from genome assembly GCF_030164465.1 of Sedimentitalea xiamensis. Lineage (GTDB taxonomy): Bacteria > Pseudomonadota > Alphaproteobacteria > Rhodobacterales > Rhodobacteraceae > Sedimentitalea > Sedimentitalea xiamensis. The sequence continues at coordinate 47,480 of NZ_JASNJE010000017.1, forward strand.
CGCCGCCGCGAAATTCACGCGCGCCTGTTGAAACGGCAGTCCGGCTTCGTGCAGGGCGAGCGCGGCGGCGACCGATATGGATCCTGGGGAACAGTAGAGCGTCAGCATCGTCTTCTGGTTCAGAAATGGGTCTGGGCGAAGTGCCGGTCGGGTGTTTCGAGATGCGGAACCGCGTTGAACAGCACCGGGCTGAGGTGGTCGCCGATGGGAAACAGCCGGTGCATCGAGGTGTTCATGATCGCGAGAGCCACCCGCGCGGTCGCGGCGATGTTGAGTTCCATCATCTGGCGCAGGGCGATGGCGATCAGCCCGCCCGAGGTGACGACGAGCGCCGGGCCGCGCCCGGCGGCGATTTCGGTCAGCGCATCGGTGACGCGGCTTTCGAACGCATCGAAGGTTTCCGGCGCGCCTTCGAGTTCGCCATTCTGCCAGGCGGTGAAGATGCGCGGCAGGTGCCGGATGAAGCCTTCGCGCTCGGACGGCAGGGCGACGCCGTGCTGTTCTTCGAGCAGTTGCGCCAGGGTGAAATATTCCAGTTCGTTGAGGCGCGCGTCGCGGATGGCGTCGCCGGCGTTCATGCCGCTGGCGGTTTCGATGTGGCGGGTCAGGGTGCCGCAATAGACGCGCGGGTGGTGGCTTGCGGAGGCCCGCAGGTGATCGCCCAGCCAGGCGGCCTGCTGATGGCCGAGCGGGCTGAGCCGGTCGTAACCGGTTTCATCCCTGGCCTGGGTATTGGCCTGTCCGTGGCGAACAAGGGTGATGTGGGACATGGTGGCGGGGCTCCTGCTTGGCACCGTCTTAGGCCAGAGCGTCGCGGGGTGCCAGTGGGTCGGCGCATTTTGGCGGCTGCCGCGGAACCGGCGGGCGGCGGGCGGGCCGCCGGACAGCGGGGTCGGTTTCCGGGTCAGCTCCAGTCGACGTCGCCCAGAAAGATATAGCCCGCGCCATAGATCGTCTTGATCAGGCGCGGGTTCTTCGGGTCTTCGCGCAGTTTCGAGCGCAGGCGGGAAATGCGCACGTCCATCGCCCGGTCGAAGCTTTCGCCGGCCGCGCCGCCGAGCGCTTCCTGCATCTGCGCCCGGCTGATCAGACGTTTCGGACTGTCCAGGAACAGGCGCAGGACTTCGGCTTCCGCATGGGAAAACGGGGTTTCTGCTCCGGTATCGTCCTGCAAAGCGTAGCGATCGAAAAAGGCGGTCCAGCCATTGAACCGCGCGGTGTTTCCGGTTTTCGGCGTCGTCCGGTTGTCGCGCAGGCGGGCGCGGATGCGGGCGACGACCTCGGTCGGTTCGAAGGGTTTGGTGATATAGTCGTCGGCACCGAGTTCCAGCCCGGCGACACGGTCCTGCACCTGGGCGCGGCCCGAGATGATGATGACCGTCGCGCCCTGTTCCAGCGCCAGCCGGTGGACCAGCGCCAGCCCGTCGGTATCCGGCAGGGACAGATCCACGAGACAGACGTCGGGCGTCGTCTGTTTCAGCGCCGCCTCGAATTCGCGGGCGCGGGCGAAGCTTTGGGTGCGGAACCCGGCTTCGGACAGCACTTCGGTCAGCAGCTGGCGGATTTCCGGTTCGTCGTCCAGAATGGTGACGAGCGGCGCGGTCATGCGGCGGCCCCGGTCCTGAGCAGCCCGGCAAGCTGCGCCGCGTCGAAGGGTTTGCGCAGCACCGGGGCGCGGGCGAGTGCGGCGCGGTGCATCGGGTGGTCCGGCGGCAGTGAGGTCATCAGGATGCAGGGCAGCCCGGAGCCTTCCATCCGGTCCAGGAGATCGAGCCCGGTGGCTTCGCCTTGCAGGTTGATGTCGGACAGCACCAGCGTGATATCGGAGATATCCGCCATCAGCGCCACGGCCTCGTCGACGGAGGTGGCCTCGACAACCGAATGGCCGAATTCCATCAGCATGTCGCGCACCAGCGCCCGCAGGGGTTCGCTGTCTTCGGCCAGAAGCGTGAGACCTCCGGTGACCGGCGGCGCGACGCGAAAGGGCAGGCGCAGGGTCACGCTCGCGCCCGCGCGGGTGTTGCCCAGCCGAAGATCGCCGCCGGCCAGCTTGACCATGTCGTAGACCATCGGCAGGCCCAGCCCGCTGCCTTCGCCGCCCTTGGTGGTGAAGAACGGGTTCAGGGCCTTCTCCAACGCTTCGGCCGAAAACCCCGGACCCGTGTCCGTGACCGTGATTTCCACCCAGGTGCGTTCGATGCTGTGGGCGCTGATCGTGATCTGCCCGGCCGTCCCCACGGCGTCGCGGGCATTCAGGACAAGGTTGAGAAGCGCATCCTGCAAAAGGCCGGGGTCCAGAAACAGCCGGTCGTCGGGCATGTGATCCAGAACGCTCAGGCCGACGGCGCGCGGCAGGCTGGGCGACGCCAGCAGCTTGAGTTCTTCGAGAAGCGCGTGAAAATCGGTCGGTTGCGGGCGCAGGGTGCGGCCGCTGGTCATGTCGGCGATCCGGTTCAGCAGGCGTCCGCCCCGATGCGCGGCGGACCGGGTCGCGGCGATCAGGGCGTCGGCGTCGGGACCCAGGCCCATCCGGGCAAGCCGCGCCTGCATGCCGAGAATGATCGTGAGCAGGTTGGAGAAATCATGCGCGAGGCCGCGCGTCATCTGCGCCGCCATTTCGCGGCGGCGCGCCTGCTGAAGCGCGACGCGGGCCTGGGTTTCCTCCGTTACGTCCATCGACAGGACATAGACGCCGCCCGCGCCATCGGGGGTGAACGCGGCACGAATCCGCCGCGCGCCGTGGTCTTCGGTGAATTCGAAGACCGTGCTGCGGCCGTTGTAGGCGGCGGACAGATGTGGCCGGACCCGGTCATAGGCCGTCGGGCCGAGCGCCTCGGAAATGTGCAGGCCGAGGATATCCGAAGGGCGGCCGGGCATGACGCTGCTCAGGCGCCGGTTGGAATAGATGTAGTGGCCGGTGCCGTCCACATGGGCGATATGCGCGGGCATCATTTCGGTGGTGTGGCGGGTGCGGGCCTCGATTTCGGTCAGCTGACGCTTGGCTTCTTCCAGGGTCGAGTTCGTCGCGGCGAGCTGGCGGTTGGTTGCGGCCAGGTCCTCCGCATGGCCCAGGAGCTGGTCGGACAGTTCTTCGGACCGGCTGCGCAGCAGTTCTTCGGACTGCCTGGTGCGGGTGATGTCGGTGTAGACCGTGACCCATCCACCCTGCGGCAGCGGCGCGCCTTCGATCGAAATGACCTGGCCGCTGGGCCGGGTGCGCTCCAGGTAATGCGGTTCGAATGCCAGCGCCTGGTTGACGCGGTCCCTGACCAGGGCTTCGACATCCGGCGCGTCGCCGTATTCGCCCTGTTCGGCAATGAACCGGATGGTGTCGTCGAACCGCGCGCCCGGTTCGACAAGGTGGTCCGGGAGATTGAACATTTCCTTGAAGCGCCGGTTGCTGGCCGCCAGCTTCAGGTTGCTGTCATAGATGGACAGGGCCTGGGCGATCAGGTTCAGCCCGGCGGTCGTCAGGGCCTTGGTCTGCTGGTCCGTCGCGTCCAATGTCGCCATCCTCCCCGATAGCATGGCTAGCACTACCGGCGGACGGGGGCAAATCATGTCGATCGCGACCGGCATGGCCGGCAAGAGATGTCATGTCCCGATCCGCGAATCCGGTCCGGCAATCCTGTAACAATTCGTAGGAATTTGGAAAACTTCACGAAAAAGTTGACGCGGAAGGATGCAGCCGCTTCTTTAGGTGCAGAGAATCGCATGGAAGCGATCCGGGCCGGTCGGAAAATGCCGGTTGTGGGAGGAGAAGAATTTGGCTCAGACGTCGTCAGGCGCCGGTGGACTTTCGTCCATCCCGGCTTTGCTTCAGCGAAACGTAAAGGAATTCGGGTCTTCGGCCGCATACCGGGAGAAGGAATTCGGTATCTGGCAAACCTGGACCTGGGCTGAAACGGAAAAGGAAATCGAGGCGCTGGCGCTGGGGCTGATCAACCTCGGCGTCAACGAAGGCGATTTCATCGCCATCATCGGGCGCAACCGTCCCTATCTCTATTGGTCAATGGTCGCTGCGCAGATGGTCGGCGCGGTGCCGGTGCCGCTGTATCAGGACGCGGTCGCCGAGGAGATGGCCTATGTCCTGGGCCATTGCGGCGCGCGCTTCGTGATCGTGCAGGACCAGGAGCAGGTCGACAAGGTGATCGAGGTGCAGGACCAGCTGCGCCAGTTCGAACACCTGATCTACATCGACCCGCGCGGATTGCGGAAATACGACCATTCCCATCTGCACCAGTTCAGCCACGTGCAGGATCAGGGCCGCGCGGCGCATGACGAGCTCATCACCGAGCTGAAGGCGCGCCGGTCAAAGCTGGATTACGACAGCACCTGCGTGATGCTTTATACCTCGGGCACCACGGGCAAGCCCAAGGGCGTGGTCCTGTCCAACCGCAACGTGATCGAGACCGCCAGATCGTCGTCGGAATTCGACGGGCTGCGCCAGAACGACGAGATCCTGGCCTATCTGCCGATGGCCTGGGTCGGCGATTTCATCTTTTCCATCGGTCAGGCCTATTGGTGCGGGTTCTGCGTGAACTGCCCGGAAAGCGCGGAGACGATGATGACCGACCTGCGCGAGATCGGTCCGACCTATTATTTCGCGCCGCCGCGCGTGTTCGAGACCCAGTTGACCAACGTGATGATCCGGATGGAGGATGCCGGCAAGCTGAAGAAGCGGATGTTCGATCACTACATGGCGCATGCGCGCAGGGTCGGCCCGGATATTCTGGACGGCAAGCCGGTCGGGTTCATGGACCGGTTGGCATACCGGGTCGGCGACCTGCTGGTTTACGGACCGCTGAAGAACACGCTGGGGTTCAGCCGGGTGCGCGTCGGCTATACGGCGGGCGAGGCGATCGGCCCCGAGATCTTCGATTTCTACCGCAGCCTCGGCATCAATCTGAAACAGCTTTACGGTCAGACCGAGGCGACGGTGTTCATCACCGCCCAGCCCGATGGCCAGGTGCGGTCGGACACCGTGGGCGTGCCGTCGCCGGGCGTCGAGCTGAGGATCGCCGAGAACGGCGAAGTGTTCTACCGCAGCCCCGGCGTCTTCGTGGAGTATTACAAGAACCCGGAGAGCACCGCGGACACCAAGGACCCGGAAGGGTGGGTTGCGACCGGGGACGCGGGGTTCATCGAGGAAGGCACCGGACATCTGCGGATCATCGACCGGGCAAAGGACGTGGGAAAGATGGCCGACGGCAGCCTGTTCGCGCCGAAATACGTCGAGAACAAGCTGAAGTTCTACCCGAACATCCTGGAGGCGGTGGTTTTCGGCAACGACCGCGATCAGTGCACCGCCTTCATCAACATCGACCTGTCCGCCGTCGGCAACTGGGCCGAGCGCAACAATATCGCCTATGCGTCCTACCAGGAACTGGCCGGACATCCGCAGGTGATGGACACGATCCAGGCCCATGTGGAAGAGGTCAACAGGTCGGTCGCCGAAGATCCGATGCTGTCCGGCTGCCAGGTGCATCGTTTCGTGGTGCTGCACAAGGAGCTGGATGCCGACGATGGCGAGCTGACCCGCACCCGCAAGGTGCGCCGCCGGATCATCGAGGAAAAATACGCCGATATCATCGCGGCGCTCTACGACGGGTCGTCCAGGGTCAGCACGGAGACGGAAGTGACCTATGAGGACGGGCGCAAGGGGTCGATCAAGGCGACGCTGGAAATCCGCGACGCCAAGGTCCTGCCGGTGGTTCCGCAGAAGGTGGCGGCGGAATGAGGGACGATCGCCCGGCGCTCGACCTGCGGTCATCGCCCCGCCCGCCGTCCCGCAGCGCCAGCCCGGAAACAAGGGGAATTTCACATGCTTGACGCTTCGGAAGGATATACCACCGCCGATGGCCGCAAGATCGGCGGCCCGGTGATGGAGATGAAGAACATCACCCTGCGCTTTGGCGGCGTGAAGGCGATCACCGATATCAGCTTCGACATCCGCGAGGGCGAGATCCGGGCGATCATCGGGCCGAACGGCGCCGGGAAGTCGTCGATGCTGAACGTGATTTCGGGTTTTTATGTTCCGCAGGAAGGCGAGGTCTGGTTTCGCGGCGCCAAACGCGCGCCGATGAAGCCCTATGAGGTGGCGCGGCAGGGGATCGCGCGCACCTTCCAGAACATCGCCCTGTTCGAGGGCATGAGCGTTCTGGACAACGTGATGACCGGGCGGCTGACCCATATGACGAGCGGAATTTTCGCGCAGGCGATCTGGAAGGGCAAGGCCGAGGCGGAAGAGACAGCCAATCGCGAGATCGCCGAGAAGGTGATCGATTTCCTTGAAATCCAGCATATCCGCAAGACCCCGGTCGCGCGTCTGCCCTATGGTCTGAAAAAGCGCGTGGAACTGGCGCGCGCCCTGGCGGCGGAGCCGAAACTGCTGCTGCTGGACGAGCCGATGGCGGGCATGAACGTCGAGGAAAAGGAGGACATGAGCCGCTTCATCCTCGACGTGAACGACGAATTCGGCACCACCATCGCCTTGATCGAGCATGACATGGGCGTGGTCATGGACCTTTCGGACCGGGTCGTGGTGATGGACTACGGCAAGAAGATCGGCGACGGCACGCCCGACGAGGTGCGCACGAACCAGGATGTGATCGACGCCTATCTGGGTGTGGCCCATGATTGAGGCCGGGCGCCTTGCCGCGTCTCTATCATCCGGCCCGCGAAGGCGGGGCCGGGGGGCTGACGCCCGCCTGTACGGGGATGGCGAGCTGCTGGCGGAACTGAACAAGGAGGGAGGCAGGAATGCCTGAGCAGTTGCTTTTCGCGATGGAGGTCACGCTGAACGGCCTCATGGCCGGGGTGCTCTATGCTCTGGTGGCGCTGGGTTTTGTCCTGATCTACAAGGCCAGCGGGATCTTCAATTTCGCGCAGGGCGTCATGGCGCTGTTCGCGGCGATGACGCTGGTCGGGATCATGGAGGGGCAGGTGCCCTTTTCCCATCTGATCAACGGGGTTCTTGGCACGGATGTGCATCATTTCGGCTGGCATGTGCCGGGGGCGCTGGCGATCCTGCTGACCGTCGGGGTGATGGTGATCCTGGCCTGGGCGGTGCAGCGCTTCGTGTTTCGCCATCTGGTCAACCAGGAGCCGATCATCCTGTTCATGGCGACGATCGGCCTGGCCTATTTCCTCGAAGGGCTGTCGGACCTGATGTGGGGTTCGGAAATCCGGACCCTGAATGTGGGACTGCCGCAGGGCATCAACGAGACCATTGACCGGGTGACTTACGATCTGTTCGGCTACGGGTTCTTCATCGACAACCTCGACATCGTGGCCAGCGTCATCGCGGCGCTGCTGGTGGCGGCGCTGGTGGCGTTCAGCCAGTACACCAAGCAGGGCCGGGCGATGCGCGCGGTGGCGGACGATCATCAGGCGGCGCTGTCGGTGGGGATTTCGCTCAACTACATCTGGGTGCTGGTCTGGTCGCTCGCGGGGTTCGTGGCGCTGGTCGCGGGGATCATGTGGGGCACCAAGTCGGGCGTGCAGTTTTCGCTGAGCCTGATCGCGCTGAAGGCGCTGCCGGTGCTGATGCTGGGCGGGTTCACGTCGATCCCCGGCGCCATCGTCGGCGGGCTGATCATCGGCGTCGGCGAAAAACTGTTCGAATTCCTGCTCGGATCGGCGCTGGGCGGGGCGACGGAGAACTGGTTCGCCTATGTGCTGGCGCTGCTGTTCCTGCTGTTCCGGCCCCAGGGGCTGTTCGGCGAGAAGATCATCGAGAGGGTCTAGAGGTGGAGAAGATCATCGCCATCGTGAATGTCGTCGCGTGGTCGGGCTTCTGGGCCTTCGGCTATCTGGCGCTGGCCGCCGAGGGCTTGACCGACCGGCAACTGGTGATCGCCGCGCTGCTGGCCTTTGCCGGGCTGATCACCGGAATCGCCGCCTACATGAAACTCGTGCGCGCGGCCGAAGCCAGCGGCTATGCGCGGAAATCCAGCCAACTGGACGCGGGCACCCGCAACCGGGCCCATGAAAGAAAGGCGGTCTGAGCATGCTCTATCGTGAAGCCGGTGATTTCAACACCTCCTATCCGCAGGACAGCCAGACTTTTCCGATCAGGTTCGACCGGTACCGGTATTATGTCGTTCTGGCCTTCGCTTTTCTGGTGGTGCCGTTCCTGATCAACGACTACTGGGCCAACGCGATCCTGCTGCCGTTCCTGATCTATGCGATCGCGGCCATCGGGCTGAACATCCTGACCGGCTATTGCGGGCAGGTCAGCCTGGGCACCGGCGGCTTCATGGCGGTGGGCGCCTATGCCTGCTACAAGCTGATGACCGCGATGCCGGAAGTGAGCATGTTCGTCCATGTGATTCTGGCGGGCGGTATCACCGCCCTCGTGGGCGTCCTGTTCGGATTGCCGAGCCTGCGGATCAAGGGATTCTACCTGGCGGTGGCGACGCTGGCGGCGCAGTTCTTCCTGGTCTGGCTGTTCAACCGGGTGCCGTGGTTCTACAACTATTCGGCATCGGGCCAGATCAACGCGCCCGAGCGCGACACCTTCGGGATCCTGATCACCGGACCCAATGCCCCGGCCTGGGCCACCTACCTGTTCTGCCTGATCTTCCTGGCCGCCAGTGCGCTGATCGCGCGAAACCTGACGCGCGGGACCATGGGGCGCAGCTGGATGGCGATCAGGGACATGGACATCGCCGCCGAGATCATCGGGGTGAACCCGCTGCGCGCCAAGCTGAGCGCCTTTGCGGTCAGTTCCTTCTTCGTCGGCATCTCGGGGGCGCTGTTCTTCTCGGTCTATCTGGGGGCGGTCGAGGTCGGCGAGGCCTTCGGCATCAACAAGTCGTTCCTGGTGCTGTTCATGGTGATCATCGGCGGGCTGGGTTCGATCTTCGGCAGTTTCGCGGGCGCGGCCTTCCTGGTGCTGCTGCCCGTGGCACTCAAGGTGGTCGGGGTCGACATGATGGGCTGGCCGACGGATATCGTGGCGCATTTCCAGCTGGTGATCGTCGGCGCGCTGATCGTCCTTTTCCTGATCGTGGAACCGCACGGGCTGGCGCAGCTGTGGCGGCTGGCCAAGGAGAAGCTGAGACTCTGGCCCTTCCCGCACTAGGGAGGGGTGCGGCGGGGTCGGCCCGCCACATTCAATCGGCCCGCGCGGGGCGCGGTGTCGCCACATCGGACTGAACCAAAAGGGAGGGAGTAACCCGATGAAACTGAAACTGACCACACTCGCGCTTGGCGCCGTTCTGGCGGCGGGTCCGGCGCTGGCGGAACTGGTATTTCCGGATCTGAGCTATCGCACCGGACCCTATGCAGCGGGCGGGATCCCGTTCTCGGACGGGTATAACGACTATTTCACGCTGCTGAACGAGCGCGACGGAGGCATCGGCGGTGCCCCGATCCGGGTGGTCGAATGCGAAACCGGCTACAACACCGAGAAGGGCGTGGAATGCTATGAGTCGACCAAGGGCGAAGGCGCGCTGATCTATCAACCGCTGTCCACCGGCATCACCTATCAGCTGATCCCGAAAGCCACCGCCGATGGCATTCCGATGCACACGATGGGGTATGGCCGGACCTCGGCCAAGAACGGCGAGGTGTTCAGCCACGTGTTCAACTATCCGGCCAATTACTGGGACGGCGCGTCGGGCGTGGTGAACTATCTGCTCGAGATCAACGACGGCGACATCAAGGGCAAGAAGCTGGCGCTGGTCTATCACAACTCGGCCTATGGCAAGGAGCCGATCCGGACGCTGGAAGAGCTGAGCAAGAAGCACGGGTTCGAACTCATTCTGCTGCCGGTCGATCATCCGGGTCAGGAGCAGAAATCGCAGTGGCTGCAGATCCGCCGGGACCGGCCAGATTACGTGACCATGTGGGGCTGGGGCGTGATGAACCAGGTCGCGGTCCAGGAAGCCGCCAACATCCGTTTCCCGATGGAGAACTTCATCGGCGTCTGGTGGTCGGGTGCCGAGCATGACGTTCTGCCGGCGGGCGATGCCGCGAACGGGTACAAGGCGGTGACCTTCCACAACGTGGGCCGTGACTTCCCGATCTACGAGGATCTGCAGACCCATGTGGTCGATACGGGCAAGGCCGCAGGAGCGGGCGATCAGCTGGGCAACGTGCTTTACAACCGCGGTCTTTACGCGGCGATGCTCGCCGCCGAAGCCGCGAAGAAGGCGCAGGAGATCCACGGCACCCCTGACATCACCCCGGCGATGATGCGCGACGGCATGGAGGCGCTCGAGATCACCGAAGAGCGCATGGCGGAACTCGGTATGCCGAATTTCGGCCCCACCTTTGCGGTCAGCTGCGAGAATCACGGCGGTCCGGGGCTTGTCGGCGTCGCCCAGTGGGATGCCGGGTCCAAGACCTGGTCGCTGGTCTCGGACTTCAAGCCGACCGACGGCGAGGTGATCGGCGCTCTGATCGCCGAGGATTCGGCAGCCTATGCCGCCGAGAACAACATCGAACCGCAGTGCAAGTAACTGCAACCTTCCCGGCCGCCGCATTCGTGGCGGCCGGGGACCCTGGGTATTTTTGACCGGAAAGAAACCTGATGCTGGACACTGTCAAAACCGCTGACTCGCAGGTGGAAACCCTGCTGGAAGTCAACAACATCGAGGTGATCTACAACCACGTCATCCTCGTTCTGAAGGGTGTCAGCCTCAGCGTTCCCAAGGGGGGCATCACGGCGCTGCTGGGCGGCAACGGCGCCGGCAAGACGACGACATTGAAAGCGATCAGCAATCTTCTGCATTCCGAACGCGGCGAAGTCACGAAGGGCAGCATTTCCTATCGTGGCGAGCGGGTGCAGGATCTCGATCCGGCGGCATTGGTGCAGAAGGGCGTGATCCAGGTGATGGAAGGGCGCCATTGTTTCGAACACCTGACCGTCGAGGAAAACCTGCTGACCGGGTTCTACACCCGCAAGGACGGCAAGGGCGCGATGGATGCGGACCTTGAGAAGGTCTATCAGTATTTTCCGCGCCTGCGTGAGCGGCGCAAGAGCCAGGCGGGCTACACATCCGGCGGCGAACAGCAGATGGTGGCGATCGGACGCGCCCTGATGGCCGGGCCCGAGACGATCCTGCTGGACGAGCCGTCCATGGGCCTGGCGCCGCAACTGGTCGAGGAAATCTTCGGGATCGTGAAGGACCTGAACGAAAAGGAAGGCGTTTCCTTCCTGCTGGCCGAACAGAACACCAACGTCGCGTTGCGGTTCGCCCATTACGGATACATTCTGGAAAGCGGCCGGGTCGTGATGGATGGACCTGCGGCGGAACTGCGCGAGAACCCGGATGTCAAGGAATTCTATCTCGGCATGTCGGACGAAGGGCGCAAGTCTTTCCGCGATGTGCGGTCCTACCGCCGCCGCAAACGCTGGCTGAGCTGATGACCAGATCCGCGGCAAAGCTGATGAAGGAAGAATACCGGTCCCCGTTCGGGATACATGAAACCTTCAACGACCAGAGTCCGGCCATGAAGGGCCGGAGTGTCATGGCCGGTATGGCGGGATTGTGGGCTGCCGCCGTCAATCCGACGGTGGTCCTGCCCTATCTTCAAATTTTCGGTGCCGGTCTGCTGTTGGCGTGGCTGCGCCCGCCGACCGGCCAGCTTGTTCAGACTACGTGAGGGCGGAATGTCATCTAGATTCTTCGATGCGCTGGAAACGCGAACGGTTGATCAGAGGGCTGCGGACCTCGCGAAAGCCCTGCCGGGACAGATCGCCCGCGCCAAGGCGCTGGTCGGGTATGCCGGGTTCCTCGACGAGGTGGATCCCGACGCGATCACCGATGCCGGGGCGCTGTCGGCCCTTCCGGTTCTGCGCAAGTCCGAACTGGGGCGTGCCCAGGCCGCCAATCCGCCCTTCGGCGGGTTCGCCGTCCGGCCCGCTTCGGGGTTCGCACATATTTTCCAGTCGCCCGGTCCGATCTATGAACCGGGCGGGCTCGACACGGACTGGTGGCGGTTCGGCCGGGTTCTGCATGCGGCCGGGATCGGACCCGGCGATATCGTCCAGAACTGTTTCGGCTATCACCTGACGCCTGCGGGACTGATGTTCGAGAACGGCGTAAGGGCCGTGGGCGCGGCGGTGCTGCCGGCCGGAACCGGCCAGACCGAATTGCAGGTCACGGCGGCGCGCGACGTGGGCGTCACCGCCTATGCGGGCACGCCGGATTACCTGAAGGTGATCCTCGACAAAGCCGAAAGCATGGGCGTTTCCCTCGGCATCACGAAGGCGACCGTCGGGGGCGGCGCGCTGTTTCCCAGCCTGCGCGCCGAATACGCAGACCGGGGCATTTTCTGCCTGCAGTCCTATGGCACCGCCGACCTGGGCAACATCGCCTACGAAAGCCCGGCGATGGAGGGCATGGTCGTCGATGAACAGGTGATCGTGGAAATCGTCACCCCCGGCACCGGCAACCCGGTCGGCCCCGGCGAAGTGGGCGAGGTCGTGGTGACGACGCTGAACCCGGACTATCCGCTGATCCGGTTCGCCACGGGCGATCTGAGCGCGGTGATGCCCGGAGAAAGCCCCTGCGGGCGCACGAACATGCGGATCAAGGGGTGGATGGGCCGCGCGGACCAGACTACCAAGATCAAGGGCATGTTCATCCGGCCCGAACAGGTCGCGGCGCTGGTGGCCCGCCATGCCGAGATCGTCAAGGCCCGCGTCATCGCAACGCGGCAGGGGGAAATGGATGCGATGACCGTGCGCATCGAAGCCGTGGGCGGCGACGGTGCCGCCTATGAGAAAACGGTGGCCGATGTCCTGAAGCTCAAGGGAACGGTAGAGGTCGTGGCGCCAGACAGCCTGCCCAAGGACGGGCTGGTGATCGAGGATCAGCGCAGCTACGACTGAGCCGGACGCAAGGGAAAACGCAGGATCGAACCGGCGGTCCGCCCGGCGGGGGCCGGGCGTTTGAGCTTTCGGGGCCGTTCTGCCCGGCATCCGGGTGTCTGTGTCGCGGCTTTCAATCTGGTCAATCCGACAAAAATGGTCGAATAGGGATGAACCGCGCGGCGAGGCGCGCGCCCATGTTCAGACCGGGACAAGATCAACGTGGCCGAAACAACCGAATATGCCGCAGATGGCACGCGCCGCCATGGCCCTGGCGGCGCGCGGCTGTTGTCGGTTGTCGCGCAGACGGTGGCGGCGATGTGCCTTATGCCGATGCTGGCGGTGGCGCTTGCTGCCGTGACCGGCGGCACGGAGACGATCAGTCATCTTCTGGACACGGTCTTGCCCAGATACGCCGGAACGACGCTGGCGCTGGTCGCAATGGTGTCCGTCGGCACATTCGCCATCGGTGTCGGGGCGGCGTGGCTGGTGACGATGACGCGGTTCCCCGGCGTCCGCGTGCTGGAAATCGCTCTGGTGCTGCCTCTGGCCTTCCCGGCCTATGTGCTGGCCTACGCCTATACCTATCTTCTGGATCATCCGGGCATCGTGCAGACGACGCTGCGCAACGTGATGGGATGGGGGCCGCGCGACTACTGGTTCCCCGAGATCCGGTCGCTCTGGGGGGCGGCGGCGATGCTGATCCTCGTGCTCTACCCCTATGTCTACCTGCTGGCGCGGGCGGCGTTCCTGCAGCAGAGCAGCGCCGCCTTCCTGGCGGCGCGCGCGCTTGGCAGCAGCCCCTGGGCCGCGTTCTGGAAAGTCAGCCTGCCGATGGCGCGCCCGGCGATTGCCGGGGGCGTGCTGCTCGCGGTGATGGAAACGATCGCCGATTTCGGCACCGTCGCCTATTTCAGCGTGCAGACCTTCGCCACCGGCATCTATACGAGCTGGTTCTCACTGGCGGATCGCGCCGCGGCGGCGCAACTGGCCCTTTGCCTGCTGAGTTTCGCGCTGTTCCTCGCCGTGCTGGAACGGGTGCAGCGGGGGCGGGCGAAGTATCATCAGGCGGGCAAGCGGCACATGACGATGCCGCCCGCGGAGCTGACGGGGTGGCGGGCGGCGATGGCGCTGACGCTTTGCGCGGTTCCGGTTCTCCTGGGGGCCCTACTGCCGGCCATCGTGCTGTTCGACATGGGCCTCGGCGGCGAACAGGATCTGCTGAGCCGCCGCTATACCGGGTTCATCGGCAATTCGGTGACGCTGGCCGGCACCGCTGCGGCGATGACGGTTCTGGCGGCGGTGGCGGTGGGGTTCTACCAGCGCCTCCGGCCCGGACGCCGGTCGATGGTCGCGGGCTATGTCGCCCGGCTGGGCTATGCGGTGCCGGGCGGGGTGATCGCGGTCGGGCTGATGGTTCCCTTCGCGGCGTTTGACAATGCGTTGGATGCGTGGATGCGCGAGACCTTCGACATTTCGACCGGGCTGCTGGTGACGGGGTCGATCTGGCTGCTGGTGCTGGCCTATATGGTGCGCTTCCTCGCGGCGGCTCTTGGCGCCTATGAGGGCGGCCAGAGCACGGTGCATGCGAATATGGACGCGGCATCGCGGTCGCTCGGCGAAAGCCCTCTGGGTACCCTGCGGCGGGTGCATCTGCCGATCCTGACACCGAGCCTGCTGACGGCGTTGCTGATCGTCTTCGTCGATGTGATGAAGGAACTGCCCGCGACCCTGATCATGCGGCCGTTCAACTATGATACGCTTGCAGTGCAGGCCTACCGGTTGGCCAGTGACGAACGGCTGGAGGGCGCGGCGGTGCCGTCGCTCGTGATTGCCGCGGTCGGCCTTCTGCCGGTGATCCTGATTTGCCGTCAGGTGGGGCGACGCTCCTGAATCCGGTTCCGGCCGGACGCTTCCGTCGGCCTGCCGGCGTCACGCGTTGCCGGCCCACCAGTCTTCGATCTGTTCGCGGGTGATGCGGTCGGCGGGGCCCAGGGCGACCAGCGACGTGCGGTCCGTCTGCCTGCGTCGTGCCTGCACATGCTTGCCGACGATGTGAACCTCGTAGCCGCCGTCATCGGTCCGGATGAAACCCTTGAGCCGGTAGAGCCCTTCCGGTCGCGCGGCGAGCATGTCGCCGAGCCCGGCGCGGTCCAGCACCCTGTCGCTGTCGTGCTGCCAGCTCGCATAGGCCGGGTGCGGCGCCACGGATCGGCCGCGCGGCAGCGGCAGGACATCGAACAGGAGGTCGGCCAGCGGCGCTTGCCTGTCGAGCAGGGCCGGAGCGCGGGCGCCAAGCGCCTTCAGGCGGTCGATCAGCGCCGGATCGGCGGTATCGGTCTTGTTCAGCAGCACGAGATCCGCCGCCGCGATCTGTTGCGTCACCTGCGGCGCGACCAGCGGGTCGGCGAGGAGGCCGCCGATATTGTCCGCATCCACCAGCGTGACGATGCCGCCGTATCCCAGATCCGGTTCCGAAATCACCGCGTTTGCGATAGCGGCCGGGTCCGCGATGCCGCTGGCTTCGATGATCAGGTGGTCCGGACGCGGGTCGCGGGCCAGCACGTCATCCAGCGCCATGAACAGATCCGAATCCATCGTGCAGCAGACGCAACCGTTGGTCAGTGCGATGGTTCCATCGCCTTTGGAGCCGATCAGTTCGGCATCGATATTGATCGCCCCGAAATCATTGACGATGACCATCAGCCGAAGCCCGTGATCCTCGGCAAGCAAACGGTTGATCAGCGTCGTCTTTCCCGCGCCGAGATAGCCGCTGATGATGGTTGCGGGAAGAGGGATCATGGCAATGGCTTCCTTCTGCTGGCGCTGCGGAGCCAGACGCCCGCACCGGTGCAGTCCTACCCGACTGGCCGGGTTGTTCAATCGCTTTGGCTTGAAACCTGGCGAAGGCGATTCGGTCTCGGCCTTTCGCGGGGGCGATGCGCGGGATCATTTCGCCGTTTGCAGAAGCGCCAGTTCCTGGATGCGGAAGGAGATTCGGCAGGACTCCGCCAGATGGGTCGCCGGGCCCAGGAAGATGTCGCCGCTGCCGTTCAGAAGCGTCGCCCTGCGATGAAGCGCCACGTCGCGCCCGTTTGCCATGCGGATCGTGCTGCCGGTCGAACTGTGATCGGTGAATTCGAGCTGCCACCGCCGGACCGCCAGCGCGGCATGCTTGCGCGATACCCATGCCTCGTTCAGCACCAGGTCGCAATCCTTCGACCGGCCAAGGGTCAGGGTTTCGCCTTCGCCGATTCGCCAGGTTCGGCCGCCCATGCCGATTTCCGCGAACTCCATCCCGCCCGAGCGGTCCCCGGAGCCTTTGGAAAAGATGACCGTCTGTTCGCTCAGCCCGGCGACGGAACACGAATAGACCCGCGTCGGGGCGGCCTTGCCGCGCAGCTGAAGTTCTCCGATCATCAGAAGCTGGGACTTGGTGTCCGGCGCCAGATCGTCATAGCTCTGGTCGCCGACCAGGATTTCACCGGGTTTGGCCAGCGACGACAGCCGCGCGGCGGTGTTCACGGCGCTGCCGTAGATATCGTTCTCGTGGTTCAGGATCTCGCCGTAATACGTCCCGACGTGAATCGACAGTCCGGCGGGCCAGGGTTCCCTGATCATCGCCAGCCCGGCCTGAAAGGCGGGTTCGGCGTGATCGAAGAAGCTGAGCACATCGTCGCCCTGCGATTTCACGCATTGGCCGCCGTGCGTTTCGACAATGGTGCGCATCCGGGCAAGGACCTTGCTGATCTGTTCCAGCGCCGACCGGTTGCTTTCGTTCTCGTACAGCTGCGTGCTGCCGGTAATGTCGGAAATCAGGACGCAGGCGAAGGGCATCTCGGGCTCGGTTCCTGTTCAAATCGGAGGCAGGCAAACGGTTTCAAAGCGCATGGGATGCCGATGGAAAAGACAAGACCATGACATCCATTCAAACGGCCACATAATGCGGGCACATGGCGGACAGGGGACTCTTACCGTTTTCGGGGCGGCGGAGCAACAGGAAGCGCGGTCGCCGGGGTCTTGCACGTGAAAAGGGCGCGGGAAAACCCGCGCCCGGTCGGTCCGCTGCCGGAGGAAGAGGTTATTTCCAGTTGACCTCGTTGAAGATCCGCTGTGCCGCCGGCAGGTTCTTTGCGACTTCGGACAGGTTCACGTCGTCCGGCTTGAAGAAGCCGAGCGCGGCTATGGCGGGCGACAGGCCGACACCGGGGACGGCCGGGTATTCATCGTTCCCCGCCGAGAAATATTCCTGCGCCTGGTTGCCGGCGAGATATTCCAGGAAAAGGACGGCGTTATCCCGGTTGGGCGCATGGGCGGCAATACCGCCGCCGGACAGGTTCATATGCGCGCCTTCGGCATTCTGGGACGGAAACACCCATCCGATCATGTCGCGGCTTTCCGACAGTCCTTCGACATCCGTGCGCAGGGCGCGGGCGAAATAATAGGTGTTGGCGACGGCGATGTTGCATTCGCCCGACACCAGGCCGCGCAACTGGTCCGTGTCCCCGCCCTGGGGATCGCGGGCCATGTTGTCGACCACGCCCTGCGCCCAGGCCCTGGCCGTGTCCTCGTCCGTGTGGCTGATGATCGAGGCCAGGAGGGTCTGGTTGTAGGTGTTGGAAGACGACCGGATGCAGATTTCGCCCTTGAACCTTGGATCGGCCAGGTCGGCATAGGTCAACGGCGGCGCGGTGATTTCGTCCTTGTCGTAGAAGATGATCCGGGCGCGCTGGGAAAACCCGAACCACTGGTTGTCGTCGTCGCGCAGATAGGACGGAATCCGCGCGGCGAGCACCGCGCTGTCCGTCGGCTGCAGAACGCCGGCATCCTTGGCCCGTTCAAGGCGCGATGTGTCCACGGTCAACAGAATATCGGCCGGGGAGTTCGCACCTTCGGCCTGCATGCGGGCGATCAGCTCGTCGGCGTTCCCTTCGATCCGGTTTATGGTTATCCCGGTCGCTTCCTCGAAATCGGTGTAGAGCCTTTCGTCGGTGTCATAGTGGCGCGACGAGTAAAGGTTCAGTTCCCCTTCGGCGCTGGCTGTGCCCGCCAGGGTGGCGGCCATGGCGGCGGCGATGCAAGTGGATGTTTTCAGCATTGTGAGTCCGATCCTGTCCTGATTTTTCGGATACGCGGATATTTTCCGACTAATTAACTCGGTTAAACGAGTTGCGCGCCCTTGGAAAGTGTTTTTGTCGGGAATTCTGGCGCGGGTGCGGTTTCGTTCTGATCTTGACCGCCGGACACGAAAAAACCGCGCCCGAAGGCGCGGTTCAAGAAATTTCCGATCTGGATCGGTGTCGGCTCAGCCCTGACGGGCTTTGAACCGGCGCTGCGTCTTGTTGATCACGTAGACGCGGCCTTTGCGACGCACAACCCGGCAATCGCGATGCCGGTTCTTGAGCGAGCGGAGCGAGTTCCTGACCTTCATGGTCCTTCTCCTGTTCTGCGGCGCGGGCCAGCGCCTTGTGTTGCGGGTGTTCCGGGCGAATCCGAAACAGTGAATTCATGGTGGGCACTACAAGGTTCGAACTTGTGACCCCTTCGATGTCAACGAAGTGCTCTACCGCTGAGCTAAGCGCCCATGAATACCGATGCCGAACCCTGCCCCAACAAAATGGGGCGCGGAATCCCGCGCCGGTAGCGGGGTCTATAAAAGGAGTCGTCAGGGGGATCAAGGGCTTTTGGCATCCGTGGAAATCAGTCTATGTTGTCGCCATCGAGGAGTTGCGATGTCTCTGTCCGCTTTTGATCTGATTCGGCCGGCACAATTGCTGTCCAGCGTCGTGTTCGCGTCGCCGCATAGCGGCCGGTGCTATCCGCCCGATTTCGTGCGCGACAGCCTGCTGGACGAAACGGCCATCCGGTCCTCCGAAGATGCGTTCGTGGACCAGCTGTTCGCATCGGTGCCGGATGCCGGCGCGCCGCTTCTGACGACCTCGGTTCCGCGGGCTTTCCTGGATCTCAACCGCAGCCCGGACGAACTGGACCCATCGCTGATACTTGGCGCGAGGGGACGGGGGCAGAACCCGCGGGTCGCCTCCGGGCTGGGGGTGATTCCGCGTGTCGTGGCCAACGGCCGTGCGATCTATGCGGGCAAGATGCCGATGAAAGTGGCGCATCACCGGATCGAAACCTACTGGCGCCCCTATCATGCCGCGCTTCAGCGCACGCTGGACGAGGCGCATCGCGCGTTCGGCCATGCGATTCTCATCGATTGTCATTCGATGCCGCATGAAGCGATGGATGGCGTGCCTCGGGCCGGCGGGCGGTGTCCGGAAATCGTTCTGGGCGATCGATTCGGCGCGGCCGCCAGCCGCGAGGTGGTGGACCGGGTCGAGGCGGCGTTTACCGGGGCCGGGTTGGCGGTGACTCGCAACGCGCCCTTCGCCGGAGCCTATGTCACGCAGGCTTATGGCCGCCCGTCGCGCCGCCAGCACGCGGTGCAGGTGGAAATCGACAGGTCGATCTACATGGACGAACGGCGCGTCGAACCGAACGCGCATTTCGACCAGTTCCGGATGCTGATGGGCAAGGTGGCCGCCGAAATCGCCGCCATCGGGTACGACCGGATGCCCCTGGCCGCGGAATAGGCGTCGTCAGCGCAACGCCCGCCCTTTCAGAATCGCGTCCGGTCCGAATCTGCGCCGGATCGCATCCGTGGCGCGTTCGGCATCGCCGCGCCGGGCCGCATCCGGGTCGAGCAGGTCGCCGGACTTGTCGGCTTCGGATTCGGGCAGCAGATCGGACAACCCGCATCCCAGCAGGCGATAGGGTCCCTGATCGCCGACCTGATCCAGCAGCAGGCGCGCGGTGCGATAGATCTTGTCCGCCATCTGCGTCGCGTCCCGAAGCGCCTGGCGGCGGGTGAGGCTGCTGTGGTCGGCGCGTTTCAGTTTCAGCGTCACGACCCGCCCGGCCAGTTGCCTGGCCTTGGCCCGGTCCGACACCTTTTCCGCCATGCGCCAGAGATGGCCGTCCAGCAGGTCGGGGTCGCTGGTATCTTCCGGGAACGTGGTTTCGTTGCTGATGGATTTCATCGGTTCATGCGCGGACACCCGGCGTTTGTCCTCGCCGCGCGCCAGGTGCCACAGCCTGTCGCCCATGCTTCCGAACCGGGCGGCGAGCGCCGACCGGTCCCAGCGCAGCAGGTCCGAGAAGGTCCGGATGCCGGCGGTTTCCAGCGAGGCCTGCGCCGCCGGGCCGATCCCCCAGATCAGCCGGACAGGCTTGTCCCGCAGGAAGGATGCCGTTTCGGACCGGCCGATCACCCAGTATCCGCGCGGCTTGTCCATATCGGACGCCACTTTCGCGAGAAACTTGTTGTGACTGAGCCCGATCGAACCGGTCAGCCCCAGTTCGTTCTTCATCCGCCGCACCAACCGGGCCAGCATCACGGCGGGCGGCGCCCCGTGCAGGCGGGTGGTGCCGGTCAGATCGAGAAAGGCTTCGTCCAGCGACAAGGGTTCTACCGCGGGGGTCAGTTCTTCCATCATGGCGCGGATCGACCGGCTGACCGCGACATAGGTGTCCATGCGGGGCTTGATGATGACCGCGTCGGGACAGAGCTTCAGCGCCTGGAACATCGGCATGGCGGACCGCACGCCGCGAATGCGGGCCACGTAACAGGCGGTGGACACCACGCCACGCCGCCCGCCGCCGATGATGACGGGTTTGTCCGCGAGGTCCGGATTGTCGCGCTTTTCCACGGACGCATAGAAGGCGTCGCAGTCCATATGGGCGATGGCCAGATCGAACAATTCCGGGTGCGACAGAATCCGGGGACTGCCGCATTTCGCGCAGCGGTTCGCCGTCGTATCCGACGGCGTCAGGCAATCGCGGCACAGGGAGGGCATCGGGCAGGGGTATCCGACTTAACGTTCAATGCATATATGTCTGGCACACTACCCGATGACGGACCGCCCGTCAGGGCGAAAAGAAGCAGGAGCATGGTATCGGAACATGGAATTCTCGGGCGCGAAACTGGCCTTGTTCCTGGGCGACGACCTTGTCGTGATACGGCGCGACGACCGTCAGGACATCCCCTGGCCGGACCATTGGGATCTGCCGGGCGGCGGCCGCGAGGGAAATGAGACGCCTCGGGATTGCGCCTTGCGCGAAACCCGCGAAGAGGTCGGGCTGACGGTCGATGCCGACGCCATCACCTGGGCCAACAGCTACCAGCGGCCGCATGGGACGGTCTGGTTCTTCGCGGCGCATCTGCCCTACCGGACGCGCGATCTGATCCGTTTCGGCTCTGAAGGGCAGGGATGGCGGCTGATGACCCCGGATGACTATTGCGATCATCCCAAGGCCGTGCCGCATTTTGCGGAACAACTGCGCCACTATCTGGCGCAAAACGGGTCATCGCGCCCGCTCGACGGAAAGACCCCCCGCTGCTGAGGCGGGGGGAGGTAACGAACCACAGGAAGAAAAGGTTCGTTGGGGAGTATCTCGTGACCTAGCGTCACCCAGAATCGCAATTTTCGGAAGTCCGGAATACCCGACCTGCGAAATACACGTTTAAGATGTGCTTTTGGGGGCACAGGCTGCGCTAGATCGCGGGCAGTTCGTCCAGAATGGCCCGGGCTGCCGCACGGGGATCGGCGGATGTCCAGACCGGCCGTCCGACGACAATATGATCTGCCCCCCCGGAAATGGCTGCGGCCGGCGTCGCGACGCGTTTCTGATCGCCCAGCGCCGCGCCCGCCGGACGGACGCCCGGCGTGACGATCAGCCGGCCTTCCGCCTGCGGCAAGCCGCGGATCAACGCGGCTTCCTGCGGGCTGGCGATGACTCCGTCGGCCCCGGCCTCGAAGGCCCGCGCGGCGCGTTCCAGCACGAGGTCACCGACGGCGCCGGGCTTGATGAGGCTGTCGTCGAGATCCGCGCGGTCAAGCGAGGTCAGGATCGTGACGCCCAGGATCTTCGTGCCTGTTCCGGCGGCGCCTTCCTTGGCGGCGCGCACCACGTGGGGGTCCCCGTGGACCGTCAGGAAATCCATCTCGAACTGCGCCAGCCCGCGCACCGCCGCCTCGACCGTTGCGCCGATGTCAAACAGCTTCATGTCCAGGAATATGCGCTTGCCATGCTCCTGCTTCAGCTCATTGGCAAGTGCCAGGCCGCCGCCCGTGAGCATGCCAAGGCCGATCTTGTAAAAGCTCACCGCGTCGCCGATGCGGGTCGCAAGGTCCATCCCCTGCACGGCATTGGCGACATCGAGTGCGACGATCAGGCGGTCATCGGGCATGGATTGCTCTCCTGGCATGGAATTCGCGCCTGACTATCGGCACAGGGGCGGGTTTGTCCACCACCAACCGGATACCGGAAAATCCGGGAAAAAGAGTCTCGCAAGGGCTTGAACGGCGGCACGAATTCCCCAGATTGAATGCAAGGCCCAAACAGGGGCGTGCTGCTGCGCAGGCGCCCCAGGAACCGGGCGCTTTGAAAAGGAGAGACAGATGGACTTGAACAAGTTCACCGAGCGTGCACGCGGATTCGTGCAGGCGTCACAGACGATTGCGATGCGCGAAGGCCACCAGAGGCTGACGCCGGAACACATTCTCAAGGCATTGATGGACGACGATCAGGGGCTTGCGAGCAACCTGATCACCCGCGCGGGCGGCGATCCGGCGCGCGTGATCGAGGCGGTGAATATCGCCGTTTCCAAGATCCCGCAGGTCAGCGGCGATGCCGGACAGATCTATATGGACAGCACGACAGGCAAGGTTCTGGCTGAAGCGGAGGCGGTCGCGAAGAAGGCGGGCGACAGTTTCGTCACCGTCGAACGGTTGCTGATGGCGCTTTGCATGGTCAAGTCCAAGGCCAAGGACGCCCTGGATGCGGGCGCGGTGACGGCGCAGAAGCTGAACGAGGCGATCAACGATATCCGCAAGGGCCGGACGGCCGACAGCGCGACGGCCGAAGAAGGTTACGACGCGCTCAAGAAATATGCGCGCGATCTGACCGAAGCGGCGCGGGAAGGCAAGATCGACCCGATCATCGGCCGCGACGAGGAAATCCGCCGCGCCATGCAGGTTCTGAGCCGCCGGACCAAGAACAACCCGGTGCTGATCGGTGAACCCGGCGTCGGCAAGACCGCCATCGCCGAAGGCATGGCCCTGCGTATCGTCAACGGTGATGTTCCGGAATCCCTGCGCGACAAGCAGTTGCTGGCGCTTGACATGGGCGCGCTGATCGCCGGGGCGAAGTATCGCGGCGAATTCGAGGAGCGGCTCAAGGCGGTACTGACCGAAGTGACCGAGGCCGCGGGCGAGATCATCCTGTTCATCGACGAGATGCACACCCTCGTGGGCGCGGGCAAGTCGGATGGCGCGATGGATGCGGCGAACCTGATCAAGCCGGCGCTGGCGCGCGGTGAATTGCACTGCATCGGCGCGACGACGCTCGATGAGTATCGCAAGTATGTCGAAAAGGATGCGGCGCTGGCGCGCCGGTTCCAGCCGGTGATGGTGACCGAGCCGACGGTCGAGGACACGATCTCGATCCTGCGCGGCATCAAGGAGAAATACGAACTGCACCACGGGGTGCGGATCTCGGACAGCGCCTTGGTTGCCGCGGCGACCCTGTCGCACCGCTATATCACCGACCGGTTTCTTCCGGACAAGGCGATCGATCTGATGGACGAGGCCGCGAGCCGTCTGCGCATGGAAGTCGACAGCAAGCCCGAAGAGCTGGACCAGCTCGATCGCCAGATCCTCCAGTTGCAGATCGAGGAAGAGGCGCTGAAGCTGGAAGACGACGCGGCGTCCAAGGATCGTCTGGTGACGCTGCAAAAGGATCTGTCGGAATTGCAGCAGCGCAGCGCCGAGATGACGGCGCAGTGGCAGGCCGAACGCGACAAGCTGGCCGGGGCGCGCGACATCAAGGAACAGCTCGATCATGCCCGCGCCGAACTGGATATCGCCAAGCGTCAGGGCAATCTCGCCAAGGCGGGGGAACTGTCCTACGGGGTGATCCCGGAACTCGAAAAGAAACTCGCCGCGGCGGAATCGCAGGAAGACGATGGCGTCATGGTCGAAGAGGCCGTGCGTCCCGAGCAGATCGCCGAGGTGGTGGAACGCTGGACCGGTATTCCGACTTCCAAGATGCTGGAAGGCGAACGCGAAAAGCTGCTGCGGATGGAAGACGACCTGCATCGCCGGGTGATCGGTCAGGACAACGCCGTGCGCGCGGTGTCCAACGCGGTGCGCCGGGCGCGTGCCGGGCTGAACGACGAAGGGCGCCCCCTGGGCAGTTTCCTGTTCCTCGGGCCGACCGGCGTCGGCAAGACCGAACTGACCAAGGCGGTTGCCGAATTCCTGTTCGACGACGACAATGCCATGACCCGCGTCGACATGTCGGAGTTCATGGAAAAGCACAGCGTCGCGCGTCTGATCGGTGCGCCTCCGGGCTATGTCGGGTATGACGAGGGCGGCGTTCTGACCGAAGCGGTGCGGCGCCGGCCCTATCAGGTGATCCTGTTCGACGAGGTCGAGAAGGCGCATCCGGATGTGTTCAACGTCCTGTTGCAGGTGCTGGACGACGGTGTGCTGACCGACGGTCAGGGCCGCACGGTCGACTTCAAGCAGACGCTGATCGTGCTGACCAGCAACCTTGGTGCGCAGGCTCTGAGCCAATTGCCGGACGGCGCCGACGCGTCGGATGCACGGCGGGACGTGATGGATGCGGTGCGGGCGCATTTCCGTCCAGAATTCCTCAACCGTCTGGACGAAACGATCATCTTCGACCGGCTCAACCGGGCGGATATGGACGGGATCGTCGATATCCAGCTGGCGCGGCTCAAGAAGCGTTTGCTGGCGCGCAAGATCACGCTCGACCTGGACGATGCCGCGGAAACCTGGCTGGCTGATGAAGGCTATGACCCGGTGTTCGGGGCCCGTCCGCTGAAGCGCGTCATCCAGCGCGCCCTTCAGAACCCGCTGGCCGAATTGCTGCTGTCGGGCGACGTGAAGGACGGGGACACGATCCCGATCAGCGCCGGTGCCGATGGGCTGATCATCCGCGACCGGGTCGCGTCGCGGAATCGGCCTGCGCCCGAGGATGTTGTGCTTCACTGAAGACTGAAACGAGAAAGGCCCGCCGCATCGCGCGACGGGCCTTTCTTTTCGGCCGGTTGAAACCCGAGGGGCGGGTTGTTTCGGCACGATGACCTTGGCTTCCACAGGGACAGCGCCATTCGGGCCGTAATATCGGCCGCGGTCAGGGGCAGGGCAGCCTTGGGAAAATCGCGCAGCCGCACTTGAAGGCATGCGCCGACGCGCTTGCCGATTTCAAGTGAAGCTCTTGTGTCCGCGGGGATCGGTTCGCGCGTTC
This sequence comes from Sedimentitalea xiamensis, assembly GCF_030164465.1. GTDB lineage: Bacteria > Pseudomonadota > Alphaproteobacteria > Rhodobacterales > Rhodobacteraceae > Sedimentitalea > Sedimentitalea xiamensis. The sequence continues at coordinate 72,642 of NZ_JASNJE010000017.1, forward strand.
AATCCAGCCCGGCGGCGCTGCGGGCGATGGTGTCCAGCAATGCTTCGACTTCTTTCATCGCACCCTCCGGCATCGTTCGATATCCGACCAATGCGGCATCCGGCGCACCGGGAAAGGTGGCGACGAAAATGTCGTAGGGGCAAAAGCGGATGTTCATCGGGTCCGCTTCCATGACCTTGCGGGACAGGGTGGCGGAACAGAAACTGTAGACATCCGCCTTTTCGAACAGGACCACGTCCGATCCGACATCGGCGCGGGTGCGTTCCAGCATGTCGCCCACATGGCTCACGTGGTCGATGACCAATCCCTGGTCCAGAATTGCGCTTTCCAGACCGAACACGACATCGTCGAATCCTTGTTCGGTCTGATATGTGACCATGTCCTGCGCCATGGCGGGTTGCACGACAAGGGCTGCAAGGGCAGCCAGCAACAGATGTTTCATGTTATTCCCTTCGCTTGACCGGAGCCGTCCGGCGGCATGATCAGCTTCGGCATCATTCCTGCGGCGCGCCTTGTGCCATGTCAAATACATACAAGAAGGTGCATGAATGACGCCGCATACCCGGCGCAAGGTTTCAGGTCCGTCGCTGAAATGTGAGTCGAAGTGGTTTGGCGCATCCGGACGGGGGCGCTAGGTCTTGTGAAGTTGAACAAGGAGCGCTTCATGGCCAAACGCTGGAACAATACGCTGACCGAGGCCGATGTGACGCCCTACGCGACCTACCTGAATCGCCGTCAGCTGATGGCGGGGGCCGCGGGACTCGGGTTGACGTCGCTTGCGGGGCCGCTGGCCGCGGGCGATCTGGACCCCAACAGCTGGGAGGAAATCACCTCCTACAACAATTTCTACGAATTCGGCACGAACAAGGGCGACCCCGCCAGATATGCAGGCCGCATGACCACCGAACCCTGGAGCGTGACCATAGACGGTCTTGTCGACCGTCCGGGCACATATGACTTCAGGGACATCATGGCCGCGATGACGGTGGAGGAACGCATCTACCGCCTGCGGTGCGTCGAGGCCTGGTCGATGGTGGTGCCGTGGAACGGGTTCGAACTGGCCGACCTGCTGGCGATGGCGGGCGTTCAGGACGGCGCGCGCTATGTGGCCTTTGAAACTCTTTTGCGCCCGGACGAGATGCCGGGCGTCAGCCGTCCGGTGATCGAATGGCCCTATGTCGAGGGGCTGCGGCTGGACGAGGCGCTGCACCCGCTGACCATCATGGCCACGGGGCTCTACGGCAAGCCGATCCCGAACCAGAACGGCGCGCCCATCCGGCTGGTGGTGCCTTGGAAATACGGATTCAAGTCGATCAAGTCCGTCGTGCGGATTTCATTGGTCAAGGACCAGCCGCCGACGAGCTGGAACAAATACAGCGCCCGCGAATACGGATTCTACAGTAATGTGAACCCGCATGTGGATCATCCCCGCTGGAGCCAGGCTTCGGAACGTCGGATCGGGGGCGGGCTGCTGGCGCGGCGCGAACCGACATTGATGTTCAATGGCTACGAAGCGGAGGTGGCCGCGCTTTATGAAGGAATGGACCTCGCCAAGTATCACTAGGATGTCCGCAGATCGCATCAATGGACTGCTGCGCCGCGTGCCGGTCTGGACCGTTTATGCGATTGGCGCGCTGCCGCCGCCCATACTCTTATATATGGGCGCTGCCGGAGATCTGGGCGTCGAACCGATCAAGGCGCTCGAACAGGAACTGGGGGAACTGGCGCTGAAGCTGCTGATCCTGGGTCTGGCCGTCACGCCGATGCGCCGGCATCTCGGACTGAACCTGATGCGATTCCGCCGCGCGATCGGATTGCTCACCTTCTATTACGTCCTCTGCCATCTCCTGGTTTGGCTGATACTGGACATACAGACGCTCGACCGGATCTGGGCCGATATCGTCAAGCGTCCGTATATCACCATCGGTATGGCGGCCTTTCTCCTGATGATTCCCCTGGCCGCGACGTCGAACAACCGGTCGGTTCGGGTTCTGGGGCCGGCATGGCGAAAGCTGCACAGGGCCATCTATGGAATCGCGATTCTTGCCGCGCTGCACTTCCTGATGCTGACGAAAGGGTTCCAGATCGAACCGCTGGCCTATCTGGCGGCGATTCTGCTGCTGCTGGCGCTGCGGTCGCCGCTTTTCCGGAGCAGGGAACCCGCCAAGCAGGCCATGAAGGAATCGGTTTGACCGGAATCAACACCGGAGAGAGCGATTCAAACCCCGATACGGCGACCCGAGTCGGCGGAATCCGCCGGGAATCTCCGTCCGACTCGCGGTGAATCGCGGCCTGCTTGGGGATAGGTCTGTGGATAACGCAATATCTGGTGTTCTTGAGCGATCCGAGTCGCCGTCGAGTCGCCAAAATCGGCAGCCCTGGGCGAGAGACTTTGGCGAAATCGAAAAAATGTGGATAGGTAAGTCATTGAAAATAAACGCATAAGAAAGAAATCGCAAAAAAAACGACGTTTTTGTAAAAAAGGGCTTGCGGGTCCACCGCACTAACCGTAGAACCCCCCTCACCGGCGGCGCAGAGATGCACCAACGGGGCGCCAGACGGGCGGGACACACCGGAAACGGAACGGACCGAAACGAGACGCAACGATAAATCAGAGGTAAACGAGGCGGGGCGCGCCAGAAAAGATAGGGCGCATCTCAGTCACTTTTGTCTCTACGCTCTTTGAAATTGATAGTATCTGAAGAGATATGTGGGCGGTTTGGTTCATTCGATGGATCAACCTTCTGTATATCGCGCTAGTAGGGGCAACCCGATGATCTAGTGTCAGCTTCACTGTTTGGACGGCTTTGCGTTACTTCGGTAACCTGAAGCACAACAAACAGAAACTGCCCCGGCTGAACACCGGGGCGATGTGCAGAGGTTCGAACGTCAAGGATAAGCTGGCAACAGCTTTTCAACTTGAGAGTTTGATCCTGGCTCAGAACGAACGCTGGCGGCAGGCCTAACACATGCAAGTCGAGCGCGCCCTTCGGGGTGAGCGGCGGACGGGTTAGTAACGCGTGGGAACATACCCTTCTCTAAGGAATAGTCTCGGGAAACTGAGGGTAATACCTTATACGCCCTTCGGGGGAAAGATTTATCGGAGATGGATTGGCCCGCGTTAGATTAGATAGTTGGTGGGGTAACGGCCTACCAAGTCTACGATCTATAGTTGATTTGAGAGGATGATCAGCAACACTGGGACTGAGACACGGCCCAGACTCCTACGGGAGGCAGCAGTGGGGAATCTTAGACAATGGGCGCAAGCCTGATCTAGCCATGCCGCGTGAGTGATGAAGGCCTTAGGGTCGTAAAGCTCTTTCGCCAGGGATGATAATGACAGTACCTGGTAAAGAAACCCCGGCTAACTCCGTGCCAGCAGCCGCGGTAATACGGAGGGGGTTAGCGTTGTTCGGAATTACTGGGCGTAAAGCGCGCGTAGGCGGATCAGAAAGTTGGGGGTGAAATCCCGGGGCTCAACCCCGGAACTGCCTCCAAAACTCCTGGTCTTGAGTTCGAGAGAGGTGAGTGGAATTCCGAGTGTAGAGGTGAAATTCGTAGATATTCGGAGGAACACCAGTGGCGAAGGCGGCTCACTGGCTCGATACTGACGCTGAGGTGCGAAAGTGTGGGGAGCAAACAGGATTAGATACCCTGGTAGTCCACACCGTAAACGATGAATGCCAGACGTCGGGCAGTATACTGTTCGGTGTCACACCTAACGGATTAAGCATTCCGCCTGGGGAGTACGGTCGCAAGATTAAAACTCAAAGGAATTGACGGGGGCCCGCACAAGCGGTGGAGCATGTGGTTTAATTCGAAGCAACGCGCAGAACCTTACCAACCCTTGACATCCTAGGACCGCCAGAGAGATCTGGTTTTCACTTCGGTGACCTAGTGACAGGTGCTGCATGGCTGTCGTCAGCTCGTGTCGTGAGATGTTCGGTTAAGTCCGGCAACGAGCGCAACCCACATCTTTAGTTGCCAGCAGTTCGGCTGGGCACTCTAAAGAAACTGCCCGTGATAAGCGGGAGGAAGGTGTGGATGACGTCAAGTCCTCATGGCCCTTACGGGTTGGGCTACACACGTGCTACAATGGTAGTGACAATGGGTTAATCCCAAAAAGCTATCTCAGTTCGGATTGGGGTCTGCAACTCGACCCCATGAAGTCGGAATCGCTAGTAATCGCGTAACAGCATGACGCGGTGAATACGTTCCCGGGCCTTGTACACACCGCCCGTCACACCATGGGAGTTGGGTTCACCCGAAGGCCGTGCGCCAACCTCTTCGGAGGAGGCAGCGGACCACGGTGAGCTCAGCGACTGGGGTGAAGTCGTAACAAGGTAGCCGTAGGGGAACCTGCGGCTGGATCACCTCCTTTCTAAGGATGATCCTAGTCAGACAAGCTTGCTTGTCTCGTGGATCACTTAGCAGAAGATCGGCAAACAAAGCCGGTCAACATCGGACCGGACCGTCCTCATATCTCTTCAGAAAGTAATCACAGACCTACCGGTCTGTCTTGGGTCGGTAGCTCAGGTGGTTAGAGCGCACGCCTGATAAGCGTGAGGTCGGAGGTTCAAGTCCTCCTCGACCCACCACAATTTTGGGGCCTTAGCTCAGCTGGGAGAGCGCCTGATTTGCATTCAGGAGGTCAGGAGTTCGATCCTCCTAGGCTCCACCATAATCGCGCATCGATTTGACCGTTAAGCACTGTTTGAGTGTTTAACCGTCCAATCGGACGAATTGACATCGTATAGAGAGATACAAATATCAACACTGTTTGATCGCCACGAGTAGGTGGATGATCTCAGTTTGGTGCCCTTCGGGGCGAGCGTGTGTGACGGTTGTTTCCTCGACCAATCATGCGTCTGCCGGCTGAAACGAACAGAGTTGTCCAAGTCAAGTACACTAACCCGGGCGGTCGCAAGATCGTCCAATGTCTGGCGCAAGCCAGGCGGGAAAGTATGCTTTTGGTTCAGAATAAGGATCGCAGTTTCTTACCAGCTTCTGCGGTCGCGATTGACGCAAGTCTTTCTTTTTCTGGATCAAATCAAGCGCGAAAAGGGCGTTTGGTGAATGCCTTGGCAGTAAGAGGCGATGAAAGACGTGATACTCTGCGATAAGCCATGGGGAGCTGAGAATAAGCTTTGATCCATGGATTTCTGAATGGGGCAACCCACCTGATACTTTGTTATTATTGCGCTCCGGCGCAGCTAATAATGAGGTAAACCAGGTATTTATGACCTGAATACATAGGGTTATAAAGGCAAACCCGGGGAACTGAAACATCTAAGTACCCGGAGGAAAGGAAATCAATTGATACTCCCCTAGTAGCGGCGAGCGAACGGGGACCAGCCGAGCCATGAATGTGAATAGAATGCGTTGGAAAGCGCAGCCATAGTGGGTGACAGCCCCGTATATGAAGCACGATTGGACGTATTAAGTAGGGCGGAACACGTGAAATTCTGTCTGAAGATCGGAGGACCACCTTCGAAGGCTAAGTACTCCTTACTGACCGATAGCGAACCAGTACCGTGAGGGAAAGGTGAAAAGCACCCCGACGAGGGGAGTGAAACAGTACCTGAAACCGAACGCCTACAATCAGTTGGAGGGGCCTTGCGCCCTGACAGCGTACCTTTTGTATAATGGGTCATCGACTTGGTCTCACGTGCAAGCTTAAGCCGTTAGGTGTAGGCGCAGCGAAAGCGAGTCTTAATAGGGCGTCGAGTTCGTGGGATCAGACCCGAAACCGAGTGATCTAGGCATGACCAGGCTGAAGGTAAGGTAACACTTACTGGAGGGCCGAACCCACACCTGTTGAAAAAGGTCGGGATGAGTTGTGCCTAGGGGTGAAAGGCCAATCAAACTCGGAGATAGCTGGTTCTCTGCGAAATCTATTTAGGTAGAGCGTCATCCGAATACCCTCGGGGGTAGAGCACTGGATGGGTAATGGGGCCCCACAGGCTTACTGATCCTAACCAAACTCCGAATACCGAGGAGTACTAGATGGCAGACACACTGCGGATGCTAACGTCCGTAGTGAAGAGGGAAACAACCCTGACCTCCAGCTAAGGCCCCTAATTCATGGCTAAGTGGGAAAGCAGGTGGGACGACCAAAACAACCAGGAGGTTGGCTTAGAAGCAGCCATCCTTTAAAGATAGCGTAACAGCTCACTGGTCTAATCAAGTTGTCCTGCGGCGAAGATGTAACGGGGCTCAAGCCATGAGCCGAAGCTGAGGATGCCGTAAGGCATGGTAGCAGAGCGTAGTGTGACATAGTTCCATGTGTCTTTACCTTCTTCGGAAGGATTGGACACAAGGAGCTTTCTGTGAAGCCGGCGCGTGAGCGATCCGGTGGAGAGATCACTAGCGAGAATGATGACATGAGTAGCGACAAAGAGTGTGAGAGACACTCTCGCCGAAAGTCCAAGGGTTCCTGCTTAAAGCTAATCTGAGCAGGGTAAGCCGACCCCTAAGGCGAGGCCGAAAGGCGTAGTCGATGGGAACCAGGTTAATATTCCTGGGCCAGGAGGATGTGACGGATCATGAAGGTTGTTCACCCTTATCGGATTGGGTGGGCCGCTGATTGGTTCCTGGAAATAGCCCTCCATGAGATCGTACCCTAAACCGACACAGGTGGACTGGTAGAGAATACCAAGGCGCTTGAGAGAACGATGTTGAAGGAACTCGGCAAAATACCTCCGTAAGTTCGCGAGAAGGAGGCCCAGTTTCTACGCAAGTATTGGCTGGGGGCACAAACCAGGGGGTGGCGACTGTTTATTAAAAACACAGGGCTCTGCGAAGTCGCAAGACGACGTATAGGGTCTGACGCCTGCCCGGTGCCTGAAGGTTAAAAGGAGGGGTGAGAGCTCTGAATTGAAGCCCAGGTAAACGGCGGCCGTAACTATAACGGTCCTAAGGTAGCGAAATTCCTTGTCGGGTAAGTTCCGACCTGCACGAATGGCGTAACGACTTCCCCGCTGTCTCCAACATCGACTCAGCGAAATTGAATTACCTGTCAAGATGCAGGTTTCCCGCGGTTAGACGGAAAGACCCCGTGCACCTTTACTACAGCTTCGCACTGGCATCAGGATTGTGATGTGCAGGATAGGTGGTAGGCTTTGAATCAGGAACGCCAGTTTCTGTGGAGCCACCCTTGAGATACCACCCTTCGCACTCTTGATGTCTAACCGCGGTCCGTTATCCGGATCCGGGACCCTGCGTGGCGGGTAGTTTGACTGGGGCGGTCGCCTCCTAAAGCGTAACGGAGGCGCGCGAAGGTTGGCTCAGAGCGGTCGGAAATCGCTCGTTGAGTGCAATGGCAGAAGCCAGCCTGACTGCGAGACTGACAAGTCGAGCAGAGTCGAAAGACGGCCATAGTGATCCGGTGGTCCCAAGTGGGAGGGCCATCGCTCAACGGATAAAAGGTACGCCGGGGATAACAGGCTGATACTGCCCAAGAGTCCATATCGACGGCAGTGTTTGGCACCTCGATGTCGGCTCATCTCATCCTGGGGCTGGAGCAGGTCCCAAGGGTACGGCTGTTCGCCGTTTAAAGAGGTACGTGAGCTGGGTTTAGAACGTCGTGAGACAGTTCGGTCCCTATCTGCCGTGGGTGTAGGATACTTGAGAGGAGTTGCCCCTAGTACGAGAGGACCGGGGTGAACGATCCACTGGTGGACCTGTTGTTGCGCCAGCAGCAGTGCAGGGTAGCTATGATCGGACAGGATAACCGCTGAAGGCATCTAAGCGGGAAGCCCCCCTCAAAACAAGGTATCCCTGAGAGCCGTGGTAGACCACCACGTCGATAGGCCAGAGATGTAAGTGCAGCAATGCATTCAGTTGACTGGTACTAATTGCTCGATAGGCTTGATTTGATCCAGTAGAAGACAGACTTCTACGATCAGAAGCATACACATAGCGTGTACGACCTGGAATTCAGAGGATTTTTTCGGTTTGGTGGTCATAGCGCAAGCAAAACACCCGGTCCCATCCCGAACCCGGCAGTTAAGTGCTGTAGCGCCAATGGTACTGCGTCTTAAGACGTGGGAGAGTAGGTCACTGCCAAACCTAAAAAATCCTCTGTCGTATCTCTCTTTCGATGCTCCCTGATTTGTGATCGATCTGGGACGCGCAATTGGCGCGGGATGGAGCAGCCCGGTAGCTCGTCAGGCTCATAACCTGAAGGTCGTAGGTTCAAATCCTACTCCCGCAACCAAAATAATCACATAATTACAATACGATACGCGCCACCTTCGGGTGGCTGTTTGTGTTTGCGGTTCGGGCGGTGCTACGCTGGTGCTACGCTGTAAGTGCTGAAAACAGTCCGCGCGTCGAATCGCTAAGGCAGCCAGGTCAACAAGGTTGGTTGGGCGGGGAACTGCCGTTCGCTGCATGTGCGGGGCAGAGTTACCCGAAAGGATAAAGCAGACTTTCCTATTGCCCTTCCGGCAAGACGCTGACACCTTCAACAAACCGCCACGCTTTGCGACGGTGTGTCTAGATCATTCACCCCGAAGGAAGTATTTTGCCGAAGCTTGTACAAATAGACCGTATAATGGAACGAGTTGAGCGCAATGGTGATGAATCCGATGTAACTCGTTTTTGGGAACTGACTTATGCTGCAGAATTCCTTACAAAGTTGGTCGCAGCTACGCTGGTTGCAGCCATTGATAGTTCAAAAGATCGCCATCAGTACTCTCTTGAACATAGACTGGTACGGGCCGATGGGATTGGCGATTGGGTACAAGCCCTGGAACAGTGCCTTACTGGGCCTGCTTCAGCCAGTTTAAACCCAAATGCCCGCGATTTGAGAACTCAGGTCTCCCAGCGTGAAAAAGGCGGAGGATGGCGGCGTTCAGCGATCTTGGACATGCAAGAAGTCCTGAGGACCGCGTACGACCCATCTCTCAATGTGAAAGAACAACCATCGCTTCGTCTTTGGTTTAATCTTTTTGTTCAACTTCGCAACAAGGCGAAAGGTCACGGTGCGCCAACCCCCGCAAAGATCAGTGCCTGTGTAGAAAAACTTGAAGCCTCTGTACGAGCGGTTATGGAAAATTCACCAGTGGCTGACTTGGAATGGTGCTATTTGCACAGAAATATTTCAGGGAAGTACCGAGTCAAACCTCTTTCCACGGATACACCTTCCTTCGAATCATTGAAGACAAAAGACGCTCTCTCGTTTCCAAACCTTTCTAGTGGGGTTTACATATGGCTGGGTGCCCCTCGCCGCGTGAATCTGCTTTACTCTGACCAAGACTGCTCAGATTTTCTTTTTCCAAATGGGGATTTCAAAAAAGATACATTTGAACTGCATTCGCTCCTTTCTGACGATCGAAAGAGGAACAGCTCTTCAGATTATCAACTGCCGCCGTCCGCTCAACCAGACAGCGAAACAAAAGGTTCAGCCAATTTAGATACACTTGGAAATGTATTCACAAACATCCCGATTCGTGAAAGCACTTACATTGACCGTCCAACCCTCGAGAAAGAAGTTCTTGATCTAGTCTCGAATGATCGACACCCAATTGTTACCTTGGTCGGCCGAGGTGGAATAGGGAAAACCTCACTCGCGCTTCAAGTTCTCCACTCTCTCGCTTTTCAAAGCCGCTATGAATTGATCGTTTGGTTTAGCTCGAGAGACATTGACTTGATCCAAAGCGGCGCAAAACAAGTTCGACCCAACATACTGACAGACCGCGATACAGCGGAATTCTTCAGGGAGCTTGTGGGATGGCCTAAGATCGATGAAGCCAACAAAAAAATTGACGTAGTTAGTTTTATGTCAAAGCAGCTTTCTGAGTGTGACTATGGCCCAACACTTTTTGTATTTGATAACTTTGAGACACTCCAAAACCCACAAGATTTCTACGCATGGTTAGATTTGAATATTAGGTTGCCAAACAAGATCCTGATCACATCTCGTTTTAGAGACTTCAAAGGCGACTTTCCGGTTGAAATTTCTGGTATGGGCGACAGCGAGGCGCGGCAACTAGTTTTAGCATATTCCCGCAAACTGGGGATAAAAGATAAAGTTGTCGAATCTGATATCGAAACTATTTTATCCGAAGCGGAGGGGCATCCATACATTATTAAGATTCTTCTTGGCGAGATTGCTGATAGAGGGGCTTTCTCAAAGCCGTCGAAACTACTTGCAAAACGGGATGATATTCTAAATGCGCTTTTTGAACGAACTTTCAGTTCACTTTCTCCTTTGGCGGCAAGGATTTTTCTCACGCTTTCAGCTTGGAAGTCCTCCGTGCCACAGTTGGTGGTAGAGGCATCGTTGCTCCGACATGCCCATGATGGCATTGACCCTGAAAACGCTATTGATGAACTAGTTCGCATGTCACTTATCGAGCGGAGCAAAGATGACGAGGGTATTGACCAATTGGGAGTTCCGCTTTCAGCCGCCATCTTTGGTCGAGAGAAACTTCAAGTAGCCTCCTCAAGATCGCTAATTATGGAAGATGTCAGATTTCTGCAATCACTCGGCGCTGCTGACAGAAAAACCGACTCTCGTTCTCTTCTACCTCGATTGCAGCGACTTTTCGAAGATTCGGCCAAAAGAATTGAGTCTGGAAGTACTACGCTGGGCAACATGAGGCCAGTGCTGGAATTTGTGGCTCGAGGTTACCCTAGGGCTTGGTTGTTGCTCGCGAGGCTTGAGCGCGACACGGGTGAAAGTGGTTGGGAGAAAATATCGATTGGTTACTATAGCCGCTACCTTCAGGTGGAGCCAAAAGGAGAAGAGGCTGAGTATGCTTGGAATGAAATTCTCTTGTTGTATCAGCAAACGGGAGACGAAGTGGCAGAAGTTGAAGCGTTTCTCAGCATGTCAGAAATATCAAAGCCACCGCTTGGTACTCTTTCCTCAATGGCCAACCGCCTAAATAGCAGTTCGAAATTGCGCCAAGACTTGGCCCCCGATGAGCGCGCGGCGGTTCTCTTAAGGTTAGCTAGCTTGATCGAACCTTATCGTGAAGAGGCGACAGCGACTGATCTTTCCCGCTTAGGTTGGTTATATCTCAACAGTGGAGAGGTGAAGCAGGCTAAGGCAACCGCTAGTATTGGGTTAGAAAAAGATCCAGAAAACACCTATTGCAAGAAAATTATGGATCGGTTGGCCGATCAGTAAGCACAATGAAGATGTAATCCTCCCGAAATTTGGCAGTGTCAGAAAGTAGAGTTTTCTCGAAGACGGACGATAGGGTTTTTTTGAAGAAGTCGAAATGCTGCCACGCGCAGATCATGAGTATCTTGAGGCAGATCGAATGTTGCGTCTCGGTTGCAGGGCTGTGCTTTGAAAATGGCATTAACCGCGCGAGACTCAATAAATGGCGCGGTTCAGATGGCTGCAATGAACTGCAGACCGGGAGTTTATCATGCCCTACATTTCGCACCCGCAGCGAATGTCTCGTCGGACGCGCTGCATTGCAACATCGCCCGCCAGTGGTCAAAGGCATTAAGGGCCGCAACCAACGCGCCTTACCACTTTGGAACTCTGAATTTGATCGTCAGCATCGTCAGCATCGTCAGCGGGTAAGGTCCAGCTGGGCTTGGTTTGCTGACGGCACTGACGATGCTGACGATCAATTATTGCGTTTCCATCCTTATGATGCGTTCTCCGGCGCGGCCTTGGCGGTCGAAGGATATCGACACACCCATGCGGCGCAGCGGGGGCGTCACCCGCCGAATGGCGGAGGACAGCTTGTTGACCTGACGGGGGAAGCTGGCGGGGTCGTCGGTCAGGTGGGGGTAGCGGTTGCGCAGGGTGGCGTTCAGGTCGGTGACGGTGCCTTTCCAGCGCTTTTCCTCGGCCAGCAGTGTCAATCGGCATTGAACTTTGACCCCTTATCGGCGTCCAATATTGACCCCCTTTTGCTGAGCAGGCCCGGCGCTGCGTAGCCCTCACATAGCGCAGCGGCGGCGGGCCTGCGGGGTTTCG
>NZ_JASNJE010000018.1 GCF_030164465.1 Sedimentitalea xiamensis
CCGCCATATTCTCCCGATCTGACCCCCATCGAACAGGCCTTCTCCAAGCTCAAGGCGCATCTTCGCAAGGCCGGCGCACGGACGTTTACGGAGTTGTTCAGCGCGCTCGGAAGGATATGCGACCTGTTCACTCCCGACGAATGCATGAACTACTTTCGCGCTGCAGGATATGCGCCAGGTTAATCCCGAAATGCTTTAGTATCAGGTTGACTTCGGAAACGGCGCAAACCCACAAGATTACCGGGTCGGCAGACGGTTACATCGGATCTATCGATACCACGGACAGCGGCGGCAACGCCAATGACGATCAGTCGGCTACGATCAAGTTGGCCTATTTCGCGGGCGCTGTTCGCACCGGCAACGGGAATGACAAGATCACGACCGGAAATGGCCAGACCGGATATGTCGATTTGGTCAGCACCGCGGGGGGCAACGACACAATCATCCTGGGTTCGGGCGGGGCAGGGGCCGTTCATGCCAGCCGCGGGAACGATGTGATCCAGGTCAGGGATCTGTTTTACAATTCCGAAGAGCAAGCCGTCGTCGTACGCGGCGGTGTCGGTACCGACCAGCTGAGCTTCGCGGCCTTCTCCAAAGGCGTCACGTTTTCTCTTGAAGGTACAGGGACCTTACAGGAGGCAGCGAAGGATTCCGGGTATTTCAGCGAGTTCGGGATCGAGAATCTGGTTGGATCCGCCAAGGCTGACAAGCTGACCGGCGATACGGGTGTGAACGTGCTGACCGGCAAGGGCGGCGCCGACAGGATCTGGGGCGGCGACCGGAGCGACACGCTGCGCGGGGATGGTGGCAACGATTTCCTCTATGGTCAGAACGGCGCCGACACTCTGATTGGCGGCAAGGGCGCGGATGTGCTGAACGGCGGCAAGGGCAAGGACGACATGCGAGGCAATCAGGGCGCGGATGTCTTTGTCTTCGGCAAGCAGAGCGGCACCGACACGGTTATGGATTTTCAGGATGGCACGGATACGCTGCGGCTGGTCGGGCACACGGGCGGCTTTGCCGACCTGACCTTTGCCAATCAGAACGGCGATCTGAAGATCACTCATGACAACGGCGTGATCCTGCTGGACGGTCTTGCCGGGACGGTTCTGACGACGGCGGATTTCGATTTCGCCTGAGGCCGGGCGTCGGGAACATTCAAGGGCTTGCATGGAAACGGGCAGGGGTTAGGCTGACCTGACACAGCCCGAGGATCTGACCGCCCATGACATTGACCCGACGCTCCGCAACCGACCTTCTGCGCGACCTGAACAGCGGCGCCCTTGGCGCGGCCGAACTGATGCAGGCGACGCTGGATCGCATCGATGCGGTCAATCCGCACGTCAACGCGATCGTGGCGCTTCGGAACCGGGACGCGCTGCTGGCCGAGGCGCGTGCCTGCGACAGCGGCCCCAGGCGAGGACCGCTGCATGGGCTGCCGATCGCGGTCAAGGATCTGGTCAACGTCGCGGGCGTGGTTTCGGCGCATGGTTCCCCCGCCCTGGCGGGCAACGTTCCGGAAAAGGACGACCTGATAGCCGCGCGGATGCGGGCCGCGGGGGCGATCCTGATCGGCAAGACCAATGTTCCCGAATTCGGTTTGGGCAGCCACACGTTCAACCCGGTCTATGGCGCGACGCGAAACCCGTATGACAACGGACGCACCGCGGGTGGTTCCTCCGGCGGCGCCGCAGTCGTGCTCGCGACGGGAATGACCGCTCTGGCGGACGGATCGGACATGATGGGCAGCCTTCGCAATCCGGCGGCCTGGAACAACGTCTATGGCTTCCGGCCGAGTTGGGGGCGGGTTCCGTCGGAACCGCAGGGCGATACCTTCCTGCATCAGTTGGCGACGCTGGGGCCGATGGCCAGAAGCCCGCAGGACATCGCGCTTCTGCTGGATGCGATCTCTGGTCCGGACCCGCGCCAACCGCATGGCATGGCCGTCGATCAGGTGGCGCCGCTGACAGCCTGTGATCCGAAAGGACTCCGGATCGGCTGGCTGGGCGATTGGGGCGGAGCCTTCCCGATGGAGGACGGCATCATCGACATTTCAGAGGCCGCGCTGAAAGTCCTGGACTCCCTGGGCTGCATCGTCGAACCCGTCGCGCCGCCATTTTCCGCCGCTGCGATCTGGCAAAGCTGGATCGACCTGCGTTCCTGGCAGGTGGCGGGCGGCCTAGCGCCGATGCTGGCCGCGGGCGACCCGTTGAAGGACAGCGCGGTCTGGGAAACCGAACGTGGTCTGGCCCTGTCGGCGATGGATGTCCACGCCGCCAGCGTGATCCGGTCGGACTGGTTCAGGGCCGCGGTCCGGCTGTTTGAAACCTACGATGCGCTGGTGTTGCCGTCGGCGCAGATCTGGCCGTTTGAGGTGGACCTGCCGTATCCGACCGACATCGCGGGTCGTTCGATGGACACCTATCACCGCTGGATGGAAGTGGTCGTTCCCGTCAGCCTGATCGGATTGCCGGCCCTGGCTGTTCCGGCCGGGTTCGGGGCGCAGGGTTTGCCGACGGGGGTTCAGATGTTCGGGCCGCGTGGCAGTGATGCGAAACTGCTGGCGTTGGGCGCGGCCTATCACGCCGCAACCGAATGGCCGCAGAAAAGGCCGGCGGGCTGAACCGGCGTCAGGGGGGAGCGACGGATGGGCAGGGAACTTGAGCATGGTGTGCCGGAACTGGGTCCGGTCACTCCGGATATTTTGCGCACCGCGCTGTCGCGCGGCTGGCAGGATTTTCGCCGGGCACCCGGCTTTGGCCTGATCTTCGCCGGGTTCTACGTCCTTGGCGGCTGGCTGATGGCCTATGTCACGGCACAGACGCAGACGACGTTCTGGCTGGTGCTGGCTGCGATCGGGTTTCCACTGATCGGGCCGTTTGCCGCCGTCGGTCTCTATGAAGTGTCTCGGCGTCTCGAAAACGGCGAACCTCTTGACCGGGAGGCGGTTTTCGGCGTCGTGCTGCACCAGGGACGGCGGCAGTTGCCGTCGATGTGCGCGATCATCATCGTGGTGTTCCTGTGGTGGTTCTTTATCGGTCACATGATCTTTGCCCTGTTTCTGGGCTTGTCGACGATGACCAATATCTCGTCGTCTTTCGAAGTCTTCCTGACGATCAACGGGCTGACCATGCTTGCCGTGGGCACGCTGGTCGGGGCTCTGTTCGCGCTGTTGCTCTACATGATAACCGTGCTCGCCCTGCCGTTGCTTCTGGACCGCGAGATCGATTTCGTGACCGCCATGATCACGAGTTTCAAATACGTGATGGCCTATCCGGTGCAGATGCTTTCCTGGGCTTTCGTCATCGCGATCCTGACGTTTGCCGCGATGGTCCCGTGGTTCCTTGGCCTGCTGCCGGTGCTTCCGCTGCTGGGGCATGCGACCTGGCACATCTATGACCAGATCAAGGTGACACAGGCAGCCTAGTCGTCGCGTTCGCGTCCCGCCGCAACCAGCCGCGTTTTCAGGATGGGGGCGTCGGGATGGCCCTGTTCCAGCGCAAAGACGTAGGCATGGGTCAGGTAGAATCCGGCCGCGTTCTCGGATGGCGCGTGTTCCGCCGCTTCGGCATAGAGCGCGACCAGCGCCGCATGATCGCTTGCGGCATGCGCGGCCAGCAGACGATTGTCGAGCGTCATCATTCGGCGGCCTCGACCCGGGTCCTGTGGTGTTCGATCCGGCCGGCGACCCAATCGTGAAACAGATGCGTCGGCCCGTCCATGGCGGGCGAGAACCGCCCGCCGTCGAACCCCGGCGCGAGACGCCCGCGCTGCATGCCTTCGACGACAAAGATGTCTTCTTCGAACACGGTCTTCCATTGCTGGGCATTGCGGGCGCGCAGGCCTTCGTCCGTTGCCGGTTCGGGATAATAGAGATGGACGTTTTCCGTCGTCCGCCCGGTGCCCTCCGGCAGCAGAATGATGGCGAAGGCATGATCGCGGTGCACGCCGAGCAGCACATTGGGATAGGCCGCGACATATTCCGCGGCGGTATTCCACTTGCGGCCCAGGCCGGGAAAATCGGGAAACACCTCTCCGTTCTCGTTGGTGATCTGGCGATAGACCAGCGTGCCCTGACCGGAATACTCCCCCTTCTTCTCGATATGGTAATGATCTTCCAGGCGGGAATAGCTGTTCAGTCCCGGATGCACCCAGGGCAGATGATAGCTTTCGCAATAGTTTTCGACGGCCAGTTTCCAGTTGCAATTCACCTTCAGCTGGAAACGGCTTTCCGGCCCGCCGTGATAGAGCGGTTTCTCGAACTCGGTCCACCGGGCCAGCAGGCCCGACATCGCATCTTTGAAAGATGGCGCATCTCCGGACAGGTTTATCCAGACAATATCGCGCCAGACGTGGCTTCGGACCTCGATCAGGCCGAGAAGCGCACGGTTGATTCCGACATGGGTGTTCCGGCCGGGGCCACCGACATGAGGGGTGCTGACAAGCCGGCCCTCGGTGGAATAGCACCAGCTGTGATAGGGGCAGCGGATCGCCCCTTCGATCTTTCGTGGTTCTTCGACAAGGATCATCCCCCGGTGGCGGCAGGTGTTCTGGAACACGCGGACCACCCCCTGTTTGTCGCGGATCAGCAGGAGCGGCATCCCGAGGAACGATATCGGAACCGCATCGCCCGGCTCCGGGACATCGGAGGCGACGGCGAGTCCCGCCCACTGGCGCGCGAGCAGCGCCTGTTTCTCTTCCTCGAAGACCGCCGCGTCGGTGTAATGCGCGTTGGGCAGGCCGTGGGCGCATTCGATGGGCTGCCGCACGGCGGACAGTTCTGAGACGATCTTGGACATGAGCCTCTCCTCCGCTGACATGCCGTAATAGTGGCCAGAGCCTGCCGGTCCATCCTGACTGCGACGAAACTTGGCTCACTGCGACACGGCTTGGCCCGGCGACGGCGGCGTCAGCGGAAAGGGTCGTCGATCTGTAGCAACCTGCGATGAAAGGGCGTGAGATCCTCGGCCGTCTTGAACCCCGTGCCCCTGGCCGCATCGAGGATCGTCTTGCAATCGGACTTCAGGTGTTCATAGACCATCCGCGTCGCGCGGGCGGAGTTGGCGTTTTCCCGCACGGTGCGGGCGACGTAGCCGACCCAGAAATTGTTCTCGAAGGATGCCACCCGCGCGAGATAGTTGAAAGAACTGGACATGGCCTTGCGCCGCGAAATCACCAGCGAGACTCCGTCGTCCTGCCGTGAAACATAGCCCCGGAATTCCCGCGACCGCGGGTCCGTCGGCTGGCCTTGTTCGCGCATCGCTTCCCTGGCTTCGAACCCGCGCACGTAGGTGTGCCCGGCCCGACGGAAGACGCGGACGAGTCCGACGACGAAACGGCCGGCATCGGTGAAACTGCGGCGCGAGAAAAGATAGAACCCGTCCGGAAATGTTTCCTGCGGAATGTCGTTGACGCCCGGTCCGCAGAATTCCGACAGGGTCGGGCCGTTCAAGATCGTTCCGGATGTCACGAGACTGTCAACCGGTTCCAGGAGAATCCGGGCATCGACGTTGAAGAACTCGCAAATGCGGTCAAGGACATCCGGCCGTGGAAAACTTTCTCCGGACAGGTATCGGTTGAACTGCGTGCGGTTGATCGACAATTGCCGCGACAGTTCCGAGACCGAGGGATACTGCCTGGCCAATGTTCGCAGATTGGCGCCGAACATGTTTCTCAATTCAGACGGAGATCGAGCCGATCTGGACATGGTTCTTCCGGTAATGTTACGCTCTTGCACATAGGATGGGACGAAGCCGATATCGCACATGAATATCGGGTTTCGTTGTGAACTTCATGATTTGACGCTTTTTAGCATCACGGTTGATGCTCTTGTGAGGCATGAGGGTATCGAATCGGACACAAAATGCAAGTCTGCGACGCTGAGTTTACCATGTCTGATCGGAAAGAATTATCTCAATCTTAAGCCATTGGGACATACGGGAAAAAATATGTTTGGCGTAGTTCTTTGGAGCGATCAGCAAGACCAAAAGGCAGTGATCTGGTGTGAGGATCACGGAGATCTGGCCTTCTACCGAAGGGCCGATCAATCCGGTTTCGTGTCATTCGATGCGGGCGACTGGGTGGAGTTCGATCTGACGATGGAACGGCACCTGCGCTTCGCCCACAACCCGAAACTCGTGGAAGAGTGCATCTTTCCGGATCTGACCGAGGCCATGGAAACATCGATGGCCACCGAAATCCGATCCCCCGTGCACGACAATCCAAGCCCGGAAACGGCCCGGATCATCCCCTTTTCCCTGGGCCAGACAAAGCGCGGGGCCCAGCCGTTTCAGGCCGCCAAGAACAGCGCCTGACGGTCATTCGCCCCGCAACAGGGCCGCGACACCCGTTCTGGCGATTTCCGCCAGCCCCAGCGGTCGCATGAGATCGGCAAAAGCGTCTATTTTCTCCGGCGCGCCGGTGATCTCGAAGACGAAACTGCCCAGGGTGCTGTCGACGACATTGGCCCGGAAGATATCGGCAAGGCGCAGGGCTTCGACCCGCTTGTCGCCGTCCCCCACGACTTTCAGCATTGCAAGTTCGCGTTCCACCGACGGGCCTTCGACCGTCAGGTCATGCACTTCGTGAACCGGTACGATCCTGCCAAGTTGGGCCTTGATCTGTTCGATCACCTGCGGCGTGCCGGTGGTGACGATGGTGATGCGGCTGAGGTGACCGGTGTGATCGACCTCGGCCACCGTCAGGCTTTCGATGTTGTAGCCGCGCCCGGAGAACAGGCCGATGACGCGGGCCAGCACGCCGGGCTCGTTCTCGACCAGCACGGCGATGGTGTGACGTTCCTGCAGGTCCGAGAAGGTCGGGCGCAGGTTGTAGGCGGAGTGCTTGGAAGCACCTTTCTTGATATGTAGGGCTGACATGTTGTCCCTTCCTTTGTTCCTCGCGCCAAGAAAATTGGAATTTTCTTGGCAAAATTCTTGCAAGAATTTTGTTACACCAGGACCGCGCCGCCGGCCTGGATGACCCCCTGGGTTTCCGCGTCGCCCAGCAGCATCTCGTTATGCGCCTTGCCCGAGGGGATCATCGGGAAACAGTTTTCGTGTTTCTCGACCAGGCAATCGAAGATCACCGGCCCGTCGTAATTGACCATCTCCATGATCGCGTCATCGAGATCGGCCGGATCCTTGCAGATGATGCCCTTGGCCCCGAAGGCTTCGGCCAGCTTGACGAAATCGGGCAGGGCTTCGGACCAGCTGTGCGAATAGCGCTCGCCATGCAGCAGTTCCTGCCACTGGCGCACCATGCCGAGGCGTTCGTTGTTCAGGATGAACTGTTTGACCGGCAGGCGGTACTGCACGGCGGTGCCCATCTCCTGCATGTTCATCAGCCAGCTGGCCTCGCCGGCGACGTTGATCACGAGGCTCTCGGGATGCGCCATCTGCACGCCGATCGAGGCGGGGAATCCATAGCCCATGGTGCCCAGGCCGCCCGATGTCATCCAGCGGTTCGGATCCTCGAACGTCAGGTATTGCGCCGCCCACATCTGGTGCTGGCCGACCTCGGTTGTGATGTAGCGGTCGCGGTCCCTGGTCAGGGCCTCGAGCCGGGCCAGCGCCTGCTGCGGCTTGATCGTCTTGTCGCTGGCGGTGAAGGCCAGGCAGTCGACCTTGCGCCATTCGTCGATCTTCATGTGCCACTTGGCGACCGCCTCGGCGTTGGTCTTGCGTCCGCGCGATTTCCAGACCTTGAGCAGGTCTTCGAGAACATGCGCCACATCGCCGACGATCGGGATGTCCGTCTTGATCACTTTATTGATGGAACTGGGGTCGATGTCGATATGCGCCTTGATCGATTTCGGGCTGAACGCATCTATGCGCCCGGTGATGCGGTCATCGAACCGCGCCCCGATGTTGATGAGAAGATCGCAGTCATGCATCGCCAGGTTGGCTTCGTAGAGTCCATGCATCCCCAGCATCCCGAGCCAGTTCTTGCCGGACGCCGGATAGCAGCCCAGACCCATCAGGGTCGAGGTGATCGGGAAGCCGGTGGCCTCCACCAGTTCCCGAAGCAACTGGCTCGCCGCCGGGCCGGAATTGATGACGCCGCCGCCGGTATAGAAGACCGGGCGCTTGGCCTTTTCCATCGCCGCCACGAGTTCGGTGATCTCTTCCAGATCGCCTTTCAGCCGCGGCTGGTAACGCGACGCGGTCGGCGACGGTTTCGTATAAGTGCCGGTGGCGAACTGCACGTCCTTTGGAATGTCGACAAGCACCGGACCGGGGCGGCCGGAGGTTGCGACATGAAAGGCTTCGTGGATGATGCCGGACAGCCTGTCGGTGTCCTTGACCAGCCAGTTGTGTTTGGTGCAGGGGCGGGTGATCCCGATCGTGTCCGCTTCCTGGAACGCGTCAGAACCGATCATGAATGTCGGAACCTGCCCGGTGAAGACGACGATCGGAATGCTGTCCATCAGCGCATCCGTGAGCCCGGTCACGGCGTTCGTCGCCCCCGGACCTGATGTCACAAGAACGACACCCGGTTTTCCGGTGGATCGGGCATATCCCTCGGCAGCATGGACCGCGCCCTGTTCGTGCCGCACAAGAACGTGCCGGATGTCGTTCTGCTGGAACACCTCGTCATAGATTGGCAGCACGGCGCCTCCGGGATATCCGAACACGGTGTCCACTCCCTGATCCTTCAGGGCCTGCACCAACATCTTTGCTCCGGTCATTTCACGTGTCATCTGGTTTGCTCCATCCGCGACGGCATTCTGCGCAAAAAAAAGCCCCCGGTCTTGGCGGGGGCGCATGGGTCGAATTATGGTCTACCGTTACCGGCCCATGCGCATGGTTCCTGCGATTACGACTAGGGTTGTCATACCCAAGGCTCCTTTTTGCTGCGCGGACATTAGGAGCGGGACGCAGGGGCGTCAACCGTCAATATGTCAGAAAAGTGTCCCGGTGGGTGCTGAATTCGACATTATATTTCGCCAGGCAGTGGCGTATCGAAAGAACACTCAATCCCGCGGCTTTCCGCGGCGACTCGTTGCCGATCAGAGCCGTGTCGGGCGGCGATCGGGCAGATTGATGTTGGCAACCTGTTCGGCGATGGGGTCGGTGGACAGTGGATGCGTATCGGCGTCAAAGGACTCCGGGTTCGACATGGGCTTCCATTCGCCGCCGATATAGACTTCAAGGCCCGAAAACTTGGCCTTGTATCCCATCTTCTGGCTGCCCGGCACCCAGTAGCCGAGATAGACATAGGGCAGGTTGGCGTTGCGGGCGATCTTGATGTGATCCAGGATCATGTAGGTTCCGAGGCTCAGCTGCGGGCGATCCGGCATGTAGAAAGAATACACCATGCTCAACCCGTCATCGAGCACGTCCGTCAGGCTGACCGCGACAAGTTCCTTGTCGGACTTGCCGGAATATTCGATGACTCGGCTGCGGATCGGCGTTTCCTCGATCATCGCGGCGAATTCAAACACATCCATATCCGCCATCCCGCCATCTCGGTGGCGTTTGTCCAGATACCGGCGGAACAGGTCGTATTGATCGTCGGTCGCCCAGGGCGAGGTGGCGCGCCTGCCAAGTCCGGCGTTTCGCCGGGCCGTGCGTTTCTGGCTCTTGGAGGGTTGGAATTTCGACACGTCGATCCGGGCGGACAGACAGGCCGAACACTCCGCACAGGACGGGCGATACAGAACATTCTGGGATCGTCTGAAGCCCTGCTGACTCAGGCTGTTGTTCAGGCGGTCCGCGTTCTCGCCCTGCAAGGAAGTGAACAGTTTCCGTTCCATGCGCCCATCAAGATAGGGGCATGGCTGGGGGGCGGTCACATAGAACTGTGGCGCGATGGGAAGGGTATGGCGCATTGACGGTCCGCGATTGATGTCAAAAAATGATAACAAGCGGCGCGGTATCCGCCAAGTGCGGATTCACGCGTTGGATACCGACCTTCGATTGATGGCGACCGTACCGAGAAATGCATCGGTCAGTCCCTGGCCGCGGGCTCCGGTAAGCATCATGACAATGGAAATTACCTGCAAGACCGGTAGCGCGATGCTGATAGTGTAGCCCGTCGTGTGGGCCAGTGCCATCGGCAGATCCAGGCGCGAACCGTCGGCCTGTCGCAGTTCCACGCCGGCAAAGTGCATTCCCCAAGTGGCGGAGCCGTTCGAAATCGTCACCACGCGGTAGGCAAATCCGATGATGAGCACCAGCAGTGGCCAGACGAACGCGCCGACGAAGGCGGTCAGAAGGACCGCCAGGAGGCTGAGCAGAAGAATGACCACCATGTCGACAATCCAGGCCAGCAGGCGCTTGATCGGGACCGAGGCATAGAATTCAGGCTGGCGGTCGGGGTCAGGCAGATGAAACATGGCGGGATGTCCTGATCAGACGTTGGCGGTGACTCGGAAAGCGCCCCCGCCGTTGGGCGGAGGCCATGTCTTTGTATCAGGCGGCGTTGCTGTCGTCACTGGCGTCGCGTTCCGCCTTTTTTGCGCGCTCGTTCATGAACTGGTCGAACTCGGCCTTGTCCTTGGCGTCGCGAAGACGTTCGAGAAAGGCTTCGAAGTTGGTCTGTTCTTCTTCCAGACGGCGCAACGTGTCGGCCTTGTAGGCGTCGAAGGCGCTGTTCCCGGTCGAGGCCGACATCGCCATGCGATGCGATTTCCAGGAAGAACGGCGGCTGCAGGATGTGTTGAACATGCGTTTGCTCCAGATCATGTATCCAAGAAGGGCGAGGCCGATGGGCCAGAAGAAGACGAAGCCAAGGACCATGGCGGCGATCCAGGCGCCTTTGCCCTTGCTGTCAAGCCAGGCTTCGCTGCGGGAAAACCAGCCCGGATGGGACGTGGCGTGGACGGGGTCGGTCATCATGGTCATGGTCATCTCTCTCCAGTTAAGGTGGTCAAGGCGCGATGTGAATGTCTTTCACATCACCAAGATTGGAAGTCCGGCGCCGCTTTGCAAGGGTCCATGTGAATGTTTTTTACATTATCGTTCGTGTGGTGGGCATGGTTTTCTCAAACTTTGGCAGAGGTAATTGCAGCAAAAGGATTTTTGGAGCCGGAGCGGGCAGGGACATGATGACAGGTGACACCCAGGCGATCCGTATCCGGCCAGAAAACGGCGCTGGCGCGATCACCTGAAGATGTCGTGAAGCTCCTTTAGAAGCTCCTTGAATGCTCGAATTGCCCCGCCTCCGGCATCAGGTGCTTTTCCGTCGTCGGAATTTCCCGGACTCCCTGGGCCGTTTCGCAGCGGAGGCTCTGGTTCAGTTTCCGTTCGAGTTCAGCCGGCAACGGATTGTAGTCCAGCCAGGTCCATCTCCTCGAACATCAGACCTTTCAGGTTTGCCGTCGTTACTCTGTCGCGGCGGCCATCAACCTGGCCAGGACTTCGCTGCATTCCGCGGCGCTGCCGACGATCGCTGCGGGGGTCCCGGTGCCGGACATGGCGGCCAGATCGGCTGCTGCCCGGTTCAGAACCTGATCGACCTGCTCCGGGGTCATGATCCCCTCGTCCTGTGCGGCCTGGACGGTCGAGCAGACGCCCGCTCCGAGGCCGGTGGCAATGCCGATCCCGGCGGCGCTGCCGCCGATCAGCGCGCCGCCGAACATGGTTCCGATGAAAAGGCCGACGACAAGGCAGATGAGTGCCAGAACTATTTTACCCATGAGTTTTCCCTTTTTTCAGGATCGTGAGAAATACCGGGCGAGCCGGCCCACGATCACGATGTTCAGCACTGGCGAGAGCGCGGCCAGCCAAGGCAGGGCCGCCGCTGGAGCGGCGTCGATGAACCTGATCCACGGCAGGCCCAGCGTGACAAGAAACACGGCCGAAAGGGGGTCGCGCTCTTGTCCGAACCAGCCGAAGGTGCCCACGGCCCATAGAAAGAGAGCAATCACGTAGAGCCCGATCAGGCCCCAGAAGACGATGTGGAGCAGGCGCGCCATACCGCCGGCCCTAGATGCCCTCGTCGGTCAGGGACATCGGGCGCGAGGTGGTTCCATCGCTATAGGCGATGCATTGCCAGCGCGCGCGCTGCTCGCCGACGCCGACGATGACTTCGGTTCCCGCTTCGGAGAAGGACGATCCCAGAAGCGCATAGTCCGGATTGCCCGTTTCAATTCCGACCGCGCGCAGACAGGCCTGCTCTTCCGGGGTGGGTATTCGCCCGGACGTGCTGCCAGTGTCTTCGACACATCCGGCAAGTGCGGTGAGCGCCACGAGGCCTGTGACGGTTATCTTGGTAAATGCCATATATATTTTCCCTTTCGGCAAGATGTCTTGGTTGCGATCCGGATGTCCCAGCTACGATCCGGATACTTGCAGGGTAATGGACGGCGGGAGAGCCGCCTTCATGGGTTGATTTTTGACGTCAATCACAACGACCACCACGTCATTTCAATCCATGTAGGGACTGTTGCCGCCCCTGGCGAATTCGGGCCATCGCTTTCCATCGGCAAAGAAATCCACCATCGTTGTCCCGGCCGCATCGTAGCAGCATTGGATGTCGTCACCGCGGTTTTCCAGATGGATCGTGCCGTTCATTGCATGCGTGCCATCGGTGCGCTGGCCTTCATACTTCATGTCGGCTTCCGCCTTGAACTCCTGGAAAAAGGACTGGGCGGCAACGGCGCAATCTTCCGCCATCCATTCGGGGCTCTGCGCGAGAGCCGGAAGCACCGAAGACAGGGTCCATGCGGTGATGATGAAATACCGGCATATCATTTGCTGGTGTTCCCGGCTCGAAAACGTTCAAACGTCGGGAGGGCCGAACATCGATGCGACGCCCGGCCCCCCCTCCGAGGGAAAGAATAGCTGTCAACAATCTCCGGCGGGCAGCATGGTGACGTCGGAATAGCGTCCTTCCGAGGTCGTGATGCGGGCACAGGCATCGGTGTCGGCGTTGAACCACCAGGTGGTCAATCCCTGCGTTCTGACCGCCGAATATCCGAGTGCCTGGATGCCCATCTCGGCCTGCCCGGCCCTGGCCCCTTCAAAGGAACTCAGATCCGAAGAACTGCCCACGGCCGGCATTCCTGCCGTGCCCGTGTCCTCGACGCATCCGGCGAGTGCTGTAAGTGTAACGAGACCTGCGACGGTCAGTTTGGGAAATGCCATGTATATTCTCCTTCTTGGCATGAAGTCTCGGTTGCGATCCGGATATCTCAGTCACAATCCGGATACTTGTAACGGTCGGCCTGCGACACATCGGCTGGACAGCCGGTCGGCGCCTGGTGATACCAGCTCACCACCCTGGTGCCCGCCGCGTTGAACGAGCACTGGAAGGGCTGTCCGGACGAGGTTTCGCCGTTCACCGCATGCGTGCCATCGGTGCGCTGGCCCTCATAGCTCAGGCTCGCGATGTCGCTGGTCGATAGGTGCAGATGATGCGCCGCATAGCTGTTGCACATGGTCATCATTTCGGCTTCGTCGGCTGCCAGTGCGCCCGAACCAGTCGCGAGACCCAGGGAAAGCGTTGCGGCCGCGATGATCGTAAGATGCAATTTCATGGTCAGGTTTCTTCTCCAATCTTGGATTTTCGGTCGCGCCAGCAGTCTGGTGGCGCGCCCGTTTGATGCGGACCTCAAATGCGGGCCGTCACCTCATCATGCCGCGTTTTGGCGATCAAGCCGCGCCCGGATCGCCGGGGGCACCAGCCTTGCGGCAGAGACGCGGGGCAGGGACATTTCGGTGATCGCGCGTTCCTCGCCGTAAAGGTCTAGGTACTCCGCGTGGTTGTCGAATACGCGCCGCCCGATGTAGTCGACATAGGTCTCTGCCGCCGCACCATTGGCGAGGATGACGGAATGATCCTCGGTCTCGATATGGTAGTAAGTCACCCGGTCGGGCAGGCTGTCGAGCGGGTCGAACGTGATGGTCGTGCCATTGACCAGCGCGCCTGCATTGATCGCCAACCCGTCGAGGATCAACGCGTGCTCGGCGGTGAGCACGAGATCGGTGTGGGGCAGGCCATCGCGGAGCGCGCCCCTGGCGACCCGGACCGGCGTGAACCGCTCGGCGGGGGTGAAGATCTTGTGCAGGGTCTGTCGCCCGATCCACTTGACCGGGACTGTGTGGCCATCGGCAGTCAGGATCAGGTCGCCGATCTTCAGATCCTCGACCGCACGTTCGCCCTTGGGTGTGGCGATCAGGGTGCCGATGGCGAAACAAGTCGTGAAACCGGTTGCGTTCGAGAGGGGCAAATCGTTGATGCTGTTGGAGTTTCCGGCAAAAGCGCGAAAGCCATCGGCAATCTCGCTTGACGTCGTGCCTGGATTGACTGTCGCATAAAAGATTGTCTTGCCACTGTTCGCCTCGACCCCGACCCAGGTGACGCCAAGCACATCAACCGTGCCGACAAATGTGCCGTCGTCATCTGTCGCCCCAAAGCCGTCCTGGCCCCCCGTAATTGTCTCGGTTGTGTCGAACAAGTCGTTACCAGCGTCGCTGTCGGTCAGGGTTCCCGAAATGACATTGCTGCTGCCATCAATCGTACCGTCGGTTCCGTAGACCAGGTATGCGGTATAGTCCCAATCAGCCATTTGCGCTTTTCCTTATGTCAGATGTTTTGTCGTTGCTTTTGGACGGAGAACTTTCGCCATAGCATATTTTCACTGAATCGACAGATCGACATTGAAACTCGCGATCTTGCCGGTGTCCGCGTCATTGCCCATCTGGTAGACGCGGATGGTGTATTGCCCGTCCTTCGGCAGATCGACGGTGGTGCTGTTGCCGTCCATCGAACTGTTGTAGATCGCCTCGCCCGAGGAGCCCGGCGGCAGGATGTTGAAATAGACCGTGCCGTCGCCATTGGTCTCGGTGACGGTCAGTTCGACGAACATCTCCTGCCCGGCCCTGGCACCCAGGGTGAAGTCGGAATAGTCGTTGCCATCGACGATGCCGTCGACCATCGTGCCGTAATTGCCCGGCTCGAAATGCACCTCCGAACTGCTCTGTGCCAGCGCCGGAAATGTCAGCGCGGAGAGGGCAAGGGCGAGTAGGCGAGTGGTGAAATTTCGCATGGGCGTTTTCCGTTCTTGACAAGTTGACGGTCGGGTAGTGCGGACGCATTTCGGGGCGTTTCTTGTGTCGCCAAGCGACCTTCAGCCCGAATGTGATAGGCTCGGTCCCGGTCCCCACAATCCGATTTGCGCAAGGTTCATCCGATTCCCGCATTCCGGGGAAAGAATTTTCAGAGGGGACCATCTTTCCCGGCGAGATGCCTCAAAAAGGAGGCCGTGCAGACGAACATTCTGCGACACGCAAAGATACATTGAACAGTGACCATCTTGGCTCTAGATTCGTTCCAAGCAATCGCTTGAGAGCCTCACGTATCCCATGATTGACCAGGCATTTTTCAATCCCCAAGGGCTTTATAGTGAGATCGGCCACTACAAGTTGCCGGGGCGTTCGGTGATGCGCGGCTATCTCTTCAGCAGCCGAAATTCATTGCAACTGGCCGAATGCCGCAACGCGGAAGCCAGCGTGGGCCGGTTCGGCCTTGATGGGATGAGCGTGGCCAATGTTCGTTCCACAGGGCACGACGTTGCGGTGTCAGAGGTGATGCATACAACCGTGATCGTGCCGCTCACCGGGAAATTGATCTCATCGACACTCTCTGAAGAAACGCAAGCACATACCGGCGGCATGTTGGTCTTTCCTCCGAACCGGCGTCAGACACGTGTGATCGCTGACAAAAACGGCAGGTTCAATGCCGTCAATATCCTGATACCCTACAATGAAATCCGTGACGCCTTGCTGCGGCTCGAATATTCGCCACGCGCTGTGCGCCGGCTGAACGGGATCGAAGGCTGGCTCGATGGCGGTGCACTGCCGGCGGTGGCGGGGTTTCGCGCTCTGGTTGCGACCCTGCATGGAGAGATTTGTCAGGGCGGCGCTGTCATACGTTGGGACAGCACGCGCAAGGCCTGGCGTCGTCTCATTGTAGACAAGCTCGCCGAGGTGCTCGCCAGTGCGGAGGACATGCTGATCTCTCCCGACCTGGCGCCAGCTGTCCGGAATGCATATGTCGAGAAGGCGCTGGACTACATGCGGGCCAACCATACAACAATTGCTCCCGTTGCCGATGTTGCGAAATCCTGTGGAATTTCGACCAGAACGCTCGAACAGGCCTTTCGCCAGAATCTGGGGATCACGCCCTACCAGGCCATCACTGAAATGAGGCTTGATACCGCCCGGCGCCTTCTTTCCGATCCGGACCGGGTGCAAAGCGTGACCGAAATCGCGTTGGTCTGCGGCATCAGCCATTTGGGTCGATTTGCCAAACAGTATCAATCCCGCTTCGGCGAATTGCCGTCCGAAACGATGCGCTGATTGCCCTCAGGGCTATCAAAGCACCTCGGGCGCAATGGTATGGACCCCGCCACCCGGCGGTGCCGCCGCCCTGCGCCACAACCCCGACCGTGTGGCAGGAGACCCTCTGCGGCGAGATCTCATTCTCAAGCGGCGAAAGCCCATGCCGACGACATCATTGAAGCCGGCGCGCGTGTCGTTCTCCGGCACCTCGATCCGATTGGGAGCGAGTTCTTAACCGCTGAACGCGGCCGTGCTGAAAAAAGATGACGAATCAAGGAGGGAACTCGACGTGCTCGGACTTTTAAAACGCGCTGCAGTTGTGATGTGCCTCATGCCCATGTCGGTGACTGCACAGGAGACAGACCGGCCAAATATCCTGGTGATCTGGGGCGACGACGTGGGTATGTGGAACATTTCCGCCTATCACCGCGGGATGATGTGCTGTGAGACGCCCAACATCGACCGCATCGCGGATGAGGGGTTGTTGTTCATGGCCCACTACGCGCAGGCATCCTGCACCGCCGGGCGGGCGGCGTTCATCACCGGTCAGTATCCGATCCGCACCGGGCTTTCGACGGTGGGCCTGCCGGGCGCGCCGCAGGGGCTTCAGGCCGAGGATCCGACACTTGCGGAGATGCTGAAGCCGTTGGGGTACCGCACCGGGCAGTTCGGCAAGAACCACTTGGGCGACCGGGACGAGCACCTGCCGACGAACCACGGGTTCGACGAGTTCTTCGGCATCCTTTACCACCTGAACGCGGGCGAATATGTCGAACAGGCCGACTACCCGGCGGAGGCGTTCGAAGAAGCCGGTCTCGCACAGCGCGGCATCATCCATTCCTTCGCGGCGACCGACGGCGGCGAACAGCAGATCGAGGATCTCGGCGGTTTCGGACAGGAGCGCCAGCAGGTGCTGGACGAGGAAGTCCTGCAGGAAAGCCTGCGCTTCATCCGCGAGGCCGTGGACGCGGGCGAGCCGTTCTTCGTCTGGCACAACACCACGCGGATGCACTACCGGACCAACCTCAGCGGGGAATACGATGGCATCAGCGGCACCGGCAACGTCTATGCCGACGGCATGTTCGAGCTCGACGACGACGTGGGCGAACTGCTCGACCTGCTCGATGAACTGGGCGTCGCCGACAACACCGTCGTCATGTTCTCCACCGACAACGGCGCAGCGTCGAATTCGTGGCCGGATGGCGGTAATCAGCCGTTCCGGGGCGAGAAGGGCCTTGGCGGCTACGAGGGCGGCTTCAAGGTGCCGGCAATGATCAAGTGGCCCGGCGTCACACAGCCCGGGACCACGACCGGCGAACTCGTGAGCATGGAGGACTGGGTTCCGACGATCATGGCGCAACTCGGCCAGCTGAATCTCAAGGAGGTCTTGCTCGATGGTGCCGAGATCGGCGGCACTGAATACCGGGTTCATATTGATGGCTACGATCAGACGCCGGTGCTGACCGGTGAGGGACCGTCAAACCGGATGTTCTTTCCGTTCTTCTCTGAAACCACTTTTCACGGCCTGCGGTTCGGCGAATGGAAGTTCCTGTTCACTCAGCAGGACAAGTGGTTCAACGGGGTTCAGGACCAGTTGACCACCCCGCTCATCACGCGGCTGGATCTTGACCCGTTCGAGCGCTTTCACGAAGGCCGGGGCTTTGACGAATGGCAGGAAAACCGCTCCTGGGCGCTGGGTCCGGCTGTTGCGGTCACCGGGCGCTTCTTCGAAACTTTCGAAGAGTATCCGCCGCGCCAGGCGAGCTTCGACATCGACACTGAGACCATCATGCAGCAGCTGATGGACCCGAACGCGCGCTGACCCGAACGGAAACGGTGGCCCTGTCGGAGGGAATCCGGTCAAGGCGGGCGGGGTGGTTTCGTAGCGTCTCGCCATGACGAAAGACAACCCGTTCAAATATTTCCGGACCAGCCGGGAAATCATTCGCCTGGCGGTGATGTTCTACGTGCGCTTCCCGCTGTTGCTCCGAAATGTCGAAGACCTGCTGCATGAGCGCGGCATCGACATCAGCCATGAATCCGTCCGGTTTTGGTGGAACCGGTTCGGCCCGATGTTCGCATCTGAGATCCGCAAGAAACGCGTTGAACGGATGCGCTCCTGGCCTCAGTGGCGCTGGCATCTCGGCGAGATGTTCGTAAAGATCAACGGCAAGCGCCGCTATCGCTGGCGGGCCGTTGATCGCTAGTGTCAGGACCTATTGATTTCCGCCTGACGGCGTGATTCGCGGTTCGAAAACCGAGCGGTGGGCATGTCTGATCTTTTCTGGCTGACAGATGCGCAGATGGCGCGTCTTGAACCCTTCTTCCTCAGGTCTCACGGCAAACCCCGCGTTGATGACCGACGTGTGTTGAGCGGGATTATCTTCATCAATCGCAATGGCTTAAGGTGGCGTGACGTCCCCGCCGCCTATGGTCCGCCCAAGACGCTGTACAGGCTTGCGGATCGACGCGGTTCATGCGGGAAGTCCCGGCCGTTCGGGATCAGCAAACGCGGCGACCGATAGCCGCGCACCCTGATGATCCGTGATGCGAGGGCCGTTCTTGGCAAAGCCCAGGGAAAGGATGATCCCAGAAGCCAAGGGATCGGCAAGATGCGAGAGAGGCGACATCCGAACATCGTCGCCGTCGCTCTTGCCAACAAGAATGCCAGGATCGAGTGGTCGATCTTGTCACGAGGCGAGTGCTATCGCCCGGATGAGACCGTTCCGACAACCTGACGCATTCCGACAACCTGACGCATCAAGCGAACCAACCGGAAAAAGGAGGGCTTTACCCAGAATATTGCAGCAACCCAGCAGGAGATGGTGAAGGGATACGACACATCGCTTCTTGAACCTGATGTGTGGACCGGCAAGGCCGATGCCTGTGCCGTGGAGCCATTGAGGGAGAGGCGCGCGGAAACCCATCCTTTGCCCGTCGGGGCATTGCGAAGCAATGTCCCGAGAGCGGGGTTCGTGGCGACGATGTATCGGGCCGCTCGAAGAAGCCGGATATACGTCAGCAATCGTGATCACCAAACCAGAACCAACCAGACTGTTGCAATCAGGCGGGGTCCATATACGTCCACACATGACAGCTCCATGATAGCCCTTCGAACAGGCGCCATACCAGCGGACATCGGCTGCAACTAGGGCGAAGAACAATGCCCGGTTGAAAACAAGCAAACAAAGATACATCGTCTAGTCAATATTCTGCAAAGGGATTCTAACAAAGGGGACGAAACCAGCATGGCTACCTTCGATTATTCTTCGATCATCGAGTTCTCTCGCAATGGGAACAGTCTTGAGTTTCATAATGGCGGTTCGGCAGATTTCAGCGGCACTCTTGATGACGGTGAGGCGGACAATACGTTTGAGACCGATGATACCTTTACATTCACCACGCCCGGGGCGGGCCTCACGAACTTTCCGTCGGGCACCGAGATCACCCTGAATTTCGAAGGCGCATACACGACCGGAGGCGCAAGCTACGTCGTTCTGGTTTGGCCGGACAATACGGATTACGGATTTCTATTCAGCCCGACCGATGCTGCCAGCACCGATTCCAACCTTGCAAACACAATCAGCACCACTGATCTGGCATTCGGCAACGGAGACTTCACGACCTGCTTTGCCGCCGGGACGCTGATCGCCACGCCCGAAGGCGAATGCGCCGTGGAAACGCTGGCAATCGGAGACCTCGTGACCACCGCCGAAGGCGGCATCGTTCCGGTCAAATGGATCGGCCGCCAGACCGTGCACAAGCTGTTCACCTCCGCCGAACGCTTTGCTCCGGTCCGCGTCAGCGCCGGTGCACTCGGCAATGGCCTGCCCCACACCGACCTCGTCCTCACCGCCGAGCACGCGTTGATCCTCGACGGGCTGGCGATAAACGCGGGCGCGCTGGTGAACGGCACGACCATCGCCTACGACCCCATCGACAGCCTGCCCGAGCGCGTCACCTATTATCACATCGAGACCGAGAAGCACGATGTGATCCTTGCCAATGGCGCACCCGCCGAGACCTATGTGGACTACATCGGGCGACGGGTATTCGACAACTTCGCCGAATATGAATCGCTTTACGGCGAAGAGCAGGCGATCACCGAAATGCCTCTGCCCCGCGTCTCCGCCGCCCGGTTGGTGCCGCCGGCGATCCGGGCGCGGCTGGCCACCTCTGACGCCGCCTGAACCCCAAGGAATAACTTGGCGGAGAATCTATGCGTATCCAGATTTCACTTGTCCTGACCATCGGAGCGGCCGCCACTCTTTCGGCCTGCGTAGAGGATACGGGCAGTGTTGGCGCGTCCGGTGCGCCGACCGCCGCGGAAAAGGCATGTCTTCGGGATGTGACGGGTGTCACGAACAATCCCGACGTGATGCTTATTGGATCGGAATTCTCCGAGGCCGGGACGTTTGTACGTGTGGGTGTAGGCGAGAACCGGGCTCCCTGGCAATGTATCGCCTACAGCGATGGGACCACCGCCAGTATCCAGTCGCTTGTAGATGAAGGAGCGGCATGAGCGGGACAATACAGCGTTTTCTGCGCGGTTTGTTCTGGGGGCTGACCGTTTTCAAGGAAATAAGGGCATCAGAACTCTGAGATCCCGTCCAAGACATCAGGCCTCCATGGTAGAGGACAAGCCTGCCTCGGTACTGCCCCGTATGCTGCAGCGCCTGGTCGCGGCGCGTGACATTATGCTGTCTAACGATCCGGACTTCAGCACTCCTATCCGCGCCCGTATGTCCCTGGCCTCTGCGCTCAGCGCACTCGGGGCGGATGCCGAGGCGATTCCGCTTTATGACTCGGTGCTGGCGGAGCATCCCTCGTATCCGGCCGCCGAAAAGGCCCGGGCCAAGGCGGTCCTAGCAGCGGGGCTTGCCGATGTTCCCGATTTCACAAGCCGGCTTGAACAGGCCCGGTCTTGCCTGAAGCAAGGTAGACTCTCGGATGCGCAGGACGCGTTTGACCGCATTCTCGTGGATGATCCAGAGAACCAACCAGCGCAGATCGGCTGCATCGATGTTGCCCTGAGGAAAGGTGATCTTTCCCGGGCAATCGCACTTGCCCGCCAGGGGCTGGAGCGACTCCCGGACAACATCCCCTTCGGTCTGCGGCTTGCCCAGGGCCTGCAGCGGAAGGGGCATATCGTCGAGGCCATCGACCTGTTCGAGGACATGCGGCGTCGTGCGCCCGATCATCCCCGCACCGGGATCAGCCTTGCCCGCGCCTATCTGGACACGGGACGTCTGTCCGAGGCACAGAAAATCGTCGGACGGATTCTCTCCGAAACCCCGGGCGACAGGGAAGCGCTGTTACTGCAGATAGATATGGCCAAGGCAGTCAACGATCTGGACGAGACGCTGCACAATTGTGACGTCGCGCTGGAGCACCATCCCGACGACAGGACATTTCTGGATAGGAAGGCACATGTCCTGATGCGATGCGCCCGGCCACTCGAGGCTTTGGCCATTCTGAAACGTCTTTGCGCGAATGCTCCGGATGACGGTCCTCTTCAGGCCCGTACGGCTCGGGCCTGTCTGGCTGCAGGCCGGGTAGACGATGCGCAACGAATACTTCGGCAGGCCCCGGCGAGTATCCCCGTCACGCTGCTACTGGCGGAAATGGAGGAACAGGCCGGGGATATTGACGTCGCCCTGCAACGGCTTGCGCCACATGTCGATTCAGACGCGAGCGCGACGCCCGATGCCACTTCGGCCCTTGTCGTGAAATTCTGTACCCTTTGCCTACGGAATGGGCAGGTGGACCGGGCACGATGTGCCTTGGCGTCGGCAGATATCGAAGTCGAGAATCTGCAACCGATCCATCTGCTGCAACTGATGCAGGTCGCGGCCAAGATGGATGCGAACGAGATCATGACGGTCGCGCTGGACAGCGCCTTGTCACGAGATGCGATCCCGCACCCGCTTGCGATGCACATTCTCAGGCTGGTGCAATCCGCCGGACGTCCCGACCTGACGGACCGCGCGCGGGACATGCTGGAGCAACGGGTTTCCGTAGTCCAGCGCGCCGCCTTCCGGATCGAAAGCGATGCCCTGACCCTTGGCCCCGATGCTGCCATCGCCCGCGCCCGGGCAAGCGGCCCGGTGCGCCGGAACCCGGACTCGGCCCGTGCCCTGGCCTCCGCTCTGCTCCAAACCGGGAATTGCGATCTGCTGCTGCGGTACCTGTCCTTATGCCGGCACCGCTGGCCCTCTGATCCGGATTTCGCGATTCACCAGGCCAATGCGCTTGGCGAGCTCGGTCAACCAGAGGAAGCCTTGGCGGTGCTGGATGAACTCGCCTCTGTCGATGCTCCCCTGAACATCATGCGCCGACGACTGCGCATCCTCTATGAAAGTGGCCGGCTGGCCGAAGCAGAAAAACTGCTGGAGACTGCCGGGAATCCTCCTGCGATGCTGCTGTCCCCGATCATCAGGTTGTTGCTCAACATCGCACGCGACAGGATCGATGCCGCGTTGGCGCTGGCTTCCGATGTCGCCACTCAGATCGCAGGGGATCATTCCACGGCGGCTCGGTTCAGCGTCACCCATATCGGTGCCTTGCTGAACGAGGCAAGGATATACAAACTTGCGCGTGGCACCGGACCTTCAGCCGCGCAAGTGGATCCGAAATCGTTGCAGCGATCGTTTTTCCTGCCCGCGAAGCAGGCGATCGACAGGAACCGGCCAGAGGCTGTCGATGCCATCCCCACTGCCGATCACAGCGACATCCCAAGGCAGGTGTTCCAGTACTGGAATACCGATCCTGCCCCCGATGAGGTCACCAGGATCATGTCCACCTGGCAGTCGGCACCGGGCTATCGCCATTGTCTCATGAACCGGAACGACGCCCGTGCCTTCCTGCGCGACGCGTTCGATGCAGAGCATGAACGGGCATTCAGAATGGCCAACCATGTCGCCGAGGAATGCGATTTTCTGCGGCTTTGCGTCTTGCTTGCCAGAGGTGGCATCTATGCTGACGCCGACGATCGGTTGATCGGCGATCCCGAGGTGCTGCGCCGCGCGGGGCGCGGGATGGTGCTGTTGCGAGAGCCGGTCGGTGCCATCGCCAACAATCTCCTGTTGGCACGCCCCGGCCATCCGCTCCTGCAGATCGCTGTCGACATGGCGCGCGACTCGCTGCTGGCCCGAGAGAATGACAACACGTGGTCCAAGACCGGTCCCGGACTGCTCACCCGCGCCACCGCTGCCTATCTCTCGGACACCTCGCCTGACGAGGTGTCACGCGACTTGACGCTGTTGCCCCGCTATCTCGGCCAGCGGGTTGTGCAGTTCCACGTCAGGTTGCCCTACAAAACCACACAAGTTCACTGGAATATGACGGCTGGAGCGCTGCCGCTAGACATCGTGCGCATGATCGAACGGGACCTGGCAGATTGAACTGATTATCGGCTTGATGGCATTGTCAGAGCGAATCCGGTTGAGGCGGGCAGGGCAGCCTCATAGCGTCGGACCATGACCAAACGTGACCTTTTCAAGGGTTTTCGGAGCATCCCCGAGGTCATCCGTCTCGCGGTCATGATGTACGTGCGCTTCCCGCTGTCGCTTTGAACCGCATCGGGTTTGCCGGAGGCTGATTTCAGTTAGTTGCGCGGCTCGTTCCTCAGTTCCCATGGCCGCATAGAAATTGGCCTCTGCTTCTGCCGGCGGAATACTCCCGATAGGCTCGAGCAGACGGCGGTTGTTGAACCAGTCCACCCATTCGAGTGTTGTGTGTTCTATGGCTTCGAAATGGGACGATGACAACGACAAGCTCGCCTCCTACCGCGCCGCTCTGAGGGAAATCGGCGCGACAGACCTGCGGGAAACGGGCCGCTGGCTGAACAATCGCGCGGAGAATTCACACCTGCCGTTTCGACGACGGGAGCGGGCAATGCAGCGTTTCCGGGGCATGCGGAGTTTGCAGATGTTCGCCGCCGTCCACTCATGCGTATCGAACCATTTCAATCAGGAACGCCATCTCTACACACGACAGAATTTCAAGAAGAACCGTGCCGCCGCCCTCGCCGCGTGGCGCCAGCTTTGTTCAGCATAAGTTCTGGTAGTTCGACGAAATCTGAGACTGGTTCGAATCGGTCCGACAGTACCTTCGGTGTATGTGCCAGGCAATCCGGTGAAGGGCGCGGTTTCCCTGCGTGGCCTTCGTCAGAATCTGAGTGAGAGGCAAGACATGCCGCCGTCCAGTTTGGCGCATTCGGTATTGTCGATTTCCACCACGTCGAAGCCTTCCCGGGCAAGCATGTCCGCCGTTCGCGGGAATCCTGCGGCAAACAGCACCAGGTTGTTGAAGCGGATGGCATTGGCCGCCGCCTCCTCGCCTTCGGCGGTGTGGAGCACGCGGTAGCCTTCGAAACAGCCGGAAGCATCGAGGCGCCGGGTGGAAAGGATGGTTTCGGCATCCATCAACGAGCAGTCGGTCTTGAAGTGCAACACGCCTGCCGGGGTGAAGACCTCGCGCAGTTTGTGGCCCCATTCACCCGCAATTTCGGCCAGTTCCGCCACGCCGGCCGCGTCTGTCCGGGCCGACCGGCCCACGAGGATTTCTCGCCCGGTGACCAGAATGTCGCCGCCCTCTACGAATCCGTGCCCCTTGATTTCGCGCACCTCATCGTAGCAATCGCGCAGGGCAGGGGCCATTTCAGCAACCTCGCCCAGGCGCGAGGGTGCGCCGGGCCGCATCAGGATCGCGCCCTCGGGAAGGCAAAGCGCTGTGTCCTCGACAAAAACCGCATCGGGAAATGCCGAAAGCGGAGGCAGCTCGATCACTTCGGCCCCGGTGCTTTTCAACGCGGCAACATATGCAGCGTGCGCGTCCAGCATGTTTTCAAGGTCCGGTGTTCCGGTGTCTTCGGCGCGCAGGCCGTTGACGATGCTGGCCGCCGGGCGGCGGGTGATGGCGCGTGTGAATTCAAAGCTCGGATTTTTCATGGCGGGTGTCCTTGGCTGGCACAAATCTGGGAGCGACGATTTCGATCATGCTCGGTCCGGGGTGGCGGGCGGCGGAGGTCATGGCTGCGGCGACATCTCCGGGAACGGCCGCACAATGGGCATGCGGGATGCCAAAGGATTTCGCGGTGGCCGCGAAATCGGGGGGCGTTGGGTCGCAACCGACGACCTCGACGCCCGCGTCCTGCATCGCGGAGGCGATTTCACGGTAACCGTGGTTGTTCCATATTACGAAGGTCACCGGCAGGTCTTCATCGACGGCGGCCATCACCTCGGGCAAAGAGAATTGTGCGCCACCGTCGCCGGACAGGCAGATCACGCGCGCCTGCGGGTCCGCCACCGAGGCCCCGATGGCCGCCGGGATGCCGTAACCCAAGGCGCCGTATCCGGTGGCCGCATTGAACCAGCCGCCCGCCCGGTCGTGATCGTAGTAGAGGTTGCCGGCGTAAATGGGCTGGGCGGAATCACCGACCATGAGGGAACCCGGCACCGCAGTACGTAACGCTTCCAGAATTTGCACATGGGCGCGGTAGTCTGGACCGATCTCGGCCAGGGCGGCGATGCGCGCGCGCTCGGCACGGGCCGCGCCGCCGGTATGCTTGATGCCGGGCGGCAATGCTCCAAGAAGCGCCGGAACAATGGTGTTCACGTCGCCTTGAATGGCGATTTCGGCTGCATGGCGCGCAAGCTGTTCGGCGCAGCGGTCGACACGCACGAGGTCCGTCATTTTGGCCATGGCGCCGGTTGCATACATGTCATAATCGGTCGGCCCCAGCTCGGTTCCCAAGGCCAGCACCAGATCGGCCTCTTCGATGAGGGTGCGGATCGCTTTGAGGCTGGGGCTCGCCGGCACGCCAAGGGGATGGCCGAACAGCACGCCGCGCGCATTCACCGTCTGCACGACCGGGGCGTCGATCCGTTCGGCGAGGTTCTTGAGGGCGCCGCCCGCCCGCTTTGCGCCGCCACCGGCCAGGATCAGCGGCTTTTCGGCGGCGGCGAGCCGCATTGCGGCCTCGGCTATCACCTTGTCATCGGGCAGTGCAGCCTCGGGTGCTTTGACTTCCGCTTTTCCGGTATAGGGCAGCGCAGCAACGTCCAGAGGTATCTGGATATGGGTCGGCCCCGGCCTGCCTGATCCGAAGGGCCGGAACACCTTGTTTAGGGCAGGGCCCAATTCCTCGGGGGTGGCCACGTGTTCCGACACCAGCGCGACGCTGGACGCCAGTGCGTATTGATCCGGCAGCTCATGCAGATGGCCCATGCCCTTGCCAAGAGTCGCCGTGCCGTTCACGCCGGAAACCACGAGAATCGGGATCGAATCCGCGCGTGCCTGCGCCATCGGTGTCAGGGTGTTGGTCAGCCCCGGCCCGGTGATGACAAAGGCCACCCCCGGCTTGCCCGATGCCCGGGCATAGCCATCCGCCATGAACCCCGCTCCCTGTTCGTGACGGGGGGTGATGTGTCGGATGCCCGAGGCCGCGAGGCCGCGATAAAGCTCGACGGTATGCACGCCGGGAATACCGAACACCGTGTCGACGCCAAGCGCCCGCAGCTCGTTTATGAGCGCCTCGCCAATGCTGGTCATGCGGCCGCTCTTTTCAGCTTCCTGCTGTGTTCGATGATCCGGTCCATCGCCTTTTCGAGGTCGTGGTCGTGGATGGTCAGGGCAACCCGGACCCATTTGTCGAGTGTGTCGCCGAAGGAGGCGCCGG
The DNA here is from genome assembly GCF_030164465.1 of Sedimentitalea xiamensis. Lineage (GTDB taxonomy): Bacteria > Pseudomonadota > Alphaproteobacteria > Rhodobacterales > Rhodobacteraceae > Sedimentitalea > Sedimentitalea xiamensis. Next base: position 26,971 of record NZ_JASNJE010000018.1, read on the forward strand.
GCATCACCGCGACTCCGCTATTTTCCAGCAGGTCGCTTGCATATGTCGCCCCGTCGAGACCCGTTGCCGAGATGTCGATCATCGCGAACATCCCGGCTTGGGGCTTATGCACCGTCAAGTCGGTTTGCGAACCGAGCCGTTCGGCCAGCAAATCGGCGCGAGTGGCAAAGCGTTGTCGCATACCCTCTGCCACCGACGAACCTTTGCGTATGGCCAGTTCTGTCATGTCGGCGATGAATGGCTGATTGCCGAACAGCATGGTTTCCGAAACCGGGAGAAGCGCATCGCAAAAGGGCTTCGGCGCGACGCACCAGCCGCTGCGGAAGCCGGGGGCGGCATGGGATTTCGAGATCGAAGACACAGCGATCACCCGGTCGGCGATCCGGCGCAGAGACAGCGGCGAGACGAACCGGGAGCCGTCGAACACGAGGTGTTCATAAACCTCGTCGGAAATGATCCAAAGATCATGTTTCAGCGCCAGCGCGCCGATGGCTTCCAGATCGTCGGCGGTCAGGACCGCGCCAGTCGGATTGTGCGGGGTGTTCAGGAGAATGGCGCGCGTCCGCGGCGTGATCCGCTCGGCCAGGTCTTGCCCGCGCATCCGGAAGCCGGCCTCGGGGCGCAGCGGGACCGGCACCATTCTGGCACCGGAGGCCCGGATGACACCTTCATATGTTGCGTACATGGGATCGCCGACGAGCACTTCATCGCCGGTCTCGGCCGCGCCCAAAAGCGCGGCGAAAAGAGCGGTCTGGGTGCCGGGGAAACAGAGGATGTTGTCGGGCTCGAAGCTCCGCCCGCGGCTTTGGCTATAGTGCTCTGCCAAAGCGCGGCGCAGGTTGATTTCCCCACGGCCGTCGGAATATCCCGTGCGGCCATCTCGCATGGCCTTTTCCGCGGCTTCCATCAGCTCTGGCGGCGTCGGCACGTCGGGTTCGCCAATTGTCATCTCGACGATGTCTTTTCCCGCAGCGGCCATTGCGCGCGCCTTGAGGTGAATGTCCCATTTGGCGCCGCCGAGACCGGCCAGACGTTCCATGATCGCTGTCGTTTTCATGCTGGTTCTTCTCTTTTCTGCAAGGCCAATCCGGTAATTGCGCCGACGGACTCCAGCCCGATGCGGGGCAGTTCGTCCGGCGCGAAGGCATCCGGCAGGGCGCCGCCTTCCAGCCATAGCCCGTCGATCACCGCGTTACAGGCGACAGCAAGGTGATGCAGCCGCTGCGCCGGGGCAGGGCGCCCGGCCTCTTCAAGCGCGGCGCCGATCAGTTCTTCCAGCCTCTTTCGGAAGTTGTCATAGGTTCGCGCGTGCGTCGCCTTCATCTGCTGGTCGCTCTGGACCTTGTTCAGGAAGCTCGCCCACAGCGCGATCGAGCGCGGGTCCACCACCGGCGGGGTCAGCGAGGCTTTGACGAACGTGATCAGACGCTCTTGCGCCGTTCCTTTGATTGTTCCCACCGGGGCAAAGGTCAGGTCGGTCATGGTATCCATGTGATGTTCATAGGCCGCGGTGATCAGGTCTTCCTTTGAGGTGAAATAGTGCCGGATAAGACCCTGGGTCACGTTTGCGCGCTCGGCGATTGCTCGCACTGTGGCGCCGCGCACGCCATTCTCGGCAACAAGCGAAAGTGCCGCCTCGACCAGGTCGAGCTTGCGCTGTTCCGAGCCTTCGCGCTTGAATTTGCGGCGCTCCTGGCTCACGGGCCTCTCCTCGTGCCGTGATAAAATTATACACTTGCATAAATACCGCTGTTCAGCATTACTACAAGCCGAAAAATGAGGAAGCAGGTAATGCAGCAAGCAGCCGCAGAACGCCCCGCAGATCAGGACGTGAGAGACGAGGCGATCCGGGTTGACGACCTGCACAAGTGCTTTGGGCGGCTCGAGGTGCTGAAGGGGTCTCGCTCTCGGCAAACAAGGGCGATGTTGTCGCCATCATCGGTGGCAGCGGCTCGGGCAAATCGACCATGCTGCGATGCATCAACTTCCTGGAAACGCCGACATCGGGAAAGATCGTCATCGGCGGCGAAGAGGTCGAGATGCGCGCGGATGGCACCCCGGCGAACCGGCGCCAGATCGAGCGTATCCGGACACGGCTGGCGATGGTGTTTCAACAATTCAACCTCTGGACCCACCGGACCCTGCTGGAGAACGTGATCGAGGTGCCGGTGCATGTTCTGAAAGTTCCGCGCGCCGAAGCAATCGGGCGGGCGCATGAGCTGCTGGCGCGGGTTGGGCTGGGGGACAAGGCTGATACCTTTCCGGCTTTCCTCTCCGGCGGCCAGCAGCAGCGCGCCGCGATCGCGCGGGCGCTGGCGGTGGACCCGAGCGTCATGCTGTTCGATGAGCCGACTTCGGCGCTTGATCCCGAACTGGTGGGCGAGGTTCTGACGGTCATCCGCGACCTGGCGGCCGAAGGCCGGACCATGTTGCTGGTCACGCATGAAATGAAGTTCGCCCGCGAGGTCGCCGATCACGTGGTCTATCTCTACCAGGGTCGGATCGAAGAGGAGGGGCCGCCGGAAGAGGTGTTTGGACATCCGAAATCGGAACGGCTGAAACAGTTTCTCAAGTCCGTCCACTGACGGAACAATCAACCAAGGCAAAGCAAAGACAGGGAGAACATCATGAAAAAGACGATGCTTGCCGCAGCGACAATCGCTGCATTTGTTGCCGGGGCTGCAGCCGCAGATCCGGTCAAGATCGGCATAGCGGCCGAACCTTACCCACCCTTCGCCTCGCCGGATTCCGCGGGCAATTGGGTTGGCTGGGAGATCGAGGTGATCAACGCGGTATGCGCTGCCGCCGAACTCGATTGTGTGCTCACGCCGGTCGCCTGGGATGGCATCATCCCGTCGCTGACCGGTCAGCAGATCGATGCCATCATGGCGTCGATGTCGATCACCGAAGAGCGGTTGAAGACCATTGACTTCTCGGATCCCTATTACAATACGCCCGCCGTGATCGTGGCCGACAAGGCGATGGACATCGAGCCGACACCGGAATCGCTGGCAGGCAAGATTGTCGGCATCCAAGCCTCGACCATTCACCAGGCCTATGCACAGGAATACTTCAAGGATTCCGAATTGCGCATCTATCAGACCCAGGACGAAGCCAACCAGGATCTCGTGGCTGGCCGCATCGACGCCACCCAGGCCGACAGCATTGCCATGGCTGATTTCGTCGCCACCGAGGCGGGTGGCTGCTGCGAGATCAAGGGGCCGGTGGCCAATGACGAATCCATTCTGGGCCGTGGTGTCGGCGCCGGTGTGCGCAAGGGCGACGATGCGCTGCGCGAAGCCCTGAACAAGGGGATCGCCGCTATCCTGGCCGACGGCACGCATGAAAAGATCACGGCGGGCTATTTCACCACCAGCATCTACAGCAAATAAGGTTTGCCCTTGGAGCCGATCCTGGAAACGCTCGGTCTGGCCGAGGCAGCGCAACTTCTGTCGCTGTCTCCGCCCGGCTGGGGGGCAAACCTCCTGCGCGGCCTTGCCAATTCCTTGCAGATCGCATTCGGGGCTTTTGGCCTCGGCTTGGTGATCGGGCTTTTCGGGGCTTATGGAAAACTTAATGGCGGGCCGATCCTGCGTGACCTGCTCGCCATCTATACGACCGTGATCCGCGCCGTTCCCGAATTGGTGCTGATCCTCATCCTTTATTATGTCGGAAGCGACCTGATCAATAAGGTCGCCTCGATGATGGGCTATGGCCGGATCGAGATCAGCGGCGTGGTTGCCGGCATCTGGGTTCTGGGGGTGGTGCAGGGCGCTTATTCCACGGAAGTCTTGCGCGGCGCAATCAAGGCTGTGCCGCCGGGTCAAATCGAGGCGGCGCGGGCCTTCGGCATGCCTGCGTTCATGACCATGCGCCGGGTCACGATCCCCGCGATGATGGCATTTGCCACGCCGGGGCTTGCCAATCTCTGGCTGATTGCAACCAAGGATACGGCCCTGCTGGCCATTGTCGGCTTTTCGGAGCTGACGCTGGAAACCAGGCAGGCCGCCAGCAGCACTCGGGCCTATTTCACGTTCTTCGTTGCCGCCGGTGCACTTTACCTGATGGTCACCCTGTTTTCGGGAGCCGTTTTCGGCCGGATCGAAAAATGGGCCCGCCGCGGCCAGCCATCGCTGAAGGGGGGGCATAAATGACCGCGCTCCGCGCCTTGATGCAGCCACATCGCATCGTCATGATGGCCTTGTTCGCGCTCCTGATCCTGTGGTGCGCCATTTCGCTCAGGTGGGACTGGATTCCCCGATACATGCCGCTGGCGCTCGAGGGGATGTGGCGCACCATCTGGATTCTCGTCGTGACTTCGGTTCTTGGATTCTTGCTGGCCGTCCCACTGGGTTTGGCGCAGGCCGTAGGGCCGTGGTATCTTGCCATGCCTGCCCGCACCTTCTGCACCATCATCCGGGGCACGCCTCTGCTGTTGCAGATCTGGTTGCTCTATTACGGCCTTGGCTCTCTCTTCCCGCAATACCCCTGGATCCGTTCGAGCGAACTTTGGCCCTACCTGCGGCAGGCCTGGCCCTATGCCGTGCTGGCCCTGACGCTGTCTTACGCGGGATATGAGGGCGAGGTGATGCGCGGTGCATTCGCCGGAGTGAACAAGGGGCAACTTGAGGCCGCCAGATCCTTTGGAATGCCGCGCTTGACCATGTTCCGCCGGATCTGGTTGCCTCTGGCGGTCCGGAATGTCCTGCCGACGCTTGGAGGGGAGACGATCCTTCAACTCAAGGCCACGCCGCTGGTCGCCACGATCACGGTGATAGACATCTATGCCGTATCGTCCCGCGTACGCTCGGATACCTTTATCGTCTATGAGCCGCTTTTGTTGCTTGCGGCGATCTACATGATCATTGCCGGACTGATCACATTGGCGTTCCGGCGTTTCGAGAACCGTGTGCCCGGATGAGGGCCTTGTCAGAAGGATTTGGCTTGAGGCGGGCAGGGCGGTTTCGTAGCTTTCACTCATGGCAAAACCTGACCCGTCCAAGTACTTTCAAAGCAGCCCGGAGATCATTCGCCTGGCGGTTATGTTGTAAGTCCGGTTCCCACTTTCGCTCAGGAATGTCGAGGATCTGCTTCACGAGCTCGGGATCGAGATCAGCCACGAAACTGTGCAGTACTGGTGGAATAGATTTGGCCCGATGTTTGCCGCTGAAATCCGCCGGAAACGTGTCGAACGTCTTCGCTCCTGGCCGCATTGGCGTTGGTACCTGGACGAGATGTTCGTGAAGATCAACGGCGAACGGCGCTACTTCTGACGGGCCGTGGATCATGAGGGCTGGGTCTTGGGAAGCTTCGTGACGAAGACGCAGGACAAGAAAACCGCATTGAAATTCCTGAAGAAATCAATGAGGCGCCATGGCCGTCCGCATATTTCCGTCACGGACAAACTCGCCTCCTACCGCGCCGCGCTGAAGGAAATCGGTGCCGCGGGCCGGCAGGAAACCGGCCGCTGGACAAATAACAGAGCCGGGAATTCGCACCTGCCGCTTCGGCGACGGGAACGGGCAATGCAACGGTTTCGCAGGATGCGAAGTTTGCAGAGTTCGCTGCCGTTAACGCCTCGGTCCAGAACCACTTCAATTCGGACCGCAGTCTCTACACCAGACTAAATTGCAAGCGAAACCGCGCCGCAGCTCTGGCCGGGTGGCGCGGTCTCTGCGCGGCATCGGGGACAGTCATTTTGCCCTTGCGGAGACGAGTTCGACTTGGTCTGACAGCACCTTCATGAGCATGCCCTTTGCGCGAGAGACCGCCTAGAACACTCGTGATAGTTGCGAATCGAAGGGCCTATGGCGTAATATTATGTCAGTAGGTTGCATCACTTCTTTACTTTTATGATTCAAATTCCTGCCGTGGGATTCCCCCCATGCCGTTTGACCTCGCGCTCGTTGATCTGTTCCGACCCTACCTTTTGAGGGGCGAAGCGACCGAATGGCACGCGGTTCTGTCCGTCATTTATGTCGAGAGCTACGAGACAGCGATCAGCCCGGACGGGGTGACAATCCGCGGTGTCGCGCGCTTCTCCGGTGAGATTGATCCGCCGGCCTTTGATCCGACCACGGGAACCCTGTCGGCCGGCGCGGCGAATGTCGAAGGACACCCGCGAAACCAGCCCGACAGGTCCGAGCCATGGCTCGACATCACGGACACCAAAGTCGAGTTTGCAATGACCGTGCCGCGCGCGGCGGGCGCGATCATTTCCGTCGGCGTTTCGGGGATCCCGGGAAGCGATGCGACGTTCCAGCCCGTGCGCGACGTCCTCGATGCGCTGGATTCAATCCCCAACGACGCACCGCCCTCGGACTATCCCAACACCGGGTTTGTGCTCGACCTCGTCCTTTCCGGGATCGAGTTCCGCCCGCCGTTCCTTCAACCGGCGGAGATGCGTCCCGACGGGCTGCTCGTCCCGCATACGTCCCGGAGTGACGTCGTCTTTCACCTGCCCAAGGTGAAGCTCCGCGTTTCCCAGGGCTCGGATGCCGCTGCGGTGGTCGATGTCTCGCTCGTGTCTCTGGGCGTGACCGGGCTTGACGATCCGGGCGACATGTCGGCGGCGGAACTCATCACCATGGATCCGCCCTACGCGTTCATCGGAGGCGGCCGTGTGGTGGGGTTCGCGTTCCGCTCTGCCTTCCTTGACCTCGCCGATGGTTACACGCCACCCGAAGTGCTCGACCAGTTCGGTTTCGACGAGAGTTGGACCGGTCTCTACCTGCCAGAGATCCGCGTTTTCTTCGCGCCGAATGGTGCCGAGGATTTCGCTGTCAACGTCGGCGTCGAGAACTTCCTGATCGGGCTTGGCAACTCCAGCGGCATTACCGGCGATTTCGATGTCGCCGTGATCAATCAGGGGGCGGGCGATCTCTCGATTGGCGCCCGCTTTTTTGACCGCGAGGGGCGTGCGATCGGGATCACCCGCCAGACGGACACCACGGCGACGGCGCAGGTGCCCGAGACCTCGCGGATTGTCATCGACGTGGTCGGTGGCCGCGCGCCTTATGCCGTGACCGTCGATCAGGGTGGCGGTGCGGCGGCAGGGCGTGTCCACGATGTCGATCTGTCGGCCACCACGACCCGCACCATCACCGTGGCCGTCACGGATGCCAGCGCGCCGCCGAAGAACAGATCCCTGACAATAACGGCAAGCCGCCGGCAAGCGCCGCAGATTGCGCCACCTCCCGGGACCGCCGCGCCGCTCGCCGCGACCATCGAAACGACCTCGATCATTCTCGACGGCCAGCCGCAATCCGCGCCACGGTTGCGGATCGTCTCGGACGACCGCGAGTCAATTGTGGTCGGGCTTGAGTTGCCCACCACGCCCGGAGCGACGGACTGGGAGGTCGACAGCGCCCCGGAACCTTCCGGCCCCACGGTCACGATCGCGCTGGCGGGTGGGGATACGAAAACCGTCGAAGCAGAGTTGCCGGGCGAGAACTACACTGAGATCGACGCCTACTTCAGGTTCGACACGCCCCCGAAAGACGATCACATCACCTATTCCCTCGTCGCCGGAAACATCCGGGCGGATCAGGCGATCACGCCGTCCACGACCTCGGGCTGGAAACCCCCGGCGCGGCATTTCCTCCCGGCATGGCGCGAAGTCCTCCGGCGGATCGCGCCAGGCACGGCGACCATCGAAGGCACCGCGAGCCACGACGGCGACGACAACAAGGCGACCTACAACTACGAACTCAGCCAGCGGCGCACCGAGGGACTCGCCGCTCTGATCGGCTCGGACGGCGCGATCCCTGCCTTCGGGGGCGCGCGGCGTCCGCCGCCGCCCGACCTCGCCGGGTGGATCCCGACGTGGCAGGGCCAGACCTCGCCGCGCGAGCAATTCTGGCGGGCGAGGATCAGCGATTTTTCGGTCAACATTCCCGGTGCGATGATCACCGGTACGGTGGCGCGGGAGGCGACCCCGCCGCCGCCGCCGGTGACCCCGCCGACCCGAGACGACCCGCCCGACGAGCCATCGCCCCCGGACTGGTTCCGCTCGGCGCGGCTGAAGGTGCGTATCGTGCGCGACCAGTTCGTGGCGCTGGAACTGTCGGGTTCGATTGATTTCCAGACCGGGATGGAAAACGCCTTGTCGGCAAACGGCGCCAGCGAGACGCCCACGCTGCAGGGGCTCGGCAACAACCCGTCCGACGGGATAACGGACTACCTGTTTCTCTACCAGACAGACCCGGCCAGCCAGACCGATGAGGTGAAACTCTATATCGGCGCCGATCCTGCCGACAAGGACGGTCTGCTGATGACCGGGCAGCTGCCGGGACAGGCGTTGCAGGACCCGAACGAGGGCCGCACCATGCTGGGCATGGTTACGGTGCTCACGCCGCTTCTGGCGGAAATCGCGCCCTCGGATCCTGCAGAAGGCGCGATTGTGACTCTTGCCGTGGGCGGAATCGCCGCGGGCGTCGGTGCGGTGCTGCAAAACCTCGGCGACCCGCCACTTCTGAACGTGGAACGCGTGATCCTTTTCGGGGGTGAGGCCGCGTTCCGTCGCCAGGGCGACCTGTGGGAAACGTCGTTCCTTTTCGACGTGGAGACCGCGATCTCGCTCAACCTCGCCATCGGCGGGAGCGACCCGCTGATCCGTATCCCGCGCGACAAGCCCCTGGCCGTCCGCTACAAGGCGATCGGTCTCAAGTTCGGCTTCCCGCCCGGTTCCGGCGGCGCCTTCGAATTCCGCCCGGTGTTCGATCAGTCCAAGGGCTACACGATCGACGTTTCCGGCCCCGGTGCGGTCGAGGTGATCGACCCCTTGGGCCAGATCCTCCAGGTTCTCGGGGCAAGGATTGCCCGCACGAACCCGCTGACCATCGAGATCGACCTTGGCTTCGCGGTCGATCTCGGCGTGGTCTCGGTCGACCGCGCCCGCGTTCGCCTGCCGATCCAGCCCGATTTCGGCCCGCCGCAGCTCACCGCCTTCGGTGCCGGTCTCAAGGTGCCCGGCGTCCTTGAGGGCAAGGGCTACATGGAAATGAACGACACCGGCGGGATCATGGAGATCAAAGGCGGGATCGACGTCCGCCTGATCCCCGTGAAGCTCCGCATCGCGGCCCAGATCGCCGTCGCCGAGATCCCGCCCGCGCAGGGCGGCCCGGCCACCGGCGTCGCGGTCGCCCTGGAAGTCGAACTGCCCGTCGCCATTCCGCTCGCGCAATCGGGGTTTGGCATCTATGGGTTCCTTGGTCTCTTCGCGATGCACTACACGCGCGACGAGGACGGGATCACCTCGCTCACCCCGGCACTCGAATGGCTCAAGAACCGCGCCAACGGCAATCCGACGAACCTGCAGGCCTGGAAGCCCGAGGTCGACCGCTGGGCTTTCGGCGTCGGCATGACACTCGGCACCATGGGCAGCCCGATCATCTTCAACGTGAAAGGCATGTTCCTGCTGGAATTGCCCGGACCACGGGTCCTGCTGGTGGTCAAGGCCAACCTTCTCGCGGTGCTGCCTGAACTGAAGGACAAGAACGCCGAAGGCACCTTCCTCTGCGTGATCGACCTCGACTTCGGCCGCGGCACGCTCACCATCGGGATCTCCATCGACTTCACCATCGACCCGCTTGTCGAGATCCAGATCCCGATCGAGGCGTTCTTCCACCTCAAGAAGAAGAACCTCTGGCACGTCTATCTCGGGTCCTTCCCCGGCAACGACCTGCAGGGCAACCCGCTCCCTGGGCCGATCCGTGCGAGCATCCTCGGCGTGTTCGACGGGTCGGGCTACGTGATGATCTCGGGCCACGGCATCCCGTCCTACCAGCCGCCCGGGAACGGATTGCCGGCGCTGTCGTCGGTCGAAGGCGTGGGTCTTGCGGTCGGCCTCGAAGTGTCGATCATCTGGGGCAACACCGCTATCAACCTCTATCTGAAGGTTACTGCGGGCTTCAACGCGGTGCTCGGCTTCGAACCCTTCTATGTCGGCGGGCTGCTGTATCTTCGCGGTGAACTCAAGCTTTTCATCATTTCGCTCTCAGCGTCCGCATCGCTGACGGTGCAGGTCGGGGAGCGTTCGGACGGCACCGAGGTCAGCCGGATCGACGGCGAAGTTTGCGGCGAGCTCGATCTCTTTTTCTTCACCATCAAGGGCTGCGTGGATTTCCATATCGGTGAAGACTCCAAGATCCTCCCACCGCCACCACCTCTCTTCAACGGGACGTCACTCGTGAGCCGATCGCCCGCGCTCGCCATGGGTTCCGGTGTTGACCGGGGGATCGATAGCAAGATCGGCGACGCGATCATCGCCGACAGCGAGCCGGCGGCGGACGATTTGCCCGTGGTCCCGATTGACGCGATACCAGTCATGGCGATGGCGATGACGCCGCTGGACGACGGGCTGACGATCTTCGGGGAAGACCCCAACGGATCTTCCGGCGCACCATCCGGCGGATGGATCCGGCGAGGAGACTTCAGCTACCGCTACACCGTCACCGAAGTCTCGCTGGAGCGCATCGGCGGCGGCGATGCCGTCATGCCCGGCAACACGCCTTCGACATGGTGGACGCTCAACGATCCGTCCGACGAGAACCTGACCGCGCACCTGTCGCTTTTGAACTGGACACCATTTCCGACACCGAAAGCGCTTGAACGGACCGAATTCCTGGAGCAGATCGTCATCGACCGCTGGGGTACGGTCTGCGACGATGCCGCCCCGGCGGCGCCGGTGCTCTGGACCTTCCACGAAGAAAAGCTCGGGCCGTCCGAAGACGGCTGGCAACTCGATGGCGCGGCATGGCCGGATCCACCGGGCACCAAGCGTTCGGTGGAACCCGACACCGGCCTTCATGTCCACGAGACTTGGCGGACCGGTGATCCAGAACTGGACCGTAGGCGCGGTATTGTCCCGGCGATCATCGAAGGCGGCCTCGTCAACTGCGCACCGGATCCGAAGGATGGTCAGACACCAACGTCACCGGGCGACGGGTTGACGGGCAGCCTCGTCGTCGACCGGGATCGCCTGTCGATCAATCCGCGGCTCATTGACGACCTGTTCGTGCCCCTGCGTCCCCAGGCCGAAATCGCGATCCGGCCGGAAACGTCAACGCTTGCGGTCAACACCAGGCTTGCAGCGGAACGGGTGCAAACCAACCGTGATGTGACGATGGCAAAGACCGCCGCCTTCGGGGACACGAAGGTGATGCCGGGCGCCGGAGACTTGAACACCGCAGTCGCAGGCAAGGCAATCAGGCCGAAGCTCAGCAAAGCCCAGAAAGCGCTGCGGCGGCGCCGGAAACTGAAGCGCAAGATGCGTCTTGAAACCAAGATGGAAAAGCGCAAACTCCGCCAACTGAACAAGAGCCCGAGCGCGCGCGCCATGCGCGAGCAGGAGTTGCAACTCGTCGACGCGGCGATCAGCGGCTCGTTCGGCACGTCCGGGCGCGAAACACTTGGCACCGAGCAGTTCTCTGTGACGGACGCCATCAAGCGGCTGGACACCGGACTGACCGTGGACCGGAGTGCGATTTTCCAGGGGTTCAGCGCCCTTGAAGGCGCCTTCGTCGGCGCGACGGCGACCGTGCCGCAGCCCAATCCGGATGGGCCAGAATGCGAAGGCCGGGTGCTCGCCTCTCCGCTTTGGGATGTCGGCCGTCCGGTGGTCTTCGGCGATCTGACGCAGGCCGATGCAATCCAGGAAGAGCTGAATCTTCTCGGGCACAAGCACGGCCCGCTCTCGGATGTGATCCAGGTGGAGAGCGGACGCATCGTCGCCGGCCATCTGTTGATGTGGGCGCACAGGTCGCTGCTGAACGACGACAGCGGAAAAGGTCGGCTGCTGATGATCCACTGGCTGGACGGATCCGGCAATGTCATCGGTGAACAGCCCATCCGGTTCAGCGATCTGGCCGCCGTGGCGGGGATACCGCCGAACTGGGTCGATATGGCAGGTCCGTGGTTCGAGGATGTTTACCACGCGGTGCTCTACGGTCAGATGCGCGCGCAACCGCGGCAGCCGCTTTCGGTAAAGCTGCAGCCGCCCGAGGATGCGGAGGCCTTCAATATCGGCGTGCTGTTTGAAAGCGACAAGGACGCCATCAAGTTCGAAAACCTCGGGCGGCCCTACTACGTGGGCGCGATCGAACTGACCCGTGCCGGCGAAGTGGAGCGCAGCGACTACGACCAAACCCAGATCCAGGAGAACCGCGACGTGCTCGAGGAGTTCCTTGGTCCCGACAGCGGCGACATCGCGCTGATGTTCCCCGGCGAAACCTACCGTGTCACCGCCCGGGCGCAGGTGCGCGTCCGCGACGACGAGGGAACCGAACAGGACGCCCCCGAGCAGGTTCGTCATTTCTGGTTCCGGACCGACGATGCCGCGCCCCGGCGTCTCGATCCGTGGACCTTCTGCACGCTGCCTGCCGAAGACGAGGCCCACGTTTTCGGGCATGAGGACATCAAGATCGTCTTCTCCACCAACAACGTCGATCAGCTATACGCCGCTTATGGCAAGGAACTGCGGGCGCGGCTGAAGGCAGCCTCCTTCCGCCAGGTCGACGAACCTGGCGTGGTGCATCCCGCTCCCATAGGACCGGGGACGCTTGACAATATCGAAGCGCATGCGCTCTCACCCTTTGAGGCGGTGATCACCGACCTCCTTCCCGAGATCGGCCCCTGCATTGCGGTCGACGAAGAACGGGTTCGTCACACCATGCTGACCTTGCCGATCCCGATGGACCCCTACACCGACTACATTCTCGACATCGAGGCGGTGGACATCGGTGCACCGCTCGAAACGGTGGGCGATATGGTTTTGCGACGGTCCTTCTCTACCGGCGCCTTCCCGACGCTTGGGGAATTCGTCCGCGATTTTCAGGCGACGCTGGAGGAACATCGCGCGGTGGCACCCGGCGTCATGCAGGCGATCGGCGCGGATCCGCGCTGGACCAGCCGGGATCCGGAAGGGCCGGAGTTCGACGAGGCGCTGATCGGCGCCGGTCTCGACCCGATGGAGGCGCCGCGGCTTGCCCGTATCGTCGTCTTCTGGGAGCAGGCCAACCATGCCGCCACGCCGCAGCCGGCGGCGGTTCTCATCGACGCCCCGGAGCCGATGAAACGGTCCCGCCCGTTGCCGGAAGAAGTGACGCTGGCCGATCCGGACGGCGTGGATGTCACCCGCTGGGCGATTACCGATCAGGACTGGCTCGTTCTCAGCGAAGCGTCCTCGGGCGATAATGTGGTCGACAAGATCGTCTACGCGCCGGGCAGGCAGCGCGCGCTTCTGACGCTGAAGCCGGGTTCGCGCGGCAAGACTCTCCACGCGGAGCTGACACGGATCGCCTTTACCGAGCCATATCTTGACGGCGACACGGCCACCGACGACAGCTTCCGGGTCGTGTCGCTGACGCTTGGCCGCGCGCCATGGGAAGAGACGTGAGGATGGGGGCATGACACGGATCTTCAATACCAACAGGTTCATGGCGCGGGGCGCTCTCATCACGCTCGGGGCGCTCATCAAGAACCATGTGGGCGCGCCGGGTTTTCCCGACCTTGATTTGAAAGACTTTGGTCACCTGAACGTTGCGATCTATTTGCGATGGTCGGTGAATCCGCGGATCGGCATGCCGTCGGAACCCTTCAAGGTCTGGAGACGGCCCGCAATGCCGCTGACGCAGGAACCGCCCGAGATCCCCGTCACGGCGTATTCCATGCCGCCCCTTGGTACCGTCTACCAGCTTTCGGAACCCTGCGCGGTCATCCACGTCATTCTTGGCAGTTCCGGTGCACCGGCCAACTCGGTGGTGATCCCGCTTGCAGACGGGATCGGCTTTGAGAACATGCTCGGCAGCGAAGCCGTGGCCATCCCCGGCGGCGGTCAACAACTGGTGTCCTTCCGGGCACCCTACATCACCAGCGTCCTGGTGATGGGCAATCAGTCTTCGGTCCAGATCCGCGGTCTTCCCGTCAGCGCCATGTCGAAGATCGACGATTGGCAGCTTCTGGAAACCGTCGGCCTGCCCGTTGACGAAGGTGACTGGAGCGATCTTGTCGGTCAGTCTCACGGTGTTCCGCAGGGCATGGTCGGCGCTGAAACCGATGCCAAGCTCGCTGCCCAGCACCGATACGCCCGTGGGGTTAATCCCTACGGCTGGGGCCTTCAGTTCCCCGGCGGCCAACTGGCGCCGCAATGGCAGCTGCCGTCGGCCGCCGATCTTATCGCCGACGCGGAAGCCGACGTTCTTCCGATGCTGCACGAGGCGATGCACAACGCACCGTCGGATCAGGTTGAATTTCTGACCGAGTTGATCATCCGGCCGCCCGAGAACCCGAACGGGCAAAGCTTGCCGGCCGAAGACGGCACAGCGCAGGTCTCGCCGATCAAGCTCCTGCAAATGGCGGCGGCAACAGACCCGCTGCAGGCCGTGACGCTTGGGTTCGGAACAGGATACCTGTTCCAGGACCCGAACCTGATGCTGGACCTGCCACCGCTCCATTTCGGAGCGACATCGTTCTTCGACGACCCTACGGTCAGCGACTGGGATTTCATGGTGACGGGCCGATGGGCAAACGGACTCGACGGGACGTCGAAAGAGGTCGAATACGCCGCCTTGATTCCGCGCCCGGCCCGCGTTCTGCACCCGCCCGCGCCCGCCGACATGAAAGTCCACTTCCTTGCGCACCAGCGCCCGGCCAACCGCGACGGATCGTGGAAATCCTCGGCGCGCATGAGTTGGGAACGCCTGCCATTCTCGAACATCAGCCCGGTCGCGAGTTTTGCCGTCGGACGGGCGGAAGCCGGCAGCGGAACTTTCGCGACACCGCTCATGGAAGAGCGCCCGAAGGCCGCAGGCCACATGGTCATCGGCAACAACGAAAACCGGAAGGATCCCGAATACCCGCGCCAAAGCGCATCCGACGGCGACTTTCCGATTCCCAACAATCCCGGCACGGTCAGCGCCCAGTACGGCGTCGCCACCCAGAACATCTTTGGAATCTGGAGCCCCTGGGTCTCAAAACCGTTCTCTACCGCGCAACCGCTTCCGGATCCGGTCCGCCTCATCGACGTCCAACTCCGCCCTGTGGACACCGGGGCGGGCACGATATGCCCCGCCGACCTCCTCGTCGAACTGGTGGTGGACTGGCGGGTGCGTTCGGTGGCGCGGATCGATTTCCGGGCCCGACTTTTCGCGGCGGCCACCCGCCACGAGGAACCGCCCGCCGGCCTGCCCGGTGGGGTGCAGAAATCCCTCGGAGGGCCGGCGCCCGCGGTGGAGGTCACCTTCACCGGCAGTACACCGCAGATCGCGTTTGGCAACGTGATCTGTCTCGACCCGCAGGGGTCACAGGAAGTCGCCCCCGGCCAGGCGACACAGGGCCATGCCCGCCGGTATCGGGTCACGATCCCTGGCTTTTCACTCAACTACGCGGGCACCCCTCATGTGGGGATCGCGCTCAAGGCGCGGCTGCGGGAGCGGATCGCACCGGGCCGGGTCGGTGCATGGCCCGCCGATCCAAAGGTCGCTTATGCCTCCGATCCCCGCGCCCGTCCGACACAGGTCGTGGATATCGTGCGCCTTGCAAGCCTGCCTGACGCCCGCGGTCAGTGTCATGCCATCGTCGAATGGCAACCCGTCAGCGGAGCTGAAGGCTACATCCTCTACACCAGCACCGAAACGAAGATGCTGGCGAGCCGCGATCTTCCCGGACCGGGTCCGGGCGATACCCTGTCCCAACGCCTGACCACGCTCAAGGCGGCCTTTGCATCGACCCCGCGTCGAACCGATTTCACCCGCGTCCGGGACGAGCTTCTGACGGGCGACAGCCTGGACGTGGCGCTGCCACGGGGGTCTCAGGACATCCATCTCTTCGTGGTAATCCCGCAGAGCGCCGGGGGCGTCGAGGGGCCGTGGCCGTCAGGGCCCGATGCGGACGAGCAGCTGATCCCCTTCGCCGCTCCGAAGATCGCGGCACCCGCGCCGCCCACCATCGAGGCGCAAAGGGTCGAAGGGCCGGGCGGCTTTGCGGCGCGGCTGCGGATCGGCACGCGGGGGGGATCGGGCGCGCGTCCAAAACGGATCGACATCTATCGCACACGAATGCCGGATGCGGCGCGGATGCTCGACAGCATGGGTCTTCCCATCGCGGAACTCACGGCCACTTCCGCGCCCTGGACGGTCACCGAAGGCACGGACGGCAGCGCCACATGGATCGACACCGTTTCGGGCGAGGACAACGCCGCGGGAAGCTGGCGCTACCTGTGGTATCGGGCCGTGGCGTGGTCCGAGGACGATCCCCTGCGCGGTGTCCTGAAGGGCCGTGGACGGCCTTCGCCCGCGGTGCCGGTCTTGGTGCCGCCGCCCGATCCGCCGCCCCTGTCGTTGCTCACCCCGTCGTGGCCGGGAGGCGATGCCGGCGATGTTCTGCTCGATTTCAACGCGCCGGTGCCATTGCCGCCGACGCCGGTCGGAGCCCATCGCATGAGCGTCGAGATCCGCCGGCGTGGCGACCCGTCGCCGCTGTTCATCACCGGGAAGCCCGTGGCGCTGGCCGAGATGAGCGAGACGCCCGTTGCCAACGCCAACGGCGTCTGGCGCGTCGCGGACGGGCTCGAGCGCAACTACCGGATTTTCGTGAACCGAAACGACCCGAGCGATCAGATCAGCGTCACCGTCCGTCTGATCGACCCCATCGGTCGCGTGACCGAACGCCTTCATACCATCGAAAGCGGTTCGATCCTGCCGCTTCCGGACCTCACGCCGATCGACGTCTTCACCATTTCCGGGCGGGGCACGATCTATTCCGTGACAACCGACGCACCTCTCGGCACCTTCGCCGGGTTGTCCTACCGGGTGCGCGTGACGCTCACGCCCGAGCGCGATCTGATCACGGCATTGAGGTCTTCGCCGATCAGCCTGCTGGGGGCGCGTTTCCGGCCGACGCCGGGTCCGGTCCGCGATCTGGGTGTCGCGCGGCCCCGGTCGCAATTCCAGCCGGTACGCGACCGCTTCGTCTTTGAGGACGATATTGCCGACGTGCCGGTGCGACGGCTCGGTGACTTTCCCGAAGGCAGCTATTCGATCGTAAGGCAAGGCAGCCCCGGGGTGACCACGTTGGCCGTGCTTGCGCAGGACGATCTCTCGGCGGTCCAATTCGACATCATTACGCCTGACGGTCGCACCGTCACGCAAAAGACGCGGGGTTAGCGCGCATGGTCGGAGTTTTCACGCTTACCCCACAGGCTGCTGCGCAGGCGCTTCAAGACAACGGTCTTGATGCGTTGGGCATCACCGGACTCAAGCTCTCAAACACATGGGGCGGTGCCAACCCGGCCTTCGACCCCTCGACCCTGCGGCTGACGCCGTCCGGCAATGCGGCGGCGCCCTATCGCGGGATCCTGGAATATCTCGACGACGGTGCGGTTTTCCGCGATGTCAACGGAGCGCCCATCGCCGGGCCGGTTGCGGCTTTCCGGCTTCATCCCCAGGCCGTTGCGCGGCTGGACACGCTGATGGCGCGCTTTGCCGCGCCCGGTCAGCCGCACCACCGCCTGGTGCCGGAGGCCCTGGTTTTCACCGGCGCGGTGCCGGCGCCCGACCGTTCGCCGCAAACCTACGAACCGGGTGAGGCGCTGCCGCGCACCGAACCCATGAGCTTTCATGACAACCGCGGCCTGATCATCGATCCAATTGCCGTGGCGGCGATCTTCGCCGATCTCGTCGCCGCCTTTCCGGCGCTCGATCACTCCGGCGGCGCGGGCACGGGCGGCGCGGGCGGCGTCGCATCGATCGCGGGGCTCGCTTCCGGTGTCGTGGCGCAGGTGACGGACCTTCACGGCCGCGTCTTCGCGCCGGTCACGGGCGGGCCGAGTGTCGAGAAACGCGACTCCGGCGACAATCCGGCGGGACCGCCGGACGCGCAGGGTCTCGTTAGCCTTGGTGCGAACGAGACTCTCGCAGGCTCGGGCAGCGGGGCCGCCGACAGGCTCCGGATCGGCTGGGCAACCGGCGGGACGATGGATGCCGGGCCCCTCAGCCAGCCGGCGTCGCCCGTCACGCTCGGGCGCGAGTTCTTTCGCGCCTACGCGGTCGATCTGGACTGGCACTTGCTCGGAAACCGCACCGAAGCGGCCGAACGCGGCGTGCCCGCCGAGGACGGCGATATGCCGAACGACCTGAAACCGCAGGTCAGAGACGGCGTAACCATCGACTATCCTCTGTCGGGGCCGGATCTTTTTGCCCATTGCGACCAGGTGCTCGCCCGCCTGAACGGAGCGCCGGGCGCGCCCCTCGTTTTCGCCGTCGCGCCCCGGATCGAGGACGGTGTGCGAACGCCCGCAGCACCCGGTGCCGCAGCCCGTTGGCCCGCGTTTCCGGCTCCGAACACCGCCGCCGGGTTTGCCGGAGGGACCGCCGGCGCCGTGCTGACCGGAGCGACGGCCGCATGGACCTCCGGCGAGGATGTGGTTGTGACCCTCGCCGCCAACGCCGTACCGGACGGCGCGGCCGTCCGCATCTACCCGCAGATGTTCCAGTTGATCGAGTCGATTGGCGAAGCGCCGTCATTCATTCGCGGCGACGGGGGGGCATCCGTTGCGGCGAGTGGTGTTCCCACTACCGTCCTCGTTCAGAACCCGCTCGGTCTCGCGCCCGGCGATCCGAAACCGACACCCGCAAACCTGGTCTTCGACCTTGTGGTCACACCAAGGACCGGACCCCGGCGCCTCTTTGGCGCCAGGACCGTTGATATCGCGGCAGGACCCGCGGCCGTTCCTCCGGACATTTTCGCCCCGGTGCTCGACCGCATGGCGGCGATCCCGGATCAGATGAAGGGCATATCTCTCGCGCCGCTTTTCGGTCTCGAAAGGTCAACCGCTCCCGGCGGCGGGCCGAGCACCGCACTTGATCTGGTCCGCGCCCTTGCCTCGGAAAGCGAGCCACGCGAAGGACCGCGTATGCCCACGATGGGGCGCCTTGAATCGGTCATCGTCACGGGGATCGGCAATGCCGCCAATCTGTCGGACGGGCTTGACTGGAACGCGGTCCTGTCGGGCGTCCGGTGGGATCGTGGCTCGGTTTCGGCGCGCCACCGCGACGGCAACCCCGGAAACCCCGCCGGCCCGGACACCCATGCGACTGGCGTTCGCGTGGACGGTGCGCTCGGCTACGATCTTGCGCGCCATGCCGTCCGCCGCGCGCAACCCATCCTGCCGCTGCCGGGCGGCGCACCGCCTGGTACGTCGCCCGGCTGGATTGTCATGTCCGGTGGAAACAACATGAACCCACCCGCACCAAGCGGTACGCCGGCGCCGCCGGGGACTTCTTCGGGCGCTCTGCTGCAGACCGTGGCAGCGGTGTGCGAGACCCCGGAACTGTCGCTCCTGCCAAATACGACCCCCTTGGCCTCCAATGCCCCCATCACGTTCGACGACCTACTCGACGCGATCGCGGCAGGTCTGGGCATCCCGTCGCCAGCAGGCTCGATCACTGTCGCCAACGAGGACCGGCTCATCAACGAGGTGCGCCGCGAGTATTTCCTGTCGACCCATGGCAGTCGCGATGCGCTATGGTCGCTCGCCCGTGCGTTCAGCGAGGCGGAGGAACTCGTCTACATCGAAACCGCTGGTCTCGCGAGGACCTCGCGAGGCGGCGGCGCGGCGCACAACATCGATCTGATCGATCTGCTTGCGACGCGGCTTGGCGCGCAGCCCAATCTGAAGGTTGTCATTGCAACGCCGCGCGAGACGGATTTCGTCCCGGCGCCCTTCGTCCGTCAGGCGATCGCCCAGCGGGAAGAGGCGGTGAACATGCTCGCCACGGCTGCACCGGGACGCGTTGCCGCGTTCCATCCGCGCGGATTTCCGGGCCGACATGCCGTGCTTCCGACAACAAACGTGATCGTTGATGACATCTGGTCGATGACCGGCGCCACGCATCTGCGGCGCCGCGGGATGACCTTCGATGGCAGCGCCGCGGTTGCCTCGCTCGACCGGACCATGGCCCAGGGCTACAGCGCCAAGATCCAGACGCAGCGGCAGGGCCTGATGGCCGCCAAGCTCGGTGTCACCCGGACGGACGCCGCAGGTCTTCCGACGCCGGAGTTTCTGCGGCTGGCGCGGCCGGCATCCGCTTTCGATCTGATCTCGGACCTCTTGCAGCAAAACGGGCTTGGCATGATCTCGCCCCTCTGGCTCGGACCGGACGATTCGTCGGTCTTGCCGCAGAGCGACGATGTCGCCGACCCCGACGGCACCGATGGCGGTTCTCTGGCCTTGCTACTCGGAGCGTTTCTCAGCGAGGCGTGATCCGCCGTTGATCAGGTAACTTATCCCGGGATGTATCGGCCATTTCCTTTCGCGCGCTCGATATCGGCTCTGGTGCTGTGACCGTCCCTTTGACCTGAGGCGCGTTTCCTCCTCCAATTTGAGGTAGAGTCCGTCCCGGCGAAGGAGGCGCATCCGGCTATAAAGCTCCACAATATACATCTCCTTGCCTTCAGCTCGTTGCCTCAGGCACAAGATGCGGAATTTTACCCCGCGACGGTCAGAGCATCCGGCCGATCCCGCTGTCCATTTTGTCTCCGGGGTTCACTGATTCCAGATCGCAAGGAAGCTATCTGCCCAGAGGAGGAAGGCGCTTGACCGTTGGTGTTTCGACGGGCACAAAGCAGCTGTGCGCAAACCTGTGTCCATAACTCGACTTTTGCAGATCGCCTTGTTGGCGGTGGCACTTTGCGCGCTGGTTTTTTCCACCACTTCTGCGGTGCATGCCGCGATGGGCCATCATGGCGGCAACCTTGCTGTTGAACCTGCGGATGGACATGCGGTGATGGAACACGCGAAGACCAAGCCGGCTGATTGTACGTCATCGAAACAGAACGACGTTTCGACAGATGATGGCTTGAACTGTTGTTCGGCCATGTGTTCGGCGGCATATCTGGTTGAAGCTGTTGCCACCGCGACATCTGATCGGCAGGATGCTCATTTCGGACTGCCTTTGCAGACGTTGACCTCGCGCGAAGCGCACGGGCTTCTGCGTCCCCCAAGTATCTGAGACATAGGGCCACGCGGCCCTGATGCTGAACCAGGTCGACGTTTATACGTTGACGATCCTCGTATAGTTCTCAGGTAAATATCCATGAAAATTCCAGGTTTGCTCGGGGCTTCGGCCCTGGCGCTTGCTGCGTGCTCGTCCGAGCCGACGCCGTTGCCGGACAGTGCGGCGCAACTGGCAACGACGTTGCCATCCTCTTCTTCGTCCGCTGTCGGCTATCAGAAGCCGTTTGCCGGCTATCAGGGCTATGTCCCGTCTGGTCCCGCCTCGTGGCGGGCTGCGAATGACAAGCAGTCGGAGGCGAATTGATGGCGGGAATCAAATGGCCGGCACTGTTGATCACGCCGCTTGTGCTGGCGGCCTGTGCGCCGCACGTGCCGACGAAATACACCGATACCAAGGCCGGGTTCCTGGATGTTTCCACCCAGACGAGTGGCGCGATAGGCAAGCGAACGGCTTTCGCACAGACACGGGCCGAAAATGACGCGCTGACCGGAGAGGTGCGCGGCATGGTGCAAGGCAAGACCATCTCAGCGGACACTGCTGTGCAGGCGGCTCTGTTGAACAACAAGGGGTTGCAGGCGTCCTACGCGAATGTCGGGTTGTCGGCAGCCGAGGTCTGGCAGCAGTCAACGCCGCAGAACCCGGTCGTTTCGCTTGGGCTCTTTGGCGTCGGTGCGCCCGAGTTGGGGTTGTACCAGACCCTTGAGACGATGATCGCGTTCAACTTGCTGGATGTCAAAACCCGCAAACAACGGATCGCGGTCGCTGACGCCCGGTTCCAACAGGCGCAGTTGAACGCCGTCAATGACACCTTGTTACTGGCAAACCAGACACGACAGGCGTGGATCAATGCCGTGGCGGCATTCGAAACCCTGAGCTTCTTGCGCAAGGCTGGTGAAGCGGCAGGGGCCGGGGCGGAACTGGCCGAGCAACTGGGCAGGACCGGGGCGCTGAACAAGGCTGGGCAGGCGCGCGAGTTTGCGTTCAATGCTGAACTTGCGGGACAGGTCGCCAGGGCGCGGCTGGATGCGACACTTGCAAAAGAGGAGTTGACCCGCCTGATGGGGCTATGGGGCAGCGACGTCGACTATTTTGTCCCTGACGCTCTGCCAAGCCTGCCGGAATCTCTGGCGCGGGTGTCTTCGATCGAAGCGGCGGCACTGTCCAACCGGGTGGATCTGAAAGTCGCCAAGGCCGGATTGGAGGCGCAGGCGCGTGCGTTTGGGCTGACCGATCAGACCCGGCTGGTGACCGATCTGGAGTTGATCGCAGGGTTTGAATCCGAGCGTGAGCGGGAGGGCGGCAACACCGACACCAGCACCCGGCCACAGATCGAGTTGGAGTTTGCAATTCCGATTTTCGACACCGGTCAGGCCCGGATGCGCAAGGCCGAACTGGCCTATATGCAGGCCGCGAATTCACTGGCGGAAAAGGCGGTGAATGTGCGCTCTGAGGCCCGCAGCGCCGAGGTGTCTTATCATTCATCCTACAAGATTGCCCGCCATTACCGCGATGTGGTCGTGCCTCTGCGCACCACAATCGAGGAAGAGGGGCTGCTGAGCTACAACGGCATGATCACCAACACGTTCGAGTTGCTGACGGATGTCCGCGAAAAGCTGGCCAGTTCGCTGGAGGCGGCAAATGCCAAACGTGATTTCTGGATGGCGCAGGCCAATCTGACGGCTGCGATCTATGGCGGCGGGTCCGGTGCTGCGGGCGATGGCGGCGGCATGACAATCGCGGCCGGTGGCGGCGCAGGACATTGAAAGGGCTGATACAATGATGAACAGACGTCAACTGCTGGGTGCCGGAGCCGCGGGAGCGGCGCTGGTATCTTCAAAGACCTGGGGCCAGACCGCCAACATGGGGCTGCCCGAGGCGGCGTTCATGGACAGTGCCGCAACCCAGTCGCCAACGCGCCCGACAACAGGGCCGGACTACAACCCGGTGGTCACGCTGAACGGCTGGACCCTGCCGCACCGGATGAACAACGGGGTCAAGGAATTCCACCTTGTTGCCGAACCGGTCGAGCGTGAACTGGCTGAGGGGATGATCGCGCATCTGTGGGGCTATAACGGGCAATCGACCGGCCCCACCATAGAAGCGGTGGAAGGCGACAGGGTCCGCATTTTCGTGACCAACAGGCTGCCGGAACACACCACGGTGCATTGGCACGGCATGATCCTGCCCTCGGGAATGGACGGGGTCGGCGGTCTGAGCCATCCGGGCATCCCGCCCGGCAAGACCTATGTCTATGAATTCGACCTGATCAAATCCGGTACCTTCATGTACCACCCGCATGCCGATGAAATGGTGCAGATGGCGATGGGGATGATGGGCATGTTCGTCGTGCATCCCAGGGACCCGTCCTTCATGCCGGTGGATCGCGATTTCCTGATCATGCTCAACGCCTTTGACATCGAGCCGGGCACCTATGTGCCGCGCGTCATGACGATGACCGATTTCAATCTCTGGACCTGGAACAGCCGGATTTTCCCGGACATCGACCCGCTGGTGGTCAATCGGGGCGACAGGGTGAGGGTGCGGGTCGGCAACCTGACAATGACCAACCACCCGATCCACATGCATGGCTATGACTTCAAGGTGACCTGTACCGATGGCGGTTGGGTGCGACCCGAGGCGCAATGGCCGGAAGTGTCCATCGACATCCCTGTGGGTGCGATGCGGGCCTATGAATTCGTTGCGGACCATCTCGGCGACTGGGCAATCCACTGCCACAAGTCGCATCACACGATGAATGCGATGGGTCATGACGTGCCGACCTTCATTGGTGTCGACAAGCGCAAACTGACCAGGCAGATCCGCGAATTGCAGCCGGAATACATGCCGATGGGCACCGCCGGGATGGCCGATATGGGTGTGATGGAGATGCCGCTGCCCGACAACACGGTGCCGATGATGACCGGTTGGGGACCATACGGCCCAATTGAGATGGGCGGTATGTTTTCGGTCGTGAAGGTCCGTGATGGAATCGGAGCCGACGATTATTCGGATCCCGGCTGGTATGAAAATCCGCCCGGAACCCAAGCCTATGAATGGACCGGGGAGCTGCCCGATTTCGCGCAGGTTCACGATGCCAAAACCCGGATCACGCCCAAAACCACTTCAAGGGGCTGACCGGGCCTCTTGTCTCATCAACCCAAACGCAACCAAACAAGCAGGATCAGATCATGAAGAAACGACTTCTCACGACCGCCATCGCGCTGGCGCTGGCCGCGCCCGCATTTGCCGGTGGAACCCATGGTAGCGGACATGGAAATGAAATGGAAATCGGCCGACCTGGCGATGACCACCACGCGACCCGCACGGTCGAAATCTCGATGGTGGAAACCGACGACGGCGAAATGCTGTTCGAACCGGGAACGCTGGATTTTGAAAAGGGTGAGACGGTCAAGCTGATCATCACCAACAACGGCGAGCTCGAACATGAGTTCGTGATGGATACCTATGAGAAGAATGAAGAACACAAGGCGATGATGGCCAAGTTCGACATGGAACATGACGACCCCAATTCCGCCCGTCTGGAGCCGGGTCAAACCGCCGAAATCGTCTGGACCTTCTCAAATGAGGGGCGGTTCCAGTTCGCCTGCCTGATCCCGGGGCACTACGAATCCGGCATGCACGGTGCGCTCGATGTTGGCAAACAAGGCTCCTGAGGATCGGACATGAAACTTCTGAAAATCAGCGCCGCAACCGTGGCAATCCTGGCGGCCGCGCTGTCGATGGCGATGGCCGGAACCTTCACCAGGGGCACCGTCAAGAAGGTCGATGAAAAGGCCGGCAAGGTCACCATCATCCACGAAGAACTCGTTGATCTGGATATGCCCGCGATGACGATGGTCTTCCGTGCCGACGAGGAGATGATCTCAAGGATGTCCGAAGGTCAGGACATCGAGTTCGTTGCTGACCGGGTGAACGGCAAGCTGACTGTCATTGAATTGAAATAGCCTTTGATACCCGCGCGGGCCTTGATGCTCTCTTGGCCCGCGCGACAACATCTGAAACGGAACCCACCATGAACAAATACATTGCCGCGTTTGCCGCAATTGCAATCGTTGCGGCGTTTGCGATCTGGATGCGCCCTCAGCCGTCCCAACCTGTTCCTGCCGGAGCGGAGATCAATATTCCGCCTCTGAGTGAGGCGGAAACTCTGGGCAAAATCGCGTTTGACGCAAAATGTGCGGCTTGCCACGGAGAAAACGGTTTGGGGAAGGACGGCGCAGGCCCGCCATTAATTCACAGGATCTACGAACCCAGCCATCATGCGGATTATGCATTTCAGATGGCTGTGGCGAATGGCGTTCAGAGCCACCACTGGCCGTTCGGCAACATGCCACCTGTCGAGGGGCTGACACAGGGCGATGTCAAGGGCATCATCAGCTATGTCAGGGCATTGCAGCGCGCCAACGGCATCCAATAGCAATCGCAGCTGGGGCCATGGGCAAAGGGGTTCTTCAGGTCACAGTATCCAGTTTTCCTCCACTTTGGATTGCAATTCACATGAGGCGAAACTGGAAAGCTGATGACTGGTATTTTCAAGGACGATAGCATCACCTTGCCAGGTGCTGTTGCCATGGGCGCAGCGGCTTCTGACAACGCCGCACATCAAAGGTCTGACAGAAGTGCGCACTCGATTGCGAATCCGGCAGGAATTGCCCTTGCGCTCAGGGTGGCAACCACAGAAGAACGTCCGACTCTGGTCCCGTCCGCTCCGTTCAGGGTGCAAGCGGCGGTCCCGATGTTCCGGGCTGGGGTTTCGCTTTGATCTCCCGGAAGGTTTCGTTCTGCCGCATGTCGCCGGCCTCGACGGTGTTTCAGAGGGGCATGCCGAAAACGCGCGGAACCGGGTTTGACCGCCCAAGCACCCTGGCTGTCGTCGGATCCGTTCTGTGAAGCCCGCTGGTATGTGCTATCCTGTGCGCAATTGACCAAATTTTCTGCTCTTCAAATGACAGGTTGTTTGCCATGATTTTTGCACGAACGATCATTGTCTTGCTGCTGCTGGCGTTCCAGGTGGCGCAGGCTGGTGCGCAGATGCCGGACAACTGCGCTCTGACCGCCGTTTCCGATCCCGACCGCTATGTGCTCAGCTGTGCCGGAAATCTCGTGATCGAGATGGACGCCGCGACAAAGATGGGCATCGTCACCAATCGTGACGGTCATGCGGAACGCGTGACGCTGACCCAGGGCACGATTCTGATCGACGTGGAGCCGGGTGGAGCTGCCCCGCAAATCCGGACGCCGCACGCGATCGCGGCGGTGCGTGGAACCGTCTATGCGCTGGATATCCAATCGGAATCGACGGCGGTTTTCGTCCTGCGCGGCGTGGTCAATGTGCGCCATCTGCGCGGGTCGGGCGGATCGGTGGACCTGGGCGCGGGGCAGGGCGTTGACGTTGCTCCGGGGCAGGCTCTGGAGGTCAAGACCTGGGGCGACTCGCGGGTTCGCGAACTGCTGTCACGTTTCGGGCGGTGAGGCAGCCAAACAGACGGCGGCTGATCCTGGGTGCGGTTGCCGCGATTTGTGCCGCAGTCTGGGCTGCGACGATCGCAATGCCACACCGCGCGGGCCTATCCAGCCTTCTCGACCCGCTGGAAACAGCGCTGGTCAATCTGCGGTTTTCAACCTTCGGGGCAATCGAACGTCCGGACAACGTGGTCATCGTTGCCATAGATGATGCCACGCTAGCGGTCGCGAACCCGTTGGGACAGGGCCGTCAGACTCTGGCGGAAATCATCGATGCAATTGCGGCGGCAGGTGCGTCGGTGGTTGGGGTGGACATCCTGCTGACCGACACGGGAAGTTCTTCGGGGGATCGGGCGCTCGCCGCCGCGCTGGGAAACCGGCCAACAGTCATCGCCGCGGCTGGCAGCTTTGCCCCCGATCCGGCAGGGCAGGGGATTCCGGTCGTTCAGGATTTGCTTTGGCCACAACCCATGTTCACGGATCTCTCCGATGTGGGTATCGTCAATATTTCGACCGATCATTCTGGCACGCCGCGGCATGTGCCGATGGCTTTCATGACGTCCCGAGGCCTCCAACCCTCGTTCGTCGTCCAAACCGCAGCCTTGTTCACAGGCGATACGCCGAGTTTGTCGACCACGGCGCTGACGCTGGGTGAGCGGGTCATTCCGCTGGATATCGGGTTGCAGATGCCGTTGCGGCTGGCCGGCCCTACAGGAACCGTCACCACCATCCCGGCAATGGATATTCTCGCTGAATCCGCTTCAATGGACCTTTCCGGAAAGGTGGTCATTCTCGGTGTGACAGCGACCGGGCTTGGGGATCGGTTCCCGACACCGTTCGATCCCGACCTGCCGGGGGTCGAAGTCATGGCGACCGCGGTCTCTCAGCTCGTCGGCGGCGACTTGCTGCGTCGTGACGATATGGTCCGGCGCCTTGACGTGGTGTCTGCCATCCTGCTGGCAATGATCTGTGTCGTCCCGGCGCTGCTGCTGCCACTGTCAATCGGCGTTCCTCTGGCCGCGGGCGTTCTGGCGCTGTGGGTAGCGGTCGTTTGGCTGGTTTTTGGCCTTGGCATCTGGTTGAGCGCAGCGCTGCCTCTGGCAAGCGCCGGTCTCCCTTCGGCGCTGGCAGGGATGCTCCGCTACACATATGAAAAACGTCGGGCGGCACGCTCGGACAGGGCGGTTTCGGCGCTGAAGAAATTTCAATCTCCGGCATTGGGCGACCGTATCACCCAAGACCCGGACTTCTTGCTGGTGCCGGAGACCCGCAATTTGGTGGTGTCATTTGTCGATCTGACGGGATTTACCCAGATCTCGCAGGATTTGGGGCCGGAAGACTCCGAAGCCTTTCTGAAGAAGTTCCACATATTTCTGGAACAAACAGTTGAATCGCGGGATGGCATTGTTCTGAACTTCATGGGAGACGGTGCGCTTCTGGTGTTTGGCATGTTCGAGCCATCCGGCAACCCTGCGGACAAGGCGTTGCAAGCGGCCATAGCTATGGCGCGGCAAATCCATGCGCTCGGGACGGCCGAAGGGTTCGCGCGCCCTTTGAGCTGCCGGATAGGATTGCATTGGGGGGCGGTCGTCCTGTCACGTTTGGGCGGCGACCTTCAGCAGCAGCTCACGATCACCGGCGACAGCGTAAATCTCTGTAGCCGCCTTCTCGAAGTTGCCAAGTCCGAATCCGCGACAATCGCGGCGACAAGTGACTTCATCGCCTGTCTCAGCGAACCGTTGCCGTTGCCCGTGAATCACTCCGCCACTCATTCGGTCCGAGGGCGCCATGGAGACGTGCGCTTGTCTTTCTGGCTGCTCTGACGGGCCGGAACAACCGTGTGCAGTCTCATTTGCAATCTGGCAGAGACTCAGAACTCTTCATGTACAAGGTTCAAAACGACCGTTTCTCCAAAGATGGTCCCGCGGTTCGCAAAAACCGACCGCGAAAGGGGAGAGGTCTACAGGGCCGCACCGGCGGCCCGATCTGAATACCGGCGTTACCGTTGGGCGGCGCCGGACACTGCAAGGGCAGATGTCAATGATGATGATCGAAGGGAACCGCTGCCAGGACACCCCTAAAATTACACCACCTTGACGGACGTGACCCGAATGACAGTGCCGTCAGAAGAATCCAACCGGACGGCGAGAGCCAGTTTCCGGACCCGTCCACCTATATGAAGGTCGGGAACCACCGCAGTCGCCAAGCGATGACATCGACAGATCCTATCAGGCCGACGAAAGCCGCCTCACCGACCATCGGGAAAGCGCCTCGACGATGACCCAGAGCGCGAGAGACAGTGTGGCAAGCACGAACAGCGCGGCAAACATCAGGGCGGTCTGGCCCCGGCCATTGGCCATCAACATCAGGTGGCCAAGCCCTTGCGACGAACCGACCCATTCGCCGATCAGAACGGCCAGCGGGCCATAGACCACCGCCAGCCGCAAGCCCGTGATCAGCCCCGGCACAGCATGGGGCAGGCGCAACAGGAGCGTTTCGCGCCAGCGTTCGGCCCCTGCAAGGTGGGACAGGTCGGCAAGGCCTGTGGGCAGCGCCATCAGGCGGTCGAACAAGGCAGAGGCTACCGGGAAATAAGTTACGAGGGCGATGGTCACGATCTTGGACGGCATGCCGTATCCCATCCAGAGCGTGATCACCGGCGCCAGCGCAAACACGGGAACCGCTTGCGCCACCACCAGCATGGGGCGCAACAGCCACCGCGCCCGTCGCGACAGCGTCAGCAGCAGGGCCGTCTCCACCCCCAACACGATGCCGATGACAAGCCCAAGCCCGAGATTGCCCGCCGACCACAGAGCATTCTCCCAGATCAGTGCGCCATTGTCCCAGAGCGCCTGCGCGACAAGACCCGGCCCCGGCAGGATAAAGCGCGGCACGCCGGTCAGACCGACCACGGCCTGCCAAAGGGCGATTGCGACCAGAAAAGCTGTCGTGCCACGCCAGAACCTGCGTCCCACGCTTCGCATCAGGCGGCCCTGGGGGCGCAAAACCGGCGCATCCGCTGCAACAGCGCGGCTTGTGCGGCGAGGGTCGCCGCAGCTTCGGGTGCGCGGGGCGGGATATCGTCGGGCAAGCCGCATGGCGCGATGCCCTTGCGCGAGACGATCCATGCCCGGTCGGCCAGCCGGATCGCCTCGGCGGGGTCGTGGGTGATCAGAACCACCGTGCGCCCATGCAGCAGCCGCGCCGCCATGTCCTGCATCCTGTGGCGCGTCAGAACATCCAGCGCCGAGAAGGGTTCGTCCAGCAGAACGACGGCGCGATCTTCGTAAAGCGTGCGTGCGAGCGCTACGCGCTGACGCTGGCCCGCCGAAAGTTGCGCGGGTTTGCGGGCTGCTCGGTCTCCCAGGCCGACATCGACAAGCAATCCGCGCGCCAGGTCGCGCTGCGGGCGGTCCCCGCGCAGGCGCGCGCCGATCATGACGTTATCCAGCGCGCTGGCCCAGGGCAAAAGCTGATCGTCCTGTGCCATCATCGCCACGCGGGGGGCGAGAGGGGCGCCGTCGCTTGCGGCGATCCGCCCGTCCAGCCGGGCCGCGCAGGGCAGCCCGGCGATCAAGCGCAGCAGCGATGTCTTGCCGACCCCGGACGGGCCCAGAAGCACGCTCCAGCGTTCGGCGGGCAAGGTGAGATCGAAGGTGTCGATCATCTCTGCGCCTCCGGCCCATAATGCGCCTGACAGGTGAATCGCAGGGGCGGTCATCGCGGTGCGGGCGCGCTTGCCATGTCCCAGAACCCGATCTCAAGGCGCGTCGCAGTGGCGAACCTGGCCTGAAGCGTTTCGGCGCGCGGCAGATCCATCCAGCCCGGCCCCAGACGACGCAGGAGCGCCCCGTCGATCAGCGTGCCGACCTCGTGGCACAGCGCCTGATAGTCCGCTCCTGCATATGTCGCGCACCAATCCGCATAGGGTCCGGTGCTGCCTTCCAGCCGCCGTCCGATCTCGCCATAGCCCAGAACGCAGGGGGCGAGCGCGGCAAGCAGATCGAGGAAATCGCCGGAATAGCCCGCCTCCAGCACATAGCGGGTATAGGCGAGGTTGCCCGGCGCCTCGGGCGTGGCCTCCAGCGCGGCGCGGTCGATGCCGTGCTTTGAACAGGTCTGCACATGCAGCGGCATTTCCACATGCACCAGCGCGTGGACCGTGGCGCTGGCTGCGGCCATTTCATCCAGGGTCTCGGCCTTGGCCGCCGCCAGCGCCCAAGCGCGGGCGAAATGGATCAGGAAAACATAGTCCTGGCGGAGGTAGTGCAGGTAGCTTTGCTGCGGCAGGCTCCCGTCGCGCAGGCCTTCGACGAAGGCGTGATGGGTATAGTCGACCCAAGCCTGTCCCGTGCCCGCGCGCCACAGGCCGAAGGCGCGCCCATAGTCGGGGCCGGTCATTGCGCCGCCTGCGCGGTGACATCGACCACCAGATCGGCTGCGGGAATGGCGGTATTCACGGCGCCCTGCGCCACCAGAAACGCCTCGAACCGGTCATAGCGCCCGTGATCCACCGCGGCCGGGCGGGTGGCGAAACGCGGCCAGGTATCGCCCCAGGCGCGGGTGTTCAATTCGTTGCGCAGCTCGGCGCTGGAGGCGAAGAATCTCTCGCCCGCCGCCTCGGGATCGTTCAGTATATCGGCCGTCGCGCGTTCGGTGGCCAGCAGGAAGCGCGCAATCGTGTCGCGGTCCAGCCCGTCGGCGCGGGCCACGTAGATCAGTTCGTCATAGGAGGGCACACCCTCGGACTCGGGATAGAAACAACGCCCTTCATGGCCCTCGATCTCCATCTGGTTCAGCTCGAAGTTGCGGAACGCGCCAATCACGCCATCGACCTGTCCGGACATCAGCGCGGGCGAAATCGACCAGCCGATGTTGATCTGTTCCACGTCACCGACAGACAGGCCGTTGTGGTCCAGCATGGCCGCCAGCAGCATTTCCTGCACACCGGCCACGGCAAAGCCCACCTTGCGCCCGGCCAGATCCGCAAGCGATTGCACGGGCCCGTCGGCACGCACGACAAGGCAGGTCAGCGGCGTTTCGATCAGGGTGCCGACCCGCACCAGATCCAGACCTTCGCGGCGGTTCAGATGCAGTTCGGGTTGATAGCTCACCGCCAGATCGACACGCCCCGCCGCCGCCATGCGCGGCGGATCGTTGGGATCGGCGGGGGTGACGATCTCGACCTCCAGGCCGGCATCGGCGAAATAACCCATCTCCTCGGCCAGGATGATCGGCCCGTGATCGGGATTGACGAACCAATCCAGCATCACTGTCAGCCGGTCCTGGGACAGGACCGGGGTGGCGATGAGGCCAAGGGCGAGGGCGGCGAGAATGTGTTTCATGGAAAACCTCCAGGTCTGATCGGGTTCAACAGTCGGGGAGCGCGACAAGCGCGATGTCTCCGTCCCAGCGATGGCGCAGGGCGGTGGCGGCGTGATAGGCGCGCAGACCGGTCCGGCAGGCCAGCACGACGCGCGCGCCGTCGTCGGGCAGCGCCAGCTCGGAAAGCGCATCGGACGACAGATGCAGCGCGGCGTCCCGAAACGGGGCCGGGGCCTCGGAGCGCAGGTCGATCACGAGATCGGAGGGCGTGATCTGACCGGTGGCGATAAAGCGGGCGGGGGAGGCCGGTTCGGGTGCCGCGTCGAAGCGAAAGCCGGACATGCGCCAGTTTGTGGCATCCCAGACCATCATCTGCCCCAGGGGCGAGGGAGCTAATTCCAGCAGGATTGCCAGCGCCATCTGCGCCTGCATGGCCCCCATTGCCGCCACCACCGGGCCGAGCACACCGGCGGTGGCGCAGGTCGTGGCGGTTTGCGGCAGATCGGGAAACACCGCCCGCAGGGATGGCGCCGTGGCGCAGAAGCCGCCGACATAGCCCGACAGCCCCAGTGCAGAGGCGGACACCAGCGGTTTTCCTGCAGCAAGAGCCATATCGGACAGGGTGAAACTGGCTGCGAAGGTATCGGCGCAATCCAGCACGACATCCGCGTGCTCCACCAGGGCAGGTGCATTGGCGGGCGTCAGCCACGCGCATTCGGCAGTCACCGACACCTCGGGGTTCAGCGCGGCCAGGGCCTCTGCGGCGGCCTCTACCTTGGGGCGTCCGATATCCTTCATTTTGTAAAGCGGCTGGCGGTGGAGATTGCTTTCGGCCACCGTGTCGCCGTCGATCAGGGTGATCGCGCCCACGCCTGCGCCCGCAAGGTATTGCAGCACCGGCACGCCCAGGGCCCCGGCACCCACCACCAGAACATGCGCCGCGCGAAGCCGTGCCTGCCCGGCATCGCCGACCTGGCGCAGGGCGATCTGGCGAGCATAGCGGCTCATGCGGTCACCTTCAGCCAATCGCCGAGGCGGGCCTCGGGATCGGCGTTCAGGGTGATGTCGGTGACGGC
The DNA here is from genome assembly GCF_030164465.1 of Sedimentitalea xiamensis. Taxonomy (GTDB): domain Bacteria; phylum Pseudomonadota; class Alphaproteobacteria; order Rhodobacterales; family Rhodobacteraceae; genus Sedimentitalea; species Sedimentitalea xiamensis. Next base: position 59,870 of record NZ_JASNJE010000018.1, read on the forward strand.
CGCCACCGTATCGGCCCCCGCCGCAAAAGCCCCCGGCGCCCGTGCGACGGTCATGCCGCCGATCGCGCACAGCGGGATATCCCCGATCACGCCCTTCCATTCCGTCAGCCGGTCAATCCCCTGCTCGGTCCATTTCATCTTTTTCAGGATGGTCGGATAGATCGGTCCAAGCGCGATGTAGTCCGGGGCCAGCGTCAATGCGCGGTCCAGCTCGGCGCGATCATGGGTTGAAACACCCAGCTTCAGCCCCGCGCGCCGGATCGCGGGAATATCGGCAACATCCAGATCCTCCTGGCCCAGATGCAGCCAGTCCGCACCCAGGTCGATTGCCAGTTGCCAATGATCGTTGACGACGAGCGCGGCGCCGTGACTGCGGCAGAGCTCCAGCGCCGCGGATATTTCGGCGCGCAGGCTCTGCTCCGGCCGGTCCTTGATCCGCAATTGCACGAGCCGCACGCCAAGGGGCACTGCGCGCGCCACCCAATCCGCGCTGTCGAAAATCGGATAGAAACGTGGCAGCGTCATAGCCATGCCTTCCCGATCAGGGGTGTCGAGGGGGCGGCCATGTCGCGCACCCCCATCGGGCCGGATGCGGCCGCCAAGGCCCCTGCCTGCGCCCCCAGCGCAAAGGCGCGCGCCATGGCGGCGGGGTCGTCCGCCTCGGCCACGGCGGTGTTCAGCAAGACGGCATCGAACCCCATCTCCATCGCCCGGGCGGCGTGGCTGGGCAGGCCAAGGCCCGCGTCGATGACCATGGCCACATCGGGAAAGGCCGCGCGCAGGGTGCGCAAGCCATGGATGTTGTTCAGCCCCATGCCCGACCCGATCGGGGCGCCCCAGGGCATGAGCACGCGGCAGCCGGCCTCGACCAGCCGCGCGGCCAGCACCTGGTCCTCGGTCGTGTAGGGGAACACCTTGAACCCGTCGGCGCACAGCGCCTCCGCCGCCTCCAGCAGGCCGAAGGGATCGGGTTGCAGTGTGTCGGCATGGCCGATCACCTCCAGCTTGATCCAATCGGTCCGGAAATATTCGCGCGCCATCTGCGCGGTCGTGATTGCTTCGCGTGCGGAATGGCAGCCGGCGGTATTGGGCAGCAGATGCACGCCAAGCCCGCGCACCATGTCCCAGAAAGCCTGGCCCGCGCCCTGTTCGCGGCGCAGGGACACCGTGGCAACCGATGCGCCGCTGCTGCGAAAGGCGGCCTCCATCGTTGCGGGCGAGGGGTAACGCGCCGTGCCCAGCATCATCGGTGTCTGCAACGTCACGCCATAGAAATCGCGCATCGCTCAGCCCCCCTGCATCGCGGTCAGAACCTCGAGCCTGTCGCCGGGCGCTAGGGGCGTGTCGCACCGCGCCGCCGCAGGCACAAAAGTGCCGTTCAGCGCAGTGGCCACGCGGAGGTCGCTCCAGCCCAGTTCGGTCAAGGCTTTGGCCAGATCCGTGGCGGCGATGTCGCGCGGCTCGCCATTCACTTCAATCTTCATGGAAAAGATCCCCCGTTTTGCCTGTGGAAAGAAATTCGGCGGCCTGTTCGGCCAGCGCCGGAGCCATTAGAAAACCGTGCCGAAATAACCCGTTGAGATGCAGGATGCGCCCGCGCCGGACCACCCGCGGTACATTGTCGGCAAAGGCGGGGCGCAGGTCCGCGCCCATTTCGAGAATTTCGGCCTCGGCGAAACGGGGGTCGAGCGCATAGGCCGCCGAAAGCAATTCCAGCGCCGAGCGTGCGGTCACGCCGCCGCGTGCCCCGGTTTCGATCTGGGTCGCGCCCAGCATGAACCGACCGCCCGCGCGCGGCACGACATAAAGCGGATGGCGCGGATGCAGCAACCGGATGGGGCGCGTCAGCGTGATTTCATCCGTGCGCAGCACGATCATTTCGCCGCGCACTCCGCGCAACCCCGCCAGATCGCGCCGCGCGGCCAGCCCGCGACAGTCGATCACCGGGCCATCCAGCCCGCTCGGCTCGGCCATGCCGGTTTCAACCGTGACGCCCGATGTGGCGAGCGCCTCCACCAGATCGGCCAAAGCCTGCCGCGGATCGAGATGGGCTTCATCGGTAAAGAAAAGCCCGCGCCGATGTCGTCCGCCCAGATCGGGTTCAAGCGCCGTGATGGCATCCGGGTCGCAGGTCACATGCCCCTCGGTGCGCGCGGCAAACCGGTCCAGTTCGGCCCGGTCGCGCTCGGGCGCCAGAACAAGCGTGCCCTGTTCATGAAGTTCCGTCACCTGCCTCCAGAGCGCCGCCGCCTTGCGCCCATGCGCCACGATCAATGGCTCGGCCAGGGCGCCTTCGCATTCGGGCGCCAACATGCCCCCCGCCCACCACGAACAGCCATGCGGGCCGGGCGCGCCTGTCCGGTCGATCAGCCGGGGGCGCAGGCCGCGCGCAAGGCAGGATCGCGCCGCCCAGAGTCCCGCGACACCCGCGCCGATGATCGTGACATCAGACATTGCGCCAGACCGCATGGAAGTGATGGACCGGTCCATGCCCGGCACCGATGTTCAGGCGGTCAGCGGCGGCAATTGCCGCTTGCAGATAGCTGTGGGCGGCGCGCACGGCTTCCGGCAGGGCGAGGCCCAGTGCCAGTCCCGCCGCGATGGCCGCAGACAGGGTGCATCCCGTGCCATGGGTGTTTGTTGTAGCAATGCGGCGCGCCGACAGTCTGAGAACGTCATCCGGCGTGACCAGAAGATCAACGCAGTCTGCGCCCGAACCATGCCCGCCCTTCATCAACACTGCCCGCGGCCCCAGCGCCAACAACGCGCGGCCCTGCTCCAGCATCGTAGCCTCGTCCCCGGCCTCGGGCGCGTCCAACAGGCGCGCGGCTTCGGGCAGGTTGGGGGTCAGGACATCCGCCAATGGCAGCATCTTCGCGCGCAACACCGCCACGGCGTCATCGGCCAGCAATGTATCGCCTGACTTCGCAATCATGACTGGATCAAGCACCACCGGCGCCATGCAGCGCGCCAGACCCTGGGCCACGGCGTTGATACTGTCGGGCCCGCCCAACATGCCGATCTTCACCGCCCCGATTTCAAGATCATCGAACACGGCCGCCATCTGTGCCCGGATCATCGCCGGGGTGACCGGCTCCACGGCCGTGACCGCGCGGGTGTTTTGTGCCGTGATCGCGGTGAGCACGCTTGCCCCGTAAACATTCAGGGCGCTGAAGGTCTTGAGGTCGGCCTGAATCCCGGCCCCGCCACCGCTGTCGGAGCCCGCTATGGTCAATGCTTGAAACGCCATGCGCGCCCCCATTCAAAAAAGGGCCAATGGCGTGGGGGGGTACGGAAAAGCTTAAGTGGCGCGTGCCAAGCCTGTCTTCCGTTCCCTACGCCGGTATGACCCGGATCAGGTTCGATGGGTCGGCTTTCGCCTCTCAGCCATGACGGCACCCCAACGGATTGGGTCATGGCTATTTGCTAGCGAACCACGAGTCAACCAGATTGCCTGCGAGAGCATATCGAGTGACGGAGAAGGTGATGTCACAGGAACTTGGCTTGAGGCGGGCAGCACGGCCCTTGACCATGATACTGATGGGCTTCGTCGTCGTCGCTATCACCGGCCTGCCGCCTTTCCCGGCTTCTGGGCAAAATGGGAGCTGATCATGCAGTTGGCCGGCCGCCGCGCGGGGCTGTCCGGCCGGAGGCGGCAGCAACGGCCTGACTTCTGATATTGGACGTTAGTGCGGCCAAGGCCTTCGCGACCGGGGTCTGCGGCGTCGACAAATCCTCATCGTCTTCGCCGTCGCCTTCCTCAGGGTCCTCTTCTGGAGCGAGCGTATCGAGAAAGCGTGCGAAGTCGGTCGGCAGCCCGCGATCATGGTTGAGCCGGAAATTGATGTGACGGCGGATGCGTTCGTCTGACTCGGTCCGCAAGGTCGACAGTGGTCCTTGGACAGATCCAATGAAGCGGACAAGTTCGAGGAGGGCACTGGCAATGGTAAGCCGCTGTAGACGGCCGAGTAGGGCTTCAGCTTCATTGCCGATACGAGCAACATCCGCGCGCTTGGATTTTTTCAATGTCTCGGCGGCGGCGGTGAGGTCGGACCAGAACTCCGCAAGCTGCCATTCGTCGAAGTCAAGGAACCAATCGGTCTGCGCGGTTATTTGTCGGAGACATATTTGATGAATAGCATGAATAGGACATAGTCTTTGTATTGGCTGGCATCCATGCCTCCGCGCAATTCATCACAAGATGCCCAAAGTGATGAATAGAGGTCTGATTTCTCAACTGCCATTGTGTGTTTTCGGCCCGATATTGTCGAAGGTTGCCAAGGTGGCCCTTCGGTATGATTTGATTTTCCGGACCAGAGTAGCGATCTGAAGGGACGTCTGCCAGAGCCAACTGCCAATAGGTTCCAGGCGCTTATGTTGCTAGAGCGCAGCAGCGGCTAGAAGTGCGTGCCGCCGCCCCCAAAAACAGCGTCTTGTCGGTTCCACTCAATCGGGAACGGCTCCAGCACCCGAGCCAGCGTTGCCTCTGCAGGATGCCTACCGTCCAGGATATGCCACGCGCGGCTCCACCGGCGCGGTGTACTTCAACAGCGAATTCACCGTGACCGAGGGGCAATATGCCCGGCGCAAGATCTTCACGTTGATCGGGATTCACAGCCCCAAAGGTCCGGATTGGGCCAACATGGGTCGCAGCCTGGTACGCGGCATGCTGAACTCGGCGCGCGGGATTTCCGACAAGAACATGTCGCCCGAGGCGCAGGCAGCAAGGGGTGCGAGTGTGTTACGTGAGGGACGTATCATTGTTCGATCTCGGGAACGAGGCGATTATTGGAAGCTTGTTCGAAGGCGTATGCATAGCCGAGCCAAGCGGCATCCTCGCCCTGCTTGCCGATCAGGGTGACGCCGACCGGCATTCCGCCGCTTTCGCGGCCAAGCGCCGCCATTAGCCCACCAGCGGAGCGCGCGCCCATCCACGGCAGACGGGCAGCCCAAGGGGCGAGTAAATCGCTTTATTGTATTTCATATTGTGCATCATGCTGTATACAAATGTAACTCAAACCTGAAAACGACCAAGTGGAGCATGCTGGTGGAACAAGAGATGACGGGTGCCCGGGCAATTCTTAAGATGCTGGAGTTGCACGGCGTGAAGCATGTCTTCGGGCTGCCCGGAGAGACAACCATCGGATGGTACAAGGAGTGGCAGGAGGCGTCAGATATCGAGTACGTGCTGACCCGCGATGAACGGACGGCGTCCTTTGCGGCGGAATCCTACGCCAAGGTCACCGGTCGGCCCTGCGTGCTCGAAGCGCCCAGCCCCGGGGTGACCCACTGCACGCCTGGGATCACGGAGGCCTATCTCAGTTCGGTTCCGGTGATCTTTTTCAGCTCGGACATTCCGGTCAACCAGGACAAGAAGCACGGGCTGACCGGCGTGGATCAGACCGCGCTCTATGCCAGCATCTGCAAGGAGAGTTTCCACCTAAGCAAGGTGCAGGACATTCCCTTTATGATGCGCCGTGCGTTCCGCGTGGCTACCTCTGGGCGTCCGGCGCCGGTTCATATCCGCGTACCGATCAATGTCTTCCATGAAAAGGCGGTGCTGTCCGATCTCTACGCCGAGCCGGAATATCAACATTATCCCGCGCATCGTCCGGTCGCGAACCATGGCAAGGTGCGGGAAGCGATCGACGTTCTGCTGGCCGCCAAGAAGCCGGTGATCGTTTGCGGGCAGGGCGCTTTGATCTCAAAAGCCACCGACGCCGTTCTAAAACTTGCCGAGACGCTTCAAATTCCGGTGGGAACGACGACGCCGGGAAAGGGGACGATCCCGGAGACCCATCCGCTGGCGCTTCGCGTCATTGGTGCGCGGGGGGGAATGGAGTATTCCAACGGCTATGTCCATGACGCGGATACGGTCTTTTTCATCGGGACGAATACCGACTCGAGCGGAACGGACCATTGGAAGCTCTATGGCGATCCGAAGAGCAAGACTTTCCTGCATCTCGACATCGCGGAAGCCCATATCGGCAACAACTTCCCGGTGAAGGTGGGGCTGGTCGGGGATGCGCGCGCGACACTGGATTACATGAACGAGATCCTGGAGGCCGATCACGGGGAAGTGGCCCGCGATCTGGTCGATCTGACCGAAATGAAGCGCACCGCACTTAACGCGGTGTTCAATTCCAACATCCCGATGCCTGCCGGAACGGTGTCGCCTGTGAAGCTGTCGCAAGCGCTGGACACGATCCTGCCCACCAACGCGATTGTCACGTCAGAGCCGGGCGTCAGCGCCATTTACCCCTCGGCTCTCCTCTCGGTGCGGGAGGCCGGACGGCGTTATATCACCAACTATTCGATGGGGGCGCTTGGCTATTCGGTCCCGGCCGGGATCGGTGCCGCCTACGCGTCGGATGGTCCGATTATTTCCTTCACCGGCGACGGTTCGCTGGCCTTTGTGTTGGGTGATTTCGAGACCATCAAGCGCAGCGGAAAGAACGTCACCGTGATCCTGACCCGGAACGATACGTACGGCTGGATCAGAGGAGAGGCGATCTTGCTGGACGATGTGGATGCGCCATGGATGACCGATTTCGGTGCCGTCGATTACCTGAAAGTCGCGGAAGGATTCGGGTTTCAGACGGCGCGCATCACCAGCGAGGATCAGATCGAGGCGGTTCTACGCGACGCCATCGAAAACCCCGGCGCCAGCTTCATCGAGATGATGGTTCCGTCGCAGGATCAGATCGTTCCGTTCGTGCCGCCCTGGGTGCGTGCAGCCAAAGAGAAAAAGCTGCCGTACTTCTATTGAGGCGGCGGTGCGACAGCCGCCGCTCGCTCAGAGCGTCAGCCCGCCATTCACATGCAGGGACTGGCCGGTCACGTAGCCTGCCGATTCGGAAAGCAGGAAGGCGGCGACTGCGGCGACCTCGGCAGCGAGGCCCAGCCTTGCCATCGGGATCGTGTCAGTAACCTTCGCCCATTGCTCGGGCGTCAGGGACGACGGCGTTCCGGTTTCCTTGGTGATGAACCCGGGTACGACCGCGTTCACTGTGATGCCGCGTGGTGCCAGATTGGCGGCGAAGGTGCGCACCTGCGCTTCGAGCGCGGCCTTGGCAGGGGCGGTGGGGGCGTAGCTGTGGGTCTTGGACCGGTGCGCACCGAAGGCGCTGACGCAGAGGATCCGGCCCCGCCGATCCGCCAGCTTCGGCGCGACACAACTGCACAGACGCTGGAAGGCGACCGGCATGGCGTCGAGCGCGGTTCGAAGTGTGGCGGGGTCGGTCGAGCCGACTGTTCCCAGTTTCGCGTAGCCCGCGGCGAAGGCAAAACCACTCAGAGCGCCGTCGGGCAAGGGGTCCAGCCAGGCGGCGACCTTCTCGACAAGTGCTTCGTCCTGAGTGAGGCCCAAACACGTAGAGACGGTCGCTCCTTTCCGTTCGCAGGCATCCACAACGCGTGCCAGCCGGTCGGCATTCGAGCCTGTGTGCAACAGAAGTTCGGTGTCGGGCCCGGACAGTTGCTGGGCAAGGGCCGATCCGATGCCCGATCCCGAACCGATGACGATGAAACGGTTCATGAGTTCAATTCGATCCAGATTTCATCAGCCATCGGAAGCAGCTGCCGATCACGCCGAGGCTCGGGTATAGACATGCCCGTAGGCGGCTTTGACGGCGGCCAGAATGTCTTCCTTGCGATGCAGGATGTGCTTGCGCATCGCCGCCATCGAGGCTTCGGTATCTCGGGCGCGTATCAGTTCGAGTATCGCGAGATGCTCGCTCTGCGTGCGGTCGCGCCGGCCCTCCATGGCGATCCAGCGGATCAGGTGGATGCGGTCGTTCAGGTTGGATAGCATCTGCCTGAGAACCTTGTTGCGCGACAAAAGCGCGATCGTATCATGGAAGCGGATGTCCAGTTCGATCAGATGATCTACGGATGCATCTGGAGATTCCGCCATGCTGCCTTCGAGAAAGTCCGCCAGGTCCTGCAACTCGGCGTCCTCTGCCCTCTCGCAGGCCAGGCGGACGGAGGCGCATTCGATCTCCACTCGCGCTTCGAAAAGGTCGAAGACCGCTTCCGGTTCCAGACCCGGGACCGAGAAGCCGCGCTCGCGGTCGATCAGCATTCCTTCCGCGACCAGGCGGTTCAGGGCTTCCCGCAACGGGGTGCGGCTGATCTGAAGTTCCTTGGCAACCAGAACCTCGTTGATTTTCTGACCCGGAAGGAAATGCGACCTAAGGAGTTGTTCCCGCAACTGGGCGTAGGCTCTGTGGGACGATGATCCTTGATGGGCGCCGTCGGCGTTCTTCTCGTCAGTGCTCATGGACCGGCGCCTCGCGTCAAATAATGTATTCCAAACTGTATGCATCGCGTCCGGGGCCCGTCAATGGTCGCGCCCAGATCAAGCATCCGGGGCCTGCGCGAGTATGGCCGAGAGATCACGGACATCGGGTGCTTCGTGCAACGCATCACAGGCGCGGGCGAGGGCCTCGCGGCGGGCCAGCGAACAGACCGTCGAGGTGACGTCCTCGAACTTCCGCTCGAGTTCTTCGCGGGAGAGGGGCTCTTCGGGGTAGCCGCGTGCCACTTTCGACGTCGCAGAGAGAGTTTGGCCATCCTTCAGGGTCAGGGTGACTTCTCCCATGTAGAAATCCGGGAAGGCCTCGTTGAACTCGCCGGTATCGCGGATCACTTCGGCGTTTGCGGCAAGGCGGGCGACCTCCGGTTCGGTCTCTCGTCGATCCACGAAGAGATCGAGATATGAAAGCCGTCCCATCGCAACGCGTACCGGCAAGATGTATTGCGCGGAATGCCCCTTGAGCGGGTTGTCATCTACGCAATGGGCTCCGGCCTCGGCAAAGCGCAGGGTTATCTTTTCAATCTGGTCAGCGGTCAGCGCATTGTCATCCAGCAGCCCGACAAGGGCGTCGAGCGCCGGGTGCAGGAAGGAAACGGAAGCGTAGGGTTTGATCGCCAGTTCCATGACTCCGTCCCATACGGTGCCCAGCCCGTCCGTCAGGGGCGCGGGATCGGCGACGCCGCTATAGGCGTTCAGCACATTGTGCCCGCCATCGAAGATGCGGTCGGGCGCGCCGAAGCCGCGTTTGGCCAGCATCGCCGACATGACGCCGTTTCGTGCCGCCAGACCCATCTGGAAGGGACGGGCATCTTCGCGGGGGTCGTCCTGCCAGGCAAGAAGGCCGGAGGTCTGCAATGCGGCGAGACCGAGCGCGCGGACGGTTTGTTCTTCGTTCAGCCCGAGCAGATAGGAGGAGGCAGCGCAGGCACCGAAACTGCCCGCGACGGCGGAGGGATGGAAACCGCGGTCATAGAGTTCACGCGGGTTCATCGCCATGGAAACCCGATAGGTCATCTCGCATCCGACCGCGACGGCTGCCAGCATTTCCGCCCCGGTTCTTTTTTCTGCTTCCGCCAGCGCCAGAGCCGTTGGGATCATTACTGCGATGGGGTGCAGGATCGCCTCGGGGTGGTGCGGTTCGAAATCGGCGGCATAGCCCAGCGTGCCGTTGGCAAGTGCCGCGCTGACCGGATCGACCTTGCGGTCTCGTCCGATCAGTGTACAGGGGCCATTGCCTGCGATCTCTTCGGCAAAGCCTCCGATCCCCTGCGCGGCGGTGACGCTTTCGTGCGTCGCGGCGCAGAGCACGCCGATCCCGTCCCTGGCCAGTGTCCTGGTGTAGGTCATCACCTCATCTGGGACCTTGGAGGTCGCGAATTCCGCGATGAAAGCGGCGAGTCTTCGGGTGACGGGGGCATAATCGCTCATGGCAGGACCTTAAAGGGGACAGGCGGATTTCTATTTGCATATTTCTTTGTATACATGACAGAGTACATTTGGCAGTCAAGGTGTTGATGGAGGCAACCTGCGGATGGCGGGCGAGACGCGGATCGTGTTGGGCGGGTTCGGGAATGTGGGGCAGCAAATCGCCTCACGGCTGGCCGCGGACCCGTCGGGCGCCATACGCATCGTCGCGATCGCCGCCCGTAACAAGGACAAGGCCGCTGAAAGCGCAGCCAGGTTTGGTCTGAACGTGCCGATCATTTCGGCCGCGGAAGCGCCGGAATACGATGCCACACTTGTCGAATGTGCGACCTATGACAGTTTCCGCGACGTGGTGGAGCCGACTTTACGCACTGGTGGTCGTGTGCTGGCGGTGAGTGTCGGTGCGCTTGCGGTGAACTTCGATCTGATCGACATCGCCGAAGAGACCGGAGCCAGGTTGCAGATTGCGGGCGGCACATTGCCGGGGCTCGATATTATCCGCGCCGCGTCGGAAGGCGAAATCACCTCCGTAACCCTGACATCGCATATCAACCCGGCTTCCTTTGCCCATGAGCCTTTCATCCATGAACGAGGCATCGATCTAGTACCGGCAGAGACCGGTCCGGTCGACATCTTCGAGGGCAGCGCGCGTGAGGCGGCAGGACATTTTCCGCGTCATTTCAACGTGGCGGTGACGCTGGCGCTGGCGGGGATCGGGCTGGACAGGACACAGGTGCACATACGTGCCGACGGTTCGCTGCCGGGAGCGCGCCATACTCTGACCGTCGAGGCCAATTCGGTCTCGCTGGAAATGACCTCGCAAAACTATCCCTCTCCACAGAACAACCGCACCAGCATGGTCGTGGCACTCAGCATCCTCGCCGCGCTCCGTCGCGAGACGGCGACCGTACAGATCGGCAGTTGATCCATGCAGCTGTCGGACCATGATCTTGGATTGCTGGATGGCGTCGGCGGCGATGCCGCCCGGCAGGCGATGGAGGCGCTGGTCCAGTTGGGCGAAGCCTATGATGCGCCCGATATGGTCGAGATCGGATACGCGCATATCCATGCTGGTATGGCGCTCTACAAGGGCGACGTCGAACTGATCGAAGCCACGGCGCAGGGCGGGGCGAAGATGGTGGTGCCGACCTCCACTAACATCACCAATGCAGACATGGGGGATTGGCAGGGCACAGGTGCGCCGGACACGCTTGGACTGTTGCAGAAGCGCGCCGAGGCCGCGCACCGCGCCATGGGCAGCGGCACGTCCTTTACCTGCACGCCCTATTGGGCCGGGCACTGGCCGACATGGAACATGCATATCGCCTCGATAGAGAGCGGTGTGACGGTCTTCGCCAATTCCGTCCTCGGCGCGCGATCGAACCGCGACGGGTTCTTTGCTGTCTACGCGGGAATGACCGGCCGCTATCCGCGCTTCGGCCTGCATCTGGACCGCAACCGCCAGCCCACGCATCGGGTGACTGTCACGGCGCATCCGATGGGCACGGCGGAGTTCACGGCACTTGGCTATGCCATCGGGCTGACCGTCGGCTCGGGCGTGCCTCTGGTAACGGGACTTCAAACGCGACCTTCGCTGGATGAACTGGACGCGATGGGCGTGGGCATGGCGACCTCCGGCGGCGTGGCCATGTTCATCGTCCCGGGCGTGACCCCACCGTTCAATGAGGACGCCGATGTGCCGGGTCTGACAGAGGTCGAGGTGGGCGAGGCGGATCTTGCGCAGATCTTCGATGGTTTCTGCACCGGCGACGAGACCGGCTTCGATCTCGTGCATCTCGGCTGTCCCCACGCCTCATTCGAGGAGATGAAGCAATACGCCGCCCTGCTGTCGGGGCGTCGGATCGCGGAAGGCGTCGAGCTTTGGGTCACGACGAGCCGGGCGGTGCGCCAGATGGCGCGAGAGGCCGGTCTGCTGGCCCCGATCATGGCATCGGGCGCGCGGGTGGTGACGGATACCTGTCCCATCTCCTGCCATTTTGCCTGCACCTGTTCTCCCGATCCCGCGTTGGGGGTGAAGCCGCCGAGCCTGCGGACAATCCTCGTCGATAGCGCGAAGCAGGCACACTACGTCCGCGACATGATCCAGTGCCCGACGCTTTTCACAACCAGCGAACTGGCGGTGGAGTCGGCAGTTGCCGGGCGCTTCCTGCCACGGAACCGGCGCAATGCCTGAGGGCGTCTGGCAGGCCCGCGGCGTGGTCGGTGGGCAGGCGGAAGGCGCGGCACTAGTTTCGCGGACGGCGCTTTCCTTTCTTGGGGATTTGGACATCTGTTCCGGAGTCGTTGTCGGACGATCCAGCGATCTGCTGGGAGCGTGCGTCACCGGGCGTGTGCTGGTTTTGCCGGCCAGTCGGGGATCGGCAGGGGCGTGGCGGTTCCTTTTTCAGTTGAAGGTGCATGACAGTCACCCGGCGGCTCTCGTGCTAAAGGAACTCCCCGATCCATCGGTGACGCAGGGGGCAATCCTGTCAGGGGTGCCGATGGTGGTCGAACCGGAAGCGGAATTCTGGGAGGACCTGCGCGACGGGGATCTGTTGCAGGTCGACGGGACCATTGGGCGCATCGCGCGGAGGAACGCGGAATGAAAGCGGACGTGACCGTCATCGGGGCGGGAATCATAGGGGCTCAGACCGCCGTGCAGCTTGCCGAGCGCGGGCTGAAGGTACTGCTTGTCGATCCTGGTCCTCCCGGGGGAGAGCAGGCGGCGAGCTTTGGGAATGCGGCTTGGTTGTCCTCCCATTCGGTGACGCCGCCATCAGCCCCGGGGATATGGAAACAGGTGCCGCGCTGGCTGAGCGATCCTCTGGGTCCGCTAAGCATCCGGCCAGCATACCTGCCAAAAGTTCTGCCATGGCTCCTGAGATATCTCGCGTCGGGTTCGACCGAAGAGAAACTGCGCAAGACCGCGTCTGAACTTCGCAGCCTTCTGAAAGATGCACCGCGGGTGCATGCCGAAGTGGCGGCGCGCGCCGGGGTGCCGGAACTGATCAATGCCGAAAGCGGTTTGATGCATGTCTACCGCGACAAGTCCGGTTACGAGGCAGACGCGCTTGGCTGGCGGATACGGCGCGAGTTGGGGATTGTCTGCGAGGAAATCGAGGCCGACGAGCTCGCGCGGCTTCAGCCCGATCTGTCGGGGGATTACCGGTTTGCGGTGAACGTTCCGGAGGCGGGCCAGTGTATGAACCCCGCCGCCTATTGCGCGGCACTGGTCGATTATTCGCAGACCAGGGGTGCGTCTCATGTGGCGGCCCGGGCTGTTGGCTTTCGCTCCGAAGGCGGCAAGCTGATGGCCGTCAGGACAACGCAAGGCGAAATCGCCTGCGACGCGGCCGTCATTTCCTGCGGTGCGCGTTCTGCGGGCCTTGCGGCCGAGGCCGGCGACCGGGTGCCGCTGGAAAGTGAGCGCGGGTACCATGTGACCGTTGAGGGAGGATCGGATCTGACGGGTCCAACGACCTCGGTCATGGTGAGCGACCGCAAGGTGGTGATCAGTCGACTTGCATCGGGTGTCCGCTGTGCCGGGCAGGTGGAAATTGCAAGCCCGGATGCCAGCCCCGACTGGCGGCGGGCGGAGATCATTCGCACGCATTTGGGGGCAGTGTTTCCGGGGCTGGATGTCAGCGAGGCACGAGTCTGGATGGGGCTGAGGCCGAGTCTGCCCGACGGCAAGCCGGTGATAGCGGCGGCGCGTGGAATCTCGAGCGTAGTGCATTGCTTCGGCCACGGCCATGTCGGACTTGTTTCCTCGGCCCGCAGCGGATTGCTGGCGGCACAGCTTGTCACCGGAGAGACACCGGAGATCGACCTGACCCCGTTTGCGGCGGCGCGTTTTCGGAGGTGAGATGCCGAGAACCGGCGCGGTTTCAAACGGGATCGAAAAGCCAGACGCCTGCGCCAAGCGCGGGATCGAAGGGAAGCGCGAGCGATCCGTCGATCCATCGGGCACCGGAAAGGCCGGCGAGGGTGGCTGTATCCGCCATACCGATGCGCAGGCCGACAAAGCAGGATCGGCCAAGCTCGACATGAGTGCCCACGATGGCGGCGGCGGTTTCCTCGGGAAGAATCTCCAGCGCGCCACGGTCCAGCGTGATGCGTAGAGCCGCGCCATGACGCTGTGCGGGCCGGTCGAACAACCGGGCGTACCGGGAGGCCGCTTCTTCCGGGTCCGGGGCGGAGAGCACCATCGCCCGAAGCGACTGAGCGCCGTTGTCATGGGTCGTCCAGCGCGTCTGCCAGAGCGCGGATGGGTTGTGATGGGTCAGGAACTGCACCCGGCCTTCCGGCATCACCCCCGCTGCAAGCCGCGCGACCGTGAAGGCGGCGGTCTCGCGCGCGGCCTCGGTCTCGATGTCGCGGGAAAAATGGACGAGGGGGCGCATGTCGAAACCGGCTTTGGCCAGTCGCGCGTGCAGGCTTTCGGTGTCCGCAACCCCAAACGCCGCAAGGTGCAGCCCGGCGCGACGTTCCAGTGCGGCCTTGAACTCGAGCCCGATCGTCGTGTCAGCGGTGTGGATCAGGAACTCCAGGTAACCCTCCGGCAACATGATGCAAATGTTGCCCGTCCCGGTCAGTCGCGCTTCTCCCGTTTCCGGGTCTGGTTGAACTTGCTTCGACAGCGGCGTTACAGTGAATCCCATATTGGCCAACGCTGCCTGCGCCGCCTCGGCATTCGCAACGAAGTGGCCGGAATGGTCGAGGAAGACTTCCTCGGCATCTGGCAGGTTGGCATTTTTCATAAACGAATTCCTGACTTTGGTCGCCTTCCACAATGGGGCGCGGGAAAAGCCGTTGCAATGCACTCTTGTCTGTATATTGTGCTGTATACAATTATCGCGCTGCTCCTGCAGCGCACTCACGACAAAGCGGACCGGCAACCCCGGAAACCCGCGACACAACAACCGAGAGGTTCAGACATGACAATCACCAAAGGTTTTCGCAGAGCCATGGCCGGTGCGGCCATCCTCGTTGCTGGCATGACGGCAGCGAGCGCTCAGGACTTTCCGACCAAGGACATCACGCATATCATGCCTTGGAGCGCGGGCGGTGGCACGGACACGGTCATGCGTACTTTCCTGCAATATGCCGAGGAGCCTCTGGGCGTCGGCATCCGCACCCAGAATGTCACCGGTGCGCAGTCGGGTGTCGGCACCCTGCGCCTAATGAAGTCGCGGCCCGATGGGTACACCATCGGTTCACTGACCTGGGACAGCATGATCACCGTGCCTTACAAGGATCTGGTGCCGGGCTACGATACATCGACGCTCTCCTACCTCGCCAACGTGACGCTCTATCCCACCGTTCTGGCTGTGAACGCCGATACCGGCTGGGAAACGCTCGATGACTTCATCGCCGCCGCCAAGGCAGCGCCGGGCGAGGTCACGGTTTCCGATTCCGGCATTGGCGGTATCTGGCATCTCCATGCGCTCGATATGGCTGAACAACTGGGTGTGGAACTCAACCACGTTCCGTTCCCCAACGGTTCGGCAGAGCAGCGCGAAGCCCTGATCTCGGGCGAAAACGATGCCGCCAGCCTCAGCTACGCCACCGTTTCGTCGGCGGCCGAAGCCGGGCAGGTCAAGGTGCTGGCCGTGATGGGGTCCGAGCGCGACCCCAGCCTTCCGGACGTCCCGACTTTCAAGGAACTGGGCTATGACGTGATCTGGGGCGGTATGCGCGTTCTCGCGGTCCCCGCCGAGACGCCGGACGACGTCAAGGAGACCCTGATTGCGGGCTTCAAAGCCGCCTTCGACAATCCAGAATTCCAGCAGAAGGCCGAGGAAACCGGCATGAACGCCTACTGGATGGACGGTGCAGAGACCGAAGCCTTCGTCGAGCGCACCCAGACCCGCGCGCTGAAACTTCTGGACAAGTTGAAGGAACAAGGCGTGCTGGAGTAACCTGCTCCTGACGGCTCGAACAATGGAGCGACCCGATCGTGTCAGACGGCCGGGTCGCTTCTCGGTAGACCCATACGACAAAAGGCTTGTCCCTTGACGATAAACCGCCAGGCGCTCTTTGCGCTCTTTATCCTTGCAATCGACATGGCCTATCTGAAGCAGGCGCTGAATCTGCCGCTGCCGTTTTCCAGCGGTGAACCGGGGCCGTCCTTGATGCCGCTGGTCCTTGTCCTGACCCTTGGGATCGGCGCGCTCGGCGTGTTGGTGCAGGAGTTGCGCGGCACGGCGGACCACGAGGATGACGAGGACGCGAGGTTCAGTCTGAGAACCGTCGCGCTGATCGTCCTGACGTGCGGCTTCATCTGGGCCTTCGAGCCTCTGGGCTACTGGTACGACACGCTGCTTTATACCTTCTGCGTGGCGTGGCTCTTCGAACAGGAGCGGCTGGGACCGGTTAAGGCGGTATTGACCTCGGCTCTGATCGGCGGCGGGATCACGGGCGTCGGCTGGCTGTTCTTCGTCACTCTCTTCGACCTTTTCCTGCCCCAGGGATACTTCTGATGTTCGCCGACGTGATGGGAGGCTTCGCGGCCCTCGCAAATCCGGAGACCTTTCTCTATCTGATCGGCGGCTTCCTGATGGGTCTCGTTTTCGGAGCCATTCCGGGACTGACCGCGACGTTGGCAATCGCGCTGCTCCTGCCGTTCACCTTCGCGATGGAACTGACCAATGCGCTGGTGATGGTCATGGCGATCTTCATGTCGGGGATCTATGCCGGTTCAGTGACCGGGATCACCGTCAACATCCCCGGAGCGGCTTCGGGCGCGATCACGACGATGGAGGGCTATGCGCTGATGAAACGCGGGCAGGGGGCCAGTGCCCTCAGCCTCGACGCGCTCGCGTCGTCGATCGGCGGCGTCCTCGGCGCCGCAGTTCTGATGTTCGTCGCCATCCCGATGAGCGAGTTCGCCCTGCTGTTCCGCACACCGGACAAGTTCGCACTGGTCTTCATGGCCGTCGTCACGGTGGTGATCGTGGCGAAAGGCTCGATCTGGAAGAGCCTTGTCACGGTCTCACTCGGGCTGATGATCTCCACGGTCGGCTTCGACAACATGGTCGCCCAGGGACGGTTCGATTTCGGCAGCGCCAACCTGATCGAGGGTGTCCAGCTTCTGCCAGCGGTGATCGGCCTCTTCGCAATTTGCGAGTTGCTGTTGCAGGGTGGCTCGAAAGCCCGGACCTCCATCGCTGCAAACACCTTCAACGCGCGGCACAAGGACTTCTGGCCCGACTGGAAACAGGTGCGGGAGATCGGTTTCTGGACCTACTTCAAAAGCTCGGTCATCGGAGTGCTGATCGGGATGCTGCCGGGCGGGGGAGCGTCGATGGCCTCCTTCGTGGCTTATGCCGAAGCCAAGCGGGTCAGCAAGAAGCCGGACGAATACGGCAACGGCTCGCACGAAGGCCTGGCGGCGGCGGAGTCGGCCAACAACGCGATGTGCGGGGGCGCGGTCGTGCCGCTTCTCACGCTGGGCATCCCCGGCGACTCGGTGACGGCGATCATCTTCGGCGTCCTGCTCATCCACGGCCTCGTCCCCGGACCGGGGCTTCTGACCAACGAGATGGTGACCATCGCGCCGATGTTCGCGGCTCTGATGGTCTCGGCGGTTTTTGTCTTCCTCTCGGTTCTGGTGTTCGGACCCTACTACATCTGGCTGGCCCGGATGAACCGGGGCGTACTCTACGCCTTCATCGCGATGGTGGCGATGGTCGGCACCTATGCCTCGACTTATTCGGTGTTCCAGATGTGGATGGCGTTAGGGATCGGTGTATTCGCCTGGTCGCTCAGGCTGATGTCCTATCCGCTGGTGCCGATGCTGATGGGCATTATCCTCGGGCCATATCTGGAGCTTTACATGCGCAGGGCGCTGATCACCTCGAATGGCGACGTGATGACCTTTTTCGGCAGCCCGATCAGCATCGGTCTCTACTGCATGACGGCCGTTTTTATCTATTTCCTGCGTATCAAGAAGCCAAAGCACGCCTGAGGGCCTTGTCAGAACAAATTGGCTCGAAGCGGGCAGGGCGGTTTCGTAGCCTTTTCTCATGACGAAAACAGATCCCTTCAAGTACTTTCACAGCAGCCCCGAAATCATCCGCCTGGCGGTGATGTTGTACGTTCGATTTCCGCTGTCGCTTCGCAGCGTCGAGGATCTGCTGCACGAGCGCGGCGTCGAAATCAGCCACGAGACCGTCCGGTTCTGGTGGCGCCGTTTCGGCCCGATGTTCGCCTCGGAGATCCGGAAACGTCGGATCGAAAGGCAGCAATCCAGTCGATGGAGACCCAATGGCGCCGCACAGGAGATGCAAGGGCAAATGTGAATGATGATTGAAACGGACCGCTGTTGGGACACTCCGGGGCGGTGTCTGGGCTTCAAAGCTCGTCAGTCTGATAGGAATCCGGCATGCGGACTTTATCAAGGCCAGCGGTCATTCATGCCGCGCAAACAGGCCGGACAAATGACCGCAACCTGCTTCGATCACATCAATCCATGAAATCCCTTACAAAATCGGGGCCGTCCTCAAATGACACCACCCCCTGAAAAATCCGCTTGGACAACGTGTTCATATAGGGCCAATCTCAGCGAAAATCTTGCTGGCTGGCGCAGGGTTCCCAGCGAGAATTGACAGGCGAAGAGCAGTTTGTGATCTCTGTTTCTCCCTCGCAGAGTTGGACTTCCGAACCCATAGCCCGGGGTAGAAAACTTTCGGCAGATTACCGGGCCAACCAGCCGCCATCGACAGGCAGCACCACGCCATTCACATATTCCGCTGCGTCCGAGGCCAGAAAAACCACTGCACCGGCGATCTGCTCGGGACGCCCCCAGTCACCCGCAGGAATCCTGTCCCGAATGGCCCGGTTTCGTACGGGATCTTGACGGAGCGCCACTGTGTTGTTCGTTGCGATATAGCCCGGCGCGACGGCATTCACGTTCACGCCCTGTCCGGCCCATTCGCAGGCCAGAAGCCGCGTTAGCCCGGCAACCCCGCTTTTGGACGCGGTGTAGGACGGGACGCGGATACCGCCCTGAAACGACAGGAGCGAGGCAATGTTGACGATCTTGCCGCGGCCCCGTGGCAGCATATGCCGCGCCACCGCCTGACTGAGGAAGAAGAGGTTCTTCAGGTTGATGTCCATGACGGCATCCCAGTCCTCTTCGGTGAAATCGATCGCGTCGGCGCGACGGATGATGCCCGCGTTGTTGACAAGGATGTCAATCTGACCGGCCCAGTCCAGCACTGATGAGACGATGCAGGGGATGGCGTCCATCGATGAGAGATCCGCCGTCACTTCAAGGCTGTCGCCATCCAGCATCCCCCGCGTCTCGTTCATCGGCGACCGGCCAACCAGTGCAACCCGGGCACCCGCGTCGGAAAGACCGACGGCGATGGCCTGACCGATTCCGGTATTCGCCCCGGTGATGATCGCCACCCGGTCTGTCAGGTCGAACATCGTCACCGCAGGTCTTCCATCTCGACGAAGTCCATGTCGGTAAAATCCTGGTTGTCGCCCGCCATCGACCAGATGAAGGAATAGGGTCCGGTGCCGGAACCGCAATGGATCGACCAGCCCGGCGACAGAACCGCCTGTCGGTCGGCGACGACGATGTGACGCGTCTCGGACGGCTCGCCCATGAAGTGAAAGACCCGCGTCGCTTTGGCCAGGTTGAAATAGAAATAAACTTCTGACCGCCGGTCATGGACGTGGCAGGGCATCGTGTTCCAGGTGCTGCCCGAGGCGATGGTCGTCATGCCCATGACCAACTGGCAACTGCCGGTGACGTCTGGGTGAATATATTGCCGCAACGTTCGAATATTGGCTTCCGCCACTTCGCCCAGGTCATGCCGAATCGCCTCGTCGCGCCTGATTTTCCGCATCGGATAGCTGCGATGTGCAGGCGTGGAAACGAAGTAGAACTGAGCGTCGCCACCTTCGAACACAACCGATCCGGTGCCCTTCGGAACGTAAAGGCAATCGCCGGCCGCCAGTCCGATCCGCTCTCCGTCAAGCGCCAGGGAACCAGAGCCCGCGATACAAAACACCCCGATCTCGCGACGGTCGCAGAAGTTCGGGCAGCCGACCGGCTTGGGTGTCGGCAGTTCAAGCGGCGCGCCATCGGGTACCGCGCCGCCAACAATCGTACGATCGAGATGAGAGTAGGTCATGCGCACCTGACCCGGGCTGAACAACTCTTCGATCAGGAACTGCTCGCGCAAGCGGGCGGTGTCGTAGGTGCGTGTCTCCTCCGGGCCGATAGCCTGCCTAACATGGATTGTCATCTCGTTCTCCCCTCGGTCACTGGCCTTCGATTTCCCGGTCGTGAATGAAATAGTCCGGCCAGGTCTGGCCAAAGACTTCGATGTCGAGTTGCAGCTTGTCGAGATGTACTTCCATTGACTTGACCGCGCGATCCGCATCGCCGGATTCCAGTGCGTCGACAATCTCTTTGTGTTCGCGGATGACCATATCCAGACGACCCTCCTGCGGCAGGGTAAGTTGGCGATAGCGGTCCACCTGAATCTTGACGGTGCGGATGATCTCCCAGATACCCGGATAGCCTGCGACCGAAGCGAAGGCGGCGTGGAACGCTTCGTCCTCGGCGTGGAACGTCTTGAGGTCGTTTTTCCGTGCAATTTCGCGTTGACGTTCCAGTCGGGCGCGAAATTCGAGCACTTGGCTCGGGGTCGCCCGTTCGACCGCCTTGCGCACGATGACAACCTCCAGCGCACGCCGGGCGACTATGGCTTCGATCACCGCCGAGACAGGGATGCGCCCGACGAAGGTGCCGGATTTGGGCACGATCTCGACCAGTTTTTCCTTGTCGAGGCGTTGCAGCGCCTCGCGAACGGGCGTGCGGCTCACACCGAATTCTTCGGCCAGGCTGATCTCGGACACCGGTGTGCCCGGCCTCAGCTTCATCGAAGCAATGTCGGAGTGAAGTTTCTCGTACACGATATCGGCACTGGTGCGAATCCCCGAACTTGAAAATCTGGCCGGGCCTCGCGGGGCCTGGCTGGGCGCACGTCTGTGTGGAGCACCGCCAGAGGCCAGTCGCGGGCCGGCTGCAACCCTTTTGTCATGTTGCGTGTTTTTCCCCGAGACCATTCGGTTTTCCCATTCTTCTCAAGCCTGATCGCTCGCCGCAAAAATGCCCGTGCTGATTCTGGCCTGCACCCCAAGAGCCACAAGTTCACTTCTTTCTTGTATACAAGATATATCTAGTATACAAGTAAATCGTGCCCGATATCATGAACCGGGTGACAAAGGGTTGTCTGCCATGTGGAGACGGCCGGAAAATTCTAGGGAGGATGCACATGTATCTCGGGAGAATCGGCGCATTCGTCACCGCCGTCGGCTTCACAATTGTCGGTGCAACGTCTGCGCTAGCGCAAGAAACACTGAAATGGGCCCACGTTTACGAAGAGGGCTCGGATTATCATCAGGTCGCACTTTGGGCGGCGGAAGAGGTCAAGGCCCGCACCGACGGGCGGATCGAGATTCAGGTCTTCCCCGCGTCGTCTCTGGGCAAGGAAGTCGAGATCAACGAGGGCCTGGGCATCGGCGCGGTGGACATCATCTATACCGGTCCCAGCTTCGTCGAGCGGTACTATGGCCCGATCGCGATTTCGGATTATCCGTTTATCATGCGAGGCTACGACCATTGGAAAAGCTACCGCGACAGCGATCTCTTCGCCGAGCTTTCCGAAGGTTACAAGGATGCCACCGGTCACACGGTGATGGGACTGGTCTATTACGGACAGCGCCACGTCACTTCGAACTATCCGATCCTCAAGCCGGCCGACATGGAAGGTCTGAAAATCCGCGTGCCGAACTCACCGGTGATGCTGATGTTCCCCAATGCGGTAGGCGCAAATCCGACGCCGATGGCTTTCTCCGAGGTGTACCTGGCGTTGCAACAAGGCGTTGTGGACGCACAGGAAAACCCCTTGCCGACGATCCAGTTCAAGAAATTCTACGAGGTCCAATCCAACATCAATCTGACCGGACACATCCTGAACTCACTTTTGATCATCACTTCGGATAGCGCGATGGCGCGTGTCGGCGATGATGCGGCTGTCCTGGAAGAGGTGCTGAAAGAAGCGGCCGAGAAGGTTTCGCAAAGTATCTACGACAGCGAGCAAAGCCTGGTGGCCTGGTTCCGCGAACAAGGTATTGCTGTGAATGAGGTTGACAAAGCGCCGTTCCAAGACGCGGTCAAACCCATGCTCACAGACATGTCCAAAGTGCCTTACCAGATGGAACACTTTGAGCGGTTGCAGGCCCTCTGATACCATCAAATCATGAGCGATCCTGATATGAACGGGGGGGACGGGGGGCGTGGCCGCGATGCGGCCCGCCTTTTCGTCGAGGATGACAGTAATGCGCCACTCGATATCAGGCTTGTCGATCTGCCGGGCCTGATAGCGCTTTGGGGCCTTGCGATCATCGTCTTTCTTCAGTTTTTCACGCGTTATGTGCTGAACGACAGCCTCGCCTGGACCGAAGAGTTCGCTCGATACGTTCTGATCGTCGTCGCCTTCCTCGGCGCGGTCACCGTCAGCCGGAAAGGCACGCACATTTTCCTGGAGTTCTTCTATCGCTATCTGTCGCCCCGGACGGGCAAATGGCTGAACGTTCTGATGGAGGCCCTGACGACACTTTTTTGGGGCTACCTGGCTTGGTTGGCCGTCAAGCTTGCCCTCAAGACCAAGACCAAGATGGCCTCGGCCGAGATCCCGAAAAGCCTTCTTTACTGGGCGGTAGCCGTGGGGCTGGCGGCGATGGCGGTCTATTCCCTGATCTGGCTCATCCGCAAAATTCGACAACGCCCGGAAGACGTTATGCAAGAGATCGAGAGCCATGCGCTGGCGGAAATTTCGACTGACACGAGAGATGACACTGTATGATCCTGACCCTGATGTTCGTGATCCTGTTCGTTCTTCTGGTCACGGGCGCGCCCGTCGCAGTGGCGCTCGGTCTTTCTTCGCTGTTCTTTATCTCGCTCTCCGGGATGCCGAATGTTGTCGTACTCCACAACATGGTGAATGGCATCAACTCTTTCCCACTGATCGCGGTGCCGTTTTTTATCCTTGCCGGGCACCTGATGAATACCTCAGGTATCACCAACAAGATTTTCGCCTTCGCCCGGGCAACCGTGGGATGGATGCACGGAGGACTCGGCCATGTGAATGTCGGAGCAAGCGTGGTCTTTGCCGGAATGTCCGGCGCGGCCGTGGCTGATGCGGGCGGGCTCGGCAATATCGAGATCCGTGCGATGCGTGACGCGGGCTATGATACCGACTTCTCGGTCGGAATCACCGCCGCGTCGTCGACCATCGGCCCGATCATCCCGCCATCGCTTCCTCTGGTGGTATACGGCGTGATCGCCAACGCCTCTATCGGTCAACTCTTCGCTGCAGGACTGGTTCCGGGTTTCATCATGGCGGCGTCGCTAATGATCATGGTCGCAATCATTTCGCGAATGCGTGGCTACCCGCGGGACGATCGCTTCATGTTTGGCGTGTTCCTGCGCAGCTTCGGCGATGCGATCCTGCCGCTTTTCACACCGATCATCATCGTCGGAGGTATCCTTTCGGGTGCCTTCACGCCGACCGAGGCTGCCATCGCGGCGGTTGTCTACTCCATGTTTCTCGGAGTTTTCGTGTACCGTACGCTGGACACCCGTCGCATTCTGCGCGTGTCGATGGAGACCGTAGAGACCACCGCCTCGATCATGGTCATCGTCGCCGCCTCGGCGATATTCGGGTGGATTCTGACCGCCAATCAAGTGGCACAGAAATTCGCCGGAACTCTTCTGACGCTGACGGACAATCCATCCGCAATTCTGTTGATTATCATGCTTATTGTGCTGATCGTCGGCTGTTTCATGGAAACCATTGCCGCGATCACCATTCTGACGCCAGTCTTGCTTCCAGTGGCGGTAAGTGTCGGCATCGACCCGGTACATTTCGGGATCATTCTGATTCTCAACCTGATGATTGGATTGCTGACCCCTCCCGTCGGCTTGGTGTTATACGTCTTGTCTAGGGTCGCGGAAGTTCCGTTCGAGCGCTGCGTGATCGCCACGGCGCCGTTTCTTGTTCCCTTGCTCGCGGTCCTGCTGTTGTTGACCTTCGTTCCTGCCCTGTCGATGTGGCTGCCGACCGCACTCTATCGGTAAGGCATAACCGCCTTGGTTGCTCGACGAGGATAGTTGGCGGCTCCGTGCGAGTATCCGATCCAATATGCCATGCCTCAAAATGTTGGTATCCGTCCGAC
Source organism: Sedimentitalea xiamensis (assembly GCF_030164465.1). GTDB lineage: Bacteria > Pseudomonadota > Alphaproteobacteria > Rhodobacterales > Rhodobacteraceae > Sedimentitalea > Sedimentitalea xiamensis. Next base: position 83,874 of record NZ_JASNJE010000018.1, read on the forward strand.
TACGCACTTGAGGCCTATTGCGGCGTCCAGTTCCATGGAAGCAGTTCGTCGAGCCGGTTGATCTTGTGATCGGCGATACGCTCGAGAAGGCGCACAACCCCTTCGACGGTCTAGGCGGCGTCTGCATTTAACCGATCCATGCCATTGCGAAGCAAGATCAACGAACGCTTTGAATGAGCTGACGGTCTTTTCGCAGCGCAGTGCGATACGGCGGAATCGTTTGATCCGATTGAAGAAACACTCGACCAGATG
>NZ_JASNJE010000019.1 GCF_030164465.1 Sedimentitalea xiamensis
CCAACATCCCCAAATTGCTCCCTCAATCCTTTGAGGAAGCTTCTGAAACGAAATATCAGGGGGGTCACTTTTGGACGCCGATTACCCCAATACAGGGGTCAAATTTGCATGCCGGTTCACAGAATAGCGTTTCCGCTTCGTCATCTGGGGTATTCCTTCGTCAGTCGCTAAAGCTTAGCAACTGGTCCGAAATCTCGCGACCACCTCTGCTGTTGATCGTCTTGGCCGCGATCTTCTTGTGACCGGGTTCCTTGATGACCTGCATCAACGGCATGGCTTTCAACTTGGGCTTGGTGTTCCGGCTGGACGGTAGCGCCTGCAAGACCTTCTTGACCTCGCTTGCATCCTGCTTGGTGATCGTGGCAAGCAAACGATCAGGGCCGAAGTACTCGACAAGGATGTTCAGGTAAGCCCGGTTCTGGCCGGTCGTCTTGTCGGCCCATTGGCGGGAATGCTCTGCAATGAAATCATCCACCGCCAAGCCCAAGGGCGATGAGGCGGGCGGAGGAGCGGCAGGAGCTATGGCTGGGGCATCGTCATAGGAATAATGCTCAAGGCGCTCAGCGGCTTCCAGTACGCGCCTGAGCATGTCCCGGCGTCCCTTGCGCCATTCCCGCCGCAGAGACGGCAGGTTTTCGTCCCATTGCAAGCCGCTAAGACCTGACGCCTCGCAAAAGGTTTCGCTGTTGAGATAAGCGTCTGCGAGTAGGTCTTCGCCTTCAATCGCGTTCTCGTGCACGGCCAACTCTTGCTGCATTGCGCCAATCGACTGTTCGGGGAAGCCCTTATCATTCATGTGCTCAACATACGTATCGAGTTGCGACCGAAAGTATCGCTGTACAAGTGTACGTATCTCGTCCTGCCTTAGTCGCATCAACGCTCTGTTATCCCGCAGCAATCTACCACAAGATGCAAGATAACGGGCCAAATCACCAGCCCGATCCGGGCAACGTGTGCGCAAAGAGATGCGAACAGTGGTCCGCTTTCCCTCTATGTACGGAGGGATAGGCCACCGGAAGTAGTAAATCCCGTGTCTTGAGGGGCTTAGATAGGATGACAGCATCATAGGGCGTGTGTCCCACTTTGTGTCACACCCGACTGCTAAGCCGCTAACCCTATGATTTAGAAGTGAATGGAGGCGAGTACCGGAATCGAACCGGTGTACACGGATTTGCAATCCGCTGCGTCACCACTCCGCCAACTCGCCAGACTCGTGGTCTGGGGTCGATGTAATCAACTGTTTTCGGATTGTCCATCCACAGAGTGCCTTTTGCCGTGCCCGGCTTTCAGAAAGACCGGCTTTGGCGTTCGGCGGCTTGCGATGGCTGTTTCGCTTGGAAAGCCGATGCGGCCCGGCGGCATCCGGCATGTCGGCGCTGGACATTTCCGGTTTCCCTCCTGGGTGGGTATCAATGACCTCACTGTCGGTGATTTCGCGTTGCGCCCTGTTGCCCGCGCCGATGCGATGTGTCAGAACCAATACAATCGACTGAACAGAAGAGTTTAGCAATGACAGACTTTGCCGCCCGCAGACGACTGATGGTCGATACGCAGATCCGTCCGTCGGACGTGACCAAATACCCGATCATCGACGCCCTGCTGTCCGTGGAACGCGAGAAATTCCTGCCCGAGAGCCTGGGCGAAGCGGCCTATGCCGGCGAGAACCTCGATCTGGGAAACGGGCGCGTGGTGCTTGAGCCGCGGACGCTTGCGAAGATGCTGGATGCGCTGGATATCGAGGGCGACGAGCTGGTCATGGACCTGGGATCGGCCTTTGGCTACTCCGCCGCGGTGGCGGCCCGTATGGCGCAGGCGGTGGTGGCCGTCGAGGAAGACGCCGCCCTGGCGGACGAGGCGCAGGCGATCCTGTCATCGGCCGGAGCCGACAATGTCATCGTGCATGCCGGTCCCCTGGCCGAGGGCGCGGCGGAGCATGGACCCTATGACGTGATCCTTCTGCAAGGGGCGGCGGAAACGCTCCCGGAAGCGATCGAGGCCCAGCTCAAGGATGGCGGGCGCATCGCCTGCCTGTTCATGGAGGGTGCCCTGGGCGTGGTGCGTATCGGATACAAGTCCGCAGGACGTATTTCGTGGCGGTTCGACTTCAACGCCTCCGCACCCGTCTTGCCGGGTTTCGAGAAGGAAAAGGCATTCGCTCTTTAGGCAGGGGCGCAGAAAATTGGTCGACCGCCGTGACTTCGGAATCGTCACAGCTTTGAGCAGGAGGCTGAAATGAGCAGGAAATGGACGGCAGGATGGATCAGGACCGGGGCGTTTTCGGCGGTTCTGGCGCTTGCAACCGTCGGTGCCGGAGCGACGAGGGCCGAGAATCTCGCCGATGCGCTGATCGGGGCCTATAACACCAGCGGGTTGTTGGAACAGAACCGGGCCGTGCTCCGGGCCGCGGATGAAGACGTGGCCCAGGCCATTTCCACATTGCGGCCGGTGCTGGATTTCGTCGCGCGGGCCAGGACCACGAACCAGCGTCTGAATCCCGGTGGGATCCTGAGCGAACTGGCCAGCAACCGCATCACGGCCGGCCTTGAGCTGACCTGGCTGCTGTTTGACGGCGGTGCCCGCGAGCTGGGGCTGACAGCCGCGAAAGAGATCGTTCTGGCGACGCGCCAGACCCTCCTGTCCTTCGAGCAGCGGGTCTTGCAGCGCGCCGTGGCGGCCTATATGAACGTCATCCTGCAGACGGAAAACGTGTCCCTGCGTGAAAACAACGTGCGGGTGCTGGGCGAGGAATTGCGGGCGGCGCAGGACCGGTTCGAGGTCGGCGAAGTGACGCGCACCGACGTGGCGCTGGCGGAATCCCGGCTTGCCGCCGCACGCAGCAACCTGGCCGCGGCGCGCGGGCTTCTGGTCAATGCGCAGGCGGAATATACCAATGCCGTGGGGCGCAGACCCGGAACACTGGTGACGCCGACAAATCTTCCGAGGAAACCGGCGTCGATCGAGGCGGCCCAGGCCGTCGCGGTGCGAACCCATCCGGATATCCTCGCGGCTCAGCGACAGGTCGCGGCATTGGAATTGCGGATTCTCCAAGCCGAGAGAGGGCTTGGGCCAAGCGTGGCCGGCAGTGTCGCGGTCGGGCTGATCGATAGCTGGGACAGTGACAATGATGGCTTCGATTCCTCCGTTTCCCTGGACCTGAGGCAGCCGATCTATCGCGGCGGCGCGTTGCAATCCAATGTCCGCAGCGCGATGGCCAACCGGGACGCCGCGCGCGGAAATCTTCTGAATGTGCAGCGAGATACGGTTCAGGGGGTGAATGACGCCTACGTACGTCTGGAGGTGGCCAGGGCCAGCCTCGTGGCGACCGCCGAACGTGTCCGGGCGGCGCAGGTTGCGTTTGACGGCATCCGCGAAGAGGCGACTTTGGGCGCGCGCACCACGCTGGACGTTCTGGCCGCCGAGCAGGAATTGCTGGATGCGCTGACCTCGCAGATCTCAGCCCGCGCCGAAGAAGTCATCGCCTCTTACCAGCTGCTTGCGACGCAGGGCCTGTTGACGGCGGAACGTCTTGGGCTTGCGGTCCAGATCTATGACCCGACGATCTATTACAACCTCGCCAAGGATGCGCCGGCCAGGGTATCGAGGCAATCCAGGGACCTGGATCGCGTATTGGAAGCGCTTGGGAAAAAGTGACAATTTTTCCTGTCGGTTGTGAGGCACTCTGACAGACGCTAGGCTCGGATGCGAGTTGCGAGTGGTTCTTGTCGATGTCCGATCCCGTTTCAAAGGCCGATATCGAGGATGTCCTGTCTTCGATACGGCGGCTGGTTTCCCATCAGAACCGGCCTCAAGAGGCCAAGCCCAGCTTGGTTCCCTCCGATCCGAAGGCGCCATTGATCCTGACATCGGCCCATCGGGTGTGCTTGGCCGATACGGCGCCGGACAAGGTGAAGGATGCGGGAGGGACGCCGCAGTCCGATTATCCGACGCATGCGGCCAGAGTCACCGCGGATGACCAGATCGGCGTATCTGCCGCAGGCAGCGGCGCGGACCGCCAGGGGCATCCGGCGTCCCGTCCTGCCGATGGTGAATTTCCCATGAAGGCAAAGACGTCCTTGCCGATGCCGGATGCGGTGCGGTCAACACCGGAGGACGGTCAGGGCATGGATCGGGCAAGATCCCGCGAAGAAACCCCAGCAGACGATGGTTGCGGACCGGTCCCGGCTGGTTTTGCACCGGCCCCGCCGCGAACGCCTGTCAGTGGCATGGGATGTGCGCCCACCGACCTGCGCGCCGGCGCGGATGCACCGGAAATCCACGGCGCCGACAAGACCTCGCCTGACCGCGCGCAGGCGGATTCCGGCAATGCCGTTTCAAATGACGGCATCGGCGAAACGACCGCCTGGCCTGGGCCCGAACACGGGCCGGCCGGGTCCCCGGAGGCTGGGAGGGACGGAACGTCGCGACCGCCGGATTTCCATTTCGCCGGGAACCTGCCGGAGCCCGACCGCCTCAGGGAACTCGTCGCTGAAATCGTCCGAGAGGAACTGACAGGTGTTCTGGGCGACCGGATCAAGCAAAATATGAGAAAGCTGGTACGGCGCGAAATCCACAGGGTCTTGACGATACAGGATCTCGATCCGGCCTAGCCCTCTTGCGCCGTGCAATGGGGCTTGCAGTATCGCGGCAGCAGACGTGCAGACCCGGGACAGGGCTGGCACGGACGCGCATCCACGGCCGGAAGGCCCAAAAAGAAATCGCGCAGCCGGGGACCGGACTGCGCGGTTTCCTTGATCCTGGCTGATTCAGGCCGCTTCGGCCTGTTGCGCGGCGTTGCGCCGTTCGCTTTCTTCGCGGGACAGGGCGACGGATGTGCGCACACCACGTCCGACGAAATCCATCAAACCCGTCACGACCCGTTCATTGGGGTCGATACCGGCGCAGGACAGCACCTCGCGCCCGTCGCGCGACCTTGCCCATCGGGCGATCTGTTCCGGGCCGTTGCCGTATTTCTTGTCATCGGCGATGGCGTCGTCCAATGCAGCCAATACGACGGCCGCAAAAAGTTTACGTGCACGATTGCCTTGTTCATTGTTAAAGGCTGTGCCGTCAACGAAATCTCTCATCTCGTCTTCCTTGTTATTCTTGCTCTTGCGTTTTCGGCGTGGCGTTCCTTATGACTGATCGCGAACGATTCGGGTACCCCGAAACTGCATATCACCCTTGCGTAATTTGCATGGCTTTCTGCGCGTGCAGCACGAGATATCGTTGTCTTGCCAGCCCCTGACTCGCCATATATAGGTGCCGCAGTTTCTGTATCAAGCATGCGCGAAGGTCACATCCATGCCCAAGATCAACGGCAATGAAATCCGCCCCGGCAATGTACTGGAGCATAACGGCAGCCTGTGGGCCGCAGTGAAGGTCGATCATGTCAAACCGGGCAAGGGCGGGGCTTTCGCCCAGGTGGAACTGCGCAACCTGCGCAACGGAAGCAAGCTCAATGAACGCTTTCGCAGCGCGGACAAGGTCGAGAAAGTGCGCCTGGAACAGAAGGACCAGCAGTTTCTCTACGAGAACGACGGCATGCTGGTCTTCATGGATGCGGAAACCTACGAACAGGTTGAACTCCCGGCAGAAATTCTGGGCGACAGGCGTCCGTTCCTTCAGGACGGCATGACGGTCGTGGTCGAGTTCCACGAGTCCGAGGCGCTCAGCGCGTCGCTGCCGCAAAAGGTGACGTGCAAGATCGTCGAAACCGAACCGGTGGTCAAAGGTCAGACGGCGGCCAATTCGTTCAAGCCGGCGATCCTGGACAACGGCATCAAGGTCATGGTTCCGCCCTTTGTCGGGCAGGATGAAATGATCATCGTGAACACCGAAACCATGGAATATTCCGAACGCGCCTGAGGCCGGCGGGGATTGGATCAGACCGCCATTTTGCTTGGGCGTCGAGGCGCGATCTCGACAAGTTCCCGCACCAGATCGAACTTGACGCGGGCGGCGCTGACCTGCCGGTAGAATGCGATCAGGAACGATGTGGGGGATTGCAGGCGGGCAAGCCCCATCGTAGCGGCGACAACCGTGCCCACATCGGTGCGCCCCTGCAAGACCAGCCAGCCCCCAAAGGCCAGCACCCCGACGGTGGCTGCGGCATTGAGCGAGCTGAGAACGAATTTCGTCGACAGTTTCCAGATGAACATCTGCCGGCGGGTTTCAAAGATCGCGTCGAACTCCTCTTCGATGGTGATATCCGGAGCGGAGTCGTGTTGCCTGACGAGCTGGTTCGTCGCGCCCCGCAGGATCCGTACCCGTCGCGCGACCAGCTCGTTCACCTTCCGTTGCGTGATCAGCACGATGATGACCTGTGGCGTGATCATCGCCAGCGCGATGACGCCCAGACCGGGTTGCGAGGTCGCGATAAAGCCGACCACCGCGATCAAGGTGCCAATCTGCACCACCGGATTGGAAACGGCGCCGCCAGCGAATTTACCCAGTTCTTCGGCCTCGGCGGAAATCGTGGTGGCCAGCGTACCCTGCGGGATCTGCTTGCCGTCGCTGCGGACACTGGCATCGGAGTTCTCATAGAGGTGCTTGCGCAACCGCCGCGTGATGTCCTCACCCAGTGTGCCCGACCGATAGGAGACCAGCCATTTCAGAAACAGGCTGAGCAGGACGATTCCCATCATCTCGGCACACATCAGAAATAGGGCCGACGCTCCGATCTCGGCTTCGCTCAGCGCGTTAATGATGTCTTTCTGATAGCTCAGCGGCACCGCAGACAGGCCGGCAACCGCGAGCGACAGAAGGATAAGGATCAGCTGGCGCCGACCGCTGGAGCGCCAGATGGCCAAGTAGAGTTCGATCACGCCGCACGGTTCCTATGAAGATGGGGTCGAGCGGCAACCTTACCGAGGCGGCCGCCAAACTCAATCGGTGATGCGTATCATTCCGCCAGAACCGTCGCAGTTCCGGCGGTCATGTCATCGCTGATCCGGTCAAATCTAAGATGGGCGAGGGCCTGATCGCCGGAGCGCGTGAACAGCGTCCCGACAGGCTTTCCATCGGCGGTGATCGGGGCGCCCGCAGGTGCCGCCCCGTCGATCCGGACCCGGCGCAGCCCCTTGCGCAGCTCGGTCTTGTGGCGCATGCGCGCGGTGACTTCCTGCCCGACATAGCAACCCTTGCGGAAATCGACCCCGTTCAACCTGTCAAAACCCATTTCGAGAATGAACGAGTCCGGCGTCAGTTCGATGCCGGTTTCGGGGATGCAATGCGCGACGCGGATGGCGTCCCAGTCGGTGCCGTCGTCGCTGGCCGGATTGGCCGAATAGGCGCGCCATCCCATGTCGGGATGGCGGGGGTCCGCATCGGCATTTTCCGGCGCTGTGCCGGTGCCGCGCTGAAGGTTCAGGCCGGAATCCGCTATCGTCACATCGGCCCGCAACTTGTAGAGCGACAGCCGGCGGACCAGGTCGTCGGCCAGCGCTTCGGCCACGTCCAGCAGGATCGCCTCGCCATCGCGTTTCAACATGAAGTCGGCGATATACTTGCCTTGCGGGGTCAGAAGCGCGGCATAGACCAGCCCGTCCGTCAGGCGCGCGATGTCATTCGTGACCAGTCCCTGCAGGAAACTGTCGGCATCTCGACCGGACAGTCGAAGAATGCGGCGCTGCGTCATTGGTGAACTCCCGGTTTTCATTGCCTTGTCATATAGGTAAGCGTGTCCGAAAGAACAGGGGAACACCAGTGCCTGCCGAACTCTCCGTCGTGGTTCCGACACTGAACGCCGAAGACGGCCTCCCGGACTGCCTGTCGGCGCTGATCGAGGGGCTGACGGCAGGGCTGATCCGGGAACTGATCGTCACCGATGGCGGCAGCAGCGATCATACGCTGCGCATCGCCGAAGCGGCCGGCGCCGAAATCGTGACCGGCGCTGCGTCGCGCGGCGGGCAGTTGCGGCGCGCTGTTGCATGTGCGCGCGGCGCATGGATACTCGTCCTGCACGCCGATACCGAGCTTGAACCCGGCTGGGCGCGGGCGGTGAAGGACCATCTGGAGACGGGGCAGGGGCAGAGCGCCTGTTTCCGGCTCGCGTTCCGCGAACGGGGCTTCTGGCCGGGTTGGGTGGCTGGCTGGGCGAACTTCCGCTCCTCGCTGGTGTCCTTGCCCTATGGGGATCAGGGCCTTCTGATGACCCGCAGCGCCTATGAGCGCGCCGGTGGTTATCCGGATCAGCCCCTGATGGAAGATGTGGCGCTGGTGCGGGCCTTGCCCCGACCGCTCCTGATCCTGCCGGTGCGGGCGTTCACGAGCGCCCGGCGGTATCGACAGGCCGGATGGCTGCGCCGCGGCGCGCGCAATCTCTGGACCCTCACGCGTTATCTCTGCGGGGCGGATCCCGTGGCGCTGGCAAGGGACTACCGCCGCTGACGATCAGCCGAACAGGCGCTGGCCGATGCGGCGCATCCAGGACGGCTGCGGCGCCGACAGGGCGGGCGCGCGCGGCAACAGCGCCGCCGCGCCTTTCGGGTCGATCACGGTCTTTCCGCCCTTGAACTGCAGATGATACAGGTCGGCATAGATTCCGCCGCGATCCAGCAGTTCCTGGTGGGTGCCCTGATCGACCATCTGCCCGCTGTCCATGACGATGATCTTGTCGGCGCTGATGATGGTGGCCAGGCGATGCGCGATCACCAGCGTCGTGCGCCCGCCCGCCAGCCGGTCCAGCGCGCTTTGCACGACCTTTTCGGATTGCGCGTCCAGCGCGCTTGTGGCTTCGTCCAGAAGCAGGATCGGCGTGTCCCGAAGCAGGGCGCGGGCAATCACCACCCGCTGGCGCTGCCCGCCCGACAAGGCCGAGCCGCGCGGACCCACCAGGGTATCAAGCCCGTCCGGCAGGTTCGCCAGGTAGTCGCTGACATGCGCGGCGTCGAGCACCGGTTTGAGGTCCTCGTCGCTGACATCCTTGCGCCCCAGCAGGATATTCTCCCGCAGGGTTTCGTCAAACAGCAAGGCTTCCTGGCTGACGACAGAATAGAGATCGCGCAGGTCTTGCAGGGCAATGTCCTTGACGTCGATGCCGCCGACACGGATCGTTCCCGCTTGCGGGTCGACCAGCCGTGTCAGCAGGTTGAATATTGTCGATTTCCCGGCTCCGGAGGCGCCGACAAGCGCCGTCGTCTTGCCGGATTCAGCCCGCAGCGACAGGTTGTTCAGGACTTTCGCATCGCCATAGCTGAGCGATACCTCGTCGAGCTGGATATCGGGCAGGCCCTCGGGGGGCGGCACCGGGTGTTCCGGAGATTTGAGCCGGATCGGTGCGTCCATCAGTTCCTTCAGGCGCTCCAGAGCGGCGGCGGCGGCCTGCCAGCTGCCGCTGAGACTCGCAAGGCGGCGCATCGGGTCGAATGCAAGGCCGATCGCGGTAAAGAAGCTCATGAACTGGCCGACGGTCTTTTCACCTGAAATGATCTCGGACCCGCCGTAGAGCAACACGCCCATGAAGCCGACACCGGCCATGATGTCGATCATGCCGGTGATCGCCGCGGTCCCGAAGGCGGCGCGGATTTCGGATCGTACGAAGGTGTCGGTGTAGCCGGAATAGCGTTCGGCCTGATAATTCTCGAGCCGGTTCAGCTTGATCGGAACGATGCCGTGAAACACCTCGTCAAGGCGCGTCGACAGGGTGGCGCCCAGGTCGCGGGCGGCGGAGGCTTTCTTTCGCACATAGCGTTGTCCGGCGCCGATCGGCAGGAACATCAGCGGCACGCCGATCAGCATGATCGCGGTCCAGACCCAGTCTATATTGATCGCGACGCCGATCAGGATGATCAGGGATATCGCATCCCGGCCGGCCCCGGTGATGATCCCGCGCCAGACATCGTTGACGGCCCCGACATCTCCCTGAATGCGCTGGATCAGAAATCCGGGAGGATGGGTCTGATGAAATGACGTATCCTGCCGGATCATGCGATTCAGCAGGTCGATCCGCAGGCTCGCCGCCGTCAATTGCGACACCCGTGCCAGCAGAACCTTCTGGACGACGCCCGCCACACCCCGCATCGAAAAGATCAGCAGGAACGCGATGCTGACCCATTTCAGGGCCGAGGTGTTGCCGGCGACGAGCACTTCATCGAACATCGGCTGCATCATGTAGCTGACCGCACCGATCATGCTGCCTTCGACCAACATGAACACCATGGCGATCGCCATGGTGCCGGTGTGCTGGTGCAGGTAGTTGCGCCATAGCCACCCCAGCAATTCGCGTGAGGATTTCGGGGGGCTGCTCATAAGGGATTGATCCGATTGAAGAGTGGGACTAGGCATCCCCGCGTTTGCACCTGGGCCATTTAACCAAATGGGCCGTTTGACGCAACCCGCGTGATCGGGTGCATTGACGGCGGGTTCGACTTGGATAGGGTGAGCGAGAAATGCAAACGAGGGTGCAATGGGCAAGTCACTGACGCTGTCGCAGGGGCGTGAATATCTGGCGATACCGGGGCCTTCCGTGATCCCGGACAGGGTGTTGCAGGCGATGCATCAACCCGCTCCCAACATCTATGCCGGGGCGCTGCTGGACATGACAGCCACGCTCATTCCCGACCTCAAGAGAGTCGCGCGCACCGGCCATTCGGCGGCGATCTACATCAGCAACGGGCATGGCGCCTGGGAAGCCGCGCTGGCCAATGTCATTGCGCCGGGCGAACGGGTCCTGGTGCCGGCCACCGGGCGTTTCGGGCACGGCTGGGGCGAAATGGCGGCCGGATTGGGAGCCGAGGTCGAGGTGATCGACTTTGGCAAGTCGTCTCCGATGGACCTGTCCCGCGTCGCCGAAACGCTTCGGGCCGATGCGGGCCACCGGATCAAGGCCGTCCTGGCGACCCATGTTGATACATCGAGTTCGGTCCGCAACGACATCGCCGCCCTGCGGGCTGCGATGGACGAGGCCGGCCATCCCGCGTTGCTGATGGCGGACTGCATCGCCTCACTTGGCTGCGACCGGTTCGAAATGGATGCCTGGGGCGTCGATGTCGCGGTCACAGGTTGCCAGAAGGGTCTGATGGTGCCGCCGGGCGTCAGCTTCGTGTTCTTCAATGAAAGGGCGGCGGAAAAGCGGCGCTCCATGCCGCGCGTCAGCCGCTACTGGGACTGGGCCCCACGCAGCGACCCGGACGAGTTCTATCAATTTTTCGGCGGCACCGCGCCGACCCACCATCTTCTCGGGCTGCGGGCCGCGCTGGACATGATCCATGCCGAAGGCATCGAACATGTCTGGGACCGGCATGAACGGCTCGCGCAGGCCGTCTGGGCCGCCTGCGAGGCATGGGGGCGGGACGGCGGCCCGTTGCGCCTGAACGTGGCCGACCGGGCGGATCGCAGCCACGCCGTCACCGCGCTCCGGCTGGAGGCGCCGAACGGAACCGCGTTGCGGAACTGGGTCCAGGAAAACCTCGGACTGACCCTTGGAATCGGACTCGGCATGGCCGCCCCGACGGACCCGTCCTGGCATGGCTTCTTCCGTCTCGGCCATATGGGGCATGTCAATGGCCACATGATACTGGGGCTGCTCGGCGGGATCGAGGCCGGCATGAACGGACTGGGCATCGCCCATGGGGCGGGTGCGCTGGATGCCGCGGCCAGGGTGATCGCCGGTGGCTAGCGGGTCCGCGCGGCCTTGCGGTGGATCAGATGATTGATCGCGGTGGCCAGCAGCAGGACCGGGATCAGCCCGAACATCGCCCAGATCGTCACGAACACCCATGTGAGGTTGACCCCCAGCATGATCAGCGCGGCGTTGGTGTAATTCGGGGCGGGGGTCAGGCGGCGTTCGCTCATGGTAGAGTCCTTCGGACCGGTCCGGGCCAGTTTAGCGCAGTTTGCGCAAAAGTCAGGTCAAACCGCTGCGATCAGCTTCGCGCCGCCGCCAGGGCTGCCGGCAGGGCTGCCGCGAATGCATCCATATCCGCCGGCCTGCCGCAACTGACCCGGATGCAGCGGTTCTGCGGGGCGGCGAATGGCATTCGCACAAAGATCCCTTGCGCGATCAACCCGTCAAGAACTGCCTTGGCAAAGGCGCCATCCCGCCCGCAGTCGATGGCCACGAAATTGGTCGCCGAAGGCAGCGGAACAAGTCCGTTGTCGCGGGCGATGCTTGCGATCCGGTCGCGCGCGGATGCGATCTCGCTCCGGACATGGTCCAGCCATGCCCGGTCCCGAAGCGCCGCGAGCGCGCCTGCCTGAGCCGTCCGGTTCATGCCGAAATGGTTCCTCACCTTGTTGAAGGCGGAAATCAGGCCCTTGGCCGCTATGCCATAGCCGACACGAGCCCCGGCCATGCCGTGAACCTTCGAAAACGTCCGCATCCGGATCAGCCGCGGGTCGTCGACGGAAACGGGCGCTTCGGTTCCGTGTGGGGCGCATTCGACATAGGCTTCGTCCAGCACCAGAAGGCACCCGTCGGGCAGGCTGTCCAGCGCCGCCACGATGTCCGCCCCTGCGTGCCAGCTTCCCATCGGATTGTCGGGATTGGCAAGGTAGACCAGTTTCGCATCGACTTCTGCCGCCCTGGCGAACAGCCGCGCCGGGTCTTCGCGGTCGTCCACATAGGGCACCTTGTGCAGCGTGCCGCCAAAGCCCGCCACATGGTAATTGAAGGTCGGATAGGCACCCTCGGACGTGACCACCGCGTCACCCGGCTCGACGAGCAGTCGCACGACATAGCCGAGCAGGCCGTCGATCCCTTCGCCGACCACGATGTTGTCGGCGGACACCCCGTGGTGATCGGCGAGCGCCTGCCGCAAATCGTGGTTTTCCGGGTCGCCATACATCCAGACCCCGTCGACGGCCTGCCGCATCGCTTCGGCGGCGCGCGGGGACGGGCCGAACACGCTTTCATTCGCGCCGAGCCGCGCCAGGAAGGCGGCGCCTCGCTGCCGTTCCTGCGTTTCAGGGCCGACGAACGGCACGGTTGCGGGCAGGGACTGGGCGAGCGGTGTGTATCTGGGATCGGTCATGGCCGCAGATAAGCCCAACCCCGCGCGGGCGGCAAGCATTGCTTTGCGCCAGATCCGCGGCGGACAATCCTGACCGGACTGCCCCCACGTTTCACTGGCATCCCGGCCCGGATTTCGGCAGGGTTGCGGAAAAAGCGGAGGACACCGGGATGGCGCGCGTATCAGTCGAGTATTCGGATCACATCGCGCGGGTCACTTTGACCCGCGGCGACAAGATGAACGCCCTGGACGATGCCATGTTCGAGGCGATCGTGAACGCGGGCGAAGAGGTCGCCGCATCGGACGCCCGCGCAGTGGTTCTTTCCGGCGAGGGAAAAAGTTTCTGCGCGGGACTCGATCTGGCCAGCTTCGCCAAGATGGGGCAGATGGATCCCGTGGAATGGCTGATGGGCCGCAGCCATGGCGACACCAATCTCTTGCAGGAGATGTCCCTGTGCTGGCGCCGGGTTCCGGTTCCGGTCATCGCGGCGCTGCACGGTGCGGTCTTCGGCGGCGGGCTGCAACTGGCGCTGGGGGCCGACATCCGCATCGCCGGACCCGATGCGAAACTGTCCCTGATGGAAATGAAATGGGGTCTCGTGCCCGATCTTGGCGGCATGGTGTTGCTGCCGCATCTCGTGCGGTCGGATGTATTGCGGCAACTGACCTACACGGCGCGGCCGATCAAGGCGGATCAGGCGGAACGATGGGGGCTTGTCACCTCGCAGGCGGACGACCCGCTGGCGGCGGCGATCGATCTGGCCAGGGAAATCGCGGAAAAGAGTCCCTCGGCGATCCGGGCGGCCAAGCGGCTGATCGACGTGGCGGAAACCAGATCTCGCCAGGACGTTCTTCTGGCCGAATCCCGCGAATCCGCCAGTCTGATCGGCAAGCCCGATCAGATGGAAGTGGTGGCGGCGCAGATGGAAGGCCGCAAGCCGTCGTTCAAGTAAGCCGGCGCCGTCAGCGCAGGAATGCGCGCCGCGCATCGCGGGCCATGTTGTAACGCATTTCGAGATCGGCCACGCGGGCCATTGCCGCCTTCCGCTCCTGCGGCTCCGTCAGAGCCGCCAACTCGGCGCGGGCGGCGAGCAGTTGCTCCTTGAGGTCGAATTCCTCCGGTTTCACACCTGCCTGCGCCATGATCCGCATGCCCGCCGCCAGCACCGGATCGACCATCGCCGCTTCGGGGCGGTCGGGCAGGGGGTCGCCCTCTCCCTCAAGCCCGGTCAATTCGCCCCGAGCGCGGGCTTTCTGGATCTGACGTTCGATCAGGGCGCGTAAGGATCTGGACATGCGGCGACGATACCGCACGGCCCCGGCAAAGGCGAGGGCCGGGTTGCGAGGCGTCCTAGGCGAGTTCCGCCAGGCGCGCGAGCGCTTCCTTGATCCGGCTTTCCTCTTCTTCGCGGGCGGCCAGATTGGCGCGGGTTTCCTCGACCACGTCGTCCGGCGCGCTCTCGGCGAATTTCGGATTGTTCAGCCGTCCGCGCAAACCGCCCAGTTCCTTGGCCAGCTTGCCCAGCGTCTTTTCCAGCCGTTCTTTTTCCGAGTCGATATCGATGATGCCGGCAAGGGGCAGACCGAAACTCGCGCCTTCGGCGGTGATCGCCACGGTGCCCTTGGGCAGGCTGTCGGCATCGGTGAGGCTTTCGATGCGGGCGAGCCGCTTGATCAGCACCTCGTTGCGGGCCCATGCGGTGCGGCCCCGGTCGTCGAGTTCGGTGACCAGCATCGGCACGTGCAGGCCGGCAGGCACATGCATCTGCGCGCGGGCAGAGCGGACGCTGTCGATCAGTCCGATGACCCAGTTCATTTCCTGATCCGCCGCCGAATCCACCAGTTCGGTTCCGTAGTCCGGCCAGTCGCCGTGGATCAGCATCTTGGCCCGGTCGCCGGACAGCCCCCAGAGTTCTTCGGTGATGAAGGGCATGATCGGATGCAGCATCAGAAGGCACTGATCCAGGACCCATTTCATCACCTGCCGGGTCTCGTCCCGCGCCGGGTTTTCGTCCTGAAGCAGCGGTTTGGAAAATTCCACATACCAGTCGCAGACCTTGCCCCAGACAAAGGCGTAGAGCGCATTGGCCGCATCGTTGAAGCGATAGCCTTGCAGCGCCTCGTCCACCTCGACGCGCACCTTTGCGACCTCACCGATGATCCACCTGTTCAGCGTTTGCCCGGCGCTGGGGATGCCGTGGCCGGGCGCGGTGAACACGTCGTTCATCTCTGCGAACCGCATCGCGTTCCACAGCTTGGTGCCGAAGTTCCGGTATCCCGCGATACGCTGGGTATCGAGCTTGAGCGCCCCGCCGAGGCTGGCCATCGCCGCGTTGGTAAAGCGCAGCGCGTCGGCACCGTATTCGTCGATCAGGTCCAGCGGATCGACGACATTGCCGGTCGACTTGGACATCTTCTTGCCCTTGGCGTCGCGCACGAGGCCATGCAGGTAGACGGTATGAAACGGGATCTGTCCGACCACCGAAAGCTGCATCATCATCATCCGCGCCACCCAGAAGAACAGGATGTCGGTGCCGGTGATCAGGTCGCTGGTCGGGAAATACTTGCGCAGTTCCTCCGTATCCTCGGGCCAGCCCAGGGTGCCGATGGGCCAGAGACCGGAGGAGAACCAGGTGTCCAGCACATCCGGGTCGCGCCAGACCGGGTAGACCAGTTTCGTCGGGTCCTGATTCAGCGCGTATTGCGCCAGGCTCTCGGCCAGCATGTGGATGGCCGCGTGCTTGTCGGCGACTTCGACGATCGCGGCGTGATTGATCGGCACCGGCGTATCGGCGATCTCGTCGCGGAACGCGTCCTGCACCGCGTCAAAGGACGGGGCGCAATGCATCACCGCGCCCGCATGCAGCATGCCGCCGTCGATCAGCAGGCGGTGCAGTTCGACAAGGTCCAGCGTCCCGTCGCCTTCGTCGTCCAGGAACTCCGGAGCCGACAGGTCCAGACCGTACCAGACCGGGATCTGATGGCCCCACCACAACTGGCGGCTGATGCACCAGGGTTCGATATTCTCCAGCCAGTGGAAATAGACCTTCTCCTCGCGCTCGGGCAGGATCTTCACGTCGCCGTTACGCACCGCGTCAAGGGCGGGGCCGACGATCTTGCCGGTGTCCACGAACCACTGATCGGTCAGCAGAGGTTCGATCACGACCTTTGAGCGGTCGCCAAAGGGCTGCATGATCGGCTTGTTCTCGACCAGGGGCTCGGACAGGACGATATCCTCGCCGCTGTCCGGATCGGTCTTGGCGATGGCTTGCATCACCGCCAGCCCCTCGGAGGTGATCTGTTCGACCACCTTCGCCCGCGCCTCGAAACGGTCCAGCCCGCGCAATTCGTCCGGCACCAGGTTCATCGCGGCGATCATCGCTTCGTCGAAGTCCTGTTCACCCGCTGCGATGGCCTGGGCCACGGCGGCCTCTTCGGCATAGGGTTTACCGTCGCTGCGCATCGCGCCCCTGGTGTCCATCAGGTTGTACATCGGAATGTTGCCGCGCTTCGCGACCTGATAGTCGTTGAAATCATGCGCGCCGGTGATCTTGACCGCGCCAGAGCCGAAATCCGGGTCCGGGTAGTCGTCTGTGATAATCGGGATCAGGCGGCGATGTTCCTTTGGGCCGACCGGTATTTCGCATAGTTTTCCAATAATTGGAGCATACCGTTCATCCGATGGATGAACTGCGACAGCGCCGTCGCCCAGCATGGTTTCAGGCCGCGTGGTCGCGATCGAGATATAGTCGCGGGTCTCGCGCAGGGTGACGTTTCCGTCCTCGTCCTTCTCGACGTATTCATAGGTTGCGCCACCCGCCAGCGGGTATTTGAAGTGCCACATATGGCCCGCGACCTCGACATTCTCGACTTCCAGATCGGAAATCGCGGTTTCGAAATGCGGGTCCCAGTTGACCAGGCGCTTGCCGCGATAGATCAGGCCACGGTTGTACATTTCGACAAAGACCTTGATGACGGCGTCGTGGAAATTGCCCTCTTCTCCCGCCGGCGCACCCGGAGCCCCGGACATGGTGAAGGCGTTGCGCGACCAGTCGCAGGAGGCCCCGAGGCGGCGCAGCTGGTTGATGATGGTGTCGCCGCTTTCGGTCTTCCATTCCCAGACCTTTTCCAGGAACTTCTCGCGGCCAAGATCACGTCGGCCCGGCTGGCCTTCCGTGGCGAGCTTGCGTTCCACGACCATCTGCGTTGCGATGCCCGCATGATCCTGGCCCGGCTGCCAGAGCGTGTCGAAGCCGCGCATCCGGTGCCAGCGGATCAGGATGTCCTGCAACGTGTTGTTGAAAGCATGGCCCATGTGCAGGCTGCCGGTGACATTGGGCGGCGGGATCATGATGCAATAGGTTTCGGGGAGCGAGGCATTCGCGCCGGCCTTGAAGCACCCGGCGTCTTCCCAGGCCTTGTAGATCCGATCCTCGGCCGATGCCGCATCGAAGGTTTTGTCCAGTGCCATCTTCGCTGTCCTTTTCCGGTCGCGCTCCGTCTAGCGAAAGCCGGCCTGAAGGGAAAGATGGCCGAATGCTTTTCTTTCCCGGCAGGTGCAGCCGGCGGGCGCGACCGGCCATGCTTCAATGCCGGGCCGATCAGTCGGCGCGGTCGTTTTCCGGCCGGCCTGGGACGGACTGGACCGCCTTCCGGGCAGGCTGGATATGTCCTGAGACTGCCAGGCGGGCGATCAGGTTCTTGTTGACGGGATGGGCGCCTGTTCCATCGCAAAGAGCACGGCATTCAATGGCTATGGTTTGCGCCACGTGGTTTCGGTGCGTCGACCGACTGGACATCGCTCCCTCCGGGGCTAGTGTCGCCATGATGCAGCATCAGGGGTATGGCCGTGGAAAAGTTCGGAAAAAGCCAGCCGGTTTCGCGGGTCGAAGACCAGCGGTTCCTGACCGGGAAGGGGCGGTATGTCGGCAATGCCCGATTGCCGGACGCCCTGCATGGCTATGTCCTGCGCAGCCAGGTGGCGCATGGGGAGATTGAAAAACTTGACGTTTCGGCGGCAAAGGCGTCGGAGGGGGTGCATCTCGTCGTCACTGCCGCCGATCTGGAAGCCGCCGGTGTCGGTATCGCGATGGATGCAACGGTCGTGACGAACCGGGACGGAACCGAGGCGGCGCAGCCCCTGCGCCCGGTGCTGGCCAGGGATCGGGTCAGGTTCGTCGGCGAACCGGTCGCGATGGTCTTTGCCGAAACGCTGGATCAGGCCCGCGATGCGGCGGAACGGATCGAACTGGACATCCGGGATCTCCCGGTGAAGCTGGATGTCTGCGCCGGCGGTCCGCTCATTCACCCGGAAGCGCCGGAGAACCGCGCGTTCGACTGGGGCATGGGCGACGAGGACAAGACCCGCGCCGCCTTTGAGGCTGCGGCGCGGGTCGTCAGCCTTCAGGTCGAGGACAATCGCATCTTGGTCAACGCGATGGAACCGCGCGCCTGTCATGCGAACTGGGTCGACGACCGGTTGCATTTTTCCTTCGGCGGCCAGAACGTGTGGAGCATCAAGGACCGGCTGGCCAAGGCGTTCGGCCTGGACAGCAACCGTGTCCGGGTCACGATCCCCGATGTCGGCGGCGGGTTTGGGATGAAGGCTATGGCTTATCCCGAATACTATGTCGTCGCCCATGCGGCGCGGGTTCTTGGCCGTCCGGCGCGATGGGCGTCTGATCGGACCGAAGCGATGCTGAGCGACAATTCGGGCCGTGACCTGACGTCGCTGGCCGAACTGGCTTTCGACGACACCGGCAGGATCACGGCATACCGGGTCCATACCCGCGTGAATCTCGGCGCGTATAACAGCCAGATGGGGCAACCGATCCAGACGCAGCTTTTTTCGCGGGTGCTGATGGGCTGCTACGACGTGCAGGCGGTCTGGCTGCGGGTCGAAGGGTTCTACACCAACACCACGCAGGTCGATGCCTATCGCGGCGCGGGGCGGCCCGAGGCGATCTATGTCCTGGAACGGGCGATGGACCGGGCCGCGCGGGAACTTGGCATCGATCCCTGGGAGCTGCGCACGCGCAATTTCATACCCGCCGCGCGGTTCCCCTACATGAGCGCGACCGGCGAGCTTTACGATGTCGGGGAGTTCCAAAGGGTGCTCGGTCGCGCCGCCGTCGAGGCGGACAAGGCGGGGTTCGAACGCCGCCGGGCCGCCGATGCGGCGCGCGGGCTGCTGCGCGGGCAGGGACTCTGTTACTATATCGAAAGTATTCTGGGCGATCCTTCGGAAGGCGCGAAGGTCGAATTTCACGAGGACGGGACGGTGAGCATCTATGTCGGCACCCAGAGCAACGGACAGGGGCATGAAACCGTCTATGCCCGGTTCCTGTCGGATCAGACCGGGATCCCGGCGGAACGGATCCGGGTGGTTCAGGGCGATTCCGGCCTGATCGCGCAGGGCGGCGGCACTGGCGGGTCGCGTTCTGTGACGACCCAAACCCACGCGACCCTTGCCACGGTGGACAAGATGATCGCGGCCTTTTCGCCCTACCTGGCCGACCGGTTCGGGACAGACGGGCAGGGCGTGACCTTTGACGGCGAAACCTTCCGCTTGCCGGGGTCGAACCTGACCCCGACGCTGCTGGAAGCCGCCGACATGGCGCGTGACGACGGGCGCGCCGATCTCTTGCGGCACGAGGCGCGCGCCACCTTGCCCGCGCGCAGCTTTCCGAACGGCGCGCATGTCGCCGAAGTGGTGGTCGACCCTGAGACCGGCGTCGCGCGGGTGGACCGCTATACGGTGGTGGATGATTTCGGGAACCTGATCAACCCGATGCTGGCCGAGGGGCAGGTGCACGGCGGGGTGGCGCAAGGCATAGGTCAAGCCATCGCCGAACATGTGGTATACGATGAAGATGGCCAGATTCTGACCGCCAGTTTCATGGATTACGCGATGCCGAGGGCCACCGATGTTCCGATGATCCGGTTTGTCTCCGAACCGGTGCCATCGACGGCGAACCCCATGGGGATGAAAGGCTGCGGAGAGGCGGGGACCGTCGGCTCCATGGCCGCGGTGGCGAACGCGGTCCAGGATGCGCTGTGGGAACGGGGCGTCCGGCAGGCGGACATGCCGTTCACGCCGCTAAGAGTATGGGAAATGTTGAACGATGAACCTGTCATGGCTGACCGGTAAGATTTTCGGATGGCTCGGGCGGCCGCTTCGGTCCGAGCATTCCGCTGAAACGAGGACACGCGGTCCTCTGACCCATGTCATCATCCTGGATGGCACCTTGTCCTCGCTCGAGCCCGGATTTGAAACCCATGCCGGGGTGACCTACCGGCTCTGCCGGGAAATGGGTGCGCAGGTTTCCGTGTTCTACGAAGCCGGGGTGCAGTGGAACAACTGGCGCAATACCGTCGATGTCATGATGGGGCGCGGCATCAACCGGCAGATCCGCCGCGCCTACGGCTATCTCGCGTCGCGCTATCGGCCCGGCGACAGGATTTTCCTGATCGGTTATTCGCGCGGCGCATTCGCCGTGAGATCGCTTGCCGGGGTGATCGACATGGTCGGTCTTCTGAAGACGGAACATGCGACCGAGCGGAATATCAAGACCGCCTACCGCCACTATGAACTGCGGTCCAGCGCGCTGCATGCGGCAGCCTTCCGGACGGCGTTCTGCCACGCCGAAGTGCCCATCGAAATGGTAGGGGTCTGGGATACGGTCAAGGCGCTCGGCCTGCGCCTGCCCCTGTTCTGGAAAGTTTCGGACGCGCAGCACGCGTTTCACAATCACCAGCTCGGCGGCAGTGTCCGCAACGGATTCCATGCGCTTGCCCTGGACGAAACGCGCCAGGTCTACGAACCCGAAATGTGGGTCTGTCCGCCGGATTTTGCCGGCCACGTCGAACAGGTCTGGTTCCGTGGGACGCATGGCGACATCGGCGGGCAACTCAGCGGCTATGAGGCGGCGCGCCCGCTGTCCAACATTTCTCTGGTCTGGATGCTGGAGCGCGCCGCCGCCTGCGGGTTGCCGCTTCCGGAAACCTGGCGGGCGCGGTTCTTCACCGATCCCGACGGCCCGTCCGTCGGAACCTGGCGGGGCTGGGGCAAGATCTTCTGGCTGCGCCGCCGCAGGATCGTTGGCCGGGACCGATCCGAATCGATCCATGACTCGGTGCGTCTGGACAGCCTGCCCAAGAACGCCAGGGGGATATTGCGGTTCCGGTCAAAGGACGCCTGATCTCGCGGCGGGGGCGACGCCGGGCGATCTAGCTGCGGGCCATGTCCATGATGATGCAGGTGGTCGACCCGGTCGCATAAAGACGCCCGTCCTCGACACCACGGATTTCGCCATGCGCGATACCCGTCGATCTGCCCGCGTGATCGGTTTCGCCGATGCAGTCGATCACCATGCCGATGGGGATCGGGCGTATGATGTTGATCTTGTATTCGAGCGTTGTGTAGACCGACCCGCGCGGCACCTTGGTCATCACGGCGCAGGCCATGGCGCTGTCCAGAAGGGTGCCGTACCAGCCGCCGTGCACCGTGCCCATCGGGTTCGTCACGCTGAATTCGGGGGCGCCGCGAAACACCGCCCGGCCGTCCGAAACGGCATGCAGCGTATAGCCCATGGTCCGGCTGATCGGCGGGCCGGGATGGCGCCCTTCGAGCATGCCGCGCATGTATTCCAGCCCGGACATCGACAGCACGTCGTCCAGGGGCATCAAGTCCGAAGGGTCATTGGCGATGTTCATCTGCGTCTCCCGTTTCGGGAGACGCTAGCAGCAATTTCCGGGTGCGCAATCGCTACGCGACGTTCTGCAATTGCGCCTTCGGTGAAACCCCCAGCGCATGACAGACATCCCGTGTCAGTTCCGGCCGGTTCAGCGTGTAGAAGTGCAGCTTGTCGACGCCGCCTTCGATCAGGTCGCTGCAAAGCTCCGTGCAGAGCGCCGTGGCCAGCAGGTCTTCACGACCGTCGCGCAGCGCCTTTGCGAAGGCTTCGTCGATCCATGCCGGAACCGGCGTTCCGCAGCGCAGGGCGAAATTGCGCGCACCTTTCCAGTTCTCGATCGGCAGGATGCCCGGCGTGATGTCCGCGTCGATCCCCGCCTTCGCGCAGGCGTCGCGGAAGCGGAAAAAGGTTTCCGCTTCGAAGAAGAACTGGGTCAGAGCCTCGCTCGCGCCGACGTCCAGCTTGGCCTTGAGCCAGGCGATGTCCGCGTCTAGGTCGGCGGCTTCCGGGTGCTTGTCGGGATAGGCCCCGACCCGGATGTTGAACCGGCGGGTTTCCGCCAGCGCCCCGATCAGTTCGACGGAATTGGCGAAGCCGTCGGGATGCGCCACGAAGGCGCCGCTGCCCCTGGGCGGATCGCCCCGCAGGGCGACGATATCGCTGACACCGGCCTCGGCGAATGTGTCGGCGATGGCCAGCGTCTCGGCGCGGGTCGCGTTGACGCAGGTCAGGTGCGCGGCGACGTTCAGGCCCGACGACTTGTGCAGGGTCGCGACCGCGTCCCGCGTCAGGTCGCGGGTGGTTCCGCCGGCGCCATAGGTGACCGAGACGAACCGCGGGTCCAGCGGGGCCAGGGTCTGAACCGTGTCCCAAAGGCGAAACGATCCCTCCAGATTCTGGGGCGGGAAGAATTCGAAAGAGATGCTTGGAACGGTCATGGCGGAATCCTCTGATTTCACCCCTTGTTGCACGGGTTTTGTTGTGAGACAATTTCATAATACTCAAGAACAACATGAGTCAGATATGAGATTGATCATTGCGCTCCTCCTGCCTTTCCTGGTGTTCTTCACCATCGGGCGGCCGTTTCAGGGCATGCTCTGCCTGCTTCTGCAGCTGACGCTGATCGGATGGATTCCCGCCGCGATCTGGGCGGTCTACGCGCTAAGCCAGTATAACACCGACAAGAAAATCGCCGCCAGCCGCCGTGGCGACTGACGGAACGGGGGGCGGATGCATCTGGAATTTCGACATCTTCGCACGATCAAGGCGATTCACGATTGCGGCGGCCTGGCCCGCGCCGCCGATCAGTTGAACATCACGCAAAGCGCGCTCAGCCATCAGATCAAGGGGCTTGAGGAACAGGCCGGTGTCGACCTGTTCGTGCGACGGTCCAAGCCGATGACCCTGTCGCCCGCCGGATTCCGGTTGCTCAGGCTCGCGGAACAGGTTCTTCCGCAGATCGAAGCGACGCTGGCGGATTTCGGAAACCTGCGCGATGGCAAGACCGGGCGGATGCACATCGCGATCGAATGCCACGCGTGTTTCGAATGGCTTTTCCCGGTGCTCGAAGAGTTCCGGAAGAACTGGCCGGATGTGGATGTGGACATCCGGCCGGGGCTGGCCTTCGACGCGCTGCCCGCCTTGCAGAAGGAAGAGGTCGATCTGGTGGTCTCGTCCGATCCCGAAGATCTGCCGGGCGTGGAATTCATCGAACTGTTCGACTATGCGCCGGTCTTCGTGGCTTCCGCCGCGCATCCGCTGGCGAAGAAGGACTGGATCGCCGCCGAGGATTTCCGCGGCCAGACGCTGATCACCTATCCGGTCGAACGTAGCCGTCTCGACGTTTTCAGCCAGCTTCTGATCCCGGCAAAGGTCGAACCCGCCGCGATCCGGCAGGTGGAACTGACGGCGGTGATCCTGCTGCTGGTGGCGTCCAACCGCGGCGTTGCCGTGTTGCCCGACTGGGTGGTGCGCGAGGTCAAGTATTCTTCGGATTACGTGACCCGCCCGCTCACCGAAACCGGCATCACCCGCAGGCTCTATGCCGCGATCCGGACCGAGGACCGGAACAAGCCGTTCATGCAGAACCTGCTGTCGCTGGCGGGCATCGAAGCGCGCAAGTTGCAGGCGCAGTAGGACGTGCCGGTTTCAGGTGTCTGAAAACATTGCCTTGACCCGCTCGATATCCAGCGGGTTTTCATGCAGCGAATCCGGATCCCATTCGGAGCGTTCCGCTTCGAAAAAATCGCCGCCATAGACATGCAGCGCGCCTGTCAGCCTGGGGATCGGGTTGGTCACGGAGTGGATGATATCCTGACCGAGGGGCGTCCAGTCCCCGGTTCCCAGGTTGCGGGCGCCCGCCGCTTCGATCCGGTCATCGGGGTCGTCCCTGAGCCGCCGCCAGAAGATGTTGTCTTCGCGTCCGTTGTAGATGCCGATCGTGGCCCACATTTCGTGGTTGTGGGGCTGCACGGTCATCAAGGGCTTCCAGACCACGTTGAGAATGGTCAGCCGGTCGGATCGGTATATCGGCGTGATCCCCGAACCAGAGGGTTCCCCAAGAGCCGACGTCACCGCGCAAGGGTCGTGCATGGCGTGATCGAGCAGGCTCCCGATCGCTTGCTGACTGTCGGAGCGGTCGATTGCGTCCACGCAATCCGCAACGAAGTGTTCCAGGTTCCACATGATGTTCTCCCCGTCCGCAGAAGGGGAGAATACCATATTTTGCTCAAGATCGGTAGGTGGCGATCAGGCCACCTTGACGATCTGCTTGCCGACGTTCCTGCCCTGAAGCAGGCCCATGAAGGCTTCGGGCGCGTTTTCCAGCCCTTCCGCGATGTCTTCGAGATAGGCGATTTCGCCCTTGGCGACCTTCGGCCCGATCTCGCCCAGGAAGGTCGGGAAGCGGTCCCAGTGGTTGGAGATGATAAAGCCGTTTACCGACAGGAACCTGACGAGGATGTTGCGCCACAGCGCCGGGGCGGTCAGCTGGTCCTGCGCCGCACCCGCGCCCAGCCCGCCGGCATTGTACCAGCTGATCATGCCGCAGATCGGAATGCGCCCGTGCGGGTTCATCAGGGGGAACACCGCTTCGAGCACCTTGCCGCCGACGTTTTCGAAATAGATGTCCACGCCGTCCGGGCATTCGGCGGCCAGCGCCTTGCGCAGATCCGGTGCGCTGTCATAGGCGCGATGGTCAAGGCAGGCGTCAAAGCCGAATTTCTCGACCGCCAGCTTGCATTTGTCGGCCCCGCCCGCGATGGCGACAGTGCGCAGGCCCAGGCCCTTGGCGACCTGGCCGACCATGGACCCCACGGGACCGGTGGCGGCGGCGACGACGAGCGTTTCACCCGCTTTGGGACGGCCGTATTCCATCAGGCCGTGCCAGCCGGTGAAGCCCGGCATTCCAAGGACGCCGAGGGCGGCGGTGATCGGGCCATGCGCGGGGTCGAGCTTGCGCAGCATCTTCGCCGGTTGCACGGCATGGGTGGCCCAGCCCAGCATGCCGAAGGCAAAATCGCCGATCTTGAAATCGGGGCTGTTGGAGGCGATGACCTCGCCCACGCCGCCGGCCTCCATCGTCCCGCCGAGCGGCACCGGCGCGGCATAGGATTTCGCGTCGTCCATGCGCCCCCGCATATAGGGATCCAGCGACATGTAGTGGACCTTGACCAGAACCTCTCCGTCGCCGGGCACAGGCAGGGGATTGCTTTCCAGGCGGAAGTTCTCGGCTTTGGGCGCCCCGTCCGGGCGGCTGGCAAGTGCGATGCGCTGCATCTGTTCGGTCATGTCTGGCGTCCTCCGGTTGATTGTGCGGAACGGTGGCGCTCTGTCCGCCAAATGGCAAGGGCCATCGGCGCTGACGCGGCGGCATCGCGGCGAAGGGGCGTCGCGACGGCTTGGCAATGGCGGCTGTCACGCGTATACGCGCGGCCTGACCCGACAGGAGCGTGTGACAATGGTAGGCAGTGCAAATCTCAACGTGATGATCAAGGCCGCGCGCAAGGCCGGTCGGTCGCTGGTGAAGGATTTCCGCGAAGTCGAGAATCTCCAGGTCTCCAGAAAGGGCGCGGGCGATTTCGTGACCAAGGCCGACCTGGCGTCCGAAAAGATCATCCGGGACGAACTGATGGGCGCACGGCCGACCTATGGGTGGATCGCCGAAGAGGGCGGCGCGGCCGAAGGTCAGGATCCGACGCGGCGCTGGATCGTGGACCCTTTGGACGGCACCACCAACTTCCTGCACGGATTGCCGCATTGGGGCGTTTCGATCGCGCTGGAACACAAGGGCGAGGTCGTCGCCGGGGTCGTGTTCGATCCGGCCAAGGACGAGATGTTCTTTGCCGAAAAGGGGGCCGGCGCCTGGATGAACGACACGCGTCTGCGGGTTTCGGGACGGCACCGGATGATCGAAAGCATCTTTGCCACCGGCCTGCCGTTTGCCGGGCGCGCGGACTTGCCGGAAACCCTGCAGGATCTGGCTCGGCTCCTGCCGGTCTGCGCTGGCGTGCGGCGGTGGGGCGCAGCGGCGTTGGACATGGCCTATGTCGCCGCGGGTCGCTATGACGGCTTCTGGGAGCGGCGGTTGCAGGCATGGGACATGGCGGCAGGCGTCGTCATCGTGCGCGAGGCAGGCGGTTTGATCGAACCGCTGGATCCGCGCGGCGACATTCTGGGCGACGGCGAGGTGATCTGCGCCAACGACGCCCTGTTTGACGGTTTCGCCAAGGTGATCCGCGGCTGAACCACGCCCGGAACTGAACGAGCGTCAGCGGATCGGGTCCGGTCGGCGACGCGGGACCGTTTCCGGCATGAGTATTTGGACAAAGATGAAGAGCCGGGCGCGTCTTACTTGCGGGGCACGCGCGGGATGCGGGTCTGGCTGAGCCGGTAACGGGTTTCCGGATGCTGCGGCAGGCCGTGGGTTCGGCTCCAGAACGCCGGACCGCCCAGGCGGAACCAGACCGGTGCAATCAATGCAAGACCGATCGCGAAGCCGCCGGCATGTGCCCAGTAGGCGACCCCGCCCGCGTCCGGATCTGCACCAAGACCGCCGATGAACTGCATTGTGAACCAGGCCGCCAGCATGACCCAGGCCGGGATCGCGAAAACGCGGAAGAACACAATCAGGATCAGCAGAATATCCACGCGCGCCCTTGGAAACAGCAGCAGGTAGCCGCCCATGACCCCGGCGATCGCACCCGAAGCGCCAACCGTCGGCACCATGGAAACCGGGGCCGCGAGCACATGCACGAGTCCGGCCCCGATGCCGCAGGCGAGATAGAAGGCGAGGAACCTGCCATGGCCCAGCTTGTCTTCGAGATTGTCCCCGAAGATCCAGAGAAACAGCATGTTGCCGGCCAGGTGCATCCAGCCGCCGTGCAGGAAGATGGAACTTACCAGGGTGTGATAGCCGTCGCCGCTGCTGATCCGGGCCGGAATGATCGACCAGTCGAAATAGAGTTGCGACAGGGCGCGGCCGTCGGACATGATGCCCAGTTGGCTGAGAAAGACCAGCACGTTCGCCGCGATCAGCCCGTAGACGACATAGGGCGTTCGCCCGGACGGATTGTGATCGCGGATCGGAAACATGGCCGGACGCTGGGCGCAATCCCGCCCGGCGTCAAGATCGCTCAGGCATTTCCGCCCAGAAGCGCGGCGTTGCCGCCCGCCGCCGTCGTATCGACGCAGACATGGCGCTCGCCCAACACGCGGGCGATATCGGGCGTGCCGGGGATCAGGGGAACGATCGGGCCATCGCGCAGGGCGAGCGCCTTTTCGATCTTCCGGGCGGTTTCGCTGTCGCCCCACCAGAGCACCCCTCCGATGCCTGACAGCGTCGTCAGGCGGTCCGGGTCGATCTGGCCATTGGCGACGATGGCGCGCCCGCCAAGGCGACGAACGCTTTCAGCTTGCCGGCTGGCGGTCTGTGCGCCCGGTCCCATG
Organism: Sedimentitalea xiamensis; assembly: GCF_030164465.1. Taxonomy (GTDB): domain Bacteria; phylum Pseudomonadota; class Alphaproteobacteria; order Rhodobacterales; family Rhodobacteraceae; genus Sedimentitalea; species Sedimentitalea xiamensis. Next base: position 27,593 of record NZ_JASNJE010000019.1, read on the forward strand.
CAGAGGATCGGCGAACGGGCCATCAGCGACAGGCGGTTGGATTCGCCGGTCGGACCAGGCAGGGTGCGGGTCGCCGGGGGTGTCGCGGTGCCGGTCGGGACGGGCAGCGCCGTTGACGGCTGCGTCCAGGTTTCGGCGCTGGTCTGCCGGTCGGGGGCGCAGAAGCGGGGCATGTAGTTGGGGCCGCCCGCCTTGGGGCCGGTACCCGAAAGACCCTCGCCGCCAAAGGGCTGGCTGCCGACAATGGCGCCGATCTGGTTACGGTTGACATAGATGTTGCCCGCATGCACCGCCTCGGTCACCTGCTGCACCCGGTCGTCGATGCGGGTGTGCAACCCGAAGGTGAGACCGTAGCCGGTGGCGTTTATATCGTCGATCACCTTGTCGAGTTGGTGCGACCTGAAGCGCGCGACATGCAGGACCGGGCCGAAGATTTCGCGGGTGAGATCGCCGATGCCGGTGACCGAGATCATCGTGGGGGCGACGAAGGTGCCGCCGGCGGGCGGGCGCAGTTCCTTGAGCACCCTTCCCTCGTTGCGGGCGGCGTCGATATGGGCGTTGATGCCTTGTTGCGCCTGCGCGTCGATCACCGGGCCTGAATCTGTCGAAAGCAGCCAGGGGTCGCCGATCGAGAGCGCGTCCATCGCGCCCCTGAGCATCTTGAGCAGGTCCTCGGCCACGTCGTCCTGCACGTAGAGGCAGCGCAGCGCCGAACAGCGCTGGCCCGCCGATTGGAAGGCGCTTTCGACGATCGCCTGCACCGCCTGTTCCGGCAACGCGGTGGAATCCACGATCATCGCGTTCAGACCGCCGGTTTCGGCGATCAGCGGCGCGCCGGGGGCGAGGTGTTCGGCCATGGCGGCGCGGATTTTCAGCGCGGTGGCGGTGGAGCCGGTGAAGGCGACGCCATCGACGCGGGGGTCGGAGGTGAGCGCGGCACCGACCGCACCACCGCCGGGCAACAGTTGCAGCGCGGTGGCGGGCACGCCGGCCCGGTGCAGCAGGGTGACGGCGAGTTGGGCGATCAGCGGGGTCTGTTCCGCCGGTTTCGCCAGCACGGCGTTGCCGGTGGCGAGGGCAGCGGCGATCTGGCCGGTGAAGATGGCCAGCGGGAAGTTCCACGGGCTGATGCAGGTGAAGGTGCCGGCGGGCGCGGCATCTGGAATGTTGGCGGCGTAGTAGCGCAGGAAATCCACCGCCTCGCGCAGCTCGGCGACGCCGTCGAGCAGGGATTTCCCGGCCTCGCGGGTGAGGATCGCGAAGATCTCGCCGAAATTTTCCTCGTAGAGATCGGCGGCGGCGTTGAGGATTTCGGCGCGTTGGGCGGCGGGGGCGCCCCAGGGTTTTACGGAGGCGAGCGCGGTCTCGATATCGGCAGCACTTGCCGGGGCCACGGTGCCGGTTTCGGTGCCATTGGCCGGGTTGGTCATGGGCTGTTCGGCATCGGGGGCGACAGGGCCGGCGAGCAGCGGCGCGGCGTTCCAGTGATGGGTCTTGAACGGCGCGCGCGCCGCGTCGATCATCTTCAGCGTCGGTGCATGAGTCAGATCGAAGCCGCGCGAGTTGCGCCGTTCGGGCAGGAACAGGTCGGCGCCAGTGGGCAGCCTAGGGGCGCTGTCGGCAAGCTGGGCGAAAGGATCGGCGGCGACGGTTTCAGGCGGTACGGTTTCATCGACGATCTGGTTGACGAAGGAGCTGTTGGCGCCGTTTTCCAAGAGGCGGCGCACCAGATAGGCCAGCAGGTCGCGATGTGCGCCGACCGGGGCGTAGATGCGGCAGCGGGTGGCGTTCCGGGTCTTGACGATCTGGTGCAGGGTTTCGCCCATGCCGTGCAGGCGCTGGAATTCGTAGGACGTGTTGTCACTCGCCATGTGCAGGATCGACGCGACGGTATGCGCGTTATGGGTGGCGAATTGCGGGTAGATGCGGTCGGTCATCCCCAAAAGCTTGCGCGCGTTGGCGATGTAGGAAATGTCGGTATGCACCTTGCGGGTGAAGACCGGGAAGCCGGTCATGCCGTCGACCTGGGCGCGTTTCACCTCGGTGTCCCAATAGGCGCCCTTGACCAGCCGCACCATGATGCGGCGGTCGTGGCGGGTGGCCATGTCATAGAGCGTGTCGATGACGATGCCGGCGCGGGGGCCATAGGCCTGCACCACCACGCCGAACCCGTCCCAGCCGGCCAGCGCCGGTTCGCCCAGCACCTCTTGGATCACGTCGAGCGACAGGGCGAGGCGGTTGGCCTCTTCGGCATCGACATTGAGCCCCATGCCGGCGGATTTGGCGAGCAGGGCGAGCGAGCGCAGGCGCGGCACAAGATCGGACATGACGCGGGCCTCCTGTGCCACCTCGTAGCGGGGGTGCAGGGCCGAGAGCTTGACCGAGATGCCGGGATTGGCGCGGATGTCGTCGGAAGTGCAGGCGGCGGCGATGGCCGAGATCGCGTGGGAATAGCTGAGATGATAGCGGGAGGCATCGGCCTCGGTGCGGGCGGCTTCGCCCAGCATGTCGTAGCTGTAGGTATAGCCCTTGGCCTCCATGCCGGCGGCGCGTTTCATCGCCGAATCGATGGTTTCGCCCAGCACGAACTGCCGGCCCATCTCCTTCATCGCGCGGGTGGTGGCGGTGCGGATCACCGGTTCGCCCAGCCGCTTGATGGCACCGCGCAGGGCGCGCACCGGGCTGGGGCGGTCATCGTCGAGCACCTTGCCGGTGAGCATCAGCGCCCAGGTGCTGGCATTGACCAGCGAGGAGGAGGAATGGCCCAGGTGCTTGCCCCAATCGCTGGGGGCGATCTTGTCCTCGATCAGCGCGTCGATCGTGTCGGCATCGGGCACCCGCAAGAGCGCCTCGGCCAGGCACATCAGCGCGATTCCCTCGTCGGTGGAGAGGCCGTATTCGGCGAGGAACACTTCCATCAGGCCGGGCGCGGTGCTGGCGCGGATGTTGCGCACGAGGTCGGCGCCGGCGGCGCGGATCGCCGCGCGGTCGGCAGCCGACAGCCCGGCCTCTTCGATCAAGCGGGCGATGACGGCGGCTTCATCGGCGAATTTCTCGGCATCGATGCGGTGGCGAAGAGTGGGTGTGGCGGTCATATCGGGTCTCCGGGTTGTCCGGGCACTATAGACGGAAATATCCGGGCGATTGTCCTGAAAATGGTCTATGCTCGGGCGAAATGGCTGAAGATAAGGGAAAATGCGATGCAAATGGACTGGCCGGGGCTCGACCGCTATGATCGGAAGATTCTCGAGGTGCTGTCGGAGGACGGGCGCATCAGCATCGCCGATCTCGCCCGACGGATCGGGTTGAGCAAATCACCCACCCAGGCAAGGCTGCGCAGGCTGGAAGGCGAAGGCGTCATAACCGGCTACCGGGCGCTGATCGACCCGATCCGGTTGGGTCTGGATCACGTCGCCTTCGTCGAAGTCCGCCTGAAAGACACGCGGGAAGCGGCCCTTGCGGCGTTCAACGCGGCGGTCGCGAAAATCGGCGAAATAGAGCAGGTGCACCTGATCGCCGGGAGTTTCGATTACCTGATGAAGATACGAACCCGGTCGATGAGCGAATACCGCCTTGTTCTGGCGGAAAAAATATCGACACTGCCGCATGTTTCCGGAACCTCGACCTATGTGGCCATGCAGGCGGTGAAGGAAGACGCGTCGCTCGGTCCGCTCGGAAACGTGACTTGACCGCGGGCGGTCGACGGTCAGCATATGAACCATGAAACGGTTCGGCATATCGCTGCTCACCGGCATCCTGTCGTCCGGCCCGGTCCTTGCGGACGGATGCCCAGCGGCACCGGACCATTCCGGTCGTCTGAAGGACCTGGTCGCGCAGATTCGGGCCGCGACGACGGAAACCCAGGCGCGCGACCTGTCAAACCAGATGTGGGCGCTTTGGGCCGATGCGCCGGACGAACCGTCCCAGGAAATGCTTGACCACGGGATGAGTCGCCGCGGCGCCTATGATTTTCTGGGCGCGCTCGAATCCTTCAACCGGCTGGTGGATTATTGCCCGCACTATGCCGAAGGCTACAACCAGCGGGCCTTTGTCAACTACCTGCGGCACGACTTTGCCGCCGCGCTGATCGATCTCGATCAGGCCATCGCCCTGTCGCCCAATCATGTCGCCGCGATTTCGGGACGCGCCCTGACCCTGCTCGGGTTGAACCGGCTGGACGAGGCGCGCGAGGACATGGCGCGCGCGCTGGAGCTGAACCCCTGGTTGCCGGAGCGCGGTCTGGCCGCGCCGGGCGGACCGCTGGCCCCGCCCGGCAAGGATATCTGACAGCGCGCCGCTGGCGCGGCGGATCGGGCGCAAAGGTTGCGCGTCCGGCGCGAAACGGTCAATGTCCCCTGTGCGCAGCCTGAGGAAGACCGCCGAGATGACTGGACATGATTCCGACCTGGATGCGTTGATCGCCTGCCCGGTCTGCGATGCGTTGTATCGCATGGCCGAGGTGCCCAACGGCGGCAGGGCCCGGTGCCGGCGCTGCGACACCGTGCTGATGGCGCCGCGCGCAGGGGCGATGACCCAGATCGTGATGCTGTCGGCGACGGCGCTGATCCTGATGATCGCCGCGATCTTCTTTCCGTTTCTGGAAATGAGCACCGGGGGAGTCGACCGCCGCAGTTCGGTGATCGACGCCATCCTGGCTTATTCCAACGGGCTGATGCTGCCGTTGTCCGTTGCCGTGGCGTCGCTGATCGTCATCCTGCCGACGCTGCGCCTGATGGCGATTCTTTACGCGATCGGGCCGATGATGATCGGCCATGCGCCCTGGCGCCATGCGACAGAGGCATTCCGGCTGGCGACTGCGCTGAAACCCTGGGCGATGGCCGAGGTGTTCATCGTCGGGGTCGCCGTCGCCCTGGTCAAGATGTCCGGCCTGGCAACGGTGTCCATGGGGCCGGCCTTCTGGGCCTTTGTTGCGCTGGTTCTGGTGACGACGCTCAAGGACACGTTCATGTGCAGGCTCACGGTCTGGAAAACCATCGAGGAGCGCCAGCGATGACATCGGTGGCAGATTCCGGCGCAGGGCCGCAAACCGACACGCATTTCCGTGATCCACCAGCGCAGGCGCCGGCTCTGACGGCGCGCAGTGCCGGCCTCGTGGCGTGCACGAGCTGCGGCCGGGTGCACAGGCCTGACGAACCGGTCTGCGTGCGCTGCGGCTCCGCATTGTCGAGCCGAGACAGGAAAAGCCTGCAAAAGGTCTGGGCCTGGTTGGTCGCCGGACTGATCTGCTATGTGCCCGCCAATATCTATACGATGATGCGCACGTCCATGTTTGGATACGAGCTTGACAGCACCATCGTCGGCGGGGTGATCGACCTGATCGAATACCAAAGCTATAGCGTGGCAGTGATCGTCTTTTTCGCGTCGGTGATGATCCCGATCGGCAAGTTCATCGCGATCGCCTTTCTGGCCTACAGCGTTCACAACCCGGCGATTCTGGGTGGCCGCGCGCGGCAACGCCTCTATGATGTCGTCGAGTTCATCGGCCGGTGGTCGATGATCGATGTCTTCGTCGTCGCGATCCTGTCGTCGCTCGTGCAGTTCAATTTCATCGCGACGATCAATCCGGGAATCGCCGCGGTGTCTTTCGCCTTGTCGGTTGCATTCACCATGCTTTCCGCCCAAAGCTTCGATTCCAGATTGATCTGGGACGCAGACGAGATCGCAGACGCATGACAGACGAATTCGCACCGGGGGACCTGGACGTGCAGGCCGCCAGACCATCGCGCTGGCGCAATCTGTCGGTGGTCTGGCTGGTTCCGGTCCTGGCCCTGGCCGTATCGCTGGCGGTCGCCTGGCGCAGCTTTGCCGATCGCGGCGAACTGATCGAGATCGTGTTCCAGAACGCGGCGGGCGTGACGGCCGGCGAAACGACTCTGAACTACCGCGAAGTCGTCATCGGAAAGGTGGAAAAGGTGGGGTTCACCGACGATCTGGAACAGGTGGTCGTAACGGCGCGAGTGGACAAGACGATCGCGCCCTTTCTGAATTCCAGCGCGCAGTTCTGGGTGGTGCGGCCCGAAGTGTCCGCCTCGGGGGTGTCCGGGCTCTCGACGGTTCTGTCGGGCGTCTACATCGAAGGGACCTGGGACAGGTCCGGCGGACCGGCGCTGACCCGGTTCCAGGGTCTCGAGCAACGGCCGCTGATCGGGCTGAACAACCAGGGCACCCGGATCACGCTGCAAACCGAGGACGGCAGCATCATGTCGGCCGGAATGCCGGTGTTCTACCGCGGCGTCGCGGTCGGCCGGACCGAAAAACCACGCCTGGACGACTCCGGGGCGGTGGTGCTTCTGGAAGCGTTCGTCGAAGCGCCCCACGATCGGTTTCTGACCACGGCCACCCGGTTCTGGGATACCTCCGGGTTTTCGGTGTCCTTTGGCGCCGGCGGCCTGAAGCTGGACGTGGGGAGTTTCGCGACGCTTGTCACCGGCGGCATTGCCTTTGACACGTTTTTTTCGGGTGGCCAGCCCATCGAATCCGGACAGATCTACGAACTCCATGCCGACCGGAGCGCCGCCCGCGAGGACGCGTTTTCCCGCGCGTCCGGCAACGTCGTGACCCTTGCCACTACCTTTGACGGCGGCGTGTCCGGACTGTCGCCCGGCACGGCCCTGCAATACGAAGGGCTGAAGATCGGAAAGGTCTCGGCGCTTTCGGCTTTCGTGACCGGGGAAGGTCGGGACATGCGGGTGAACCAGAAAGTGATCCTGGAGGTCGAACCGGAATTGATGGGCCTGCCGGACGACGCCACGCTTGCCGATGTGCTCGACCTGCTGGAACCGGCGGTCGAAGCGGGGCTGCGCGCACGGGTTTCCAGCGCCAATCTGCTGGGGTCGTCCCTGATCGTAGAACTGGTCGAGATTGAGGATGCTGCGCCCGCGACGCTGGATCTCGAGGCCGATCCCTATCCGACGATCCCCAGTGTGCAATCCGATCTGAAGGACATCAACGCCACCCTGGAAGGGGTCATGAAGCGGGTGAACAGCCTCAAGATCGAAGACCTGATCGAGCAGGCGATCCGTGCGATGGCCAGCATCGAAGCAATCGCCTCGGACGAGAGACTGCGTGAAGTCCCCGAACAGATCGCCGGGATTCTCGAAGACGCGCGGGCGCTGATCGGCAGCGAGGAAACGCGCGCCTTGCCCGGCGAACTGCGCGACACGATCGCCGACTTGCGCGCGACCGTGAAACGGATCACGACCGACGGCGTGATCGAACGGCTCGTGTCGACCCTCAAGAGCGCGGATGCGGCGATGGCGAACCTGTCCACGGCCTCCGATGAGTTTCCGGCACTGGTGGCCGACCTGCGCGCGGTCGTGGCCAAGGCGAACGATCTCAAGGCGCAGGAACTGATCGAATCCGCTACTGCTTTCCTGGACAGCGCGGATGCCCTGATCGCCACCGAGGATGCGCGCGCCGTGCCCGCCTCGCTGAACGCGTCGCTGGACGAACTTCGCACGCTTCTGGGGGAATTGCGCGAAGGCGGGGCCGTGGACAACGCCAACGGTGCGTTGGCCTCGGTGCGCTCGGCCTCCGACAGCCTGGACAGGGCGACACAGAACCTTCCGGAACTGACGGCCCGGTTGGACCGGCTGATCGCAAGATCCGAAGACCTTGTCACGGCCTATGGCACCCGGTCGGATTTCAACGCCGAAACCCTGTCGATGCTGCGCGAAGTGCGGTCCGCGGCCCGCACCATCACCGCGCTGGCCCGGTCGCTCGAACGCAGCCCCAATTCCATTCTTTTCGGAAAGTGAAGCCATGACCGCCTGTTTTCCCGCCCGTCTGATGCTTCTCCTGTCGCTCGCGGTGGCGGCCTGCGGCGACAATTCGGCGCGCTTTCTGCTGGACACGCCGCCGCCCCAGCAGAAGACCGGCGTCAGGGTATCGACCATCGAAATCCGCGACGTGACGCTGCCCGCCTATGCGGCGGCGTCCGAGATCATGGTCCAGTCCGAAGACGGGGCCTTGCGCCCGGTGTCGCAGGCCGTCTGGGCGGACGACCCGGTGCGCGCGGTGACGCTGTCCCTGGCGCGCGATCTCGAGGCGGTTTCGACGGCGACGGTTTCGACCGAACCCTGGCCGCTGGCCGATCCGGCGCAGGTGCGGATCGACGTGCGCCTTGACCGCATGGTGGCCCGGAACGACGGGCAGTTCCAACTGGCCGGCCAGTTCGCGATTGCTGCGCCGGACGGCGCGGTGCGCGAGTCGATCAACAGGTTCGACATCATGCAACCGATTGCCGGAGATACACCGGACGCAATCGCGCGGGCCACGAGCTCTGCGCTGCTGGCGCTGGCGCGGCAGATCGCAGCCCGGCTGGGGCGCTGAGCACATCCGGCCAGCGGTCCGCATAAGGCGTTGAGATGGCGTTCTTTCTGCTCTAGTAAGTGGGTCTGATGCGGGCGTGATGGAATGGTGGACATACCAGACCTAAAATCCCGGCATCTCGTCCGGGAAGTGAATTGTTTTCAGCGTCTTAGGGCGGTAGGGAGAATCTCGGGTCCGAAAAAGGCCCCGAACGCGCCGTGCGGGCGTGGTGGAATGGTAGACACAAGCGACTTAAAATCGCTAGAGCGTAGCTCGTGCGGGTTCGACTCCCGCCGCCCGCACCAGTTTTTTGCTTATTGGGAGGCGGATAGGGCAAGGAGAAAGGGAAATCAGTTCTATCATTATTTGACCAGCGCCTATGTTGGCAAATTATCTGGTCAACCCCTTTCGCATCGCGCAGCCCTCGACATGTGCGGTTTTTGTCGATCGTTCGAACGACGGTTTGGGCTCGATATGGACGACTTAGTCGCGACGACCTACGATCTTACTTCTACGCTTGAAGCAATTTCTACGGAAAGAAATGAGCGGAACGCTTTAAACCCAATCCATCAGATGCCAGTCCGGACCGGCCAGCTTCAACGAGCTTTCGGCAAACCCTGCCGTCTGCCGCGGCGGCGGACCGGACATGCCCGGGACGCCCTTCGCCCTTCATCGTCAGACAGGTCCGGATCGCCGCGTCGCCGCCGACCACGTTTCCCGCTCGGTGGCGGCGTCCGGTTCATCTCGGGATCGAACCAGACCGAAAGCGATCCGCGCCGCTTCAACGCTTCACTGCAAGCCGACCCGTTCGCGGTCTTGTGCTTCGTGGGAGCCCAACGGCTCATGCCGCCCGGCTCTCATGCTGGATGCATGCGGTGAAGCCCTCAGTCGATTTGTGCGGCAAGGGCCGGAAGCGCCAATGGTCTTCATCGATTGACACAAATCACGCAGAAGAATTGACAGGAAGATCCCTTCTGCCTCCCATCAGCACACCCGCTCCACATAATCTGCCCAACGCTGCATCAGTTCGCGCCGCTGCTCCAGGAAATCCGTCCGCTTGTAGGACCGTTCCACCTTGCCCCCGGTTCTGTGCGCGAGACAGGCCTCGGCCACCTCCCAGGGGACGTTGGCGGCCTCCGAACACCAGTTCCCGAAACTCGAGCGGAAACCGTGAGGGCGCGCCTCCATGCCGCGCCGCTCCATCAGGCGGGCATGGTGGCGTCGGAAATCACGCCTTTCCTGACGCTCGGGAAGAAATATCCGTCGCGCTTGTATTCGGCGGCCTGCTCGACAATTCTCAGGGCCTGCGTTGAAAGCGGGCACCGGAAATCCGTGCCGGCATCGTGCCGCCCTTTCATGACCTCGGCGGGCACGACCCAGATGTCCCCCTGTACTTGCTCTTCCCGCAGAAAACGGAGCGGCCGCGAGCGCGTCCAGATTGTCCGGATCAGCAGGCGCAGGGCCAGGTGCGCGACCGTTCCCTGGTCCAGCGAGGCGTAGAAGACGGGCACCTCCGACCACGGCAGGAACGGGGTGTGGGTGACCCGGTGGCGTTGGGCGCCCAGCAGCGCGCGCCTTCGCCGGCGCCTGCAGATCGACGTCGAGGCCCGGCGCCGCACCGTGCTGGAGGCAGACGGCCAGGCGATCCATCGCCTTCTTGGCGGTCGCCGCCTTGTTGTGCCAGATCGGGGCGAGGGCGTTGCGAATGTCGATCTGGTCGATCTCGGCCACGGGCACCTTGCCGAGCTTTGGCAACACGTGAAGTTCAAGCGGCGAGAACCAGCATCCCGCCTTGCCGTCGCCTTTCAGCCCGGCCTTGCGCGCTTCCAAGCAATCCCGCGCCACATCCTTCAACTGGTGCAGATTGCGTTCAGCCTGAAGACGCTGCCGCTCACGTTCCTTGATCGGTTCCTTGCCTTCCTGGGCCACCGCGCGCCACGTCTCGGCCTCCCTGCGCGCCTCTTTCAGGGAAACAGCGGGCAGCCCTCCCAAGCCATCTCCCGTCGCCGTCTGTGAGCTGTCAAGCGAAGCACCCACTGCGCGCCACCATCCCGGCACTGGTGAAGCCAGAGTCCGCCACCATCGGAATGTTTTCCCAAGGGTGCGGATTTGACGAAAGCCGCCGAAAGTTTGTTCAATGCCCTGCTCAACCTGTCCCCCTCTCTGTCCACCCCAGGATGTGGGATGCCTTGATGCATCGTGATACCATGAGAAACGGAAAATTGATTAAAAACAGACGAATACACCATGTACCAGACATCATGAGACAACAAGATATAGGGCTTCAATGCGCACCACCCGCACCAGCAACCTGAAAAGCGGACCCAAGGGCGACCTTTCAGAACGTGGCGCATGGGGTCCGGCGATGGCGGGCCATCGCGGGTTCGCGAGACCAGTCCGGGCCTTGCGGAAACAATGGACAGAGTCGGGAAAACCGGGAAGATATCCGCCAGTGAACCTGCGGCCGAAGTGGTTGAACAAGAGAACGCCGATGCGCCAAACGATATTCTCCCTGTTGTGTTGTCTTTTCGCGGTGTTGGTCGTGACCCCGCTCGCCGCGACGGCCCAGCAGGCGCAGGAACAAAACCCCTGCGCGCTACCGTCCTACCGGACGGATGTCCGGCCCGATCCCACCGGCGAACCGACCGAGGTCCTGATCGGCATGCGGCTGGTCGATCTGCTGGCGATCAACGACGTGGATCAGACCATTTCACTGGACCTGTCGATCAGGATGCAATGGACGGACAGCCGTCTGGCGGCCTGGGAAGGCTGCAAGTTGCCGATCGGGTCGATCTGGTTTCCCAAGCTCGCCCTGAAGAACTCGGGCAGGATTTTCGAACGCTGGCCGGACATGGTCAGCGTCGGGGAGGGCGGCCGCATCATCTATCTGCAGCGGTCCTCGGGGACGTTTTCGAGTTACCACAAACTCGGGGAGTTCCCGTTCGACACGCAGAATATCTCGCTGCATTTCTTTCCGCTGGATTGGAGCGCCGAGAAACTGGTGTTCATGAATGATACCGCCTTCACCGGTGCGTCCGAGGTGCTGAACATCTCGGACTGGCAGTTTCTCGGGATCAAGGCGGCTCTGCGCGAGGCGAATTTCGAGTTTCTGGACCAGGTTCGCGCCGGCTATGACCTGACGATCACCGCCAAGCGGCACCTGAGTTTCTACATGTGGAAGATATTTCTTCCGATCACCATGATCGTGATGATGTCCTGGTCGGTCTTCTGGATCGACCCGGCGCAATACGGCACGCAGATCGGGCTGTCCGCAACGACGGTTCTGACGATGGTGGCGTTCATCTTCGCCACGACCAGCATGCTTCCGAGCCTTGGGTATTTCACGATGCTGGACCGCTACATCGCTTTGGCGACGCTGTTCGTGTTTCTGGCCCTGCTGCAATCGCTGACAACCAGTTTTCTGGTGTCGCGGAAACACGTGGAACAAGCGAAGACACTGGATATCGTCAGCCGTTTCGCCTTCCCGATCGGATTTGTCGCGATTTGCTGGCTGGTCTATTCCAAGGCGATCTAGGCAACGGGCGGCCTGCCTGCAATCCCGTCGCCGTGATCATGATTTCCGCAAGAGCGCCCCTGCGGCCGTGGCCGCCGAAAACAGAAAGGCCGCCACGCAGACGATACTGGGTCCGGTGGGCGTGTCCAGCATCAGCGCGCCCCACAGTCCGCCCAGAACCGACCCCATGCCGATGAGCGTCGCGCCGACCGCCATCGCTTCGGGCGTGCGCACGAGCGGCCGGGCCGCCGCCGCGGGAATCACCAGGAGGGCGGCGATCAGAAGCACGCCCACCACCTTGATGGCCACCGCGACCACGATGGCCAGCGCCAGGGTCATGGCGAATTCCTCGCGCCGCGGGTTGACGCCACTGGCGCGCGCAAGGTCGGGATTGAGGGTCGCCGCGAGAAGAGCGGACCAGCGCCAGGACATAAGCGTCAGAACCAGCGCGGCGCCCGCCCAGATCACCAGGAGATCCGACCGGGTCACGGCGAGGATGTCGCCGAACAGGAAGGCCATGAGATCCAGGCGCACATCGGCCATCAGGGCGACCGCGACCAGTCCGATCGCCAATGCGCTGTGCGCCATGACCCCAAGGACCGTATCCATCGCGTATCCGCGGCCGGTCAGGGCCGACACGGCGCTGGCCATGATCAGCGCGGCGGTCAGGATCATCGGCAGCACCGGGAGGCTCAGAGACAGGGCCAGCGCCACGCCCAGGATCGCGGCATGGGCCGTCGCCTCGCCGAAATAGGCCATGCGCCGCCAGACGACGAAACAGCCCAGAGGCGCCGCTGCCAGAGCCACGCCGAGACCGGCCAGCGCGGCCCGGATCAGGAAGTCATCCAGCATCAGGCGGACTTTTCGTGATCGTGACCATGGTCGTGATCATGGTCATGCCTGTGGCTGTGTTCGTGACGGTAGAGCGCCAATGCGCCCCTGGTGCCGGTTCCGAACAGGGCGCGATATTCGGGCGCGCTGGCGACGGTCTCCGGCGCGCCTTCGCAGCAGACATGGCCGTTGATGCACAGCACCCTGTCGGACGCCGCCATGACCACATGCAGGTCGTGACTGACCATCACAACCGCGCAGCCGAGTTCGCGCCGCACCTCTTCGATCTGCCGATAGAATGCAGCGGATCCGGGCTGGTCCAGACCCTGCGTGGCTTCGTCCAGCAGCAGAAGTTCCGGTCGTTCCATCAATGCGCGCGCCAGGAGAACCCGCTGGAACTGACCGCCCGACAGGTCGGCCATTTGCCGTGGACCGAGATCGGGAACGCCTGCCTGTTCCAGCGCGCGCGCCGCGGTGGCGTTGTCGATCCGACGGGGCAGGGACAGGAACCGCCGGACCGTCATCGGCAGCGCGCCGTCGATCGCAAGTTTCTGCGGGACATATCCGATGCGCAGGCCGGCGCGTTTCCTGACGAATCCGTCGGCCGGCCGGATCGCCCCGATCAGGGCGCGCAGGAGCGTCGATTTGCCGGACCCGTTGGGACCCACCACGGTCACGATCTCACCCGGCGCGATGTCGATGTTCACATCCCGAAGGACGGTGCGATTGTTCACGTCGATCCGGAGGTTCCGCGTGGAAACCAGCGCGGCCGGCGTCATGCCGACCCCTCGGCGCAGGCAGGGCACAGGCCTTCGGCCTCCACCACGATCCGTTCGATGACAAAGCCGGAATGGCGCGCGGCGATGCCCAGCCGGCCCTGGTTCAGTTCGGTTTCCGCTTCGGCGACGGCCTTGCAGCCGCGGCAGACCAGAAAGGCCGGCGCATGGTCGCGGTCGGCGTGAACGCAGGCGGTGTAGGCGTTCAATTGCTCGATCCGGTGGGCCAGCCCGTTCTGCACGAGAAAGTCGAGCGCACGGTAGACCGCGGGGGGCTGCGAGCCGAGACCGTCTTTCGCCAGTTCGGCGAGTATCCCGTAGGCCCCGAGTGCCCGATGTTCCTGAAGAAGGATTTCCAGAACCCGCCGCCGCACCGGAGTGAATTGCAGTTTGCGTTGCGCGCACAGGGTTTCGGCCGCTTTCAATGCGTCCGCGATACAATGCGAATGATCGTGTGTTGGAAATCCGATCGCGTTCATGGCCTGGTCCAAGGAGTGTTTTGTCTATTGATATGTTATAACATTGCACATTACAAGCGCGGTGTCGTTTTCTTTGAAAAGGTGCTGCCGCAATGCTGAAGCGTTTGAGTCTTTGTCTGATCGTCCTGTCCGGACCGGCGGTCGCCGATGTGCCACGGGTGGCCGTCGATATCGCCCCGGTTCATTCGCTGGTCGCGTCGGTGATGGAAGGGGTCGGCGTGCCGGAACTGGTGCTGGACGCACAGGCGTCGCCGCATAGCTATGCCCTGCGCCCGTCCCAGGCGCGCGCTCTGCAACTCAGCGACCTGGTGATCTGGATGGGGCCGGAACTGACGCCATGGCTGGCGAAACCTCTGGCTGCACTGGCGGAGGGGACCCCGACCATGAGGTTGCTGGCCGTGGAAGGCGGAACGATCCTCGCAACCCGGAACGTGATCGGGGACATTGGCGACGACCACGAGCACGAGCACGATCATGACCACGACCACAACCATGACCACGATCATGACCATGACAACCATGGCCATATCGATCCCCATGCCTGGCTGGACCCGGTGAATGCCCAGGTCTGGATCGGGGTCATCGCGGATGCGCTGGCCGGGATGGACTCGGAAAACGCGGCCATCTACCGAAGCAACGCGGACAAGGCGCAGGCGGCGCTGGCCGATCTGACAGGGGAACTGTCCGGGACACTGGCCCCGGTCCGGGATCGTCCCTACGTCGCGTTCCACGATGCCTATCAGTATTTCGAGAACCGCTTCGGGTTGACCTTTGCGGGAACCGTCAGCCTGAGCGATGCCGCGGATGCGAGTCCGGCGCAGGTGGCGCGGTTCAGGGATGTGCTGGTCGACCGCAACGTGCGCTGCGCCTTTCGCGAACCGCAGTTCGACGACCGACTCCTGGTATCAGCGGCCGAGGGCGCGGAACTTCAGGTCGCGGTTCTGGACCCGCTGGGCAGCACGCTCGATCCCGGACCGGAACTCTATGCCAGGCTGCTGCGGGACATGGCGCAGAGCCTGGCATCCTGTCGTTAGCCGGTCGATCAGACCGCGATCTTGCCGCCGCCCTTCCGTGTGACGACCACCACCGAGGGGCGCGGCGGCATCGCCGGGTCGAAATCGGGCCAGCGGGTCGCCGGATCTTCGAACACCGATTCCCGTTCGAACCCCTTCAGGTCCTTCGTGCCGTCGGTTCCGGGGTGCTGCACGGCAAGGAACAGGGTTTCGCCGTTATTGGTGAAATAGGGTCCACAGAGTTCGCCGCCGACCGGGCAACGGAAGAAGAGTTGCGAATGGCCGCGCAATGCGCCTTCGGTCTCCAGGGCATAAAGCCCGTCGGACTTGCCGGTCTTGCCCCAGCTGCCGCCCTGGTCGGTGCTGATCCAAAGCCGCCCGTCGGCGTCGAAAGCGCAGTTGTCCGGAGAGCCGAACCAGCCGTTTTCGCTGGTTTCCGGATTCCACTGGGCGCCGACCTCGGCAACCGACGGATCGCCGCATTTCACCAGGATCGACCATGTGCCGCTGGTGGCGGCATGGTCGCCTCCGGCTTCCTTGATCTCGATGATATGGCCAAAGCTGCTTTCGGCGCGCGGGTTGGCGGCGTTGACCTGGTCGGCCTTGCGCCGCGTGTTGTTGGTCAGCATGACATAGGCGGTGCCGTCGCCGCGCGGCTGCACGTCTTCCGGGCGGTCCATCGGCGTCGCGCCGAGCGCGTCCGCCGCCAGGCGCGTGTCGATCAGCACATCCGCCTGGCTGACAAACCCGTTCGCGGCGGTCAGCGGGCCGGTCCCGTGGACCAGAGGCATCCAGGTGATGCTGCCGTCCTCGTCAAACCGCGCGACATAGAGCGTTCCGTCGCTCAGCAGGGCCGAATTCGCGGCGCGATCGTCGGACAGGGTGCCGGTCGAGACGTATTTGTAGAGGTAGTCGAACCGGTTGTCGTCGCCGGAATAGACCACCAGGCGCCCATCGGGCGACACGGTGGTTTCCGCGCCTTCGTGGCGGAACCGTCCGAGCGCCGTGTGCTTGACCGGCGTGGCGGTCGGGTCCATCGGGTCGACTTCGACGATCCAGCCCCAGCGGTTGGGTTCGTTGGGCTCCTTGTCGATGTTCCAGCGGTCGTGGAACCTGCCCCAGGCATACCAGAGGCCCGGCACGCCATAGCGTTTCAGGCTGGCGGCGTCCAGGTGGGCAGACAGGTCGGGCTTGCCTTCGGCGTCCAGAACGTCGGTCCAGAAATAGCCGTGGAAGTTTTCCTCGGCCATCAGGTAGGTGCCCCAGGGGGTCATGCCACCGGCGCAGTTGTTCACCGTGCCGATCACGGTCATGCCGTCCGGATCGGCGTTGGTTTTCATCCGGTCATGTCCGGCAGCGGGGCCGCTGAAGGTCATTTCGGTGTCCAGAGGCGTGATCCGGCGGTTCAGCCTGCTGTCGCGCACCAGCGCCCATTTCCCATCCTCGCCCCTGGCGATCTCGACCACGGTGCCGCCGTGGGCCGCCATCTCGATATCGATCAGTTCGGGTGTCATGCCGGCGAAGTCCTGGTTGTCCTGTCGTCCGAGACCGGGGAACATCACCTCTTCGTTGGTATATTCGTGGTTGACGCAGAGCACGCCTCTGGTGCCTTCGTCGTTCAGCGGCCAGAAGCCCACGTAATCGTTGTTGTAGCCGAATTGCTTCAACTGCGCCGCCGCGGTCTGGTTCATCACGTCGAACTCGGGCGCATCGGTTGTGATCGGGTCGCCCCAACGCAGCAGCATGTCGGCGTCATAACCGTCGGCGATGTGGTGGGTCTCGTCGTTGCCCCAGGCCAGTTCCTTGAACTTGTAGCGGCTGTCCGGCGCAGCGGCGGCCTGCCGCGGCGCGACGAGGGCCGAGGTTCCGAACAGCGCGGTCGTGGCGGAGACGCCGAGAAAGCCACGCAACACGTCGCGACGCCCGTAGCGGGCGTTGATCACGTCGCCGATGGTGCGGTTCAGGTTCGGGTTGGTGGGGATGTCGTCGAAAGCCTCGAAGGCTTCCGCCTTGTTGCCGATCTCCGGGTCGGACAGGATGGACGTGCGGTTCATACGTGCGTTTTCCTTTGTTGTTCGGACGTGTGATGTCCGCGCGCTGCTACTGCCCGGCTGTAACAGGCGCATGAAAGCCTGAGCGGTCTTGGACAGGGACCGGATGCTATTCCGCCGGGCTGAAGCCTTCGATCAGCTGGCGCAGGCCGAACGCGGCGCCGGCAAAGATCGCGGCGCAGGTCACGGGGGCGCTGATCGCCAGTATGCTAAAGGCCGACAGGCCCTGGCCCACGGTGCAGCCCATGGCGATGACCGCGCCGGCGCCCATGATCGCCGCCCCGATGATCTGGCGGCGCAATTCGCGTGGGTCCTCGCAGGCTTCCCAGCGGAAATGCCCCTTGATCAGCGATCCGATGAAGGCGCCGACCCAGACCCCGGCGACGGAACCGACGGCGAAGGAAACCTCGCGCGCGCTGCCGGTCATCGCATAGAGGATCGCTTCCCCCACCGGCGCGGAAAAGCTGTGCGACACGACGGGCACGGCGTCGAATCCGGTGTGCGCCATGTGATAGGTGCCGGCCCAACCGACCACGATGGCCAGACCTACGACGACGGACCAGAACACGGATTTCGCGTCCGACCGGAACGCGGCGGAGCCGAGAGCCAGCAGGCAGAACAGCAGTCCGACGCCTATTCCGATTCCGGCCACCGGCAATCCGGTGACGGCCGCCGCGTGATGGGCCAGACCGGGGGGCACATCGGTCGTGACCGGAGTCTGATGAAACAGCGCGTCGCGCAGGGGCGCGAGCGGGCCGGCCAGGACGACATATGTGGAAACGCCCATCACCAGGACGATGACGAAGGATCGCAGATCGCCGCCGCCGAGCCGGGCGATCGCGCCATAGCCGCAGTTGCCGGACAAGGCCATGCCGTAGCCGAACATCAGCCCGCCGACAATCGACGCAAAAGGCATCCATCGGATCGACAGGTAGTAGGTCTCGGAGCCGTCCATCAGGCCCGATCCGATCAGGGCGAAACTGCCGACCACCGCGGTGCCGATGGCCAACGCCCACATGCGCAGGCGCTGATCGCTGCCTCCGTAGAGCAGATCTTCGATGGCGCCGAGCGTGCAGAATCGGCCGAGCCGCGCGGCCAATCCCAGCATCACGCCGCCGACCAGACCGACCAGTGCGACCGTCTGGCTATCCGTCAAGATGGACTGCATGACAACGCCCCCCGCTACCGGTTCCAGATTGATCAATCCGGAGGTGGCGATCAAGAGTCAGTTTGCTGTCCGCCCGGTGACGCGCAGAAGAGATCGTAGACCACTTCCAGAATGCGTCTTGGCCTGTCATCCGCCAGCCGGTAGTAGATTGCCTTTCCGTCCCGGCGCGGCACCACAAGCCCTTCGAGGCGCAGGCGGGACAACTGCTGGGACACCGCAGCCTGGCGCGCCGACAGCAATTCCTCGAGCTCGGTAACGGATTTTTCACCCGTGACCAGATGGCACAGGATCATCAGCCGTCCCTCGTGGCTGATCGCCTTCAGGAAGTTGGACGCGGTCGTCGCGTTTTCCACCATGGCGTCCAGTTCCGAGTCAGCCATATCCGTCGAAAATTGCGGTAAGGTCATGAATCCGGTTCCCGATCGTTGTCTCGGCCTAGAATGCGATCTGATCCGCGATGGCGGCGATTCCCGCCTCGGCGCAAACGTCGTCCAGATCGGGTCCCGGTGCGCCCGATACACCGATCCCGGCGACAATGGAACCTCCGCCTTCGTAGACCACGAGGCCGCCGCCCAAGGGCAGCGCTTCGCTCAGGTGACGGATGCCGGACGAGATTTCGCCGGCCCTGGTGGATTCGGCAAGATCGGTCGTGGACGTGCGGAAACTGACGGCTGTCCAGGCCTTGCGCCGCGATGTTTCATATACATGCACCCCGGCGAAGCGGTCGCGCACGAAGACCTGCGGGATGCCGAATCGGTCCACGACCGTGACCCCGACCTGATAGCCGGCCTGGCGGCAGGCCAGCAGGGCCGCATCGGCCATTTCCTGCGCGACTTCGGGTTTCAGAACCTGGAACTCGACGAACGCGTTGGATTCATCCGCGACGGCGGGTGCGGCGGTCGCGATCAGAAGCGCGGTAAGCGCGGAACTGCGGATCATCCCTTTTCCTCTCTGTATACGGTATTCTCGGCCAGCAGTTTGTTCAGGACCGGCCAAAAGAAATCTTCGCCCGGATAGCCTTCCAGCCGGGTGATTTCCTTGCCATTCTCGACAATCAGGAAGGTCGGGGTGAAGGTCACGCGCCGGGCCGTGACGAGATCGTCCGGCATCGCCCGCAGATCGACCCTCCGCAGGGGCGCGAACTTGCCTTCGCTGCTGTTCGGATAGGCTGGCGCGATCTCCTGGTTCCAGCGTGCGCACCACTCGCAGCCCGTCTGTTCGACCATGACAAGTTCGGTGGCCTGCGCGGCCGTGCCGACCAGCAAGGGCAGGATCAGGACCCATCGCGCAATCGCGGCGCGGACATTTGGAAAACTGCGCATCGGGTTCCCGTTGACGTTTCGTTGTTGCACAACGTAATCTGAATATGTGAATGATTCAAGCTCTGACGGTTCGCGAGCTTGCCGCGTCTATGGGAGAAGATGACGTGCTGGAAATTTCCCTGGTTGGGGCTGCCTTTGCCGGGCTGCTCAGCTTCTTCACCCCCTGCATTCTGCCGATGGTGCCGTTCTACCTGTCCTACATGGGCGGTCTGTCGATGGCGGAACTGCGCGGTGACGGCGCGATCGCGCCGGGCGCGCAGCGCAGGCTGATTGTATCGGCTGCGTTCTTCTCGATGGGGGTGACGACGGTATTCATGCTGCTGGGCATGGGCGCGACGGCGCTCGGCCAGGCGTTCGGCCAGTATCTTGAGCCGCTGTCCTACGTGGCGGCCGCCATCCTGATCGTCTTCGGCCTGCATTTCCTTGGAGTGATCAAGGTGCCGCTGCTCTATCGGGAAGCGCGCCTGGAAAGCAAGGCCGAGGCGAGCACCGTGTTGGGCGCCTACCTGATGGGACTGGCCTTTGGTTTCGGCTGGACGCCTTGCGTCGGACCCGCCCTGGCCTCGATCCTGATGATCGCCAGCGGCATGGGCGACATCTGGCGCGGCGCCCTGCTGCTGTTCGTCTACGGTGTCGGCATGACCGCGCCCTTCATCGTGGCCGCGTTTTTCGCCAAGCCCTTTCTGGCGTGGGTGCAGCGGCACCGCGCGGCCTTTGCCTGGGTGGAAAAAGGCATGGGAGCGATGCTGATCGTTTTTGCTGTTCTGATCGTGACCGGCGGCGTCAATCTGATCGCGCAAGCGATGATCGACTGGTTTCCCGGTTTCGGATCCATTGGATAACGAAGGAGGAAAATATGAGACACTGGATTGTGGCGGCTTTCGCCGCCGTGCTGGCGATGCCGCTTTGGGCAACCGAAATGGGTGACGACGGCCTGCACAAGGCCGATTGGATGCGCGACACCTTCAAGGATCTGAAGGAAGATTTCGCCGAGGCCAAGGCCGAAGGCAAGCGCCTGCTGATTCTGGTCGAGCAACGCGGCTGCCTGTACTGCAAGGACATGCACGAGAACACTTTCACCGATCCCCGGGTCAAGGCGATGCTGGAAGAAACCTATTTCCCGGTGCAGATCAATTTGCACGGAGATACCGAGATCGTCGATACCGATGGCGAAGCCCTGTCGGAAAAAGACGCGACCCGCAAATGGAGGGTATTGTTCACGCCGACGATGATCTTCTTTCCGCCTGAACTGGAGGATGGCAAGCCGGCAAACGAGCAGGCGGTCGCGATCATGCCGGGTGCGTTTTCCGCAGGAACGACCTTCGACCTGTTCAACTGGGTGGCGGAAGAACGGTATCTGGACCAGTCCGAAGAGGATTTCCAGCGCTATCACGCCCGGATGATTCGCGAGCGCAACGATGGCGACACCCGGTAGACGCCGTGCGGCACTGTCATGCGCGCGAAAAGATCAACTAAACAGGGCTGCTCCGGCGCAATAATTCACAATCGTGAATTTGTTGTTGCGTTCCGGGCCGGCAGTGTCCTACGGTATGCCGAACTGTTCAAGCTGCATCAAGCGGCAGTCATGGGAGGGAACATGAAGCTGACGAGATTGACATTGGCGACGGCGCTGGTCGCCGGGGCGGCCTTCGCGGAAGACATCAAGCCGGCGGATGTCGCCTTTTCGGATGGCGCGATCGAAACGTCTCTGACCGGGATGCCCGGTGATCCGGCCCGAGCGCCGGAGATCATGGACAAGGGCGCGGGCAACTGCATCGCCTGTCACGAAGTGACCGCGCTCAACGATATTCCGTTCCACGGCGAGGTCGGCCCGACTCTGGACGGCGCCGGCAGCCGCTGGAGCGAAGGCGAACTGCGCGGCATCGTGGCCAATGCCAAGATGACCTTCGAAGGCTCGATGATGCCGGCTTTCTACAAGACGGACGGGTTCAACCGGCCGGGCGACGCATACACCGGCAAGGCGGCCGAAGGGGAATTGGCGCCGCTTCTGACCGCCCAGCAGGTCGAAGATGTCGTCGCCTTCCTCATGACATTGAAAGACGAGTGACGCCGCGCGCGTCACAGGACACACAGGAGACAAGAGATGGAATTCTCAAGACGTGAAACCCTGGCGCTTGGAATGGGCGCCGCCGCGTTGGCGGTTCTGCCGATCCGGGCCTATGCCTCGCTCACCGACGATGCGATCGCGGCCTTCACCGGCGGCGCTGAAATGGCGGACGGCGGCGTGACCCTGACCGCGCCGGAAATCGCCGAAAACGGAAACACGGTTCCGATCGAGGTGTCCGCGCCCGGAGCTTCGGCGATCATGGTTCTGGCGACAGGCAACCCGACGCCTGCTGTTGCCACCTTCAATTTCGGCCCGCTGGCCGCAAGCCAGGCGGCCTCGACCCGCATTCGCCTGGCCGGCACGCAGGATGTCATGGCCATCGCCAAGATGGCCGACGGATCCTTCGCGCGCGCCACGTCGACCGTAAAAGTCACAATCGGGGGCTGCGGCGGCTGACCAGCCGTCTCGCACTCACCTGACATCAAGGAGAAAATGAAATGGCATCTGGTGTAAAACCCCGCGTCAAAGTTCCGAAATCGGCCGCCGCCGGCGAAGCGGTCACGATCAAGACCCTGATCAGCCACAAGATGGAAAGCGGCCAGCGCAAGGATAGCGATGGAAACGCGATCCCGCGCTCGATCATCAATCGTTTTACCTGCGATTTCAACGGTCAGAACGTGATCGACGTCACGCTCGAACCGGCGATTTCCACAAACCCCTACATCCAGTTCGATGCGACTGTCCCCGAAGCCGGAGACTTTGCCTTCAAGTGGTTCGACGATGATGGGTCCGTCTACGAAGACACCAAAACCATCGAAATCGGCTGACAACCGCAACAGGGAGGAAACAAGAATGAAAAAAGGCATGGCGACACGAACGCTGACATGGGTGGCGCTTGCGTCGGTGGCATTTGCCGCCCCGGCGCTGGCCGACGAAGATGCCGAACTGGTGGTGAATGGAGAGATCGAAATGGTCACCAAAACCGCCGCTCCGGCCCATTTGGCGGACAGTGTGGACGAAATCCTGTCCGGATGGCGGTTCCGCTCTGATGAAACCCAGGTCTTGCAGTTAGACGATTTCGACAATCCGGGGATGGTCTTTGTCGACCAAGCCATGGATCGGTGGAACACCGTCGAGGGAAGCGAAGGAAAGTCCTGCGCGTCCTGTCACGAGGATGTGGAAACATCCATGAAAGGCGTGCGCGCAACCTATCCGAAATGGAACGACCCGGCGGAAGAAGTGCGCACGCTCGTGATGCAGATCAACGACTGTCGTGAAAACAGGATGGGTGCCGAAAAGCTGAAGTACACCTCCGGCGACATGGTGTCGATGGAAGCGCTGATCAGCCTTCAGTCGCGCGGCATGCCGGTCGATGTCGCCATCGACGGTCCCGCGCAGTCGGCATGGGAAGAGGGTAAGGAACTCTACTATACCCGCTTTGGTCAACTCGATCTGTCCTGCGCCAATTGCCACGAAGACAACTTTGGCAACATGATCCGCGCTGACCACCTGAGCCAGGGGCAAATCAACGGCTTCCCGGTCTATCGCCTGAAGAACACCAAGCTGAACACGGCGCATGACCGGTTCAAAGGGTGCATCCGCGATACGCGCGCGGAAACCTTCAACCCCGGCAGCAAGGAATTCGTGGCGCTGGAACTCTATGTCGCCAGCCGCGGAAACGGGCTGTCCGTCGAGGCGCCGTCCGTCAGAAACTGATTTCGATCCCCGCGTCGAGACCTTGGCGCGGGGTTTTTCCTGCTCAATAAATTCACACATGCGCATGTGTGTAAATCAACGAAAGACCTGTCCCATGCTTTCACGTCGAGATTTTCTGCAAGTGTCCATGGCGGCGTCGGCCATGGTCGGCGCGTCGGGCTTCGGCAACTGGGCGCGACTGGCTGCGCAGCAGGCGCTGACGCAGGATCAGCTGCTTGAATTCGACACGTTCGGCAATGTGAGCCTCATTCACGTCACCGATATACACGCCCAGCTTAAACCGATCTTTTTCCGCGAACCTGAGATCAACATCGGCGTCGGAGAGAATCGCGGACGGGTGCCGCATGTGACCGGCGCGGATTTCCGCAAGCTCTACGGGATCGAGGACGGAAGCCCGTCCGCCTATGCCCTGACCTACAGCGATTTCACGTCCCTCGCGCAGACCTATGGCAGGGTAGGCGGGCTCGACCGCGTGTCCACCGTGATCAACGCGATCCGGGCGGCGCGGCCGGACGCCCTGCTGCTGGACGGCGGCGACACCTGGCACGGCAGCTATACCTGCTACCAGACCGAAGGTCAGGATATGGTCAACGTGATGAACGCGCTCAAACCCGACGCGATGACCTTCCACTGGGAATTCACCCTGGGCAGCGCTCGCGTCAACGAGATCGTCGAAGGATTGCCGTTCGCGGCATTGGGTCAGAACATCTTTGACGCGGAATGGGACGAGCCGGCGGAACTGTTCAAGCCCTACAAGTTCTTCGAACGCGGCGGCGTCAAGATCGCCGTGATCGGTCAGGCCTTTCCCTACATGCCGATTGCCAACCCCGGATGGATGTTCCCGGAATATTCCTTTGGCATCCGGGACGAGAACATGCAGGCGATGGTGGACGAGGTTCGCGCCGAGGGTGCGGAACTGGTGGTCTGCCTGTCCCACAACGGGTTCGACGTGGACAAGAAGATGGCGAGCCGCGTGGCCGGGATCGACGTGATCCTGTCGGGGCACACCCATGACGCGCTGCCCGAACCGGTGCTGGTCGGGGATACGATCATCGTCGCCTCGGGGTCGAACGGCAAGTTCGTGTCCCGCGTCGACCTGGACGTCCGGGACGGAAGGATGATGGGGTTCCGCCACAAGCTGATCCCGATCTTTTCCGACGTGATCGCTCCGGATCCGCAGATCGCCGCGCTGATCGACGAACAGCGCGCGCCGTTCCAGGCGGAACTGGAAGAAGTGATCGGCCAGACGGACAGCCTGCTCTACCGCCGGGGGAATTTCAACGGAACCTGGGACGATCTGATCTGCGATGCGCTCATTTCCGAGCGTGAAGCCGATATCGCCATGTCGCCCGGTGTGCGCTGGGGGCCGTCGATCTTGCCGGGGCAGGACATCACCCGCGAAGACATCTGGAACGTCACCTCGATGACCTATGGCAAGGCATATCGGACCGAAATGACCGGAGAGTTCATCAAGGTCATTCTGGAAGACGTCGGCGACAATCTGTTCAATCCCGATCCCTACTACCAGCAGGGCGGCGACATGGTGCGCATCGGGGGCCTTGGCTACCGGATCGACGTGACCAAGCCGCAGGGCGAACGGATCAGCGACATGACCTTTCTGAAGACCGGCGAGCAGATCGATCCGGCCAAGACCTACGTGGTCGCGGGCTGGGCCAGCGTCAACGAAGGAACGGAAGGTCCGCAGATCTGGGACGTGGTGGAAAGCCACATCAGGAAACAGGGCACGATCACGGTTGCCCCCAATACATCCGTCAAGGTTGTCGGGGCCTGATCATGTGCCACGATCATAAGCAAGAGGAGCAAGACGCATGACGTTTGGTTTCAAGAACAGGAAACCGTCGCGCCGCCAGTTTCTGTCCGGAGCGGCCGCGGTCGGCGCCGGGGCTGTCGCAGCGGGAACCGCCAGGGCCGGTGATCCGCTGATCACCGAAGTGCAATACTGGGCGCAGGGATTTGGCGAAGGCGTCGATGCCACGCCCTACGGGCTGCCCATCGAATACGAATCCGACGTGATCCGGCGCAACGTGGAATGGCTGACGGCGGACACGATCAGTTCGATCAACTTCACGCCGATCCATGCGCTGGATGGCACCATCACGCCGCAGGGCTGCGCCTTCGAACGCCATCACTCCGGCGCGATCGATCTGCGCAAGGAAGACTACCGGCTGATGATCAACGGGTTGGTCGATACGCCGCTGGTCTTCACCTATGCCGATCTGGAACGTTTCCCGCGCGAAAACCACGTCTATTTCTGCGAATGCGCCGCGAATACCGGCATGGAATGGGCCGGCGCGCAGCTCAACGGTGCGCAGTTCACCCACGGCATGATCCACAACATGGAATACACCGGGGTTCCGCTGCGCACGATCCTGGAAGAGGCGGGTCTGAATGCCGCTGGCGACCTATCCGACAAGTGGGTCTATGTGGAAGGTGCCGATGCGTCCAGCAACGGGCGTTCGATCCCGATGGAAAAGGCGCTCGATGACGTTCTGGTCGCCTTCAAGGCCAATGGCGAGGCGCTGCGCATGGAACACGGCTATCCTGTCCGGCTCGTGGTGCCGGGCTGGGAAGGCAACATGTGGGTCAAGTGGCTGCGCCGCGTCGAGGTGAGCGATGCGCCGGTCGAATCCCGCGAGGAGACCAGCAAATACACCGACACGCTCGCCAATGGCATATCGCGCAAGTGGACGTGGGAAATGGATGCGAAATCGGTCGTCACCTCGCCCAGTCCGCAATCCCCGATCACCCATGGCAAGGGGCCGCTGGTGATCTCCGGCCTGGCCTGGTCCGGCCGCGGCGCGATTACCCGCGTGGACGTGTCCAAGGACGGCGGCAAGACCTGGGAAACCGCCCGGCTCGCCAAGCCCGGTGAACGCATGGCTCTGACCCGATTCTATCTGGACACCGATTGGGACGGCGAAGAAATGCTGCTGCAATCGCGGGCGATGGATGAAACCGGATATGTCCAGCCGACCAAGGCGCAGTTGCGCGAGGTGCGGGGACTGAATTCGATTTATCACAACAACTGCATCCAGACCTGGTGGGTGAAGGCAAGCGGAGAGGCGGAAAATGTCGAAGTATCGTAAGCTTCTGGCCGGAATGGCAATCGCGGTGACGCTGGCGACGGGTCCGGTCGCCGCCGACAAGTTCGGTCTCGGACGCCCCGCCTTGCCCGAGGAAGTCGCCGCCTGGGATCTGGATGTGCGCCCCGACGGCACCGGCCTGCCCGAAGGCTCCGGCGATGTCTGGACCGGGGACGAACTGTTCGGAGAATACTGCGCCGTGTGCCATGGGGATTTCGCGGAAGGTATCGACAACTGGCCCAAGCTCGCCGGCGGAATGGGAACGCTCGACCACGAGGATCCGCTCAAGACGGTCGGCTCCTACTGGCCGTATCTGTCGACGACCTGGGACTATGTGAACCGCTCCATGCCCTTTGGCAATGCGCAGTCCCTGACAACGGACGAGGTCTATGCGATCGTCGCTTATATCCTGTATTCCAACAACCTCGTGGACGAGGATTTCGTTCTGTCGAACGAGACCTTTCCGGATGTCGAAATGCCCAATGCCGACGGGTTCATCATCGACGACAGGAAAACGGCGGAGGCACATTTCGTAACGGAACCCTGCATGGCGAACTGCAAGGAATCCGTGGAAATCACAATGCGCGCCCGTGTGCTGGACGTGACGCCGGAGACGCAATAACCTGAGGCGGATATGCCCATGTGTGCGATGAAACAGAACCGGGCGGCCATGGCCGCCTGTTCGACAAGACGGTCCGGGTGATCCCGTGCGGGCGGTGGCGATTGCAGTTTTTTTCTGGATCGCGCTGTCTGCGTCGGGTGGGGCGGAACAGGAGGCGCGGGAAATCGGCGATGCCCGGCGGGGCGAGACGATTTTCCGGCAATGCGCCGACTGTCATCAGGTCGGCAGCGATGCGAAAGACCGGGTCGGACCTCACCTGAACGGAATTTTCGGCCGGAAGGCGGCGGCGAATGACGGATTCGGCTATTCCGACGGGATCGTTCGGGCCGCCAATGACGGGCTTGTCTGGGATTTGAGGCGTCTGGACGCCTACCTGGAAAATCCGAAAGCCCTGGTGTCGGGAACCCGCATGAATTTTCGCGGTCTTGCAGAGCCGCGCGACCGCGCCGATGTGCTCGCCTATCTGCGCGGCTTTTCCGACAACCCGTCGGACATTCCCGAAGCCCAGCCGACCGCGCGCCCGCGCGAGGTGGAGCTGTCGCCTGAAATTCTGGCAATTGTCGGGGATGCGGAGTATGGTGAATACCTGTCCAGCGAATGCACCGGATGCCATCAGCGCGATGGCGGATACGACGGAATCCCGTCCATCACGCAATGGTCTGCGGAAGACTTCATGATCGCGATGCAAGCCTACAAGAGAAAGATTCGTCCCCATCCCGTGATGCAAATGATGGCGGGCCGGCTTTCGGACGAAGAAATCGCGGCGCTCGCCGCCTATTTCGGGACGATTGAATAACATCATGCAATTGCGGGAGGAGGCCCACATGACGCTCAACAGAAGAAACTTCCTCGGCGTTGCGGCCGGAACGGCGGCCGCCCTGAGCGCGCCGATGGTCATGGGGCAGGGCAGGCCGCGCGTCGTGGTCGTCGGTGGCGGGGCAGGCGGGGCAACCGCCGCGCGCTATCTTGCAAAGGACAGCGACGGGGCGATCGACGTGACCCTGGTCGAACCGACCCGCAGCTATTACACCTGCTTCTTCTCCAACCTCTATATCGGCGGGTTTCGCGAGATCGACAGCCTCGCCCATTCCTATGGCGGGCTGGCCGCGTCCGGCGTGAACGTGGTTCACGACTGGGCCGTGGGAATCGACCGGGACGCCCGGACCGTGTCCCTTGCCGGAGGCGGGGTGCTGCCTTACGACCGGCTGATTCTGGCGCCGGGGATCGATTTCGTCGATGGCTCCGTTCCGGGCTGGGACGTGTCGGCCCAGAATGCGATGCCCCACGCCTACAAGGGCGGGTCGCAGACCGAATTGCTGAAGGCGCAGATCATGGCCATGCCCGAGGGCGGCCTGTTCGCGATGGTGGCCCCACCCAACCCCTATCGCTGCCCGCCGGGTCCGTATGAACGGATCAGCATGGTGGCGCATCTGCTCAAGGCAAACAACCCGACGGCCAAGATCCTGCTGATCGACCCGAAGGACAAGTATTCCAAGCAGGCTTTGTTCGAAGAAGGCTGGCAGAACCACTATCCCGGCATGATCGACCGCATCGGACCGGATTTCGGCGCCGCCAATGTCGAGGTGAACCCGGTGGACATGACGGTGACCATCGACGGAACGGTCGAAAAGGTCGATGCGTGCAACGTCATTCCGGCGCAGAAGGCGGGCCGGATCTGCGAACTCGCCGGAATCACCGAAGGTAACTGGGTCCCGGTATCCGGGCACACGATGCAGTCGCGGCTGGACGAAAACATCCACGTTCTGGGCGATGCGACGAACCAGGGCGACATGCCGAAGTCCGGCTTTTCCGCCAACAGCCAGGCCAAGGTCGCGGCGATGGCCGTGCGCGGGGCGCTCACCGGCTCCAGGGTGTTTCCGGCGAAGTTCTCCAACACCTGCTGGTCGCTGATCGCGACGGACGACGGGGTGAAGGTCGGGGCGACCTACGAGGCCACCGACGAAAAGATCGCCAAGGTCGACGGGTTCATCAGCCAGACCGGCGAAAATCCCGATCTGCGCCGGGTGACCTACGAGGAAAGCATCGGCTGGTATGCGGGTATAACCTCGGACATGTTCGGCTGAACACGGCGCGTATTCCGCGATGCTGCCGCCCGGCCGCCCCGGTGTGCGCCGGGACGGCCTTGCATCTTCTAATTGTCCGCCTCCCCTTGCAGCCTCCCAAAGGCAATACTAAGACTCTGCTAACGTATCATCGGGTATGGTCCCGTTTCACCAGATAAGCAGGCAGGCATACATGTTTGATCCCACAGAAACCTACATGAACACTCTCGTCCCGATGGTGGTCGAACAGACCAGTCGCGGCGAGCGGGCCTACGATATTTTCTCGCGCCTCCTGAAGGAACGGATCATTTTCATCAACGGCCCGATCCATGACGGCATGAGCCATCTGGTGGTGGCGCAGCTCCTGCATCTGGAGGCGGAGAACCCGTCCAAGGAAATCAGCCTCTACATCAACTCGCCCGGCGGCGTGGTGACCTCGGGCCTGTCGATCTATGACACGATGCAATACATCAAACCGAAGGTCAGTACGCTCTGCATCGGGCAGGCGGCGTCCATGGGGTCGGTGCTGCTTGCGGGCGGCGAACCGGGCATGCGGTTCTCGTTGCCGAACAGCCGGATCATGGTGCACCAGCCCAGCGGCGGCTATCAGGGCCAGGCCAGCGACATCATGATCCACGCCGCCGAGACGCAAAAGCTCAAGGACCGGCTCTACGACATCTATGTCAAGCACACGGGCCAAACCAAGAAAGCCGTGGAAAAGGCGCTGGACCGCGACAATTTCATGTCGCCGGAAGAGGCCAAGGAATGGGGGCACATCGACGAGATCGTGGCCAACCGGGACAAGGGCGAAGACAAGGGCGCATGATCACCCGCGTCCGCCGGGGTGCCGCGGCGCGGCGCGTTTTGCGATTGTGGACCATGGATAGCTGTCCTAAGCTGATGCGAAGCGGGTGACCCTGCCCTGCGAACGGCAGGGTGGCGTTGAAAATCGAAGCCGGAAAGGTTGACAATGGCAACGAACTCAAGCGGCGATAGCAAGAACACGCTTTATTGCAGTTTCTGCGGTAAGAGCCAGCACGAGGTGCGCAAGCTGATCGCGGGCCCCACCGTATTCATCTGCGATGAATGCGTCGAACTCTGCATGGACATCATCCGCGAAGAAACCAAGGCAAGCGGCCTGAAATCGACCGATGGCGTTCCGACGCCGAAAGACATCTGCGCGGTCCTGGATGACTACGTGATCGGACAGGCCAATGCGAAGAAGGTTCTGTCGGTTGCGGTCCACAACCATTACAAGCGTCTGAACCATGCCCAGAAGGCGGGCAACGACATCGAACTGGCGAAGTCGAACATTCTGCTGATCGGCCCCACCGGCTGCGGCAAGACGCTACTGGCCCAGACGCTCGCCCGGATTCTGGACGTGCCGTTCACCATGGCCGATGCAACCACGCTGACCGAGGCCGGCTATGTCGGCGAAGATGTCGAGAACATCATTCTGAAACTGCTGCAATCGAGCGAATACAATGTCGAACGCGCGCAGCGCGGCATCGTCTATATCGACGAGGTCGACAAGATCACCCGCAAGTCCGAAAACCCGTCGATCACCCGCGATGTTTCGGGTGAAGGTGTGCAGCAGGCGTTGCTGAAGCTGATGGAAGGCACCGTGGCCTCGGTTCCGCCGCAAGGCGGGCGCAAGCACCCGCAGCAGGAATTCCTGCAGGTGGACACGACCAACATCCTGTTCATCTGCGGCGGGGCGTTCGCCGGCCTCGACAAGATCATCTCGGCGCGCGGCAAGGGCAGCGCGATGGGGTTCGGAGCGGATGTGCGCGACAATGACGAACGCGGCGTGGGTGAGGTCTTTACCGACCTGGAACCGGAAGATCTGCTGAAGTTCGGCCTGATTCCGGAATTCGTCGGCCGCCTGCCGGTTCTGGCGACGCTGGAGGATCTGGACGAGGATGCCCTGGTCACGATCCTGACCAAGCCCAAGAACGCCCTGGTAAAGCAGTATCAGCGCCTCTTCGAACTTGAAGACACCGAACTCCAGTTCACCGACGATGCGCTGAAGGCCATCGCCAAGCGGGCCATCCAGCGCAAGACGGGCGCACGCGGGCTGCGCTCCATTCTCGAAGACATCCTGCTGGATACCATGTTCGACCTGCCGGGGTTGGACAGCGTGACAAAGGTGGTGGTGAACGAGGAAGCGGCCATGTCCGATGCTGCGCCGCTGATGATCCACGCGGATGCAGAAAAGGACTCCGCCTCGGCGGGGTGAGAAATGGCGATCCGGCGGATTTCTTCGGGCGGGGCGTTCGAGCCGAAAATCGGGTACTGTCGGGCGGTGGTCGCGGGCGGCTTCGTCCATGTGGCGGGCACCGTCGGTCAGGGCGACAGCGTGACGGAACAGTGCCGGTCGGCGCTGGCTGTCATCGGCGATGCTCTGGCGCAGGCCAATGCAAGCTTCGCCGACGTGGTGCGGGTGACTTACATGTTGCCCGACCGGAGCGAATTCGAACCGTGCTGGCCGATCCTCGCCGAAACCTTCGGCGACAACCCCCCGGCGGCGACAATGATCGAATGCGGTCTCATCGATCCCAGCTATAAAATAGAAATCGAGGTCACGGCGCTCTTGCCGGGATGACGCCGGTCCGCGTCCTGCGCGGCCTTGTCACTGGACCTTGGCGGCAGGATCGGTCATATCAGGGGCAACAACGCGGAGATTTCCATGGGCATCCTGAATTCCTTATTGCGCGCCGTGACCTGGTGGAACGGGCAGACCCTGAACACGCAGATTTTCACCTGGCGCAAGGGTCGGAAGGTCGGTGAAGACGATCAGGGCAACATCTATTATTCCAACGCGGATGACAGCAAACGCTGGGTCATCTTCAATGGCGAGATCGAAGCGAGCAGGATCAATCCGGACTGGCACGGATGGCTGCACCGCACCTGGGACGAACCTCCGACCGACAGACCACTGCCGCACAACGCCTGGGAAAAACCGCATCAGGAGAACCTGACCGGCACGGTTATGGCCTATGCGCCGTCGGGGTCGATCCGGCAGGCGCAACCGGCGCCGCGCCGGGATTACGAGGCATGGACGCCCGAATAGGACGCCTGATCGACGGAGCGCACCATGTCGCACAATACCACCGAAGTCCTGGTCGGCGGCGTCGTTCTTGCCGGCGCGCTGGCCTTCGCCATCTATGCCGGCCAGGCGACCGGCTTTTCCACCGGCGGCAACGGCTATCAGCTGAACGCCAGCTTCCGGTCGCTTGAGGGCGTCGGCGTCGGGACGGACGTGCGTATGGCCGGCGTCAAGATCGGGACGGTGACGAAGGTCGAGCTGAACCCCGAAACCTACCGTGCGGACACCAGTTTCTCCGTGCAGAATGGTATTGAAGTGCCGGACGACAGCGCGGTCGTCGTGGCCTCCGAAGGGCTGCTGGGCGGAAATTTTGTCGAGATCGTGCCGGGCGGGTCGCCCTTCTTCTTCGATCCCGGCGCCGAAATCGAGGACACGCAGGGTGCCGTGAGCCTGATTTCCCTGTTGATCAAATTCGTTGCCGGCAGCGGAGACGCGGAGTGATCCGGGCAATCGTTTCGGCCGCATTCGTCCTGACGTTGTCGCTTTCCGCCACGGCGCAGGACCGGGCGGTGTCCGGGCGGGGAGCGGTGCTGCGCGGTCTGGACAAGGTAAACGGGCAGACGCAGGACATCGAGGTTCCGCAGGGCGGGCGCGCCGAACTGTTCGGCCTGACCATCGACCTGGCGGATTGCCGATATCCGGCCGACAACCCGTCCGGGGACGCGTTCGCTTTCCTGACGATACTTGACACCGGCCAGACAGAGGTGCGGTTTCAGGGATGGATGATCGCGTCCTCCCCGGCCTTGAACGCCCTGGATCACAGCCGCTACGATGTCTGGGTGTTGCGCTGTATAACTTCCTGAGGTGACGGTATCCGGTGGCCGGTGAAATCGGCCTGCGCCTCGATGGCGGAACTCAGGCGGCGGTGGTATTCGGCGCGGGTGATTTCGACCGCGCCCAGCGAAGCGAGATGGGCGGTCAGGAACTGCGTGTCGAACAGTCGAAACCCGGCCATCTTCAGACGATCCACGAGATAGGCGAGCGCGATTTTCGACGCATCCCTGCGGCGCGAGAACATGCTCTCGCCGAAAAACGCCGCCCCGATGGCGACACCGTAGACGCCGCCGACCAGGTCGTCGCCCTCCCAGATCTCCAGCGAATGGGCGTGTCCAGCGTGAAACAGCGACAGGTAATGCTGGCGGATTTCGGTGCTGATCCAGGTTTCGGCGCGATCTGCGCACCCATCGACCACACCGGGGAATTCGGTGTCGATCGTGACGCGGAAACCGCAATTCCTGAGACGCCGCCGGAGCGAGCGCGACAGCCGGAACCCATCCAGGGGAATGATGCCCCGGCGCTTCGGATCGACCCAGAAGATTTCGGCGTCGTTGCGATGTTCCGCCATCGGGAAAATGCCGATGGCATAGCCTTGCAACAGCAGTTCCGGGGTCAAGGCCATGCGATTCCGCCCGGCCTATCCGTCGGCCAGATGGGTTTCCAACCAGTGTTCCAGCCAGTGAATGTTATAGCTTCCGTTCTGGATGTCCGGTTCTTTGAGAAGCGCGTGGAACAGCGGAACGGTGGTATCGACCCCGTCGACGATCAACTCTCCCAGCGCCCGGTTGAGACGCGCAAGCGCCTCGGGCCGGTCGCGGCCATGCACGATCAGCTTGCCGATCAGGCTGTCGTAATAGGGCGGGATCGAATAGCCGTCGTAAAGCGCGGAATCCATCCTGACGCCAAGACCGCCCGGCGCATGATACTGGGTGATCCGGCCGGGGCAGGGGGAAAAGTTCGGCAGTTTCTCGGCGTTGATCCGAACTTCGATCGCGTGACCATTGATCGAAAGATCGTCCTGCGTAAAGGACATCGGCAGGCCTTCGGCCACCCGGATCTGTTCGCGCACCAGATCGACGCCGAAGATGGCTTCGGTCACCGGGTGTTCGACCTGCAGGCGGGTGTTCATCTCGATGAAGTAGAATTCGCCATCCTCATACAGGAACTCGATCGTGCCGGCCCCGATGTAGTTGATCTTGGCCACGGCATCGGCGCAGACCTTGCCGATCTGCGCGCGCTCCTGCGCGGTGATCACCGGACCGGGCGCTTCCTCGAACACTTTCTGGTGCCGGCGCTGCAACGAACAGTCGCGTTCGCCCAGATGCACCGCCTGGCCCCTGCCGTCGCCGAAGACCTGGATTTCGATGTGGCGCGGCGTGGTCAGGTATTTTTCGATGTAGACCTCGTCATTGCCGAAGTTGCTCTTGCCTTCGGCGCGGGCTGTCTGGAACGCGCGTTCCATGTCTGCCGCGCTCTGGGCCACTTTCATGCCCTTGCCGCCGCCGCCGGCGGTGGCCTTGATGATCACCGGATAGCCGATTTCTTCGCCGATCCGTTTCGCTGTAGCGAGATCGGGCACACCGCCGTCGCTGCCGGGCACGCAGGGCACGCCGAGCGCCTTCATGGTGTCCTTGGCGGTGATCTTGTCGCCCATGATGCGGATGTGTTCGGCGGTGGGGCCGATGAAGGTCAGGCCATGATCTTCGACCACCTGCACGAAATTGGCGTTTTCCGACAGGAAGCCATAGCCGGGATGGATCGCCTGCGCCCCGGTGATTTCACAGGCGGAGATGATCGCCGGAATGGACAGATAGCTCTGCGGGCTGGGAGGCGGGCCGATGCAGATGCTTTCATCTGCCATGCGCACATGCATCGCGTCGCTGTCCGCCGTGGAATGCACGGCGACCGTGGCGATCCCCATCTCGCGCGCGGCCCGCACCACGCGCAAGGCGATCTCGCCGCGGTTGGCAATCAGGATTTTTTCAAACATGGGATTGCCTTATTCGATGATGACCAACGGGGTGCCGTATTCCACTGCCGCGCCGTCCTCGACGAGGATGCGTTTCACGATCCCGGACCTGGGGGCGGGAATATGGTTCATCGTCTTCATGGCTTCCACGATCAGCAGGGTGTCGCCTTCGGAAACGCTCGCGCCGACGGTCATGAAGGCGGGCGCATCCGGTTCGGGCTGCATGTAGACGGTGCCGACCATCGGCGACAGCACGGCTCCGGGATGGCTGGCGGGATCGTCGCTGTTGCCGGTCGGCGCTGCGGCGGCCACGGGTGCCGGGGCCGCGGATACGGCGGCCGGCGCCGGCGCGGGGGCGACGACGGCCGCCGCGGGGGCGGCCCGGCTGACGCGCACGTTCAGGCTGTCGTCCTCGCCATAGTCGCGCTTCACCTGCAATTCCGTGAGGTCGTTTTCCCGCAGCAATTCGGCCAGAGCTCTGATGAATGCCACGTCCGACTCGTGTTTGGTGTCTGTCATGTTGTCCTCGACCGGTTCTGCATTGCCCGTCTGTGTTGCGGGATTTTCCTGACGGCGCTTATAGGCGATGGTTTCTGCCGTGAAAAGCGCCCTTGGGTCGGCTCACCATGGCGGCAAACCCGGCGAATTTCCAGAGTTGTCGGGATCAAAACGGCATTCCGGACAATTTGGAAACCAGTTCCGCCAGTTTCCGGGCCTGGAATTTGTCCAGGAGCCGGGCGCGATGGGTTTCCACGGTCCGGGGCGACAATTCCAGTTCGATCCCGATTTCCTTCGCGGAGCGGCCGCGGCAGGTCAGCATGGCGACTTCCCGTTCGCGTGGCGTCAACGTCACGACGGGCCGTTCGGCAGACATGTCGGCAAAGGACCAGATCCCGTGACGAAACGGGTCTTCCGGCGTCAGGGACTGACCCCGGACGCGGCACCAGAACAGATCGCCGGACAGGCGCCGCATGATCCGTTCGTCCATGTAGCGGCCGGTCTTTTGCAGAACGATCAGGCCGCGCGTGCCGATCCGGTCGAATTCCGCCTGGCTGGGATAGAGCGACACGATCGGCATGTTGGCAAATTCGCCGGTCTGCCCGCCAAAGCTCGTGGCGAATTCGGCGTTGCATCGCCGTATGACGCGGTTTTCCAGTTCCGCCAGGCCAATCGGGGCATGTTCGAATGCGACGTCGCTCATGGTGTGATTGTGTCGGGTATTTCTACGGAATTGAAGAGCCGTGCCGGCGGACGATAGGATCCGCTCAACAGGAGGAGATTCCGACATGACCTATATCGCAGGCTGGGGCCACACGAAATTCGGCAAACTCGCGGATCAGGGGCTGGAGGATCTGATCGTGTCCGCCGGTCGCGAAGCCCTGGCCGACGCAGGCCTGAGCGGCGCGGACGTGGACGGCATCTGGATCGGCCATTTCAACGGAGGGCTGGTGGCCGACGGATTCCCGTCCTCGCTGGCGCTTCAGATCGATCCGGACCTGCGGTTCAAGCCCGCGACGCGGTTGGAAAACGCCTGCGCCTCCGGTTCTGCCGCGGTGTTTGCCGCCCGTCAGGCGATCCTGGCCGGCGAAGCCAGGGTCGCCCTTGTGATCGGGGTCGAGAAGATGACCCATCTCGCCAATGCGGAGGTCGCCGCCGCCCTGGGGCATGCGGCCTATCAGAAGGAAGAGGCGGGCCTGTCCTTTCCCGGTGTGTTCGCGCAATTCGCGCAGGCCTATTTCGATCGCTATGGGGATCAGAGCCGCGCGCTTGCCCGGATCGCCGCGAAGAACCATGGCAATTCCGTCAACAACCCGCTGGCGCAGTTGCAGAAACCGATGGATGAAGAGTTCTGCGCCAGCGTTTCGGACCGCAACCCGATCATCGCCGCGCCCCTGAAGAAAACGGATTGCTCGCTGGTCAGCGATGGCGCCGCTGCCCTGGTGCTGGTGGCGGAGGACAGGCTTGGCGATGTGGCCAAGGCGGTTCACTTGCGCGGGGTGGCGCAGGTGAACGATCTGTTGCCGATGTCGAGACGCGATCTGCTGGCCTTCGAAGGACCGCGCCGCGCCATCCATACCGCGTATGACCGGGCGTCGATCACCGTTTCGGACATCGATGTCGCCGAAGTGCATGACTGTTTCACGATTGCCGAGCTGATGATCTACGAAGCGATGGGCCTGGCCGCGCATGGACATGCCGCCAATCTGCTGAAAGGCGGTGTCGTGCATGCGGGCGGGCGCCTGCCGGTGAACCTGAGCGGCGGGTTGAAAGCCAAGGGGCACCCGGTCGGCGCGTCCGGCGTGTCGATGCACACGCTCGTGGCGCGGCAGGTGCTGGGTCAGGCGGACGCGATGCAGCATCCGGGGGCGGAACTGGGGCTGGTGTTCAACATGGGCGGATCGGGCGTGGCGAACTATGCCAGCATTCTGGAAGGGACCAAGGCATGAATCTGGGAAATTGGCTGTTTCGGCAGGCGACGGCGCACCCGGACCGCCCCGCCCTGTTCCTCGGGCGTCTGATGGTCGCGGATTATGCCACATTCCATCGCCGGGCCGCAGAGGTGGCCGGCTGGCTCGCCGGACGGGGTATCGCGCCCGGAGACCGCGTTGCGATCTTCATGAAGAATTGCCCCGACTACCTGATCGTACAATACGGGATCTGGTATGCCGGTGCCGTCGCGGTGCCGATCAATGCCAAGCTGCATGGCCGCGAAGCAGCGTTCATCATCGGCAATGCGGAGGCCAGGCTGACCTTTGCCTCCGAAGGGTTGTTCGAAACGCTGCTGGAGGTCGACTCCGGGATGGAAACGCTTCTCGTGGATGGCGCGGACTACAGGGCGATCCAGCAATGCGACCCGCTGCCGGAACCGGTGGAAAGGGCGGCGGACGATCTGGCCTGGTTGTTCTACACGTCCGGAACGACCGGTCGCCCCAAGGGCGTGATGATCACCAACCGCATGCTGATCGCGATGTCGCTGGCCTACCCGGTCGATGTGGATGCGGTCCATGCCGAAGACGCGGCGATCTATGCCGCTCCGATGAGCCACGGGGCGGGGATCTACAACATTGTTCACGTGTTGGTCGGGGCGCGCCATGTCTGCCCTGAATCGGGCGGCTTTGACGAGGCGGAAATCTTCGATCTCGCGCGCCACTTCGGCAATGCGCAGATGTTCGCGGCACCGACGATGGTGAAGCGCATGACCGAAGCGGCGAAACGGTCCGGGGAAACCGGCGAAGGTTTGCGGACGGTGGTCTATGGCGGCGGGCCGATGTATGGCGCCGACATCATCGAGGCGGTCGCGCATTTCGGCCCGGTCTTCGTTCAGATCTACGGGCAGGGGGAATGTCCGATGGGCATTTCCGCACTGTCCCGCCACGACGTTTGCGACCGCGCCCATCCGCGCTGGAAACAGCGGCTTGCCAGCGTCGGTCGGGCACAGGCGCCGGTCGAGGTCAGGATCGGCGGACCGGACGGCGCATGGACCGCACAGGGCGAGCCGGGCGAAATCATGGTGCGCGGCGACGTGGTGATGCCGGGCTACTGGCAGGATCCGGAGGCCACGGCGAAGGCGCTGAAAGGCGGGTGGCTGATGACCGGCGACATGGGGTTCATGGACGAAGACGGCTATGTCACCATGCAGGACCGTTCCAAGGACATGATCATCACCGGCGGCTCCAACGTCTACCCCCGCGAGGTGGAAGAGGTGCTTCTGACTCATCCGGGCGTGCGCGAGGTGTCGGTCGTCGGGCATCCGCATCCGGATTGGGGCGAGATCGTCGTGGCCTTCGTGGTGGGCGATGCCGATCCGGGGGAACTGGATGCGCTGTGCATCGACAACATCGCACGGTTCAAGCGGCCAAAGAAGTATTTGCGGCTGCCCGACCTGCCGAAGAACAATTATGGCAAGGTTCTGAAGACGGAACTGCGCCGGATGCTGGAGGAAGATACATGACGGATCTGACGGGAAAAACCGCGCTGGTCACGGGATCGGTTCAGGGAATCGGTCTGGCCATCGCACGGGCGCTGGCCGGGGCGGGCGCGCGGATCGCGGTGCATGGCATCGCCGGGGACATGCAGATCGAGGAAGCCTGCAAGGACCTGCGAAAGGCCGGCGCGCCGCAGGCCGAATTCTTTCACGGCGACTTGCGAAATCCGGATCGCATCGCGGAACTGATGTCCGCCGTTGATGCCTGGGGTGGGGCCGATATCCTGGTGAACAACGCCGGCATTCAGCATACCGCGCCCCTGGCCGACATGCCGGCGCAGACCTGGGATTCAATTCTTGCGATCAATCTGAGCGCGGCCTTTCACACGATGCAGGCCGCCATGCCGGCGATGGCCGAACGCGGCTATGGCCGGGTCATCAACATCTCTTCAGTGCACGGTCTGGTCGCCAGCAAGTTCAAGGCGCCCTATGTCGCCGCCAAGCATGGCCTGATCGGGTTGAGCAAGGTCGCGGCGCTGGAATATGCGGCGCAGGGCGACAGCCGGAAAGGCGGCGTGACCGTGAATTGCATCTGCCCCGGCTGGACCAATACCGCCATCATCGAACCGCAGATCGAGGAACGGCTGGCGTCCTTCGGCGGAGACAGGGATGCGGCGATCGCGGATCTGATGAAGGAAAAGCAGCCCAGCCTGCGCGGGTCGGACCCGTCGGAAATCGGCGCTCTGGCGCTCTGGCTGTGCAACCCGGTGGCGCACAATATCACCGGGGCGGCGATTCCGGTCGACGGTGGCTGGACCGCGCAATAGCGTCGGGTCACTCGGACGCGGATTCGGCGTTTTCCGCCATTTCCTTGGCCTGTTGTTCCAGGATCTCCATGATCTTGATCTGAATGGCCGAAGGCGGGGCCGTTTTCTGTTCCTTCTGCGCGGCATGGTCGCGCTGGTGCGTCTCGGCAGAACCGGACCCGGCTGCCGGTTGCGCGATTTTCTGATCGGAGGCGGGTTCTGGCGGCGTCGGCGGCAGTGATGCCGGATGCCCGGTCGGCTGCGGGGCCAAGGCAGGCAAAGCGATAGGAAAGTTCATTCGATAGCTCCAACTACTGTCCGGAGCCCTCACCCGAGCATCATGATATTTCAATCCGGGTTAACGATTCCTGAAGCCGGACGTTTTCGACAAAGGATCGATACTCGAAAACGATTAAAAAGCCGGATGTCTGAAATGGCCTCCCGATGCTCCGGCCTTTCTGGGGTAGCGGCGGCGAGGCCGGTTCCATTTTGGCTGGCTTCGCATCCACTCTTGCAGCAGTCGCCCCGCGCCCGGTCAGATCGCCAGATATTCGGCCCTAAGATCCGCGTTTCCGAGAACCTCGGCGGCGGACCCGTCGAACACGATGCCGCCGGTGTCCAGGATAACCGCGCGGTCCGCCAGTTCCAGCGCGCGCACGGCGTTCTGTTCCACGATGACGGTGGTCATGCCCTGTTCCTTGATGTGGATCAGCGTCTTTTCGATCTCATCCACGATGACCGGGGCCAAACCTTCATAGGGTTCATCCAGCAGCAATACCTTGATGTCGCGGGCCAGAGCCCGCGCAATGGCCAGCATCTGCTGTTCTCCACCGGACAGGGTCACGCCTTCCTGGTTGCGGCGTTCGCCCAGGCGCGGGAAAAGTTCGTAGAGCCGTTCGATGGACCAGCCCACGGGCGGGGCGATCTGCGCCAGCTTCAGGTTTTCCTCGACCGTGAGCCCGGCGAAGATGCGGCGGTCTTCCGGGACAAGGCCCAGTCCGACAGTCGCGGCCTCGTAGCTGGTCATGTTGTGCAAAGGCTGGTGATCGAGCCAGATCTCGCCGTGCTTCACCTGCGGGTTGCCCAGCCGGGCGATAGAGCGCAGGGTCGATGTCTTGCCGGCCCCGTTGCGCCCAAGGAGGGCGAGAATCTCGCCTTCGTGCACGTTGAAGCTGATGCCCTGAACGATATAGCTTTCGCCATAATAGGCATGCACGTCCCAAACCGACAGAAACGCCGGTGCGGTGGTCGCCATGTTGGCGTTCTTGGAAAAGTCCGGTTTGACGTTCATGGTCCTCTCCCTTACGCGCTTTCGCCCAGATACGCTTCGCGCACCTTGGGGTTACCCTTGATGTTCTGCGGGTCGTCTTCGACCAGCGGCGTGCCCTGCGCCAGAACCGTGATCCTGTCGGCCAGCGAAAACACAACATGCATGTCGTGCTCGATGATCGCGATGGTGATATCGCGGTCTTCCTTGATCTGTTTCAGGAGATCGATGGTGTTGTTGGTGTCGGCCCGCGCCATCCCGGCGGTCGGTTCGTCCAGCAGCAGCAGGCGCGGTTCCTGGGACAGGCACATGCCGATTTCCAGCCGCCGCTTGTCGCCGCGGGACATCGCCGCGGCATGCATGTCGCGCTTGTCGATCATTTTCATGTCGACAAGCATCGCTTCGGCCTTTTCGACCACGTCCTTCTGGGACGGGATCGAGGTTATCGCATTCAGTTCGAACGCCCCGTCGCGCTTGGCGAAACAGGGGATCATCATGTTTTCCATGACCGTGAGATCCCCGAAGATTTCCGGTGTCTGGAAGACGCGGGAAATACCCATCTGGTTGATTTCGTATGGCGCGCGTCCAAGCACCGACTGGCCGTCGAACATGACGCTGCCGGTGTCCGGGATCAGCTTGCCGACGAGACAGTTCAAAAGCGTGGACTTGCCGGCGCCGTTGGGGCCGATGATGGCATGCACGGTGTTTTCTTTCACCGACAGGTTCACGTTTCCAAGGGCCTGCAACCCACCGAAGCGCTTGTTCACGCCTTTGACTTCAAGGATTCCCATGCGACTGTCTCCCTATTCCGCAGGCTCTGTGGATTTTGTGGTCTCGTCCTTGGCTCCGGGGGTCTTGCTGCGGAGCCAGGCCGCGATCCGCTGGCCGCCTTCGACCAGCCCGCCGGGCAGGAAGATCACCACCAGCATGAACAGGATGCCCAGGGTCAGATGCCAGCCCTTGCCGATGAACGGGTGGATGATGAAGACCATGAAGTCTTCCAGCCCGTCCGGCATGAAGGCGAACCACTGGTGCAGCACGGAATCGTTGATCTTGGAAAAGATGTTTTCGAAGTATTTGATGAACCCGGCGCCCAGGATCGGCCCGATCAGCGTGCCGGCGCCGCCGAGGATGGTCATAAGAACCACCTCGCCGCTGGCGGTCCACTGCATGCGCTCGGCCCCGGCCAGCGGGTCCATGGAGGCCATCAGCCCCCCGGCCAGCCCGGCATACATGCCCGAGATGACAAAGGCCGCCAGTGTGTAGGGACGGGTGTTCAACCCGGTGAAGTTCATTCGCTGCTGGTTGGACTTCACCGCCTTCAGCATCAGACCGAAGGGCGACCGGAAGATACGGATGGACAGGTAGACAGCCGCCAGCATGAACAGCGCGCACATGTAGTAGCCCGCGTTGAAGTCAAAGGACCATGGCCCCATGTCCAGCGTGTAGGTGGAACGCATTTCGAGACCGAACAGGTTCGTCACGGTCGGGCTGTCCGGCCCCATCAGGTATTGCGGATCGTCGTTATAGACCTGCAGCCCGGTTTCGCCATTGGTGATCGGCGTCAGCACCGAATAGGCCAGGGCAAAGGACATCTGGGCGAAGGCCAGCGTCAGGATCGAGAAATAGATCCCCGAGCGGCGCAGGCTGACATAGCCGATGACCAGCGCGAAAAGGCCGGAGACGATGACCGCCAGGATGATCGCCGGGACCACGTTCATGCTCAGCAGCTTGAACATCCAGACCGCGGAATAGGACCCGACGCCCAGGAATGCGGCATGGCCGAAGGACAGATAACCGGTCAGGCCGAACAGGATATTGAACCCGACGGCGAAGATCCCGAAGATCACGAACCGCTGCATCAGGTCGGGATAGCCGGCGTTGAATTGCGCCATGGCCGATCCCTCCGGAAACGGGTTCAGGATGAAGGGGGCGAACATGGTCAGCAGGGTGACGATGATCAGCAGGGTGGCGTCACGCTTGTCGAGTCCGAGCATCGGATTATTCCTCCATCACGCCTTTGCGGCCCATCAGGCCGCGCGGGCGGGTGAGCAGAATGATGATTGCGACCAGGTAGATGATGATCTGGTCGATGCCGGGCAGCAGGCTTTTCACCTCGTTCATCGAGGCGAAGCTTTCCAGAATGCCCAGCAGGAAACCGGCCAGCACCGCGCCCGGCAGGCTGCCCATGCCGCCGACGACCACGACGACGAAGGACAGCACGAGGAAATCCATGCCCATGTGATAGTTCGGCGAGTTGATCGGCGCATACATCACGCCCGCCAGCCCCGCGACGGCGGCGGCGATGCCGAACATGATGGTGAAGCGGCGGTCGATGTTGATGCCGAGCAGGCCGACGGTCTCGCGGTCGGCCATCCCCGCGCGCACCACCATGCCGAAGGTGGTGAACTGGAGGAACGCGAAAACGGCGCCGATGATGGCGGCTGCGAACAGGAAATAGACCAGGCGCCAGTAGGGATAGATGATCACGTTGGGATCAAAACCCAGCAGCACTCCGAAATCCAGCGACCCGCGAAAGACCTCCGGCGCGCCGGTCGGGATCGGGTTGGCGCCATAGAAATACTTGATGATCTCTTGCAGGACGATGGCCAGGCCGAACGTCACCAGGATCTGGTCGGCGTGGGGCCGGTTGTAGAAATGCTTGATCAGGCCGCGTTCCATGATGAAGCCGATGGCGACCATCACCGGGATCGCGAACAGGATCGCGAGAGGGACCGACCAGTCGATGATGGCCGCGCCCAGTTCCGGGCCGAACCAGGTCTCGACATAGGTGTTTTCCACCTTCAGCGGATTGCCGAGAAAGTCCTTCTGGGTTTCGTCTATGGTGATATAGCCGAGGGTCAGGATCTTGTTCAGGGTCACGGCGCAGAACGCGCCGATCATGAACAGGGCGCCGTGGGCGAAGTTGACCACGCCCAACGTGCCGAAGATCAGGGTCAGCCCCAGGGCGATCAGCGCATAGGCCGATCCCTTGTCCAGGCCGTTCAGAATTTGCAGGATGATTGCGTCCATTGTCCCCACCTGTTGGTCCGGGCTGGCATCTGTTGCGTGTCAGACGGCATGGTCGACCGCGCCTCGCGCGGTCGACCGGGTTTGCGGATCAGGCTCCGGG
Organism: Sedimentitalea xiamensis; assembly: GCF_030164465.1. GTDB lineage: Bacteria > Pseudomonadota > Alphaproteobacteria > Rhodobacterales > Rhodobacteraceae > Sedimentitalea > Sedimentitalea xiamensis. The sequence continues at coordinate 71,637 of NZ_JASNJE010000019.1, forward strand.
GTTGCAGGACCCCAGGTCGCCGCCGGCGAACATCGGGTGGTCCGGCGCATAGGTGACCTGCTCGGCCGGAGTGACCTCGACGATTTCAACGAGATCGAACTCGTTGCTCGGGTTTTCAGCCCCGCGCACGACCAGCACGTCCTTGAAGCACTGGTGATCGTCGGCGCGATAGAGCGTCGGCCCGTTGCCGAGACCGTCGAACTCGAACCCTTCGAGCGCTTCGACCACGGCGCAGGGGTCGAAGCTGCCCGCGCGGGTCACGGCATCGGCGTAAAGCAGCGCCTGCGCATAGCAGGTCTGCGCGGCCTGGGACGGCGGGAAGCCGTATTTTTCGCCAAAGGATTTCACGAAGGCGTTGGTGCCCGTGTAGCGCGATCCCATCTGGTTCTCGAGTTTCCAGTCCCAGTTCTGCGAGCCGACGATGCCCTTGATGTTGGCGCCTGCGCCCTTGGCCATCAGCTCGGAATAGAGCGGCACGACGATCTCGAAGTTCTTGCCGTTCACCTGCTTTTCGCGCAGGCCGAACTGAACTGCGTTGGTCAGCGAGTTGACCATGTTCCCGCCGTAGTGGTTCAGAACCAGAACGTCGGCACCGGAGTTCAGAACCGGCGCGATATACGAGGAGAAATCGGTCGCGGCGAGCGGGGTGAGCACGTTCTCGACGGTTTCCCAACCCAGGGCTTCGGTCGCGGCCTGGATCGATTCCTGCTGCGTCCAGCCCCAGGTGTAATCCGCGGTCAGGTGGTAGGCGCGGCGGTCGTCACCATAAAGGCTGCGCAGCACCGGCGCGAGGGCCGCGCCTGACATGTAGGCATTGAAGAAGTGGCGGAAACCGTTGGCCTTCTTGTCCTTGCCCGTGGTGTCGTTGGAATGGGTGAGGCCGGCCATGAAGATGACGCCGGCTTCCTGGCAGAGGCCCTGAACGGCCACGGCGACGCCCGAAGAGGAACCGCCGGTGATCATCACCGCGCCGTCCTTTTCGATCATCGACTTGGCGCTGGCGCGGGCGGCGTCGGACTTGGTCTGGGTGTCTCCGGTGACGAACTCGACCTTCTTGCCCAGGATGCCGGTGCCGTCCAGAACCTTGGAACTGAAGGTGCTCAACATGCCGCCGTCGCCGCCGCCGTTCAGATGCTCGACCGCCAGTTCGTAGGCGCGCAGCTCATCGGCGCCTTCGTCTGCGTAGGGGCCGGTCTGAGGCACGTTGAAGCCCAGCGTGACCGAACCGCCGGTGGGCGCGTTGGTGAACGCGGACGCCGAGCCGGCTGTGAAGATCGTGGGCAACGCGATGCCTGCACTGCCAACGGCGCCGGTCTTGAGCAACCCGCGGCGTGTAAAGTTCGACTTGGACATTTATTCCCTCCCGTTTCGTGAAAGGTGCGGTGCGGTTCCTCTTCCCGCACGGCACGAGCACTATTGTGCAAAATCATTATTGAGAGGGGCTGGAAAATTTCGCAATAACTCCCTTGAAAAGCACAATAATTCTGTAAATAAATACACAGACCGGAATGCGCTTCTGTAAATATGATTATGTTGCATCGCAGAAAGCCGTTGATAAGCCGGTGAAAAGGGGATTGGTCCGACATGGCGCGCGACACGCTCACCGGCAGCCGCATACGGGAACGGCGCTCAATCGCAGGTTTAAGGCAGGCGGATCTTGCACGGCAGGTGGGAATTTCCGCGTCCTACCTCAACCTCATCGAACACAACCGCCGCAGAATCGGCGGCAAGCTGCTGCTGAACATCGCCGAAGTGCTGGGTGTCGAACTGTCGATGCTGACCCAGGGCGCGGAGGCGGCCCTGATCGCGACCCTGCGGGAAGCTGCCGCGGATGCGGGCGCCGTCGCTGCCGAAATCGACCGTGTCGATGAATTCGCGGGGCGGTTTCCGGGGTGGGCGGAGGTCCTTGCCGCCAACCACCGGCGTATCGCCTCGCTGGAACGCACTGTCGAAACCCTGTCCGATCGCCTGACCCACGATCCGCATCTCGCCGCGTCGCTGCATGAAGTGCTGTCGACTGCGACGGCAATCCGCTCCACCGCGTCGATCCTGGCCGAAACCGGCGAACTGGAAGAGGAATGGCGCGATCGTTTTCACCGGAACCTGAACGAAGACAGCCTGCGTCTGGCCGAGAGCAGCAAGGCGCTGGTCGCCTATCTCGACGAAAGCGGCGAGACGGAGGATCGCCGTGGGGCGCCGCAGGAAGAGGTCGAAGCCTTCGTCGCCGGGCAGGGCCATTTCTTCGAGGCCATTGAAAAGACCGGCGCGGAACCTGACGAACTGGTCGAGAATGCACCGGAACTGACGTCGCGCGCGGCGCGCATGATCGGCCGCGCGGTCCTGACGCGCTACGCGGCGGACGCCAGGTCGATGCCGCTGGCGGCATTTCGCGCGGCGTTGACGCGCCTCGGGCAGGATCCGCTCGCGCTGGCCGCGGAGTTTGACGTCGACCTGGCCGCGGTCTTCCGGCGGCTGGCCACCATGCCGCAAGGCGTTCTGGCGGGCGAGGTCGGGCTTGTCGTCTGCGATGCCTCGGGCAGTATCGTGTATCGCAAGCAGATCGACGGGTTTGCCTTGCCGAGGTTCGGCGCGTCCTGTCCGCTCTGGCCGGTGTTCGCGGCCTTCACCCGGCCAATGGTTCCGATCAGGCGGCGGGTGTCGCAGCTTGGGCGGTCGGCGATGCTGTTCGATTGCCTTGCGGTGGCGCAGCCGGTGTCTCGGCCGGTGTTCGATGCGGACCCTCTGTTCCAGTCCACCATGCTGATCCTGCCGGTGAAGGGCGGCGCGCCGCCGGATCAGGACGTGCAGCCGGTGGGCAGCAGTTGCCGCGTCTGCCCAAGGGGAGATTGCCGCGCCAGACGGGAACCGTCCATCCTGAACGAAGGGTTTTGACAGCTCCGTGATCGCAGGGTTAAGCTGACGAAAAGCAATAATGGTGCGCCGCCAAATCGCGCACCGGGGGAGAAGGGCTTGGATGAGCCGACATGTGCTGCTGATCGAGGACGAGCCGAACATCATTGAGGCGATCCGTTTCCTGCTGACGCGGGACGGATGGCGGGTGGACACTCATTGCGACGGAACCGACGCGGTTCAGGTGATCGAGGCGGCAAAGCCCGATCTGGTGATCCTGGACCTGATGCTGCCCGGCAAAAGCGGCATGGACGTGTTGCGCGACGTGCGCGGCATTCCGGAATTCGCCGAGCTTCCGGTGCTGATGTTGACGGCGCGCGGACAATCGCGGGATCGCGACATGGCCGAAAAGGCCGGTGTGAGCCGGTTCATGACCAAGCCGTTTTCCAATGCCGAGGTCGTGACGGCGGTTCGGGATCTTCTGGCGCAGGCATCGCGCCCGTGACCGATCCGGCGGACGGCCCGGATCTGAACGGACGCAGCGCGCCCGCGGTGTTCCTGCAACGCCAGAGTTATCGCCGGCGCCGGCTGATGGATGCGGCACGCCTGTTGCCGCTGTTCGGCGCCCTGCTGCTGGCGGTTCCCCTGCTGTGGCCGGTGCCGCGGCCCGGAGACGATCCGGTGGAGGGCGCGGTCTCGATGTCCGATGCGATGATCTATATCTTTTCAGCCTGGCTGGTTCTGATCGCGACCATCGCCCTGTTCGGTCTCAGCACCCGGCTGTGGACAGGGAGCGACAGCCCGCTTGGCAAGGGACGCAGCAGGTGACTTCCCTGAACCTGCTGGTGGTGGTGTGCCTGAGCTATGTCGCACTGCTGTTCATCGTCGCATTCGCGGCGGACCGGCTGGCGGCCCGCGGCAAGAGCACATGGCTGCGCTCTCCCATCGTCTATACCCTGTCCCTGTCGATCTATTGCACGGCGTGGACGTTTTACGGGGCGGTGGGATACGCCGCCCGCTCGGGGCTCGAATTCGTCACCATCTATCTGGGGCCGACGCTGGTCATGCTGGGCTGGTGGTGGGGTCTGCGCAAGCTCGTGCGCATCGGGCGCAGCCAGCGGGTCACATCCATCGCCGACCTGATCTCGTCCCGCTACGGCAAGTCCAACGCCCTGGCGATCTGTGTGACCCTGTTGGCGGTCGTCGGGGTGACGCCCTATATCGCGCTGCAACTGCAATCCGTTACCCTGTCCTTCTCGATCTTCGCGGATGCGGATTCCGGGGCGAGCTATGCCGAAGGCCAGAGCGTTCTGCTGGTGACGGCCGGGCTGGCAGTGTTCGCCATTCTGTTCGGAACCCGGAACCTCGATGCGAACGAACGCCACCACGGGGTCGTCACGGCCGTCGCGCTGGAAGCGGTGGTCAAGCTGGTTGCCCTTCTGGCGGTCGGCGTGTTCGTCGTCTGGGGCCTCGCGGGGGGCGTCGCCCCGATGATGGACATGATCGACGCGTCTTCCATAGGGGCCTGGCAGGTCAATCCGGGACGCTGGGCGACGATCACCTTTCTGGCGGCGGCGGCCTTTGTCTGTCTGCCCCGCATGTTTCAGGTGATGGTGGTCGAGAACGACGATGAACGTCATCTGCGCACCGCGGCCTGGGCGTTTCCGCTCTATCTCTTTCTGATGAGCCTGTTCGTCGTGCCGATTGCCGTCGTTGGGCTCGGTATCATGCCGGCGGGGACAAATCCGGACATGTTCGTCCTGACCATTCCGCTGAGCCAGGGGCGCGAAGGTCTGGCCATGCTGTCGTTCCTCGGCGGTTTCTCGTCTGCCACGTCGATGGTGATCGTGGCCGCGATGGCCCTGTCGACGATGGTTTCCAATCACATCGTCATGCCGATCTGGCTGTCGTCCAGGGGCGGCGGCGCGTCGGTGTCGGGGGATGTGCGGAACGTGGTGCTGCTGTCGCGGCGCATTTCGATCGCCGCGATCATGGCTTTCGGCTATTTTTATTACCGCCTGTCCGGCGGCGGGGTGGCGCTGGCGTCGATCGGACTGATCGCCTTTGCCGGGATCGCACAGATCCTCCCGGCGCTCGTCGGCGGGCTGTTCTGGCGCGGGGCGACCCGGACCGGCGCGCTTGCCGGTCTGCTGGTCGGGTTCGCCCTGTGGGTCTACACCCTGTTGATTCCGGCCCTTGGCGGCGGGCTGATGCCAGAGTCGGTGCTGACCGACGGTCTGATGGGCATTGGCTTTCTGCGCCCGCAGGCCCTTTTCGGGATCGGCGGGATGGATCCCATGGTGCATTCCGTGATGTGGAGCCTGGCCCTGAACGCGGCGGTGTTCTGTGCTGTTTCGCTGGCGAGTTTTCCCAGTCCGCTGGAACGGTTGCAGGGCGCGCAATATGTGAACGTGTTCGACCATTCCGCCGGGCCGCGCGGGTGGACCGGATCGGTGGCGCAAAGCGAAGACCTGATGATCATGGCGCAGCGCATTCTCGGTGCCGATCAGGCACAGGACCTGTTTTATCGGGCGGCGGCGGGGCAGGGCGTGCACGGTCATCTGCCGGAACCGACACCGGCCTTTCTGGAACAGCTGGAGCGGGAACTGGCCGGGTCGGTCGGCGCCGCGACCGCCCATGCCATGGTCGGACAGATCGTCGGAGGATCTTCGGTGTCGGTCGAGGATCTGCTGGCGGTTGCGGATGAAAGCGCGCAATTGCTCGAATATTCCAGCCAGCTCGAGGCGAAATCCGCCGAACTGAGCCGCACCGCGCGGAAACTGCGGGAGGCCAACGAGAAGCTGACCCGGCTTTCGGCGCAGAAGGACGCGTTTCTGAGCCAGGTCAGCCATGAACTGCGCACGCCAATGACCTCGATCCGGGCGTTTTCCGAAATCCTCCGGGACACGGACGGGTTGGCGACCGAAGAGCAGGTGCGCTACGCGGCGATCATCCATGGTGAAGCGTTGCGCCTGACCCGGCTGCTCAACGATCTTCTGGACCTGAGCGTTCTGGAAAGCGGACAGGTCAGCCTTAACATGCGCAGCGGCCTTTTGTCCGACGTTCTGGATCGCGCCGAATCGGCGGCGCTTGCCGGGTCCGGGGATACGCTGACCGTCAGGCGGAACCGGCAGGACGAGGCGATTGAACTGACTACCGATCTGGACCGGCTGGCGCAGGTCTTCATCAACCTCATCGCCAACGCCCAGAAATACTGCGACGCGGAGTCCCCCGAATTGCGGATCGAGGTGCGGTGCCTGAACGACGGTCTGGTGATCGACTTTCTGGACAATGGAAGCGGCTTGCCCGACGAGGCGCAGGATTTCATCTTCGAGAAATTCGCCCGTGTCGGCGCGGAAAAGGCCGGTGGGGCGGGTCTGGGTCTGGCCATCTGCCGCGAGATCATGCAGCGGCTGGACGGAAACGTGAACTATCTGCCCGGAACGGGGGGCGGTGCATTTCGCGTCGACCTGCCCGCGGCGGTGCGCGTGGCGGCGGAGTGAGCCTCCAATTCCCGGATGCGTAAAGACATTTGTAACCACGCCCGCGTTAGACCGGAGGGTGTCAATGCCCGTGGGGCAGGTCGGAGCTGATGGCGAAACCGGGATCAAGTTCAGCATTGCAGCGCAAGATGGACGCGAGCCGCGACTCGGCGGCCAGCAACGGCCGGTCGGCTGCGGCGGCGCTTCGCGTCGCCATCGCCCGCGCCGCCGATGATCTGTTCAGCCTGCCGCTTTCGGTCATCGGGTTGAGCCAGGCCAGGCTCCCGCAGGACGAACTCGACCCCTATCTGCCGGACGACCGCCTGTTGATCCTTCTGGACGGACCGCAGGGACAATTGGGCGTTGCCGCTTTGGATCGCGCCTTCCTGGTGTCGCTGATACAGCAACAGACCATGGGCTGTCTGACCGGCGCGGCCCCGGACGAGAGACCGTTCACCGCGACGGATGCCGCATTGGCGGCCCCCTTGATCGACGCGACGATCGCCCGTGCGGCCGAGATGGCGGACCGGCCCCTGGATATCAGATGCCTGTCCGGCTACCGCTTCGGCGCCAGGGCCGAAAGCGCCCGCGCGGCAAAGCTGGTTCTGGACACGCAGCCGTTCCGGCTTTTCGAACTGACGCTTGAATTCGGCGGCGGGCCGCAACAGGGATCGGTGGCCCTGATGCTCCCGGAACCGAAAGAGATCGCGGCAGCCGAAGACGGCGTTCCGCCGGACATGTCGCGGCCAAGGCTCGGGCAGGCGGTGGAGATGGCGAGAGCCGAACTTACGGCCGTGATCTGCACGGTGAAAATGTCCTTGTCGGACCTGTCCAGAATGAAGCCGGGGGACATTCTGCCCCTGGTTCAGGAACATCTGGACCGCACCGAGCTGGTGACGATTGCGGGCCATGGCGTCGCGGCCGGCCGGCTTGGGCAGATCAATGGTCTGCGGGCCTTGCGGCTGAATGAAACTGGCCTCCGGCAGGCCAGCACGCCCGAACCCAAGGCATTCGCCGCGGACATCGGTGCGCAGCCGTCTTTCAAGAACGATCCGGATATCCTGGATGGCGAACTGGCGCCCGTCGCGGAGCCGGCAAAGGCACAGGCCCCCGCCGGCTCCCTGGATGATTTTCCGGTCGAACACGACACCGACGATGCCCTTGCCGGCATGACCCCCGATGAGGCGGCTCAGGAGATTTCAACCCTGGCCGGGCTGTCGCGGGATGAAATGGAATACGACGATCTGCCGTTGACCATCGACTGAGCTTCGGACCTTTGGATGCGCGGCCCGAGGCGGCACCAGATGCGCCGCTCGCCTGCGCTTCGGGTCTGCGCCATGCGGTTTGCAGGAACCGCGAGATCAGGTCTCGGCTCCCGATCGGCGACTGTTCTGGAAACGTCGGGCGATGTCAGCGTTGCGATTGCTGTTCCAGGGCCGGGCGCAAGCCGTCAAGCTGGTAGCCGGCCGCCGCGGTGCTTGCGAGGATATCATCCACCGGTTGCGTCGCGGCCTGTCCCAGCGCCCAGATTACCGAACAGCGGGTTCCCGAAGCGCAATACGCGAGAACCGGGCCGTCCGCGCCGTCCATCAGGTCGCGCTGGCGCGCGATGTTTTCCGGCGTCATGGTCTGATGGGTCAGGGGCAGCACTTCGAACCGGAGTCCGGCCTCCCGGACCGCGGCGCCGATCTTGTCGGCCTTGTGGCTCGGCGGGACTTCTTCGTCGGGCCGGTTACAGATCACGAGCGATATGCCCGCGCCCACAAGCGCGGGAACATCTTCGGCCGAAATCTGCGGCGACACGCTGTAGCGGGGGGAGAGAGGGCGCAATTCCATGCCGGATGATTACGCCGGCGTGGCGAGCCTGTCCAGATGCTGTGCGATGGTCGGCGCCGCGCCCATTCCAACCAGCATGGAAGCCATGAAGACCAGACCTCCGGCCCCGCCATAGCTGAGCGACGCGACGGACGGGCCGGGACACAAGCCGGCAAGTCCCCAGCCGACGCCAAAGAGCACCGATCCGATGATCAGCCGATGGTCGAGTTCGGGCCTTGGCAGTTCCGGGAAGGCGCCCCCGGCAAGCGGGGTGCGACCAGCGGTCAAACGCCAGGCGAAAAACATCGGGATGATCGCTCCGCCCATCACGAAGGCAAGGGTGGGATCCCAATCGCCGAAGACGTCGAGCCAGCCCTGAACCTTTCGGGTGTCGGTCATTCCGGAGACGAACAGGCCGGCGCCGAACAGGCTGCCGGACAGCAAGGACAGAAGAATGCGCATCAGATCAACCCCAGAACGTGACGGAAGACCGCAAGGGCGAGGCCTCCGGCCAGAATATAGAAAACCGTGGCCACGATCCCGCGCAGCGAGAACCGCGAGATGCCGCAGACACCGTGACCGGACGTGCAGCCGTTGGCGATCCGCGATCCGACCCCGACCAGCAGGCCGGCCGCGATGATCACGCCCCAATTGTCGGTGATGTGGGTGGCGATCGAAACATTGTAGAGCGGCGTCAGGATGATCGGCAGGACGACGACGCCCAGCAGGAACGCCAGCCGTTCCCATGCCGTATTGCGGCCGCTTCCGTCAACCAGCCCGCCGATGATGCCGCTGGCGCCCATGATGCGGCCGTTGCCCAGCAGATAAACCGCCCCCGCGAGGCCGATCAGCCCACCGCCGACCAGGCCCCAGATCCAATCCTGTTGCATTTCTTGTATGTTCCTTGTGTTCGCTTCGCGTTCTGGCTCAGATCTTGTTGACCGGGAGTTTCAGAAAGACATCGCCCTGCTCGTCGGCGGGCGGCATCTGACCGGCACGCATGTTGACCTGAAGCGACGGCAGGATCAGCCGCGGCATCGGAAGCGTCGCATCGCGGGCATCGCGCATCGCCTTGAAATCTTCCAGTTTGCGGCCCTGGCCGACATGGACGTTCAACGCTTTCTGTTCGCCAACCGTGGTTTCCCAGGCGTATTCGTCCCGGCCCGGCGCCTTGTAGTCATGGCCGACGAAGATCCGGGTGTTGTCCGGCAGGGCGAGGATCTTCTGAATCGACCTGAACAGCATTTCGGACGATCCGCCGGGAAAATCACAGCGCGCCGTGCCGAAATCGGGCATGAACAGCGTATCCCCGACAAAGGCCGCGTCGCCGATCACATAGGTCAGGCAGGCCGGGGTATGTCCCGGCGTATGCAGCACGTCACCGCGCATCTGTCCGATGTGAAAGCTGTCGCCTTCCTTGAACAGGGCGTCGAACTGGCTGCCATCGCGCTGGAATTCGGTGCCTTCGTTGAAGACCTTGCCAAAGGTGTCCTGCACCACGGTGATCTGGTCGCCGATCCCGATCTTGCCGCCGACCTTTTCCTGAATATAGGGCGCGGCCGACAGGTGGTCGGCGTGGACATGGCTCTCCAGGATCCATTCCACGTTCAGATCCTGCTCGCGCACATAGGCCACGATCGCATCGGCAGAGGCCGTGTTCGTCCGCCCCGATGCGTGATCGAAATCCAGAACGCTGTCGATGATCGCGCAGGCACGGCCCTGGGGTTCGCGCACCACGTAGGACACCGTGTTGGTGGCGTCGTCGAAAAAGGCTTTGACGTGAGGTGTCATGGGAGTCTCCGTTCGCTTTCGGGTCGCTGTCGGAAAACATATAACAATTGATGCATATGTATCAAGCCCCCGCAACTGTCCGATTCGATCGCCGCGGTTTCGGCGGTGTTTGACCTGAGTCAACGCGGGCCCCGGATTCGATGCAATAGTCAGGTCACTGTCGCCGGTTGTTTCGGTGGGTGGCTTTGCGTCGGCAAGATCCGGCGCGCGGGCGGTGCTACGGGATGCCATTCCATCATGCGCTTGTTACTTCTGACGGGCACAGAGAACCTGCGACAGAACCGGGAGGATCCATCATGACCATCGAAGACCTGAAGAAGAAAGCCGAAAACCTGGAACGGATGATCGTCAGCGCAGGGCCGGCTGACAGGTTGACCTTGCAGCCGCAGTTTTCCAAGGTTTTGTACAAGCTGAAAGCCGAAGGCGAAGATGTTCCGATGCGCATGCGCCGGCTGGACGCCGTATTGGTCGAAGAGGCGATCGAGGAGCGTTTCGACAACCTGCCGGTCTAGGTATTTCGCCGCGCGGAGGGCTTCGTTCCGGGCCATCGCCCCAGCGGTGACGGCTTTCCAGGGCTTCGCGTTCTTTCGGGGAGGAATGACGGCATGAGCGCCCCGATCGGCGATGGCGTCGTGGCATTTGCGCGTGTCGTGGGCGCCGTCTGCCGTAACGTTGCCGATTTCCTGGTCCTCTGGAATCTGACTGAGCAGATCGGGTAGCACCGGCGCATCACCGATATGGCGCCCGGTGATCTCCACGGCGCGGATCTCCAGTGTTTCTTCGTCGATGCCGATGTGGATCTTACGCCCGACCCGCCCCCCCCAGGGCGGGCGCGTTCCGCACCCACCCTCGGGCCGGGCGCGAATTTGAGGCTCAAGCAGTAGATTGGAAGCCAGACCTACGCTTGTGGTTCGTGAGGGGGCGTCACATCCAACGCTGCATACACGTCATCGAGAGAAATCTGAGATGCAGGAATAGGTATAACAGGTTGTCTCCCGCGAATACCTTTCTGCATGGTGCTTGGTCTGCGCTGCAAGTTCGAAGCTCGTGCTTTGCTCAATCGATCCGATGCCCAGCGAAACTCTCCCTCAATAATCGCGTCAGACCCATGAAAGGTGGGAACAAGATAGATGTCCCATTGCTTCGGGTCTCTCTGATCTGCAACGCGCAGATCGATTTTGAGCTATGGCTGAATCTGGTGTTTGGGCGGTTTGAACGCTGGCGGTGCATCTGGTTGGTTTGATGTCGCCAAACAAACCCCCAACCATCGAGGACGCACCACCATGGATGACGCTACCATCATCGAATTTTCCGGTCGAGACACCGTGTCGGACCCGCTGACGGATCTTCTGCGCAAGGGCGCGCGGGAGCTTCTGCAAACGGCTGTAGAGGCGGAGCTGGACGCATTCCTGGCCGAGTTTGCGAAACATCGCACCCCGGAGGGCCGGGCAGCGGTTGTTCGGAACGGACACCACCCCGAACGCGCCGTGCAGACCGGGATCGGCCCGGTCACGGTCCAGATCCCGAAGGTGCGCTCCAAGACGGGCGCGCCGGTGGCATTCCGCTCGGCGCTGGTCCCGCCTTACGTCCGCAAGGCGAAGTCGATCGAGGCGGCGCTGCCCTGGCTGTACCTCAAGGGCATCTCTACGGGCGAGATGGGCGCGGCACTCAAGGCGCTACTGGGCCCGGACGCGACCGGCTTCTCAGCCAAGACGGTATCTCGGCTAGAGCGGTTTGCCTTTGATCGGATTCGGGGTGTCCAACTGATCTGAAACGTGATTCCTTGTTTGAAAACAAGCAAGGGCGGTCATCATGGGCAAACCTCATCCAATCGAGCTTCGGCAACGTGTTGTGGCGCATGTCGAGGCGGGCCACACGCATCATTCGG